>NZ_CP065589.1:1343064-2012096 GCF_021278965.1 Chryseobacterium capnotolerans | reverse complement strand
TTTTTCTTTTCCCGGAGCACTAGAATTCTGTAAAAAACATCTGTAACTTCTTTTGTCAGCTGTTTTTTTGTAAGATTCTGATTAATAACACTCGCCGTCCATTCTGCATCCAGCATCTGCTTTCTTTTTGAATACACTGTTGGAAAGCTGAACCTTTGCGAAATTCCGAATGAATTGTCAGTTTCTTCTCCTTGTATCTGTCCGAATGCTCCGGTAACTTCCAATTGGGGAATATCCAGATAGCTTGCTTTTAATTTTTCCTGATAATCAGAGATTAATTTTGAACTTTTCAGTGTTCCGTTTTGCTGATACGCTTTTTCCAAAGCCTGTTCAAAAGTGATGTTTTCCTGAGCCTGAAGACTTCCAAAAGAAACCAATAGTAAGAAAACAGACCGTTTTTTATAGTTTATTTTTTTAGAAAATTTCATTTTATCTTTATTAATATGTTCAAATAAGACATAGAGAATGGGAAGCACAAATAAGGTTAAAAGGGTTGCCAGCATCAACCCGCCTATCACTACTGTTGCCAAAGGTCTCTGCACTTCAGCCCCGGCTCCATTGCTTATGGCCATGGGAAGGAACCCTAATGAAGCTACAAAAGCGGTCATCAGAACAGGACGTAACCTGATTTTCGTTCCCATCAAAACAATCCTGCTGGTATTCGTTATTCCGTTCTTTTTTAGTCGGTTAAACTCTGATATCAAAACAATTCCGTTAAGTACGGCAACCCCAAACAAGGCAATAAATCCAACCCCTGCACTGATACTGAAAGGCATCCCTCTTAAAGCAAGGAAATAGATTCCTCCAATGGCAGATAGCGGAATGGCTGTATAAATTAATAAACTGTGTTTTACAGAGCCGAAAGCAAAGAATAACAGTAAGAAAATCATCACTAAAGAAATAGGAACAGCAATACCTAATCTTGCCTTAGCTTCATTCAGGTTTTCAAAAGTTCCTCCATAAGCAATGGTATACCCTGGTGAGAATTTCAATTTTTGTCCAACTTTTTGCTGAAGCTCTTCTACAATACTCTGAACATCCCTATCTCTTGCATTAAACCCAATAATGATTCTTCTTTTGGTATCTTCTCTCTGAATCTGGTTCGGACTTTCCTTCAGTTCTACTTTCGCCAGCTGAGATAATGGAATCTGTTCTCCTGAAGGCGTCGGAACCAAAAGATTCTGAATGCTGGTGATGTCTTTTTATAATCGTTATCCATACGCACAACAATATCAAACTTCTTTTCTCCTTCATATAACGCTCCGGCAGTTTGTCCTGCGAAAGCCATATTGATGACCCTGTTAATTTCTGCAACAGAAATATTGTACCTTGATAATTCCGAACGGTTGTAATCTATAACGACTTGTGGAGCCCCTTCAACAGGTTCTATGTAAAGATCCTGAGCCCCTTTAACCGTATTGATGATACTGCCCAACTTTTTAGCATACGTAGTAAGACTGTCAAGATCTTCCCCATAAATTTTACAGACTATATCCTGTCTTGCCCCTGTCATAAGCTCATTAAAACGCATTTGTACAGGGAACTGAAAACTCGTTGTTAATCCTGGAATGACGCTTAATGCTTTGCTCATTTTTTCTGAAAGTTCAGGGAATGATGAGGCAGAAGTCCATTCCTTTTTAGGTTTCAAAACAATAATCATATCGCCTGCATCCATCGGCATTGGTTCTGTGGGGATCTCAGCACTTCCGATCTTGACAACGATTTTCTGTACTTCCGGAAACTGTTTCAAAAGAATACCAGAGGCCTGAGTGGTTACCTTTTTGGTTTCATTGATATTACTTCCCTGAAGAATTCTCATCTCCACCGCAAAGTCCCCTTCTTCCAGGGAGGGTATAAATTCCCCACCCATTCTGGAAAGGGTGAAAACAGCACCAGCAAAAAGGATAAGAACACTCAGAATGATCGTTTTTCTATACTTTAAAGCTTTCATCAGAAACTTTTGATGGCCGGATTCCACTTTAGCCATTACCCTGTCTGAAATATTCTCTTTTTCCTTTTTCTTTCTGCTTAATACCCATGAACTCATCATAGGAATATAAGTAAGGGAAAGGATAAATGCACCAATGAGCGCAAAAGCAACCGTTTGAGCCATCGGTTTGAACATTTTCCCTTCAATTCCCTGTAAAGTAAAGATCGGAAGATATACAATAAGAATAATGATCTGTCCAAAAACAGCACTGTTGACCATTTTGGCAGCAGAATTGGAAACCTGATCATCCATTTCCTTTTTGCTCAGCATATTATCCCTGCCAAAATGTTTTTTATGAGCCAGCTGATGCAGAACAGCCTCTACAATAATAACTGCACCATCTACAATAAGACCAAAGTCTAACGCTCCAAGGCTCATCAGGTTTCCCCCGACCCCGAAAATATTCATCATGATAATAGCAAACAGCATGGCTAAAGGAATTACAGAAGCCACCAATAATCCGGCTCTGAAGTTCCCAAGGAAGACCACAAGAATGAAGACCACAATCAAAGCGCCTTCCATCAGGTTTGTTTTTACAGTACTGATGGTATTATTTACCATTTTAGCCCGGTCAAGGAAAGGTTCAATCACAACACCTTCCGGTAAAGATTCCTGGATTTTTTCAAGTCTTTGTTTAATATTGGTAATGACCTGATTGGCATTTTCTCCTTTAAGCATTAAAACAATCGCTCCGGAAACTTCTCCCGTGTCATTGTAGGTCATAGCTCCATACCTGGTAGCATATCCGATCTTTACAGAAGCTACGTCTTTGATATGAACCGGAATACCTTCTTTAGTTTCTGCTACCTGGGTGTTCCCTATATCTTCCGTAGTTCCCAGAAGCCCTTCACTTCGAATAAAAAGAACAGTTTCTTTCTTTTCAATATAAGCTCCGCCGGTATTCTGGTTATTCTTTTCCAAAGCGGTAAAAACATCATTAATATTGATATTGAAAGCCTGAAGTTTATTAGGATTAATAGCAATTTCATACTGTTTCAGCTTTCCACCGAAGCTGCTGACATCGGCTACTCCTTTGGTCCCCAATAGCTGCCTTCTGACCACCCAATCCTGGATAGTTCTTAGCTCCGTTTCATCATACACGTTTTCATAGCCTTTCTTAGCCCTTACCACATACTGGAAAATTTCGCCCAAACCTGTAGAAATAGGACCCAGTTCAGGTTTTCCAATTCCTGCAGGGATATTCTCCTGAACAAGCTGTAAACGTTCCTGAACCTGCTGACGGGCCCAATATACATCTGTTTTATCATCGAAAACAACAGTTACTAATGATAATCCAAACCTGGAGAGGCTTCGAAGCTCAGTGATACCACTGATGTTGCTGGTGGCCTGCTCGATAGGAAATGTGACAAGACGCTCGATATCCGCTGCTCCATATGAAGGGGCTGTAGTGATAATCTGTACCTGGTTATTGGTAATATCAGGCTGCGCATCAATAGGAAGTCGGGTTGTTTCATATACTCCAAAAAGAACCAAACCTATGGTGAACAGAGCAATGATGAGTTTATTCTTTACAGAAAACTCAATAATTTTGTTTAACATGAAAAATGATTAATTAGATACTCTGTACTGTTTTATAAACTGCTTGCCTTAGAGCTTTGAACCACAAATCGTAGATTCCAGGAAGTCATAAAAACTTTTAAATACTTATTTAAGTTTAAAATAAGGCCGTAAGAATTTTATAAATCTAAAAGTATTATGAAACTAAAAACACGTCGTTTAATAACTCAAACGTTTAAAATACAAACTGAAAATAATACGATACAGAATTGATTAATAAACAATAACAATATATTACTTCAAGTAAAACTTAAAGCAATATTTTTTAATTAAATCAATTAAGAATGCCGCGGAGGCTGAAAAATATTGGAAAGATAAAGGTTTGAAAAATCCTTTTCCTGATAAATGCTGTTTTTCTGAGGAATTCTGATTTCCTTAGGTTTCTTGATCTCAAAGGTATAATCAGGAAGCTGTGCATGTACGGTGAGCACAATGGGTGGATTGATAAACGGTAGTTTTTGATCCAGATCCCAGTCAGCATCTTTCTTATGATTATCATAGTGTTCCAGGACAAATTCTGAAAGATTTCCATGATATTCCATAAAATGCTCTACAAACATAGGCACTTTCATTACTTCCCCCATATTGGTGGTAGCCAGCATATACATCATTGAACATAATATGGAGAACCATTTTAACATCCCTGCAAATATAAGGCTTAAATTTTTCCTGAGAAAAGAGTAAAAGATTAATTTTTGTTTAATAATGAGGTTTCTGGCCAATTACCCTTTGAAGAGCCAAAAGAAATTAAAGCTTAGACTTCAGCCTGCTCAGGGTCTCCTGCGAAATATTAAGATAAGAAGCCACCATTTTATTGGAAAGCCTGCGGACAATAACAGGATTTTCTGCCAATAGCTGACGGTATTTTTCCAATGCATCCTGAACGAGGAAGGACATTAATCGTTTGGTATTGGTTACGTACGCAATTTCAAGATAAATTCTATAGAATTTTTCCCATTTCGGTACAATTTCCAGAAGATGATAGAAATTTTTGTGGGTAATGTAATAAACTTTGGTATCTTCTACAGCTTGAATAAATTCTTCGGAAGGCTCAGAAGTTATAAAGCTGACCAAAGCAGTGGCAAATTGGTTTTCAAAAGCAAAATAGCGGGTAGACTCCTGCCCTTCTTCATTAATGAAAAATATTCTCAGGCAGCCATTAGCCACAAAGAATGTTCTTTGGCTGGATTGTCCATTGGTAAGAAGTAATTCGTTCTTTTTTAATGTAATCGGTTTAAAATAAGACAGAATGATTGCCATCTCATCATCAGTCACCGATATTTTATCTTTAATATATGAAACTAATTGTTCTTCCATATAATTGAGTCAGTCCTCACAAATGTAGTGATAAATGCTCTATACATCCATGTTTTATATCTATTTAGTTGAAAACGGATTCGAAGCAGAGTCTTCATTTTCAGTCAAAATCTAAAAGTCCGTCAGCGAGCTTCTTCCATTGAATTTTGGCCACTCCAAGCATTCCTCCTATTGCCACTATCAGATTCCTGATAATATCAATGATAGTTGCATTATAATTAGGAGATTCATTCCGGCCGTATACAGCAGCTTTTAAATGAGTTGCACTTCTTTGAATCATAAAGGTAGAAGTCGCATTCGAGCTATAAAAATGAGCAATATGACTGCTTTTATTTTCTGGATTTCTGGAGGGCCGGCAGGTCATCGTAATACTTTCGGAAACAGTATCCTCATAATAGCAAATATCTGTGATTTCTACCCAGTCATATCCTTTAGATTCCGTTTCTCCCGGTCCGGGAATGTTGATCCTGACGAAGTCACCTTTTTGGGGATCCCGCTCCACTGGAGTTCCTTTGAGATCGCAGAGCTTAAAGGCTGCAAAGGGTTCTCCACAGTAGCTTTTCCATAGATTGACCGAGAAAAATCGCGTCTTCAAAATTTCATATTTTAATGGTAGTAATACCTTCTCAAACGCTACATAAGTTTCTGTGTCGTGGAATCCGCCTGACTTTTGTTCGGGAACTCCCTTGATTTGTTTTGGCTTCATACTCTTTTTAATCAAATTAAAAAAAATTGTTTCTCTTTCTTTATGACCAGAGTCACTTTGCTAATTGAGATTTTAAAATACTAAGATAATGAATAATACTTTTTCACTTCTGTATTATTCCTTTATACGGAGTTTTTATTCCGTTCTAAGGAGTCACTATATTGTCATTAGCTGTTAAGTTTGTAAAACTTTTAACTATTTAGAATAATTCTTAATAACTAGCAACAATGAAGCTATAGTTAAAATGAGTGTTGATTGGGAGTTGGAAGAAAGAAATTTGAAATTATCAGTTGGTTAATGAAGAGTTAGATTTAATTGATCTTGTAGAATTTATTGGTTTCATTTTCTCTATTTCAGCTTCCTTTTGCTTTCAAACAATTTACTATCATAGCAATGGAACAACAGAAACAGCTTATTTTAAACGGAAAAATGCATAAGGTCATGTGGCAGATGTCGTGGCCGGCCGTTATTGCAATGGTGCTTTATGGATTGAATAATTTTCTTGATGGAATTTTTGTAGGTCACCTGATCAGCAATACAGCACTGGCAGCGGTAGGAGTAGCTTATCCTTTAGCACAGTTTGCACAGGGATTCGGGACCTTAATAGGAACCGGTATAGGATCTGCAGTGAGTATCTGGATCGGTGCAGGAGATAAAGATAAGCTGAATAAGGCTATGGGAACAGTCAACTTCCTTACCTTGCTGTTTTCTGTTGCGATCACTATTCCATGTTATATTTTCGCTAAAGAATTAGTGTACATGATGGGCGGAAGAGATGAAATTCTGACTTTAGGAGTAGAATATTTTAGAGCAACTATTCTTGGAAGCTTTTTCTGGATTCATGGGCTGGCGCTGAACATGCTGATCCGGGCAGAAGGACGAATGAAAACTGCCGCCTGGATGATTGCTGTAGGCCTGATTGTAGATGTGGCTTTAAAACCGTTATTTATTGATTCTTTTGGCGGCGGAGTAAGCGGCGCTGCATGGGCTACCAATATTTCTATGATTATTTATACGATATTGGGAATTTGGTATTATGCTTCCGGAAAATCTTCTTTTAAAACTCATTTTTGGTCGCTGCAATATGATAAAGCGATTATTAAAGAAACAATTTCATTGGGAATGCCCGGTTTTATTATGATGGTAATGATTGTCATTCAGAATATTGTGGTCTTCAATGTGATTGCTAAATATGGAAAAGATACGGATATAACCTTTTTTACAGCAGTTAACCGATTTTATATTTTATTGAATACTCCGCTGTGGGGATTAATGCGAGCCTTACAGCCTGTATCAGGCATGAACTTTGGGGCTGAAAAATATGATAGAAGTATCAAAGCATATTGGCTCTTTTCTTTTACAGGACTTATTATTCTTATTCCTTTCTGGATTTTTGTCATGCTGTATCCGTCAGAAGTTTTGTCCGTAATGATTCCTAATGTATTTTTTTCAACCCGCTCAATTAACTGATTTCAGAATTTACATGAGCGTTTTACCTGCACTCCCATTTATTTTTATGGCCATGGTCTGGTTTCCTTCTGTGGAGAATGCCCGGCCAGCTACGGTAATAAGTATTTTAAGGCAAATAATCTTATACATCCCTGCTCTTCTCATTATTCCGATGCTGTATGGAATTCACAGTATTTACATTGTAAGTGCAATTATTGAATGGATTGTGTTTGGTGGAGTTATTTATACGATAGGATTAAATTTCAAAATGTTAAGGAAAAGCAAAATATGTTGATGAATGACTATTTTTAATTAAAATAAATAATTTTTAAAAAAAATACACATATGATGTAATGCATAATATAATTTTTGCTTATATTTGTGAATCGAAATAATTTTTTTTCATCATTTGTGTTTTTTTAAGGTCTCCTCACTGGAGGCCTTTTTTGCTTTTATAAACTCAATAACGGGCACTTTTTTAATTAAATGATAAATGACTAAAAAGGGAATTATTTATTTAATTACAATTAAAAAAGCTTTTATATAAATGGATAATTGATTTTTTCAAATTAATAAATCCCTTTTACTATATTTAAGTTAATGTTTTTCATAAAATCCGTAGGTCTGAATTGCATCACAGCCTGAAAACTTCTGGTAAATGCCTGTACACTCTTGTACCCTACTGTATACGCTGTCTCTGAAATGGTTAAATTTCCTGAACTCAAAAGTTCAAGACTCTTAATGATGCGGAGCATTTGCTGATATTTACTCAGAGTAAGACCGGTTTCTTTTTTGAATATCCTTTCTAAGCTACGTGAAGAAAGCAATGCCAATTCACCAAGGCTCTCTATTTTGATTTCTGTATTGTAGTAATGATGGAGATATTCAATGACTTTTTCCAGGCGTTTGTCTTTCGGAAGGCAGATGTGCAGCTTCAGGGAATGTTCCACAAAATGGGGCAATTCATTAAAAAGAGCTTTTAAAAATACCATTTCGCCCGGATCTTTTCCATCAGTTTAGACCATTTTTCAGCATATTTTATCATTTCCCTCAGTACAGGAGGAACGGAAAAAACATTTACCTCATCATAAAAAGAGTCTTTCCGGTCTGTATCTGCAAACATAATCATGAGTTTGATTTTCTCCGAATGGGAATTGGTTTTATGAATAGCATTGGGAGGAATCCATGCTGCATGGTTCTGAGGAAGGAGATAAATGCGCTCTTGAATGGTAATATACTGAAATCCGCTTTCTACATATACCAATTGTCCTTTTTCATGCTGATGGAGAACATTGTCATGAATCCAGTTTTCCTCAAACCAGACAAAATAAGGTTTCTGAAGCTCATCTATTTTTATACTATCGTTAGCATTCATGTCGTTTCAGGTTAAAACTTTGGCAAAATTAAACAAAATTACTATGCTAATTTTGTACAAAAGTTTTTAATATGATGAAGAGCGAAGTAAAAAAAATGCTTCTTATGTTTTAATGATTCTGAATGTGCTGGTGGTTATATTGATTTCCAGCAATCTCCGGTCACCCATTGTTGCTGTATCTCCGGTCCTTGGAGATGTAAGAGAGGCTCTGAAACTGGATAATTTCCAGGTAAGCCTTTTGACCTCTATCCCACTTTTTATGTTTGCGGTTTGTTCTGTGTTAGTGAGTAGGTTTTCCAATAAGTTCGGAATCAGTAAACTATTGATGTATTCATTGATTATTCTGAGCTTTGGATTGTTTCTGAGAATTTCAGGCTCTCTTTGGCTGTTATTTATCGGTTCAGTGTTTATTGGATTGGGAATTTGTATCGGAAATGTGGTAACTCCCGGATATGTTAAGAATAACTTTCCCAAGCAGATTGGCCTAATGACGGGAATCTTTGCTGTTTCCATGAACCTTACCGCTGCCCTGGCTTCCGGTTTCAGTGTAAGAATCGGAGAATGGACAGGATTCGGATGGCGCGGCTCTCTTGGGATCTGGCTGGTGATTGCAGCACTTGGATTTGTGGTATTAATCCTTGAAATGATTTTTAACAAGAAGAATACAGAACAGCCAAAAACCGCTTTGGGGACTTCTGATTTTAATATGTTTAAATCTTCCCAAGCCTGGAATATCAGTATTTTCATGGGGTTACAATCCTTATTTTATTACTGTATGGTTGCTTGGCTGCCTTCATTTCTTACGGATTACAATATGCCTGGTGAAAGTTCGGGATGGGTGCTTTTTGTAATTCAGATTACCATGATTCCCATCACATTCTGCTGCCCGATTATTGCCAGTAAAATGAAAGACCAAAGAATAATGATTCTTTTTATTTGTACTCTGATGTTTGGAAGCACCATGATGTTTGTCTTTCTAAAATCGCAATGGATCTATGTAAATGCTGTAATTATAGGTATTTCCAATGGATTGTCTTTCAGTCTATCCATTCTGTTTTTCTCTACAAGAACGAAAAGCAGTATCAATGCGGTGAAGATCTCCGGAATGGCACAATCTGTAGGCTATCTGATTGCTGCATTCGGGCCTCCGGTGTTTGGAAAGCTGCATGATTGGGATATTTCCTGGAATACTTCATTCTACTTCTTAAGTATTGCAGTATTGATCATGCTTTATTTTGGGTTGAAAGCAGCAAGAAATAAATGTGTAGAAGATTAATCAATTCACTTAGCTTTAATTTTAAATAAAAATGAGACTGTTTCTAGATGAAAGGTCTCATTTTTTTGATTATTATTCTGTATTCTACAAACCTATAAGGTTTAAAGGGAGTAAACAAAAAGTTACTAAAGACTTGCTCTGAAAAGAAAATTTACAAACGAGTGTATTTTTAATCAAAGGATAAATCTATTTCTTCCCCATCTTTTGGAATAAAACATTGATGACCATATCCTCTATTATCAATATTTTCCTGGATAAATTTCCTATCTTCCTTGCAGTGGCTTACAGCTTCCAGGTGAGTTACCCAAATTTTAGCTCCAGGAGCATATTCACAGACTTTGATAATATCTTCACTTGTCATAATAATAGGATCTCCCACAGAAAATGCAGCAGCTCCACCTGCTACGATAATATGCTTCGGCTGATGTTTGTCTATTTCCTTTGCAATATCATCATACCAAATGCTATCTCCCACAATATACACTGACTGGCCGTCTTTTTTGAAAACAAATCCATTGACTATTCCCATTTTATCACCAATTTCTCCTGTCCCATGTTGTCCTTTTGTGATAGAAATATCAATACTATTCCAAAGAACATGATCATTGATTGTTATAATATTCTGAAACCCCTGTTTCTCAATTTGATCTGAAATTGCAGAAGGACAGAAAATGGTTGTTGTTTTATCAATAAGTTCCATAGCTGTAGAATCCCAGTGATCAGGGTGTAAATGGGTAATGGCCACCGCATCTATCTCCTGTAGTTTTTTCACAACAACTTCCTTGCTGAAAGGAAGATCCAATAAAGGATTCAGTAACTCATTATCTGTCATCGGAAATTTACCCAAAGATCCTTTTTCGCCAAGCATTGGATCTATTAAAATAGAGGTTCCGTCCATATTCAACAGCAATGTTGCATTGCGCCATAATTGTAATTTCATTTGCTTAAGTTTGTAAAACAAATCTATTGGTTAACCTTGGTAAAACAATCGAAGGTTACCAAAAGGTGATCTATTTACATGAAAGTAACCTATGAATTTTGAAGAGTTTAAAAATTGCGGGTTGAGAAAAAGCCTGGATATTCTTTCGGGAAAATGGAAACCATTAATCCTGCATAATCTTTTGAAGAAGACCGAATACGTTTTGTAGAATTGTGGCGGAATATGCCCAGAGTATCTAAAAAGGTTCTTGCTGAACAGCTAAAACAACTGGAGGAAGATCATATTATTCGACGGATTGAAGTCTATAATTTTCCTCCAGAAGTTTATTATGAGCTTACAGAAAAAGGACACAAACTAGGGCCCATTCTTTCTCAACTTCATCTCTGGGGAAATGAGTTAAGCTCTTAGAATGTTATTTATTGTTTCGGAAATGAAGATTTTCAATCTTTAAACTGATCCAGAACCTCCAGAATATTCTGATACACAACATTCAGTTCTTCAGAAGTAATACAATATGGCGGAACCAGATAAAGAACATTTCCTAATGGGCGCATAATGATCCCCCTTTGTAAAAATTCATTATAAAGTCTTTTCCCTATTTCATTAAAATAGGAAGTGCCATGTCCGGTTTTAAAATCAAATGCCAGAATAGTTCCGATCTGGCGGGCATTTTCAACTTGCGGATGAGAAGCCAGCACTTTAATAAACGTTGAATGCTGTTGAGAAATACGTTTGATGTTCATTTGGGTATCTTCTTGAAGTAATAAATCCATACTTGCCAATCCCGCCGTACAGGCTAAAGGATTAGCTGTAAATGAATGTCCGTGAAAAAGTGTTTTGTATTTGTCATCAGACCAGAAAGCTTCATAGATCGTTTTGGAGCACGTTGTGATCCCCATCGGCATTGTTCCGCCTGTCAATCCTTTTGAAAAACACATAATATCTGGCTTTTCAGTAAGATAATGAGCCGCAAAAAGCTTTCCGGTCCTTCCAAATCCTGTAAAAACCTCATCCTGAATCATCAACACTCCCTGCTCCCGGCAGAATTTCATTAAGCTATTCAGATCTTCTGCCTTATACATCAGCATTCCTGCCGCTCCCTGAACTAAAGGTTCATAAATAAAACATGCTACCTCATCAGCAAGATCTTTAATTTGTGATTGCAGGCTTTCCATATTTTCAGCATTGGGTGTATCAATGAAAATAACCTCAAAGAGCCTGCTTTCAAAAGGTTTAGTCCAATAGCTTTTTCCACTTACAGACATCGCCCCAAACGTATCACCATGATATGCATTTTTAAAAGCAAGAATTTTCGTTTTCTCTTTTCCCTGGTTATGGGCATACTGAATACACATTTTCAGAGCTACTTCTACAGCGGTAGACCCATTATCCGAATAGAAGACTTTGTCCTGATTTTCAGGTAAAAGCTTTAACAGTCTTTCCGAAAGCTGAGTGGCCGGCTCATGAGTAAACCCTGCAAAAATAACCTGTTCCAGAGTATTGAGCTGTTCAAATATACGTTGAGCAATATAAGGATGTGAATGTCCGTGCAGGGTTACCCACCATGAAGAAACGACATCCATATATTTTTTACCTTCATTATCAAAAAGGTAAAGACCTTTCCCTTTCACAATGGGAATAATATTGTCAGCCGTTTTCATCTGGGTATAAGGATGCCAGTTAACGGCTTTATCCCTTTCCTGAAGACTGGTTGGTGTTATTGTATCCATATTTGATATAAATGTATTGATGCTTTTTTGAAAGCAGTACTATTTTCTGTTTTTAACGCAATGATCGCTAAAGTTTTATAATCATGTAGTATAATCTTTAAGATCGCAAAGGCGTTTCACTCAGCTAAGAGCCATTGATTGATATACTTTTCTCTGCTGAATGCAATGCACTTGCGAACGAAAAATAAGCAGCTTCATTATGCTTCTCTTTGCGGTCTTAGCCTTTAAATTATAATAATTAAGTGTTTCTGTTTTTAACGCAATGCTCGCTAAGGTTTTATAATCATGTAGTATAGTTTAAGAACGCAAAGGCGTTTCACTCAGCTACTAACTGTTATACTTTTCTCTGCTGAATGCAATGCCCTTGCGAACGAAAAATATGCAGCTTCATTATGCTTCTCTTTGCGGTCTTAGCGTTTAAATCTATAAAAACTAAGAATCAAGGAGTTTAATAAGTAATTCTTGAACAAAGCTCAAAATATACATAATTAAAATCCAGAAACTCATGACTCATTATTTATAATCGTTTAGCAGCAGCTTTCTTTTTCATCATCGGTTTTAATCCCAGCGTTTCCAACATTTGCATATCTTCAGACACCCCTGGATTAGGTGTAACCAAAAGCGTTTCTCTTTCTCCTGTGAAAATAGAGTTAGCTCCTGCCATAAAACACCATGCCTGTTCAGTTTCTGTCATTTCTATACGCCCGGCGCTTAATCTTACCATAGAAGCCGGCATCACAATTCTCGCAGTAGCGATCATCCTTACCATTTCCCATGGATCTACTTTCTCATTATCTTCCAATGGAGTTCCTTCTACTCTAGCTAAAGCATTGATAGGAACAGATTCCGGATGCTTAGGCATAGTAGCTAATGTTAATAGCATGGAAATTCTGTCTCTATGGGTTTCGCCAAGACCAATAATTCCACCGGAACACACTGTAATTCCTGCTTTGCGGACATTATTGATGGTATTGATTCGGTTATCAAATGTTCTGGTGGAAATAATCTCTTCATAATACTGTTCAGAAGTATCAAGATTATGATTGTAGGCATATAATCCTGCCTCCTGAAGCCTCACAGCCTGTTCTTCAGTAAGCATTCCCAAGGTACAGCATACTTCCAGTCCAAGTTCATTAACTCCTTTTACCATATCAATAACCCTGTCAAAATCACGGTTGTTACGAACTTCACGCCAGGCAGCAGCCATGCAGAAACGGGAAGAACCGCTGTCTTTTGCTTTTTGAGCGTGAGCAATTACGGTTTCAGTAGGAAGCAAGGCCTGCACTTTGATATTGGTGTGATAGCGGGCAGCCTGTCCACAGTATGAACAGTCTTCCGGACACCCTCCTGTTTTGATGGATAATAAAGTAGAGATCTGTACCTCAGAAGGATCATGCCATTCACGATGTACAGTTGCTGCCTTATAGATCAACTCCATAAGAGGCAAGTGATAAATTTCTTCTATTTCTTCTTTAGTCCAGTTGTTTCTGGTTGTAGTTCTATCCATTATCATAATTTTGTTATTTTTAATTGTTGTGCAGCCATTGCTACATGTTCTTTATCCGTACTTTTTATCTCAGGGATTTTGATAATTTTTGTTTCATTTTTAATGTAATTACAGATTACTCTTTCGGTATCTTCAGGAAATTCTCCGTTGAGAACAAGGTACTCAAGCCTTATATTTCTTTGTTGAAGCACCATAATGGAGAGTAAAGTATGATTGATGCACCCTAAATAATTTCTTACTACGAGTGCAGCAGGAAGTCTTAATCTTTCAAGCAGATCAATCATAAAAGTATCATCAGAAAGCGGGACCATAAGCCCTCCGGCGCCTTCTACGATCAGAGAGTTTTGGGTTTCCGGCAGCTGGAAATCATTAAGATGAATCTGTATGTTTTCTGCTCTTGCTGACTGATGTGGTGATGCAGCCAATTGAAGGCGGTAAATTTCGGGATGGCAAACCGTATTATCTGTCCAGGTTGCAATTTTATGACTGTCTGTATAATGAAGATCTCCTGATTGTACAGGCTTCCAGTAATCGGCTTTGAAATGTTGTACTAAAATGGCGGAACAAACGGTTTTTCCGATTTCAGTTCCTATACCTGTTATAAATAGTTTCATTGAGGTTCGTAAATCAATATTATCATAAATTCTCTTACAGAAAATCTTTGATGATTTCTGTAAGTTTAACAATCTCTTCTTCTGTATTGAAGCTGTGCAGGCATATTCTGAGTCTTTCAGCTCCTTGTTTTACAGTTGGACTGTATATAGCATAGGTTAAAAATCCTTCTTCTGATAATGTTTCCTGTAAAGCTTTCAATTTCTGGTTGTCAGGAATAACAATAGCCTGAATGGGACTCATTACCGAAGATGGTGATGCCAATCCCTGATTTTGGAATATTTTAATATTTTTCTGGAGCAGTAAAGACAATTCGTGATGGTTTTCCAAAAAATCGTATCCCGTTTTTATACTCATCCATTGAAAATCCTGTGCAGCAGTGGTATAAATAAATGGAGAGGCAAAATTGACCAGATAAGATTTTATACTATCATGACAAAGAATTGCAGCCCCGTGAGCACCTAATGCTTTACCATAAGTAACTACATTAGCTGTAATCTCATCTTTTAAGCCATATTTTTCTACCAAGCCATATCCAAAAACACCGAAAGCATGAGCTTCATCCACAATCAACTCAGCTCCGTACTGTTTTGCCAGTTCAGCAATTTCTCTGATCGGAGCAAGATCCCCTTCCATAGAATAAAGACTTTCAATGGCAATATAGCAATGCCCTTCCTGCCTTTTTAAAACATTTTCCAGATGCTCAGGATTGTTATGGTTGAATTTTAATTTCCTTGCATTTGACATTTTGCATCCATCATGTACCGAACGGTGGATCTGCTCATCCACAATCACTGTATCATGCCGGCCAGGAAGTGTTGAAAACAGAGCTAAATTAGCCTGGTAACCGGAGGGAAAAAGCAATGCAGACTGATATTGATGCTTTTCAGCAATAAAACTTTCTACAGAATCTGCAACAGTACTGTTTCCACTAATCAGCCGGGAGCCTGTACTTCCAGAAAGCAGCTGGGGGTTGGCATTGAGTTTCTTTAATAACTTATTATGAAGTTCTTCATTCCTTGCTAATCCGAGATAATCATTAGAATAGAAATCAACGCCATCAGTTTTAGGCTTTAAAGTCCTTAAGGTTCCCTCCTGTTTTCTTTTGTGGAGAGCTTCCTGACAAAAACTAATGTTTTTAAGCATAATTCAACTGTGCTACTTCTTCAGCAATTGCACTGATCCATTGGTCATGAAGCTCTTTTTCAATTTTCAGAATATGATCTGCATGCAGCTGCCAATCTTCAGAGAATTCATTAAGCTGGTTAATCATTTCTTCAAGATGTCCTTCTTCTTCCAGGATAATCGACTTTACCATAATTTTGGAAGATTCTTCTGTAAGAATTTGTTGATAAACAGGATAAAGTTCATCAGCACGAACTTCAATAGCATACGTAACAAATAGATAAGCTGCATATTTGAGATCTTCTTTGGAAAGTTCAAATACTTCCTGAAGGTATCTACAAGCCTTGATATCTAATGAATGTAAATATTGCCGGGTTGCCACAGAAGCAAGCAGCTCATTGCTTTCATAGGTTTTGCAAAATTCAGGATCTATTTTTCCAATCTGTTTTTTAAGGTAATAGGCATGTCTATGCTCTTCTGCTGCATGTTTTAACTGAATTTGAGTAACCAGCACAGGATGTTCACACTTCGATATTTTTCTTGCACCGGCATTTTCCATAAAAGACAGAGTGTTTAGCCATTTGGCATGGGTTCGGCCTTCCTGTACTATTCTTTTAAGCAGATGATGAAATTCCATAGATTTTTATTTTGATTTCAAAAGTAGTATATTGCCGGATGGTTATACAGTGCCAGTTTTCACATTATGGATAGTCCGGTTAAGATTCCTTACCAAAGTTTTATTAAAATAGATAGAAAATCAGAAACTTCTATCTATTTACAAATAGCCAATCAATTGGTGAATTCCATCCAAAGAGGTTTTTTACCTTTTGGAACCAAACTTCCGGGAACCAGAGCGTTCAGTGAAATACTGGAAGTACACCGGAATACGGCAGTAGCAGTATATGATGAACTTTCTGCACAGGGCTGGGTGGAAAGTTTTCCGAACAAAGGAACTTTTGTGATTGGGAAAGATCAGGAAAAACCTGTAAAAGTGAAGGATTTTAAAGAAAACAACCTTCAAAACTACCCTAAGGCGACCGGGTTTACTTTTAAAACCTCTAACATTTTAGATAATCCTTTTGAACATTCGGATTGTGAATATGTTTTTAATGATGGGGTTCCGGATATCAGACTTACCCAGATCGGACAGCATTCCAGGTTCTACAGCTCTATCCTTAAGCGTAAATCCAATCAGAAAGCATTTGGCCACTACAACCATGATGGAAGTGAGTTTTTTAAGGAACATTTATCACAATATCTTAATCTATCCCGCGGATTGCCTATTTCTAAAAACAACCTTCTGATCACCCGAAGTACGGAAATGAGTATATATATTGTTTCTGAAATCCTATTGTCCTTAGGAGACACGGTATTGGTCGGAGATCTAAGTTATTTTTCTGTGAATATGATTTTCCAGAAGGCTGGAGTCAATATTGTTACTCTTCCGATTGATGAAGACGGAATTATCGTAGAAAGCGTCCGGGAAGCTTGTAAAAAACAGAAAATAAGAATGCTCTACCTCACTCCACACCATCACTATCCTACAACCGTAGCTTTAAGTGCACAGAGAAGGTTGGAATTGCTGGAGTTAGCCAATGAATACGGATTTATTATTCTTGAAGATGACTACGATTATGAATTCCATTATGATAAAAGTCCAATTTTGCCACTGGCCAGTGCCGATACGAATGGAATGGTCATCTATATAGGATCTTTCGGGAAATCATTAGCGCCCGGATTCAGAACCGGATTTATAGTAGCTCCTGAAAATCTGATGGTGGAAATGAGAAAGTATCTCGGAATTATTGACCGCCAAGGAGATATTTTGATGGAAAGAACACTGGGTGAAATGATTGAAGAAGGTGAAATTAACCGTTATCTGAAAAAATCTTTAAAAGTATATCAGGAAAGACGAGATCATTTCAGTATTCTGCTTAAAGAAAATCTTGGTGACATTATCAGATTTGAAAAACCTTCCGGTGGCCTTGCCGTCTGGATGGAATGGAATATCCCCATTAATCTGATGCAATTGAGCCGGAAATGTGCCCAGGATAATCTTTTCATCCCGAAAACTTTGCTTTATCAGAATAAGAATCTTATTGCGATGCGGTTAGGTTTTGGTGATTTAAATTTTGATGAAATGGAAAAGAGTATTGAGGTTCTTTCCAAGAATACTAAGGATTTTAGATAAAAAGGTAAATCCCCTTCTAAGAATAATTTTTAGAAAGGGTTTAATAAGATTTTTAACAATGTATACTATCTAAAGTATTTGTCGAATAAGGTTAACTGCTCAGAAAGTGAACGACTCCAATACTGCGTATCATGAGCTCCTAAAGATTCTATATAAAGGTGTTGTATCCTTTGCTCAGTAAGTTTTGTATGGAACTTTCTATTTTGCCCGATCATCTGAACATCTTCCGTTCCACAATCGAAAATGTAACGTTGACCAGCTGTAGCCATTATCTTTATTTTACTATCTGTAAGGAAGTTGGAATTCATTGATTCTAAAGGCCCCAGTACTTTATTCACCATATACTTGGTATATCCTTCCCCAAACGAATTAAAGTCTAAAGCACCACAAGAACTTCCTACAATTCCGAATGTTTTATTATAAGTTACTCCAATATTAGTAGCTCCATAGCCTCCCATACTCCATCCAAGGATTCCTCTGAACTTTTTATCGGCTTTTACCGGATAATTTTTATCGATAAACTCAACGAGCTCTTTCCCGATAAAGGTTTGATATTGGGAATCTTTTACAATTGGACTGTCTACATACCATGAACTGTAATTTCCATCAGGCAGTACATAAATGGTTTTATACTCCTGGGCTTTCTTAACAATATCGGGAATATCTTCTTTGATAATCCTGTCAGGATTGCCACTGAAACCATGAAGAATATATACGGATGGATATGTTGTATTGGGCTGCAGGTTGGGAGTGATGATAATGGTTTTGATCTTTTTATTCATTTTGGGACTGAAAACTTCCTGATGAATAATTTTTTGTGCAGAAAACTGTGCAAAGGAGGTAAGAACAACAACAATGTTGATTAACTTTTTCATGCTTTAACGATATTTAATTAATAGAAGCAGATCATGAAGTACATCTCATCTAAATGTAAGAATTAAAACTTAATATATCTATGATCTTATGACAATACAAAGGTGCAATGGAAAAAACTGAAAAACCTCAACAAATGTTGAAGCTTATGTTAATTTATTTTTTATACTCTTAAAAGTATCAGTATTTCCAAAGCATTAATCCTGCCTGATAGCCTGCTCCCAGTGTCCATATCAGAATATGCTCCCCTCTTTTGAGCTTTCTTACCTTCTGCTGATATTGATGTAATGCCAGAAAAGGGCTTGAAGAGCCGGTATACCCTACTTCTCTTGAATAGAACGGAATCTTTTCCGGAGGTAAATTAAAGTGCTCACAAATAGTATTAATATTCTTTAATGAAAATTGAGAAAATAAAAACAGATCAATTTTTTCTATATTTAAATCATTATGCTCTAAAAATTCTTCCATATCATCTAATGCAAAATTGACACTGCCACTTCCGTCGAAGCTACTATCCCATAAAGTGACATCATTCGGGTTATAACATGAATATCCTTCAGGAGGAAACAAGACTGTATTGCAAACACTACTGTCCGTATGATACAGAACATCCAGTAATCCTGAAGAAGAATCATCTTTCTCTACAATAAAAGTAAAAGAAGAATCTGAAAAACAAAATGCGGTGATCGGATTTTTAGGATCTAATATTCTGGATAGCTTTTCTGAACATACAACAAGTGCTTTCTGAGCAGTGAAAGAGCCTTCAAGATATTTTGAAACCTGATCCAGAGCTACAAAGGCCCCGATACAATTGACATTGATATCATAACATAAAGTATTAGGTTTCCCTCCTAATGCCTGATGTATTTTAATAGCATCACAAGGTATAAGGTGTTCTGAAGTACTGGTTACAAATACGATAATATCAATATCCAAAATGGAAATATTACTTTCCCTGAGCACTCCTTTTGCCGCTTCAATTCCCATAGAAAGTGTTGTCTCTTCAGACTCTTCAGTTACAACAAAACGATTGTTGCGTCCCAGTGCATTCTGGATCTTCTGCATAGATACATTTTGCTGTTCAAATTGTTCGATGACGAATTGATTTGTTTCCGCATTTTCCGGATGATAGAAATAAGTGTGATGAAGTTTCATAGTTAATAGAATGTTGATTGGTTTTCTGTGATTTTTCAATTAATTCTCTATACTGAGAATTATTGTAAATTTAGTAAAATTTACACGAAAAATAAATTAATTATGAAAAACTAGAGTGCTAATAAATAATATAGAAAAAACTTTAAGATAATTTGTTGAGATCCTTTTTGATCCGGCTAAGCTGAGTGGGAGTAATCCCCAGATAAGATGCAATATGATGCTGTTTTAAACGATCATGTAAAGGTTTATGATCAAGCAATGACAAATACCTTTGTTTGGCTGTTTCAAATTTTAAGGAAACTTCGAGAGGCTCTTTCTTTACTACCCAGTTTTTTTCAAGATATCGGAGATGAAACAGGGCCAGATCATGGTGCTTTTCTAATAATTCCCGAAAAGCTTTTACCGGATATTTAATGACTGAGCAGTCTTCAAGCGCAATGATACTGAACTCACTAGGTTCATTTTTAATAATAGCAGAAGTAGAAGCCACAAAGCTGTTCTCTTCAAAAAAAATCTTGTAAATGTAGTTCCCGTCTTCATCTATTGTATAATATCCTATCAAACCGGATTTAATAAAATAGTAATACCTGGCCATATTTCCGGCTTCCAGAAGAAGTTCATTCTTTTTGTATTGTTCTTCAATACAGATATCCAATAAGGCTGTAATCGTTTCCTCTGATAACGGATAATAAGTATTGACTTGTTTTAAGAATTCTGAATTGTTCATTGTATCGATAACACTAAGATAGGCTTTTCTTTAAGGTACAGGAAAATCAAAATTTTAGTAAAAGTGGCCCTTCTTTTTTGCCACAAATGCTCTAAAAATAATTCGTGAATTAGTGGCAATTAAAAATCTGCGAAATCTCCAAAACCTGTGAGCAAATAATTCATTTCCATGAATACTTTGAGATCATTTTACTACAGAATTTTCTTCATCATCAGATCTGTCTGCTCCTCATCTCCAAGTCTGAAAATATGCTTATCAAACTCTATGAAACCATTCTTTCTGTAAAAATTTAAAGCTCTCAGATTTTCTTCCCAGACACCCAGCCACAAATATGATTTATTGAACTGATAAGCTATTTTCAAAGCCTGATCATAGAGAAGCTGCCCTACTTTTTGACCGTGATGGCTTTTCTTTACATAGATTCTTTCAATTTCAAGGCTGGTTTCATCCTGTAGTTCAGTCTGCGCTTTACCACCATTAACTTTCAAATACCCTACCGGATTATCTTCTTCCCATGCAATATAGAAATGAGAATCAGGATTATTGATTTCGGATTTCACCTTTTCTGTATTGAAACTTTCTTTCAGGTATTTCTCCATGGCTTCTTCCGTATTGTCTTTTGCAAAGGTTTCAGAAAATGTCTGAATAGCCAGTTTCTGTATACTATCTGTATCTTCAGCAGATGCTTTGTTAATGATAATAGATGCCATTTTTATATAAGTTTTATGAAAATAATATTTTTTTGAATGCTTCAGAAGCCAGATGTACCTGTACACTCCAATCCTCTGCAGCGTCACTTCCCGCATCATCTGAAATGTATTTTAGGCATAGAAACGGAATATTTTCTTTTTGTGCAATCAAGGCTAAAGGATAAGCTTCCATATCTACAATATTATAGTCAGTTTCTGAGTGATTCATTTCAAAACTGTCTCCACTCCCACAGATTCCTTCTTGTAAAGTGTCCATTTTCAAACCATATTCCAAAACGGGTGGGACTCCGGATAATGGAGTTTCATACATTTTAAATCCAAGGCCTCTTACATCCATATCCCGCTGGATGAATTTTGTGCAGCAAACCACTTCACCTTTCTGAAATCCTTTGCTTCCTGCTGAACCCAGATTGACAATTAATTTCGGTTTTCTGGTATGAATTTCTTTGGTAAGCTCAATGGCTGCATTTACCTTCCCTATTCCTGTTATTAATTTATTCTTATCATCAAATACTGTCCCTGCTTCAGAATCCAGTGCAAAAACAAATAGAGTATCTGCAATAGGATAATGATGTTCATTACTAATTTTTATCATTGAAGAATATAGATTTATACTGTATTACAAAGATACAAGAGTTTTATGGTATTTGGATTGCGTTAACAATTTCAATCAACTTTTAGAAACTTTTTAAATACTAATTTCACGGATAACGCTACAAAATAATCTTAATTTGCTGTTTGAATAAAAGATTCGGATTTGTAGTAAATACAGCTTTATAAAGATAATTAGCGAATAATTTATATATTAAAATAAAACCCCAAACTAAAATAGCCTGGGGTTAAATTATTAAATGCTGCATCCGTCAGCATCACAGGAAGCGCCGTTGCCTCCTGAGAGATCTTTGAAATGACTTACCGTCTCTTTATAAGTCTGTTGTAATGCATTTTCAAACACTTCTACAGGCTGTGCTCCTGAAACCGCATATTTCCCGTTCAGGACAAAGAAAGGAACTCCGGAAACACCGTTATTTCTTGCTTCCATAATATCCTGGTTCACTTCGTAGTCAAGCTGGTCAGAAGTTACAGCTTCTCTAGCTTCTTCTTTATCAATACCTAAGTTTTCAGCAAGGGAAATCAATACTTCTGGGTCACCCACATTTTTGCCATCAATAAAATGAGCAATAAATAAGGCTTCTTCCATTTCATTTGATTTATTATGTTTTTTAGCCAAATGAAGAAGTCTGTGAGCACTAAAAGTATTGGTGATAAGCGCTTTTTCAAAATCAAAGTCAATACCGGCTCCTTTTCCCATCTGGGTCACCTGGCTTAACATTTGGGATGCCTGAGCCTCCTGAACTCCTTTTTTCTCTCTAAAATACTGAAGAGTATTCTGAGTTTTGTCGGAATCTAAAGTCGGATCAAGCTGAAAACTCTTCCACTCTACTTCTACCTCATCTTTAAATGGTAATTTTTCTAAAGCCTTTTCAAAATTATTTTTCCCTATATAGCAAAACGGACACATCACATCCGACCATATTTCTATTTTCATTGTATTGTATTTAATTTTAATTCAAATTTAATAGATCAAAGATACGGAATTATTTTAATGTAATAAAATTTGTTACATTTATTTTAAACAACCTGAAAGAACACTTCTCCTTTTTTCCAATACACTTCTCAATATCATCATAAAGAAGGCTAAAATCCCAAAAACAAACCCTATCCATGGAGTATATTCTACTCCCTGACTCATAATAATCCAACCTCCAATAGTCGTTCCTAACGTGACTCCCAAATTGCCGAATGAGGTAGCAAGACTGTTGGCAAACTCCAACGCATCCGGTGCTGCAGAGATCATATAAGTAGATGCATTCAGGAAACTTGGAGAATATAAAAATCCCCACACTCCAATGACAATAATCGTAGCCATTGTATTCCCACCTGAAACAGATAACAATACAGGAATCAGTATCGTTCCGGAGAGGAAAAATGCCAATGTAGCCGTTATATTTTTATTAAGCATTTTACCTGCAATTCTATTGGCAATAATGCCTATAATTCCAAATAGAAATAACATATAACTTACCATAGAAGCATCCATTCCTTTAGCCTTACCCAAATAATCTGCAAAGTAGCTGTAGGTAGAAAACCAGGCTGTAATCATAAAAAGTTCGTGAGGGTACTCAAAATAAACACAGGCTGCTTTAATATCCGGATCTGGCTTCCGTAAGATTTTTTCTCTTTCACAGGCATAGGCGGAAGAAGAAAATGAATGATCATCAAAGCAATTAAGCTTATTACAGCTTGTATCATAAAGGAATATTCCCATGAATAGAGTGCCGAAATCCACGTAGCAAAAGGAACTGTAGTCACCATTGCAATAGCTACCCCACTGAAAACAATACTCATCAACTCATTTTTATGACTTCTGTCACTCCTTGATACTGCTACAGACAATGCCGTAGCTATATATACAGGCTGCAAAAATGCAGGAAGAATTCTTACCATCATCAACAGCCAGAAAGGAGGTGAAAAGGAAGAGACAATTCCCGTGAACAGAAACATAAAGATAGCAGCCGTCATTATTTTCTTTCGATCCATTCCTGAAGTCAGTAATGTCATAAAAGGTCCTGTAAGAGCAATGACCAAAGCAAAAGCACTTAAAAGATACCCGGCCTTGTCTATGCTGATTTTATAATGCTCCGCAACCTGGGGAAGAATTCCAATAATTCCAAATTCTGTGGTAATAACGGCTATAAATCCTAAACATCCAATGTATGCATACTTTTTCATGGTTTGCTAAAAATTGGTTTATTTAAAATGCTGCTGAGCAAAACCAGCCATCTCATTCACTGCCAATTGAGTGTCTTCTAGAATCTCTCCCATATGCATAAAGCCATGAACCATATCTTTATAAAAGCTTGTGGTAACAGATACTCCGGCATTTTTCATATTTACAGTAAGATTTTTCGCATCATCAGCCAAAGGATCATGCTCAGCAATGATGATTAAGGTAGAAGGAGTATTCTTAAAATCTTTAATTAAAATAGGAATGGCTAAAGGATTATTAGCTTCTTCCTTAGGAAGATACCAGTTCCAGGCATCTACTCCGCCTTGTTTATTCAGTACAGGTCCGTTTTCATAGGTTTCCCATGATTGGGTATTAAGCTGATTATCCACTGCAGGATAAATCAGAACCTGAAACTTAAAAACTTCTCCAATTTGAGTAGAAACAGCCGTTGATAAACCTCCTCCGGCACTGTCTCCTATGATTCCTATTTGATCCGGATCAATTCCTAATGACTCTGCATTTTCTCTGATCCACTGTACAGCATCCAGACAATCATTCAATCCTGCTGGGAAAGGATGTTCCGGAGCAAGACGATAATCTACAAAAATAACAACAGCCTCTGTTGTATTGGCAATCTTACGAACTACTGCATCATGAGTTTCATAACCGCCGGCAATAAACCATCCACCATGAATATAAATAATGGCTGGAGATTTTTGAACTGTTTTCCCTTTAGGGCGATAGATTCTAACCGGAATTTGATGAGTAGCCCCCGGAACCTCAAGCTCTTCAATCATAGCTACAGTTTCTTTCCTGCCATTAAGCTGTAGAGACATTGTTTCAAGATATTTTCGGGTATCGTCTAATGGATTTTGAGGATTAAAGGACTGTATTTTTTCTAAATGGTTTAAAATCTGATTGATTTTTGGTGTCAACTGCATTTTGTTTTAATTTTAGGTTAATATTGTTTTGCAGTAAACAGTAGCGCTATTGTTTTTTGTCTGCTTTTATGAGGCAAATTTAGATTTCATACCTTACATTTGCACTATACGGATATCATTGTATGGTACTAACAAATTTGTAAGTAATGGGAAGTATAAAAGAAAGTTCAACGAATAATATCAATAAACAATATATTCAGGAGTGTGATCTGAGTTATGCTGTCTGCAAGATTGGCGGAAGATGGAAACTGTTTATCCTAAGCAAATTAAAGGATGAAAAACTACGTTTCAGTGAACTTAAAAGATCCATTTCAGGAATTACGGAAAGAATGCTTACGCTCCAATTGAGAGAGCTTGAAAAGGAAGGGCTGGTAAAAAGGACTGTGTATGCAGAAGTTCCTCCAAGGGTAGATTATGAACTTACAGCAATTGCCAGAGAACTTATTCCTATTTGGGATGCTTTAAATGAATGGGGCGGAAAACACAGGAAGGTTATTGAAGAGCAAGACTGTAAAGAATAATCGATGTAAACATTGTTAATAAAACCAATAAACTTGAAAATATTTATTGCCACGAATGCACGATTAATTTTAATTACACTTATTATATATGTGGTTGAAAAAAATATAACCACATACGCACATAGATGATAAAAATATTAGCGCATTCATGGCGATTATAAATCAATTTTCTTACGCCTTAAAGCAGTATGTTATTTTAAATTCATAGCGTTTTCCAACCGATAATGATTATGATTTATTGACTTTATTACAAAACAGGACATGAGCGATCAAAGCTAACACTCCAAAAGCAGTTCCTACCGCACAAACACCTGTCCATTGGGCTTTCTGCCACGCAACGGAAGCCAGCCATGTTCCCAGTGATCCCCCGATAAAATAAGAAACCATATACACTGTATTCAGTCGGTTTACCGCATTGGATTTAATCATGAAGTAATTCGTTTGATTCATAATATGGCTGGATTGTACTCCAAGATCTACAAGAATTACCCCTACAATAAGCCCCCAATAGGTTTCGCCTGCAAAATAAGTGAATCCCCAGCTTCCTATCAGAATCAGTAATGAATAAAGTATAATACGATTGATATCTAAATATTTCTGAAGCTTTCCTACTTTAGCGGCTGCCAAAGCACCAACTGCTCCCGCCAATCCAAAACTTCCAACAACGGATGAACCTGCATTAAAAGGAGGTTTCTCCATATGAAACACCAAAGTTGTAAATAAAGCACACATAGATCCAAAAGCCATTGCTCCACGGAAAGATGCCAATTGAAGAATCGGCTGTGTTTTAGCAAGATGGGCCACAGATCGCATCAGCTCTTTGTAGGTTCCTTTGAAGTTCGGGTGTAGTTCAGGGAGCATTTTGTAAACGGCCAGCCAGACTAAAATCATTAATCCCGCAGCAATTCCGAACATTGCCCTCCAGCCCCATACTTCACCTACGATTCCACCAATAAAACGGGAAAGAAGGATTCCCAGTAAAAGTCCGGACATTACCAGCCCGATATTAGCAGATTTCTCTTTATCTGAGGAAAGTTCTGCTGCAATAGGAACAAATAGCTGAGGAATCACAGAGGTAGCTCCAATCAATAAACTCGCGGCATACAGCATCCACAACTCATTGGCAAAGGTCATCCAAAGCAGAGAACCAAAGACAAGAAACAAATCGATAAGAATTAGCTTTTTACGGAAAAATTTATCTCCAAGCGGTACTATCAGTAATAATCCCAAAGCATAACCAATCTGAGTAAGTACTGAAATCTTACTCGCTGCAGCTTCTGAAACGTTTAGATCTTCTGAGATCAATGCGAGTAAAGGTTGATTATAATAATTGTTGGCAACAACAAGTCCTGAAATAATAGCCATTAACCAGACCACTGTCCTGGAAATACCGTTGGTAGAGTTCTCCTGCATCTTAAAATTTTTATTGAAATGTAATATATCCTGATCATTGCCTATTTTGGATATATTTTTATCGGTCTCAAAGGTAGCGATTTTCATAAAAAAGACAGACGATTATCATTGATTTCACCTGTTGGTGTTATAGATTTTATCCTTTCATACTGCTTCAGCAAAGAGTTTTTTTAAGCATTATCCGATTTTATCTTTACATTTGTAATCACACATTTTATTTTTATGGATTATATGGATTCCAGGGAACAGATTTTACAGAAATCTGCCGAAGCAAAAGAACTTTTTCTTCCTCATATTTCAGTGGACCCGGTTGTTTTTGGTTTTGATCAGAATGAACTTAAGGTATTGCTGGTAAGAATGAAATACAGAAAACAATGGCTGCTCCCGGGCGGCTATGTGAGAAGAGATGAAGATCTGGATGAAGCGGTAGTAAGAGTACTGGAAGACAGAGCTGGAGTTACTGATGTCTTCCTGCAGGAATTTGGCGTTTTTGGAAGAAAAAACAGAAGCCAGCTTTATTTTGAAGAATTTGACGAAACCCTTTTCCAAAAGCAGCGGTTTATTTCCGTAGGATATTACGCACTTTATAACTCTTCTGAAATTAATCCTGTTGCTGATGATGTAAGTGAGGCATGTGAATGGGTTTATTTACGCCAGCTGTCCGAAATTGATTTTGCAATGGACCACCGGGAAATCATTGAAAAAGCTTTGCTTACCCTACGGGAAAAAATATCATCCAAACCCATCGGTTATAATCTGATGCCGGAAAAATTTACACTTCCGGAACTGCAGAAACTATATGAAGCCATATTAGGAAAACCTCTTAACCGTGGAAATTTCTATAGAAAAATTAAAAATCTGAATGTCTTAAAAAAACTTGATGAACAAAAATATGTGGGGGCTCACAGATCTCCCGATCTTTATTCTTTTGATCTAGAAAATTATGAAAAAGCATTGGAAAACGGTCTGAACAACTGGTAACAGTTTTCTATTGTTTTTACCGATGATCTATATTGATGAAAAACCTTTTGAATATTAGAAATATTCAGGAAATTTGCATCATGAAAATCATTCCGCTCAAAGAAGGCAATTTCTCAGCCAGCAAAACCAAAGATTTTACCCTTTTAACAGAAGACAATTTTGATAAAGTTGGCGGAATTAAAATGTCTGTACAACCTTTTCTTATTATTACCGAAAATGATCATATCCTTTTAGATGCCGGGATTGGCTGGAAAAATGCAACAGGAAGAACGGTGATTTCAGAAATTCTTGAAAGAGAAAATGTACGTCCGGAGCAGATTACCAAACTCCTTCTCTCCCATCTTCATAAAGACCATATTGAAGGTGCTGTAAACAATACCGATCATGGCTATGAAGCGGCTTTTCCTAATGCACAAATTTATATCCAGAAGCGTGAACTGGCTTTTGCCATGGAAAATAAAGGAAACCCTTCTTTTGATTTTGATATTCTGGAACAGTTGATACAATTGCCCAATATTACCTGGATGAATGAAGACAAAGGACAGATTACCCATGAAATATCTTATGAAGTAGTAGGCGGACACACTCCTTTTATGCAGGTGTTTTGGATCAGGGAAAATGAAGAAACGGCTTTTTATGGAGCAGATGATCTTCCACAAGCCTCCTATTTAAAATACCATCTGGCCTATAAAAGTGATTTTAACGGAAGAAAAGCAATGGAATTAAGGCTGTTATGGGAAAAAGAAGCCAAAGAGAATGATTGGCAGATACTTCTTTATCACGATCTGGATAAAGCGGTTATTAAAGTTTAAAAAAATGGTTTAAATTTCATTAAACCATTTGTAGATATCAAACTCAGAAGGAATATTCAGTTTCTTTCTGATCCTGTTTTTCCGATTTTGTATAGCTTTGGGGGTAACAAAGATACAGGTGGCTATTTCCTTTGTTGTCATATTCAGCTTAAGGTAAATACAAAAGATCAGTTCGGAATTTTTAAGACCGGGCTGTATAGCAGATAACTTTTCGAAAAAATCAGGATAGACCAGTCTGAATTTGTTTAGCAGACGGGGAGAATTTGCTTTGGCTAATGCCAAAATTTCATCTTGTACAAGAATCTTTTGATTCAAATCCTCTAAGTTCGGTTCAGTTTTTTTGTTTTTCATAATACTTTCTCATCTCTACTCGTTGCTGATATGCATCCTTTGCATACCAGTACACAATCTTGTTTCTTTTTATCAATCAATGGGTGATAATTTGCTACAGGGAAATAAAATAATTTTTATACATTCAAAATCTCTTTGTCTTTTTTAAATAATACTAAACCGCTTTCACGGTATATCTTATATTTAGTAAATGGTCAGGTTAAAAAATTCATACATATGAATTTCCTTTCATTTTATATAGAGCAAAGAAATAAAAAATGATTAAAATTCTGTTAAAATAGAGTACCACATACATACCACGTTATGTTTTTCAATACAATATCTTAACAGCTTTTATCAGACTGTTTATCGTGTATAAATGTAAGAGGTTAATTTGTTCACTTTTTATGATTCTAATCAATAGTTTACACTTTCTTTTCACACAAAAGAAACACATCGTGGTATCTGGATAGCTTCACGCATAAGACTTCGTCTAGAAAACGTGATCCGGATCTTTAAACAAATCGAAAAGAATAAAATTGTAAAATCTGAGAAAAGGAAAATTTACTATTAAAGAAGAATAAAAGCTCTCTCCTACATTTGATACTATAAACATAGGGGAAAGCCTCTATTTAATTGGATCATTGTGGTTGATTTTCTACAACCCTCAGATTTTCGAGATAAGTATAACATCCTTCAAAATCAAAATATTTTTCTTTTAACAATGCTGTCTGATAGTGAATGGGTAAGTATTTTCCCCATTTTGAAAAATCAATGATTCCCGGCATATTTTCCAATAATTCAATTAACATCTGATCAATATTCTGCTCTTTGTCAATATTTTTTAAGCTTGTTATCAGTTCACTTCCACTATGATCTGCTATTTCAAAAAGACTTTCCTTATCGTGAAGAATAGTATCAATTTTCAACGTATCCAGCATAAAGCGTAAAGTTCTGTTGATTCTTGAGCTGGTAAAAGAATAGAATTTTAGATTGTTATTACTGGTCAGTAAAGGCCTTTCATTTTTAGTATCAATGATCATAAATACAGAGAACTCTTTTCTTAATTCTTCGATTGCCTCACTACCTGTTTCATCCAAAAATTCATACTTTTCTTTTGAAATAACTATTTCCAGCATTTTTTCCCTGATGCGATAAGCTGTATCGGCAGCTTCTCCAAAGAAAGTGGGCCTTTTCCCATCTTTGGCAGGGACTACTTCTATTTTGTTTGTTTTAAAATCAACATCAATGATGCTCCATATTTTTGCAGACAAATAAATATTTTCATTTATTCTTATTTGAGGAGACAGAGGCAGCTCCCCAATTTTAATACCATTACTGGAAACTTTGAAAAAAACCGGAGTTTCAAAAAGGCTGTAAAATTCTCTGCTGTTCACCATCTCCTCTCCTTCTATTCCAATAATCAGCTCCCTTCCCAGCTTTTCTAAAAATTCAATGCTGACAAGATGATTGACAATCTCTTCTATCTCTTCTGTTTTAATAGTTGAGAAAGTAGAATTAGTGATTACTTCCTCCATCAGTTGAGATAAGGAAATTCCCGACGAACCTTTTACAATGGATAAGATCTGATGTACCAAGACATCATAAGGTTTTTTACTTACAGCGATAGGTTCTATATACTGTTCCTGATAAAGGAGCCAGCAGGCCAGAGATTGTAATAAGCTCCAGGGGTCTGTGGCATATAAAAACAGATTACTTGCTCTGCCTTCCCGTCTTCCGCTTCTTCCTACTCTTTGGATAAGAGAGGCAATACTGTGAGTAGCATCAATCTGTACTACTTCATCTACATGACCAATATCAATTCCCAATTCCAGGGTTGAAGTACAAGAGATACAAAAGTTCTGAAGAGTGGAATTTTTAGCAAAAAACTCTACATATTCGCGGACTTCTTTATCCACAGAAGAATGATGCGAAAAATAGTTTTTATGGCCGCCTACTCTTTCTGAGATTTGCTTAAGCTTTACAGCAACTTCTTCTACTCTTCCTCTTGCATTGGGGAATATAAGTACCTTACTTTCCCTTGTTCTTACATAGATATCTTTCAACAAGGATAATGGTAATTCTTCTACAGAAGCGGCAAAGTATCGGAAAACCGTATGTATTGGTTTAGGGGTTATATCCCTGATAATTTTGGTATGATCTGTATCACCAAGAAAATTTTTAAGCTCAATATATTGGTTAGCATCACTTACTGTAGCAGAAAGTCCTATGATACTGAATTTTGTAATATTGATTTTTTGAAGCCGATTCAATAAAGACTGCAAATGAGTTCCCCGATCTGATCCCAGGAATGAGTGAATTTCATCAATAACAATATAATCCAGGGTTGAAAACAAGTGCTTTACGTTGTAAGGTTTATTCACAAACATGGCTTCCAGAGATTCAGGAGTAATGAGAACAATACCCTCCGGATTTTTTAACAATCTGTCTTTAGCACCTTTTGCCGCCTCTCCGTGCCATTTTGTTACCGTTACATCCAGATACTCACAAAGACCTTCCACCCGTACAAACTGATCATTGATCAGTGCAATTAATGGAGAAATATAAAGAACTTTTACTCCCGGTTCCTTAAAATTTACTTTTGACAAAATAGGAAGGAAGGCAGCCTCAGTTTTCCCTGAAGCGGTTCTGGATATTAAAACATAATTGTGATCCGTAGCCATAATTCTTTGAATGGCAGCTTCCTGAATATTTCTCAGGCTTTCCCATTTCTTATCACGGATGTATTTTCTGATAGGCTCAGAAAGCAGGTTGAATGCTGTCATAGTTCCTCAATACTATCTAAAAGGACAAGATCATTCGGTCTTTCGTCTGAGATTTCAATGTCTCCGAAAAGTTTTCCTTTATCCACCTCAGGATTTTGCCTGATGATATTGAGAATATTCAGAAAATCTCTGATCACTTCTCTTGGAGTCAGAAATTCTGCGGCCCCCGGTTTATTGAACATTTCTTCCATAAAAGCAGAAATTTCCTCATCCGTAATATTCAGTTCTGTTTTGTAATTAAAGTCAAAGATCAGCTTTAGTTTTTTAAGCAGTACAAAGATCTCATTATGATTCAAAGGCATCAGTTTGATCACTGGCTGGGCAAAATCGCGGAGCTCAGAGGTTTCGAATTTATTAGCTTCCAGTCTTGATTTTAAAGCCTGATAACTGAAAAGGCCTCTCCTTTCATTTTCCAGAAATTCTTTTGTCCCTGCAAAATTGATGAAGAGATTAGAAACTTTTCCCTGGAAACAGTCATTATAAATCGATAAAATCTTCTCATAATTCTTCTCACGGGAAGCAGAAACCGATATTTTGTAAAGGTTGATCGCTTCATCAAGATTGATCATAAAACCACTATATCCCATGCTTACAAACAGCTTGCAGAAGTTTTTCAGCATATCATAATAATTGGAATCATTGATGATTTCCCTTATTCCAATATCCTGTCTGGCTTCTGTTTTGGTAGTATATTCTCCTTTGAGCCATTTCAGGGCATTTCGGCGCAGCAATTCATCTCCTTTGATATAACCTTCGTAATATTTTACAATAGCAGAACCGAAATCAAACCCGCCTACTTCAGTAATTTCATTGACCGTTTTCATAATAGAATTCTGGATCAGTGCCAAATACTGATCATTTCTGATTTCCAGTAAAGAAATTTGATTTTCTTCTGCCGTTTTCGAAATCACCTGCTCAATCCATTTTTCTAATAATGTCTGTAAAGCTCCACCTTCAGGTTTAGTCTGAATGGCAATATTATCCATAATGGCAGAATATAGGATAACGCTTTTTCCATCATTGGCATAAAGCCTGTTGTCCGGAGTAAAATCGGCATTAGCTACTACAAACTTCTGCTTTAATGCCACTGTATTTAAAAGATGGAGCATGAAAGATTTTCCGCTTCCGAAATCTCCGATCCAGAATTTCACAAGACTCAATCCGTTTTTAACATCTTCCAGGGAACTGATAAAGGCATTCACTTCTTCTGATCTGCCTACAGTAATATGCTGTACACCAATTTTAGGAACTACGCCGCTCACCAGAGAGTTGATAATGGAAGTTGCTTCTTTGGGTTTAATATTGTCAATCATTGTTTAAAAGTTTTTTATAGTAATTGGTGTTAATAATAAAATATTCATCTTCTTCTTCAATCAGAATATCATCTAGGGTCTCATAGCAGCTTTCATTAATAGAATCTATAGTAGACCCCATAAACAGACCTTTGGTTTTGATAAAATCTTCAACATCGGTTTGGAGGATGTTCAAGCTTTGTTTTTCAAAAAAGTCAAGAATTTCCTTTTGAACAGCTGACAAATTCAGTTCATTCAGGTATTTGTTGGCTTGGGCTTCCGAAATCTGCGGTATAATGATGGTAATATCCTGCTCAGTGAAAGTTTCTTCCGTTTTTGCAGCATCCTCTTCCTCTTCATTAAGAATTTGTCCTAAAATCCCAGCTGTTTCAGAGTCCAGGGCCTGAATATTTTTAATCGCCTCAGGATCAATCGTAATTCTTTTTCTTTTAGGAATATACAGCAAATTAGCCTTTTCAATAGCTCTTTCCAGATTTCTGTCAGCAATAAACTCGCTTAGAATTTTTTCAAAATCAGAAAGCTGTTCTTTCGTAGAGAATAAACTTTTTTGAACATTTTTATTCAGCTGTCTCTGATCAAACTTTGGGGAATTCAGATCTTTATCCAAATAATGAATATAAAGCCTTAAAGCACATGTTTTATCATATTCAGCAACAAATTTTGAAGCTTCAAAAAATAAAGCATCCACAGACGGATTTTTAATATTCACCTCACCAAGCCTGAAAATTTCCCTTTCAAAAGCCAATGGATTGGAGTAATCTTCTTTGACCTGATCAAATTTTGTTTTCCACCGGTTCGTATTATTCTCGTTAAGGATAATATTGGTCTTGTAATCTGCATCCAGAATCTGATGCTGATTTTCGATCAGGAAAACTTCCAGCTTTGAAACAATCTTCCTGTTGTACTGATGAAGAATATCCGGATGATTATAACTGAAATCAGTATTGATCTTTCTTTTGATTCCGTATACATCGCGGACATTATTTTCACATAATTTCAGAATATGATTGAATATCTCAGTCTGTACAGATTCATAAGTATAGTTATAATTAAGACTTTCTTTTCTATAATTGTAACGGAGGCATACGATGATTTCCGAAAGCTCATCAATCACTGTTGCATAAGATTTATTGACAGGAATACAGTGTTGATAAAGGTATTCAACAGCTCTTAGAAACTGTTTTAATATCTGAATTTTACAATATTCTATATCATTAAAAACATTACCGGAAAAAGCCATTTTATCCAGCATTGAGATTTGATTCTCATTCAGTGAAAGTTTACGGACATATTTTTTTCCGATCTTTCCTGAGTCAGGATCATAAATAGTAGACTGATAGTCTGGAGGAAAGGAATTGTTTCCAAAATCAATCGGAATTTCCTGGTGTCCGGAAACATCTATAATGGAATCATCAATAGTATTATCATTAAGCATGATGGCATCTTAGTAAAATTGAGTTATGGATTAATTAGTTTTCTTGATTATCAAACCAATTCTCTAATATAGCAATATATTGCCTCAAATTTACCCAAATCCGAAAAATATCCTTTACGGTTTTCCGTAATTAGAACCATTTTTATCCGGCAATATTCCTATAAGTCGAGCTGTCTCTGAAACTCTTCCAGATATTTCGCAATGTGAATTCCATCTGCCAGTCCGTGGTGGGCTTCAATAGAAACCGGCATGTATTTTCTGCCGTCACGGATATTGAATTTACCGAAAGATATTTTGGGAACAGATTCTCCATTATTAAAATCTGTAGGGTGAAGAATCGCAGTGAAAGAATTCCAGGGAATCGTTGTATGTCTGATATGATCTTTCCCTAATCTTTCATTGCTCAATCTAAGACCTGAAGAATTGTGAACTCCTTTTATTTCCTTTTGCAGCTCAACATTAAACGTTTCAAAATCTTCTGAAAAAGGGGTAAATGAAAAACCAAAAGTTCCATCAGGTCTGGCAATGGTACTTCCCGCGTGGACAATATCAAACTGAATAACCTGGCCATCAATGATTCTCAATTTCAATTCATCAACGGTATTAATGGCAACCATAGACTTGTGATAATAATAGGCAAAGAAAGAATATCCGTTTTCTTTAGCTTTTTCGTAAGCGTTTGTACAATCTACTTCGGTAGTAAAGCCAAAATATGGGCTTGCCATTTTAGAGAAAAATTCAAAATGCTCCTTTCTGTTCCATTGCTCCAGGTCTACAATCTTCATTGATTTTAATTTGCTGCAAATTTCTGTATTTTTCCTGATTTGAACTAGTAAACTGGATTAATTTTTCTTTTAAGAGCATGATTATTGCATTCTGTTTTTGCGCTCAGGAAATGTAGTGATACAGAAATTTGATTCTAATAAATCTTTTTTTGTCATTACCTTTTCCAGCACATGAATAATCAATTTATCAAATATGATCTCAGAAGTCTGTCCCATTACACAAATACCTGAAATTCAAGCAATGAAAGAAACCTCTGCCTTAATATTTTTTTATTCTTTACAGAAATTTGGCAGTTTATAAACTACAAACAAGTTTAATTATTTTTCTTAAAAATCAATATTTTTAAATTATTTTTTTCGATAAAGCCTTTTTAAGTTTATATCCTATTTTTAATATACAAATACTATTATTAATTTAGCAACTTTAAAATTTGGTTATAATAATTAAGGATATGAAAAAATTAATTTTATTAGGAGCTGTTTCAGCGTTTTTAATCAATTGTAATAAAAAAGCTGATGCTCCCGCTCCTAAAGCTGATGCTGATACCATTGCAGTAGAAGAACCTGTAGTAGATACTTTAGGACCAAAATCGTTCTGTTATGTAGGAGTAGTCGGGAAAGACAGTGTATTTGCTTCTATTGATGATAACCTGGGAACTATTACGGGAAAATTATCTTATAAAAACAGTGAAAAAGACAGTTCAAAAGGTGATGTAACAGGTTTCAAATCAGGAGATACCTTAAAGCTTACCTACGAATTCACCTCTGAAGGGCAAAAAAGCAAAAGAGATATTTATTTCCTACAGAAAGACAATACTTTAACGGAAGGTATTGGAGATCATAAAGAAGAAGGTGGCCAGTCAAAATATGCCAGCGAAAATAAGATCAGCTACAAAGAGGGTCCAAAACTAACCGCAGCTGACTGTAAAGTAGTTAACAAAGCTGTAAAATAAGGAAACTCTATTGAAATCACATAAAAATGCTGTTCTCAACATCTGAGAACAGCATTTTTTATTGCAGCTATTGTTTCTTTTGGAAAACAATTAATTTTTTAAAGTCTCCATATAGATCCACAAATAAGCTGATGTGGTCATAAGTTTTAAAACAAAAATTTACAGCTTCTCATTAATGATGTCAATGAATCTGTTTACAGCATCATCACTCGTACTCCAGGAAGTAATCAGACGAATGGCGGAAAATTCTTCATTTACTTTTTTCCAGACATAAAATTCAAAGCTTTCTGATAAAACCTGAATAAGATCGTTACTTACAATCGGGAAAATCTGATTGGTATAAGTATCAGAAAGAAACTTAACCCCTTTTTCCTGTAATGTATTTTTTATTTTCATTGCCTGTTGGTTGGCATTTCTGGCCAGATCAAAATACAGATCGTTCTTCATCAGTTCCAGAAACTGAATTCCCAAAACCCTTCCTTTTGCCAGCAATGCTCCTTTTTGCTTAATATTAAACGCAAAATCCTCCTGAAGAGAGGGATTGTTAATGACAATAGCCTCTCCTATCAAAGCTCCGTTTTTCGTTCCTCCCAGATAGAAAATATCTGTCAATTCTGCTACTTTTTCCAGAGTAAGATCACTGATTTCAGCAGTTAATCCATGCCCCAGCCTTGCTCCATCCATAAACAGATACAGTTTGTTTTGTTTACAGAACTGGGAGAGTTCTTCAAGTTCTTGGGCCAGATAAATCGTTCCCAGCTCTGTAGAATTGGATATATAAACCATTTTCGGCATCACCTGATGCGGAGCATTTTTATGGCTTTCCAACACCGGAACAATGTCTGATGGTCTTAGCTTCCCATCTTCTGTTTCAATACTTAAAACTTTATGGCCAGTGGCTTCAATTGCTCCGGTTTCATTATTCAAAATATGGCCGGTAGAGGCTGAAACAGCACATTGATAAGGTTTTAAAACAGAAGAAATTACAATTAAGTTCGCCTGTGTTCCTCCGGAAACAAAGTAAATTTCAGAATCTGTCTTATTAATTTTTGTTTTAATTAGTTCTTTGGCCTGCAAAGAATATTCATCTTCTCCATACCCTGCCTGCTGGTTGAGATTATATTGTAAAAGTGCTTGTAAAATATTCGGGTGGCATCCCTCGGAATAATCGTTTTTAAATGAAAATTTCATGGAGTAAAATTAAAAAAAGTTAAAAGAACAAGAGTGATCTTTTCATATTATTTTGTTAGATTTGTATTGAAAATCATCTAACATTTTGAAAACAACCCTAACGGAAGAAAATTACCTGAAAGCTTTGTTTCATTTAGTTGACAATGAAGGAAAGGTGACCATTAACGAGCTCAGTAAATTTTTAAATGTAAAAATGCCGAGCGTTAACAATATGATGAAGAAATTTGCAGAAAAAAATGGGTCATTTACGAGACTTATAAACCATTGATTGTTACTGCAAACGGAAAACGTGAAGCAGCCCTGGTAGTCCGCAAGCATCGGCTTACCGAAATGTTTCTGGTTAAAAAAATGAATTTCGGATGGGAAAACGTTCATGAAATTGCAGAGCAGCTGGAACACGTGCATTCTCAAATCTTCTTTGATAAAATGGACGAAATTCTGGATTATCCTAAATTTGATCCGCATGGAGAACCAATCCCTGATAAAGATGGAAATATTATTGCCCAGGATCTTCAGAAATTAAGCAGCTGTGAAGAAGGGGAAACCGTTGTATTTGCCTCTGTTACCCTCTCAGATGATGCTTTCCTAACGTATTTGAATGATAGAAAACTTCTTCTTAATACTAAAGTGAAAATTATTAAAATTGAAAGCTTTGATAAATCGATGACGCTGAAGATTGATGGAAACAAAGAAATTCTCAGTAAAAAAGCCACTGAAAAAATATTGGTAAAGAAATAATTACAATATATAAACTGCTTCAAAAATGAAGCAGTTTTTTATGCCATAAATCCTGGAATAAAATTATTGAACGTAGAGATAAAAGATTTGCACCTTATAAAAGCTATGTTTGATAAAAATTGCATCCCTTACGCTCTTCAACAATAAACATAGAGAGACTAGCTTTATAATTCTCCTTGATCACAACTGTTAAAAAACGGTTAAACTTCCTCTCCTAAAAAACTTCAAAGATAAATTTTACTAGGTTTGCACAATATTCCATTGAGATCTATCTTTCTCATAAGTACCAAAATTTTAACTATTACCTTTAAAAATTATGAAAAAAAGCATTCAGTTTTTTATTGTTTCAATGCTGTTGAGCCCTTTTGCAAATGCACAGGTAAAAGATTTTGTAATCGAACCACCGATTAAAAATAATTTACATATCTATAAAACATTTGGAGTATTCGGAGGGAGAGAATATTCTGCAAATTCAGTATATCTGGTTACTAAAAAAGGTGTTGTCCTATTTGATGTTCCATGGGAAAAAGTACAATACCAAAGCCTGATGGACACTATCAAAAAACGTCACAACTTACCTGTTATTGCTGTATTTGCTACACACTCTCATGATGACCGTGCCGGAGATCTGAGCTTTTTTAATAATAAAGGAATTAAAACTTACGCTACCTCAAAGACAAATGAGTTTTTAAAAAAAGATGGAAAAGCAACCTCTTCTGAAATCATTAAAACCGGAAAGCCTTACCATATTGGTGGCGAGGAGTTTGTAGTGGATTTCCTTGGCGAAGGACATACTGCTGATAATGTTGTGGTATGGTTCCCAAAATACAATGTTCTGGATGGCGGCTGCCTTGTAAAAAGTAATTCAGCTACTGATTTAGGATATATTAAAGAAGCCAACCTAGAAGAATGGCCAAAGACGATGAATAAACTGAAAGCAAAATATTCAAAGGCAACATTGATTCTTCCAGGACATGATGAATGGAAAGGAGGTGGACATGTAGAACACACATTAGAGCTTTTGAATAAAAAATAAAAACGATCTGAATAAAAAATACCTGGCTTCTGCCAGGTATTTTTTATGGTATTATTTTGTTGAAAGATATTTAATGGCTTCATCCATTGCCCTGTCTACAAATGTTTTAGGGTTGCTTGTCATTTGTGCAACTTCAGTATCCGAAGGAGGGGTTACATAAATATCAGGTTTCACACCAACTCCTTCAATGACTTCATTATTGAGGTTTTTAGTCGCCATCAATGGCATATAAAACTCTAAAATCCCACCAGCGATGGCATCCCGGGTACCCCCGTTAAAATCATCTGATCCTCCCAAGCCTGCAGTAGCCCCCCGCACTGTAATCTCCTATTGAGATAACATGAGATCCCTGGCTTTTGAGCATCAATGTAGACATTTCCGACATGCTCGCACTTCCTTTATCCGTTAAAACAACAACCGGAATATTCCCGGGAATTCCAAACATATGTGACTGTGCCTGTACCGGAACCCATGGAGTATAATTAAATTGTCCGTTCCCTTCTTTCGTTCTCTGATAGAATGCAACAGTATTTTTAGTAATAAACCGATCCGTGAAAAAACGAGCATCAACAATGGCTCCTCCACCGTTGCCTCTTAAATCAATAATCACTTTTTTAATATCACCATTGTGCAAAGGATTCAGGAATTTTTTGTAAAAAGGAGCATTTGCCAATATTTTATTTGCTGCACTCTGGAACTGGCTCAAATTATATCCATATTTTACATGATTATCCATCTGCTGGATAAACCATTGGATATACGGAAGCGTTTCACTGCTTAACACTGATGTATAGGTAGCTGCACTACTATATTTTACGAGATTATTAGATTTAGTAAGTAATTGCTGAGTTAAATCTAAAAACGAATCTGATAAGACTTCTGTACTTTTAAACGCTCCAATCTGGCTGTTGAAAGATTTCATTTCAGGTGAATTCGGAAATGAATTCCATTGGTTTAATATATTTATAGTGAAATTTTTAACTTCATTTCTCTTGTTAATATCACTAATTGCATTGAGCTGCGTGCTGCTTTCAATAGCAGCAGGTGTAAGAACAAGCGAATTTCCAGGATCCGGACTTAAATATTTATCGACAAGAGTAATTTTAAAATTTGTAGATAAGGAGAAACTTTTGAAGCTGAAATAGTAAATGCCCGGATTAGACTTTAGATTACCCGCTAACAAAAAATTATTACTCAACACAGCTCCATCCTGAAGTCTGTCCTTCATATATCCATATTTTGCATCAAACGGATAAATATTGGCTCTCGCTTCGTTCATCCCTCCGTAAAATGTATACGTATTGGTAATACCGGAATTTGAAAAGGGTACTTTTACTTTAACATAAAAATGTCTATCAATAATTGGATTTACGATTTCTGTAAAATATACTCTTGCTTTTTCAGCATCCGCCTGCAATTCTGCATCGCTTACACCCATTCCATTATAGGATTTTAAAGCGGCAAATTTCGGATAATATTCTTTATAGATAGCGTTCCAATCCATCCCGTCTTTTCCTTTCTGTTCATAAAAATAATTATACCGCTGATCCATTACCGTCCAGAATACTTTAAAAAGATCAGCATAGGATTTTATATCATTGCTTGTATATCTTGTTGGCTCTGTGATGGAAGAATCATTGTCCTGCATACAGGAATTGAATGTCATAGATGCTGAAAGCAGTGCTAACCCTAAATAGATGATATTTTTTTTCATTTTATATATTTTAATTGATAGAAAACTTTTTATTTAAACTTATAGGAAACACCTAAAGAAATCATATAAGATCGGATCGTTGATTTACGATCTTTATCATCATTTGCCATATTGATATCCGAAAGCCCATACTGGTAATTATAGGATGCATATACATCAAACTTCTTCAAAGAATACCCTAACTGGGCTTGGCCTACCAACCCATATCCCCATCGGTTAAGCTGGTTTTCATTCTTTTTAAAATCATATGTATCCGATACTTCTGTATAATTGAAAGTTCCGTTTTCCTGTAATTCATTAAATACCGGATAGCGTCCCTTTCTTCCCATACGAAGCCAGTAATCCGTATACATTCCTCCTGCAACTTTGATCCACACGCCGGTAGTTTCATGTGGATTATTCAAGATATAGCCCCCGACCATTAAAGGAAGGGTTAAAAAATTGTTATTATAGTCTGTATACCATCCGTCTCGATTTCCTGTTCTCTCAAACTTATAATTCTTTTGCTGGAAAGAAACTCCCGTAGAAACAAAAAGTGATTTCCAGATCATATATTCTCCAGACAGGTTGACCCCGAAACCATACCGCCCCGTGTACCTTGAATCAATAAGATTTGAAAGATCTGAATTTAGAGTACCATAAGTGTATCCTGCATCCAAACTTACCTTGATTTTATTTTGTCCCATCACTACTGTTCCGGCAGAAAAAAGACAAAGACAAAAGATTTTAGACAATTTTTTTTCCATAGATATTTTTTTGAGTTATTTCATTAATAGCAATCTTATAGTGCCAATTGTTGATGATTTGATAAATAAACCTTGTGATAAATAATATATTACCACAAAACTATAGTATAAATAAAAAACACTGTTAAAAACAACCTACTACACACATACTCAACTAAAACAACATATTAATTATCAATCAATTACAACATACCCCTTATCATCTAAGCTTCCTAAACATGACATTCAAAAAAACCTGATGTAGGATATATGATGTAGGGAAAACAATATAATATACAGAGACCCGGAAGCTTATTTAGGATGGAGATGCTAAAATTTCTATGGTAATTTTACTCTGATAAGCGGTCAATAAAAAATCCCGAATGATTGTTCATTCGGGATTTGTGTTTTATAAGGATTTGAATTAGTCTAATACGCTCCAACCTCTCTTTGGATTGGTATTCGTAGTAACTTCCTGTTCATTAACAATGATATTTTCTTTTCTTTGACCAATATAATCCAGTTCGCTCAGTTTAGAGAAAATAGTTTCCAAACTTCTCAGCATCTGCTGAATGTACAATAATGGCTCACCGCAATTATGATGATCGTAATTTGTTTCAGCTACGATAGACAATTGATTCAATAAAGTATGAGGAGCAATCTCGCTCCACTCTAAGCTATAGTTCAGCATTTCTTCCAATTCCGCAGGAACCAGAAGTTGTGTTGAATTGTATAAATGAAGGGCTAATCTTGCAAAAGACTCAATTAAAAATACTGGTGGTTGGTAAGGGGTAACATTTCTGAATTGGAAATACATATCTCCAAAAGTAGTTACCATAGTATTACAAACAAACTTAACGTTCTGTGCTAAGGCTGTGTTCTGATTCTTGTGAGATGCTTTCTGAATGATTTTAAAAGCATATTGTTGAAGATTCCCAATTGATTTTGCAAAACTACTGTAATACTCTACCAAAGCCGGGTGACTCTGAACAGAGGTACAAGGTGGAATAAAATTAGAATCTACCTGCGCAATATTAGCTTTCAAATCCACTTTCCCGATAATCAGATAATTTCCTCCAGAGTAGCTGCTGTTTAAAGAAGTTACAGGAAGTAATTCAATGTGGTGATTAGGCTGTGCATTCGGGTGGCGTGGCGGAATTTCTTCCGGATCAATATCTCCAAAAGGAACTTTATCAAACGGATTTACAGAAATCAAAATATAATATTCACCATCGGCCTGCTCCTCGTTCATTGACTTTGCCAATGATTTCACACTGATTCTTCTGTCACTTAATTCGATACGGTATCCTGCCAAAGTAACAGCACTGCATCTTTTGATCACCAACTGTACATCATTGGTAGCTGTATTGTGAACATCAAAAATAGTACGGTCTGTATACTCAGTAGAAATAGGCAAAAGCCCATAGTTATATGGAGTAATCCCAAGTGAATTGGAATCTCTGATGGTATCAATTAAGAAATTATCCTGATCATTAAGGTGTCTCTGGGAAACCTTCATCCCATCCACCCAATTGATTGCAAAATGTTTAATAGGCTGTATCATGTTTACTACTTTTTAATTTTTTGTGTTATGATTTTCTTGCGACTCCCTCCTCTTCATGCTGAATGACTCTCTTACAAATAACCACTTCATTTTCAGAAATGCTGTTGGTGGTGATGTCCTGGTCGAAATCTATATATTTTCTAAAACTGAAAAACGATTTTTTAGTATAAAAGATCCAGTAATAAGGTTCTCTTACTTCATCTGAAAGGTGAATGATGGATCCTGGATTTTTGTGGTTGTAATCATCTACCACTCTGTAAAACCAATCTCCAAAAGTAATTCCTGTAGGAAGGGTTTTTGCCTTAATTCTGAATCGGTTGGAGTCTTCAAGGTTTTTGCTTAATTCAACATTTAAAACCATCAAACGGTCAAAATCTGCCCCTTCAAAATCAGGAAGCTTTTGTTCCGGAGAATATCTCCATGTTTTATAAATATCAAAAGGAATGCTGATAAACTGAATATAGCAATAGTAAAATACCATTGGAACGACAAAGATCAACATACTTGTAGCCGCCATCACTGCATATCCTGTCCCTTTACTCATCCAGTTGAATAACAGGGTAAACAAATACCCTCCTAATACAATACACGTCAATGAAAGGATAGATTCAAACAAAATACTCATTGCCAGAGAATCAATATGCTTTTTGAAATATTTGTGTAATAAGTTAACATGAATAATCCCAAAAATAAGGTAAACAACCTGTGCAATGAGATACCAGTATGGGTTAAAAAGATTTCCGGCAAATCCAAAAAAGCCTGGAAGAGCCAGACATAAACTGCACAGAAGAACGTATACAATAATTACTTTAATTTTGATCGCAGGCTTATTTCTCCTGATAATACCCAGGATAAACATCATGATTATTGCAATTAAAGGCATTAAAATATACCTTAAAAAAATACCTTTTACTGAAGAGATTTCCATTTGTTTCTTTTCGAATTTATACTTTGTTGGTAGTTGTAAATATATATAAAATAATTTAGAGGAATGTAGAGTATCCAAGGCGGCTGGCATTTCTTTCATCATCCTCAAGACTGAACGAGTATTCCAGTTTTTCTGTAACAAAATTCTCCTCTATGTCTACTGTAACAGGGAGAAAATAATCATAAAGCGTCTGAAGTACTTTTCTGAACGGACTTCCCGGAATGTATTTTTTCATTTCTTCATAAGGAATCGGGCCAATATTCACCACCCAGTTACGCTGCCCGTCCATATGTCTCCCACTCGGAATATAGGTTACCCCCAATCTGGAGTTCCCCAACAGCATTGAATCATCATTTTTTTCAATTTCATCAATAACATTAGGAGAAAAGCTTACCTTAACCGGAACCTGAAGAAAAGCAGTCATACATCTTTCAAACCATCTTTTATCTCCGCGGATCTGGTGGAAAAACGGAAGAATATGCATAAATATATAAGCACTCTGCTTATCCAGCATATCGATTAACGGCCAAAGCTCACTTACCGTATCCAGCAACGCATCTGTATTGCTTGTAATATCAAATTCAGACTCTTTCAGAAGAGCACTGATCTCTGTGAAGAAGACCTCCAATTCAAAAGGACGGAAAAATTTTCGCGCATCATCCTCTACTCTTTTCTGTTTTCTGATCTCTCTTACAACAGTATCTACATTTTTTCTGGAAGCTCCGAGAGAAGGTGGGTGAAATAACCCTTCCGGAAGGTAATCGTAAATACCCTCTCTATAACTTTCTATCGTAAAAACTTCTTCATCAAAACCTAGATAACTGCTTGAAATGCTTTTAATATCCTTCAGATAGGCACGGTCATTCACTCCGACTCTTTCAATAAATATATTGCTTACTGTCCGGTGATATTTTAAAAGATTAACAGCTACAGCCTCTGCCTTAAAGTCGGTCTGCAGCTTATTATAGTTCATATCTACAATATTGTTCTCATGCATAGTGTTTCCTGTGATTATGACTTGTAAAGATAATATATCTCATAAGTTTGAAAAAATATTTTGCCAATAATTTTATTCTAAAAATACTAATTTATTGACATTAAAAGGAATAATTTTCATTAAATTCCGTAAAAATACGGTGGTAAGAGAATTTGTTTAAACTTTATACTTTAAATTTAAAGTCTCATTATCAGCAAGTTATCATTTTTTATTCCAAATTTAAGGTTCAAGCTTTAAGGATTCAATATAAATAAGTTCGTCAGTATAAATTGATGATAAAACTAAACAATTGTACTTCTAAAATTGAACCTTCAATCTGTATCCTTATTATATATATGAATAAAAAACCTATGCTTTGCGCTCCTTACCCCCATCCGCAAACCTAGTATAATTCCTTATTTTATTCAGATTAAATTTTATTAACACCATCCTTATGGAATAAATTCATGAGAATGTATGCTGATTCGGAAAGGGAGCGTATCTTTGCAGATTGAAAATTGTTATTTAAAATGAAAAGTATTTATTCTAAAATTCTGATTTTAGCATTCATTTCCTCTTCACTTTATTCTTATGCGTGGGGATTGACGGGGCACAGAGTAATTGCAGATATTGCAGAAAATCACCTTTCCAGAAAGGCAAGAAGAGAGATCAAGAAAATAATGGGCAAGGAACGTCTTGCATACTGGGCTAACTGGCCGGATTTCATCAAATCTGATACCACAGGGGTTTGGAAGCAGGCTTCATCATGGCATTATGTAAATATTGATCCTCAAACTGATTTTAAAGCTTTTGATCAAAACTTAAAAATGCAGGCAGGACCAAGTCTTTACACTCAGGTAAATACATTATCCAGTCAGATCAAAGATGAAAAAACATCAGCAAAGGATAGAAAAATTGCTTTGATTTTCCTTATTCATATCATGGGAGACCTTGCTCAGCCATTACATGTAGGAAGAGCTGATGATTTAGGAGGAAACAAAATCAATGTTACCTATTTTGGAGATAAAACTAATTTACACTCTGTTTGGGATGGGAAATTAGTAGATTCTCAAAAATACAGCTATACGGAATATTCTAAACTTTTAGATATTAAATCTAAGGAAGAAGTAGCACAGATTCAATCCGGGACTTTGGAAGACTGGTTATATGATTCTCATAAAATTGCCAACAAAATCTACGCACAGACTCCTGACGGTTCAAAATTATCTTATGATTACCAATATAAATTCAACGATACACTTGAAAGACAATTATTGTACGGAGGATTAAGATTGGCTAAAGTATTGAATGAGCTATTTTAGTGAAAAATAAAATTCTTATAAACAAAAAAACGGGACAAATGTCCCGTTTTTTTTGTTTAAAGTTTGATGTTGTATGAATGTTGTACTATTTTAAACCACCCCGTCAAAAATTCTTTGAATTTTTGCCATCCCTCCAGACGATGGGAATGGTGGAAGACATTCTATATAAAATTGCATTAAGGGAAAATTTTCGTTCTTTTTATCCTAGATCATCTTGTTTTCTTTCTATTTTTTAACTTCTGAATGCCTGTTTCAGGATCACCTATCCCCATTCAATTAAAATATTTAATAAAAAAGTAAAACTTGTGTAACCTTTTTATATTTCCATACGTATATTATATAGTAACTCTTTTTTGAGGATAAAATAAATGAGACAATTAAAAATCACTAAGCAGGTTACCAACAGGGAAACTGCTTCATTAGACAAGTATTTGCAGGAAATTGGTAAAGTGGAACTAATTACTGCGGACGAAGAAGTAGAATTGGCACAAAGAATACGTGCTGGCGATAGAGCCGCATTGGAAAAATTAATCAAAGCCAACCTTCGTTTCGTAGTTTCTGTATCCAAGCAATACCAAAACCAAGGTCTTTCCTTACCCGATTTGATCAATGAGGGTAACTTAGGATTAATGAAGGCGGCAAAAAGGTACGATGAAACTAGAGGTTTCAAATTTATCTCTTATGCAGTATGGTGGATCCGTCAATCAATTTTACAGGCGCTGGCTGAGCAATCAAGAATTGTAAGACTTCCGTTGAACAAAATTGGTTCCATCAATAAAATTAATAAGGCATACGCCCACCTTGAGCAGGAAAATGAAAGACCGCCTTCTCCGGAAGAATTGGCTGAAGTTCTTGACATGAGTGAGGAGGATATCAAAGAATCTATGAAAAACTCCGGTAGACACTTGTCTATGGATGCACCTCTAGTAGAAGGTGAAGATTCTAATCTTTATGATGTATTACGTTCAGGAGAATCACCAAGTCCTGATAAAGACTTAATGCTTGAATCTCTTCAGATTGAAATCGAAAGAGCATTAAATACTTTGACTCCAAGGGAGGCTGATTTAGTAAGATTATACTTTGGACTGAACGGAAAGCACCCAATGACTTTAGAAGAAATTGGTGAGACTTTCGATCTTACAAGAGAGAGAGTTCGTCAGATCAAAGAAAAAGCAATTAAGAGACTAAAACACAATACCAGAAGTAAGATCCTTAAATCTTATTTAGGTAAATAATTTTAGCACTGACAATTTTATAAGCGGAGCCTGTTTTCAGACTCCGTTTTTTTATTTTTGTAAGTATGGATACAGATTTGTCTTATTTTTTTGCCACAGCAGTTTTATCTTTTATTCTCATCAGTGCAGGTATTGCTTTGTATCTGAAACAGAGACAGAATCTCTTTTTCCGTTATATAAATAAAAGAAAACATACGTTCATTAAAAATGTTGATATCACCTTTGTCAACCCAACTACTGTTGATGTTAATCTTACCTATAAAACAGCCAACATTATTTTTTTAGAAAATGAAATTTTTATCATCCCCTTCAACAGACCCATTCTTCACTTAAATAGTAACCCGGAAATTATATTGCCAGGCACCCAAAAACACCAAATTCTGTCTAAATCCATATCCGATAATCTCATGAAAATAAAAGTAAATGATGTTACAGGAAGTATGACAGTGATCTTAAATTTAAAAAATAAAAATGTAGAATTACCGAGTATTGATAAGAATTTGTAACAATTTCTAAAAAGCCTATCAACTAATATAAATACACCTCCAAATCAAAAAATATCATTATTAAATACCATCACAATGAAAAAAATACTTTTCGCTACCATATTGGCTTTATCTGTACTTTCCTGTAGAGAAAGTCAGCCTCAAAATCCTCCCATTTTAGAAAATGCTGTTGATAATGCAGAGTCTTCTGTTTCATCCATTGTAAAGAGTGATTACTCACGCGGTGGAAACTTAGTGAACAACATTTATGATGAGCTTCTAAAAAATGACAAAACACTTCAGGATCTTGACAAAAGAATAGCAGATATCAGCAATAAAACTAATATCGTACTTAATGAATATACCAATATCATTGATAAATCAGAAAATTATTATAGGGATGCCAAAAACCTGTCCGGTTCAATCACAGATTCTATTGCAAAAAGAGAAATAGAAAATGAGATTCAAAATAGTGCAGATAAGTATAGTTTAAAAAATCAAACCATAAAAGATCTAATTAAAAAGATCAGAACAAACCAAAGTGCTCTCTATGAACAATACACCATATTCAAAATCAGAAAAACGCTTCCTGAAATTGAAAAGTATCAAAATGCCCACCCTTTAAAAACAGATAGTCTGGATCGGTTTATCAACAAACAGAATAAGTTGATTGAAGAATTAAAAAAATTAAAATAAAAACACCTCATGAATTATACTACACAATGGCTTACAGATAAAACCCGTATTAAAGAATTGGTAGACTTTTTTATCACTCATAAAACAGATTCTTACATTTCTCATGGTGAAATGATGTCTGGCAGAGCGATAGATTCCCATCATTGGAATCCGGACCTTGATGTTATTTTAACGGAGCAGCTTCTTACCGATTTCAATTCTGATGGGAGTTCTAAGCTGAATATTTTAATTGCAGAAAATGAAAACGCAGAAATTGTAGGGATGATGGTTTTCAATGTTATTAACAGTCCTTTTAAAAAGTATGCAATTCTGGAAGATATGCTTTTGGATCAGTCGGTAAGAGGACAGTCTCTTGGAAGTAAACTGCTTGAAAAAGCCATTCAGGAGTCTAAAAGCTGGAATATCAGCTTCATTCTGCTGGAAAGCGGCGTGAATAATCATGGGGCTCATCAGTTTTTTAACAGATATGGTTTTAAAAAAGTATCTGAAAGCTATATTTTAACTTTATAAAATTTAGTCTGGTTGGAAATATGCGAAGACACCAATAATCCGGAATCCGAATCTATAAAAATATTTTTAAGGTGCTAGGATTTTATCTTTGATAAAATTGAACTTCGCTTATCAAAATTGCTACTAAAAATCATTGATTTTCTTGTACCTTAAACATTATCCAACGAAACTATGAAACCCTTTTCAAAAACGAAAATACCGCAGCTTGAGAAAAAATATTATTCCTGTAATGTTGCTATTCATAGTTTCAGAAAATCAGAAGAAAAAAAGTAGATTATATTGTCAATACCAGCCGTACCATCGGAAAAATTTCTCAATGGGAACACGGGAATTCTCTGCGTAATTTCATGATGAGTCTCATTCCGGAAAGCACTAATCAAAAGATGGCAAAAAAAATCATTGAATTGGAAATATAAAACATAACCTCCACATTTTCAACCAAACAGAAATACAATTATCATTTATCTATGAAAATAAATGACTAAATTAACCTTATCAAAAATCAAAAAAATATGAAAAAAATCTTTTATGTACTCCTCCTGCTAATAGGATTCCAGAGCCTTCAGGCACAGGAGGCTCAATTACTGGATAGAAAATTGTTTTTCGGGAACCCCGAAATCACTGGCGGCCAGCTAAGTCCGGATGGAAAATGGATCTCCTTCCTAAAAGAATATGGCGGAATCATGAATATCTGGGTAAAAAAATTCGATGAACCTTTTGAAAAAGCGCATCCATTAACTGATAGCAAACGACCGTTAAATGGCTATTTCTGGTCAGAAGATGGAAAATATCTTCTGTATGTAAAGGATAAAAACGGGGATGAGAATATTAATATTTTCGCTGTAGACCCAATGGCTAAAGCAACCAATGGAGTTCCTGAATCGAGAAACTTAACACCACTTAATGAAGTAGCAGCCCAAATCTATATGGTCAGCAGAAAAAATCCTGATTTGTTAATGATTGGATTGAATAACCGCGATAAAGCATGGCATGATCTATACTCATTAAAGATCTCTACCGGTGAACTGAAAAAGAATTCGAAAATAAAGACCGTATTACAGGATATGATTTCGACTGGGATGAAAAGCTTAGGATTTTAAACAGAACAGATGATAAAGGAACAACTCAGTTTCTATATAAAGATGGAGAAAAGCTGGTCCCAATCTATGAAACATTAGTCACTGAGGAAGCTTATATTCCGAACTGGAACGAAGATAATTCAAAGTTTTATCTTGTGACGAATAAAGGTGATCTGGATAAATCTACATTATTCCTGATGGACCCAAAAACTAAGCAAACGACTAAAATAGAAAACGACCCTAAAGGAAAAGTAGATTTTGGAGGCTTATCAGCAGACAGGAATACCAGAAAAATTATTTTCACCTCTTACACCGGTGATAAAACTGAATACTACTGGAAAGATAAAGCTTGGGAAGCTAATTATAAATTCCTACAAAGCAAATTCCCGGGTAAGCAAGTTAATTTTTCAAGCTCTACAAAAGATTATTCTAAATTTTTAATCTCAGTCTGGGGTGACAACTCTGTTTCTGAGTCTTATTTTTTTGATACTAAAACAAAAGAATTAATTTTCCAGTATACTCCGAGACCTGAACTGAAAAAAGTTGAAAATAATCTCGCCTCTATGACTCCAATCAGCTACAAAAGTAGTGACGGGCTTGAAATTCCAGCTTATCTTACTTTACCTGTAGGATCTTCAGGTAAGAATTCACCTTTAGTAGTACTGGTTCATGGAGGGCCAAAAGGACCAAGAGATTATTGGGGCTATAATTCAATCGTTCAGTTTCTGGCGAACAGAGGATATGCGGTATTGCAGCCTAACTTCAGAGCTAGTGGCGGATATGGTAAAAAGTTTCAGAATGCAGGTGATCTTCAGTGGGGAAAATTGATGCAGGATGATATTACCTGGGGCGTAAAATACCTGATTGATAAAGGCATTGCTGATAAAAATAAAGTAGTGATTATGGGAGGAAGTTATGGTGGATATGCTACTCTTGCCGGATTAGCATTCACTCCTGATGTATATGCTGCAGGAGTGGACATTGTAGGACCCAGCAACCTTTTCACCCTGTTGGACTCTGTTCCTGCTTACTGGGAATCTGCACGCGCCTCTCTTTATGGTATGGTAGGTGATCCAAAAACTGAAGAAGGTAAAAAATTAATGCGTGAAGCAAGTCCATTATTCAGTGTCAATAAAATTAATAAACCTTTACTGATTATCCAGGGAGCTAATGATCCAAGGGTAAAACAGGCTGAAGCAGATCAGATTGTGATTGCCCTTCGCGATAAAGGTAAAAAAGTAAATTATATTTTAGCGGATGATGAAGGACACGGATTCAGAAAACCTGTCAACAGCATGGCTATGTACGCCGAAACCGAAAAGTTCCTTTCCGAAGTTATCGGAGGAAGATACCAGAAAGATATGCCTGAAGATGTGGCAAAACGCTTGAGAGAAATGACGGTTGATATTACAAAAGTTACTTATACTCCAACAGAAAAAGCCCAGGAAGCTAAACCTAAAAAATAAACGATATAAAATTCAAAACAAAAACCATCTCACTGCTGAGATGGTTTTTGTTTTCTACCCATAGATTTTATGTCTTTATCCTTCTACCTGTCTTGTTTATGGATGGAGTCTATCCAATTAACAACTTCTTTCATTTTTTCATCAGACAGCTTTGCATCATGATGAAGATAGAGGTATGAAGAAAGTGGCATTTTTCCTTGCTTTATCTGATTCTCGACAGCTTCTAGTTTATTGGATTGTTTCCTTTGGCTGTAAAGTCCCCATTCGCTAAAGTTGAGTTCCTTTTTTCCTTCTTTAATATGCTTTTCAATAAAATAGCTGAATGGCTGAATGTATGCATAAGCGGGATAATTCGTTCCATTACTATGGCAATCGTAGCATGAAGTTCTCAAAATAGATTGTACTTTTTTAGGGATCTGATACACTTTTGACATGTCTGATGAGGGAACCTGCCCATAATCAATATTACGAGCAGGCTGAATCACCTGAATGATTAAAAAAATAAGGATAGACCCAAAAAATACTCTTTTAATGAAGAGACTCATCTGTCTATAAAACCTTTTTTACAGATCCACAGTTGAGCATTTTTGTCCCTTCATAAGGGTTCACAATTTCTTTTGTCTCACTAATCCAGGTTCCTCCTTTTCCATTATTGTACATAGGGCAGAAATCCTGATATAATTTTAAACCACCGGTTCCTACTTCTTCAATCAAATCTGTAATATCATTACTCAGAGAGAGTAAATGTTCTCTTTGATGTCCTATATCATCAGAGTTCTCCCCAATATGTTCCGCATTTTCTGAAGCACTTTCCAGAATAACACGTAATTCTGAGTTGTTTTTTACACTAATCTTACTGATGTCTATTTTCTTTAGTATAGAAAACAGGCTTTTAGCAGCATCAGATGCTTTTTGAGAATCATCCTGAGTTAGAGCATTTTTTAAAGGCAGATATCCTTTAATCACTTGCTGTATCGGAAAAGCTGAAAGTTCAACAGTTTCTTTTTTATTTTCTTCCGGACTTTCTTTTACTTCCTGGTTTTGATGTAAAGCTACGACAGAATCGATTTTGTCTGCACTTTTAATTTCCGGCTCTGCTGCTTTATTTTCAGATCCTTTATTTTCGGGTTTAGTACATGAATATAGTACAGCACCTACTAACAATACGGTTATTATATTTTTCATTGTTTCTTACTAATTTTATTAAATGTGATTAAAAATTAATAGGTTAAGGTAACACCGGCCCCCCAGCCCATTTCATTATCATAATTTCCGGAAATAGATAGATATTTCTGAACGATATATCTTATTCCTGTTGAAAACTCTCCATCAGAATTGACACTGAAGTTTCCTCTTAATCTTCTGGAAAGTGGAATATCTTCTCTGCTCAACTCCAGCAATACTTTACCGTTCTGATCTACACTGGCATCAGCTGTAATCAACATGGGTAATACATACTGCATTCCGACCATGAAAGAATATCTGCTTTTTGAAGCTTTCTGTTGTCCAAACCAGGTTTTCTTCCCATGAAAATCCATTCCCATATCTTCCGCCATCTGACGCTCCATAATCTCATGATTTTTTTGTACTCTGAACCCTGCATAAGGCAGTGCCCATTGGAATTTCCCTAAGAATCTTCCCACTTTTGCACTTCCTTCAAAGTGATCAAAGTTCCAATTGGTATGAAACTCATTCAAGTTCGCCCATCTTGGTCCAAACATCGTCATGGTTTCGGCATGAATCTTATTGCTTGCCACATCCAGCATAGCCATAGAGCTTACCATTTTATTGTCTTTCAGGAAGTTTTTCCATGCCAGCTTTCTATTGGGAAGCTGTGGATTCGGTTTTGAATTTTCATAACTGAAGATTCTTCCCATCCCGGCCATCATGTGATACAGGATATGACAGTGGAAAAACCAGTCTCCATCCTGATTGGCTGCAAATTCAATAGTAACAGTCTCCATTGGCATGATGTCTACCACGTTTTTCAATGGTGAATACTCTCCTTTTGAATTGATCAATCTGAAATCATGCCCGTGAAGGTGCATTGGGTGGCGCATCATGGAGTTATTATACAGTTTGATTCTTAAGATCTCCCCTTTTTTAATCAGAATTTTATCTGTTTCTGTAACTGTTTTATTATCCAGTGTCCACAGATAATGGTTCATATTTCCTTCCAGCGTAAACTTCATATTACGAACGCTGTCTGTTGGAAGAATGGTCTTTTCAGGAGACTTTAGAATATTATAAGACAATCTCTTGATTGTTTTTTCTTCTTTCATATCCATTCCGCCATGTTGAGAATGATCTTCTTTCTCTTTCGTTTTTAACCCCATCATCTCGTTGATGTGTTTCGCCGTCGTTTTTCTCTGATTTTCAGGAATTTCCGGATACATCACTTCATTCATATCCATCATTTGATTTCCCATCGTCATGGTCATCGGCTTCATATTTCCGCTCATTTCCATCATCCCGTTCATCATTTTCATTCCTTCAAAAAGCATTAGTCTTGGTAAATTAGGAGCCTCAACTTTCTCACCTGATCCCAGCCAAAGCGAAGCATGTCCAATTCTGTCTTCTGAAGTGGCTCTAAACTCAAAGCTCTTATTCTCCGGAATGGTCACTTCAATATCATAGGTTTCAGAAACTCCAACAATCAATCGGTCTACTTCTACAGGAACTACATCATTTCCGTCATTCCCTACGACTTTTATTTTTCCACCGCCATAATTCAGCCAGAAATAAGTAGATGAACCGCCGTTGGCGACTCTTAGTCTTACTTTATCCCCCGGTTTCAGGTTAGAATAATTGGAACTTGGAACACCATTGATTAAAAACTTATCGTAATAGACGTCACTTACATCCATGGCTTCCATTCTTTTCCATTCATTCAGGGCTTTAGTCCCGAAATTTCCGGATTTAATGGCTTCCCAATAACTCTGCACTGCATTTTTCTTTACGGCATACCAATCTGTATTGGCCATATGAAGTCTGCGGGCAATCTGCATGGGATCATCATCACTCCAATCCCCTAATAATACAGGGATTTCAGCATTATATTCTGTTTTGGGTTCGCCTTCCCTCTTTTTAAAAACCAAAATCCCGTTCATTCCTATCTGTTCCTGTAATGCTTCATGGGAATGGTACCAATAGGTTCCGTTTTGGGAGATTTTGAACTTATACAAATGAGTCTCCCCTGGTTTTACAGGCTTTGTGGTAAGATAAGGAACTCCATCATGTTCATTAGGAAGAATCACCCCATGCCAGTGAAGTCCTGTATTCTCTTTCAGCATATTATGCAGATAAATTTCAGCCGTATCTCCTTCTGTAAAGTACAAGGTTGGAGCCTGAAGTTTACCATTGATTGCTAGAGCTCTTCTGTTTTTTCCAGTAAAATTGACAATGGTATCTTTTACATACAGATCATAACGAACTGTTTTTCCGCCAAAAGTAAGTTTTCCGTTTTCAGAATTTCTTTTTAAAACAGATTTTTCTCCTTTTGGATTTTCAACAACAGCATGTTTATGATTTTCTTTTTCCACAAGCTCCATTCCACATTTAGGGCATTTTCCTGCCTTCTCTGAAATTACTTCAGGATGCATAGGGCAAGTATAAATAGTTTGAGCCTCAGATTTTGTTTTTGTTTCTGCTTTAGGTACAGATTGTACTGCTGGTTTTACTACAACCTCTTTCTTTACCAATGTCATTTTACATTTCGGGCAGTCTCCAGGGTTTGAAGAGACTACTTCAGAATGCATAGGACAGGTATAGTATGTTTTTGTTGTTTGTGCGAAGGTAAAAACAGAGAACAAAAGCACCAGAAACATTATTAGCTTTTTCATAATATTCCGAACTTTTAGAAGTTGCAGAGCTTAAAGTTTAAAGTAAATTAAACTCCACAACTTATTGTTTTAAAGATTAATACAATACTTATTTAATTTCTGACTTTACACTTCCACAAGAAAGCATAGATTTTCCGTAGTATGGGTTCATGATTTGTTTTTCATCACTTAACCAACTCCCGTCAGCCATTGGGCAATATTGTACATAAATCGGTTTATCGGAAAGTTTGAATTCCTTCGTCAGGGCAATCATATTGTCTGATAAATTAAGAAATGTCTCTCTCTGAGCGTCCACAGTTCTCGCTTCTGAAATGGCAGAAGCATCTTTTCTAAGAATATTAAGGTTTCCTTCTGAAACTAGTTTATAATCAATAGTAGAAGCTGTTTTAATAAATTCTGTAGCCGCTTTTGAAGTCTTATCTGCATCATCTGAAGCTAAAGCAGATTTGATTGCAATATAGTTCTGATACAATTTTGAAACCTGAGCATCTTTTTTAGACTGCGCAGAAAGTGAAATAATTGAGAATAAAGATAGGACTGCTGTAATGATATACTTTTTCATTGTTTTACATTTTAGAATTAATTTTTTAAATAAAGAATAAGGGTGACGCACAGGAAATGCATCAGGATGTGTCGTCTGTAACGATGTTATGATAACACCGAAAACGACAGACGGATTCTAAATTCTAAAATTACAATGGTTGATATAGATGGGTACCGGTTGGTATTCCGGTGGCGCATTGATCTGAATCTGAGTAAATTTGGCAGCAGAAAAGGATCTGTCTACGAAAGCAAACTGATGTGTTACAGGAATCTCTGTAACCTGCCCTAAAAAGTCAACGTTAAGCAGATCAGACTTCTGAGAGTAATCAACTTTTACAACTTTGATTTCTGTTTTGCAACATCCTTTTTTATCTTTGACTCCGCATTTACCGCAAATATCATCAACTTTCTGGCTTACAGAAACAAATTCCTGCATACAATAATGAACGCTAAAAGCTGCTCCGGAAGAGAATCCGAAGTAGAAAATAGAGAATAGTATAGCAAGAATCTTTTTCATTGTTGAGACAAAGTTAAAAATATTCAGTAAGCCGTTGTTATAAAATTGTGTAATCTTGTTATAAAATTCAGGAAAAATAAAAATCCTCTGAAAAATAATTCAGAGGATTTATTGTTTTATATTCTTTCGCAGATCATGCAGATTGAACAGATTTTTATAGTTTGAATTCTAACTTCACGTTGAAGAAACGTCCTGTAAGACGTACCGGAACAGGATACATATAATTGGTATTGTAATCCGTGATCCATTGGTTAGCCACCGTATTATTGATATTAAATGCATTGAAAACCTGTACTCCCAGAGATAATTCCTGGAAATTACCCCAGAAACCAGATTTTTTATTTTTATCCTTTGGATCAATAAATACTTTTGTCAATCCAATATCTACTCTTTTATACGCCGGTAATGTTTTCTGATAGGTGTATGCTGAATTGAAATCCGGCTGCCCGTTATCATTAAACATAACAGGAGATCCTGTTGGTAATCCCATCGCATATACCAAAGTAAGGTTTACCCTCATAGAAGGGAATTGCGGCATATAATCCTGATAGAACATTGCCACTCTGAATCTTTGATCTGTAGGTCTTGGAATATCTCCTCTTCCATCAATATTTTCATACACTCTAGCATAACTTGCAGATAACCAAGAATCTACTCCAGGAACAAACTCCCCAAATAACCTGGTATCAATTCCGTATGCATATCCTTTGGCATTATTCTGTCCTGAATAGCGGATTCTTACATTATCCATATAATAAGGAATCAGATTATCCATTTTCTTGTAATAAAGCTCCGTTGTTAATTTAAACGGTCTGTCATACATATAGAATTCATAGTCATTGGAAAGGATTGCCTGAATAGATCTTTGTGACTTAATATTTGAGTTGAAGTTTCCGTCAAGATCTTTAATCTCTTTATAAAATGGAGATTGATAATAAATTCCTCCAGAAAGTTTAAATAACATGTCGGTATCCCAATCCGGTTTTATTGCAAACTGAACTCTTGGCGAAAATATTGTTTCTTTATTGAAGCTCCAGTTAGAAACTCTTACTCCGGCATTCAAAAATACTTTGCTTGCCCCCCAGTAAAATTTCTGGGAATATTGAGCATACGCAGATAATCTTGTAGGTTCAATATTATTTTTCCCGGCAATATAATAAAACATTCTCAAATCTCCTGTTGTAGTTCCTGCTCTTGGATCAATCACTTCCGGTCTTGGCAAGCTGTATCCTGCAGAATCTACCAACTTCCATTCGTTAGTAAGATCTTTAAGGTTTTCTTTTTCGTATTTGAAACCCACCTCAATGTCTGTATTTACATTAGGTGAAAACTTTGCTCTAAACTGTGTTCCGTAAGTTCTTACAAATAAATCGTTCCTGGCGTGTTCATTCTGTCCCCCAAGATCATAACTGGAAACGGGTTCCTTTGTAATGGGGTCAAATGTCTGCAGATTATATTCTGATCGGATGGTGTAATATTCCCTTTCTCTGTTCTGATAAGCAAAGGCATCCAAGGTAAGTTTCCACTTGTCAGCCGGCTTATAGTTCATGGAAAATGTACCCATCATATTTTTGTATTGGTCATTTTCTTTACCAGCATAGGAAATATTTACTGTAATAGGCTGCTGAAGACTTCCGAAAGTAACACTTTTCCCTTTAGGAATCATTTCATAATCATTCTTGGAATAATATCCGATGAATGACATGGAAAGCTTATCATTAACATGATAATTCAGATAAGACTGAAAATCCCAATATGTAGGATTAAAATCCGTATCTTCTTTTAAGGTATTAAGAACAAGATTGGTATTTCTGTATCTTCCTGAGAATAATGCTGTAAATTTCTTATTCTTAGAAGCCAAACCGGTTGTCAATCTACCTCCAATTAAGCTGGCCTCACCGGAAAGTTCAAATTTTTCAGGTTCACGGTAATAAATATTTAAAGCAGAAGACATTTTATCACCATATTTAGCTTCAAATCCTCCTGCTGAGAAGTTCACTGTAGAAACCATATCCGGATTGATGATACTCATCCCTTCCTGCTGAGAGTTTCTGATCAGGAAAGGTCTGTAAATCTCAATATCATTGATGTAGATAAGGTTTTCGTCATAGTTTCCACCACGTACCATATATTGGGAAGACAACTCAGTATTGGAATTTACGGAAGGCAGCGTTTTAATCAGTCCTTCAATGCCTCCACTGATAGAAGCTACTGCTTTCGCTTCTTTTGCAGAAATTCTTACATTGGTAAGGTCATTGGTTTTCCCTGTTGTTTTTTTCTGGAACACGACTTCCTCTATATCGGTCACTCTAGTGGTCGCCGTATCTTTTTTCTTTGTTGGGAGAAAATCAGAATAGGGACCATAAGGCTTAGCGGTAAAACTAGTTTTTTCAAAAGAAATATTTTAGAATTTCTAAAATTAATGTTTTTTTAACAATTACAAAATCGATTCTCTAATTCTTGTTAATTTTTGTAATAAATCTTCTAATAAATCTAGTCTTAACATGTTGGCACCATCAGATAATGCTGTTTCCGGAGTTGGATGAGTTTCAATGAAGATTCCGTCTGCTCCTACTGCAATTCCTGCTTTGGCAATCGTTTCAATAAGATCCGGTCTTCCTCCTGTTACTCCAGAGCTTTGATTAGGCTGCTGTAATGAATGCGTAACATCCAGAATTACAGGCGCATACTCTCTCATGGTAGGAATTCCTCTGTAATCCACAATCAGATCTGTATATCCGAAAGAATTTCCTCTTTCAATAATGGCTACTTTCGGGTTATTGGAGTCTGTCACTTTTTGTACAGCAAATTTCATTGCTTCAGGGGAAAGAAACTGCCCTTTCTTCAAAGACACACACTTTCCTGTCTTAGCCGCAGCGATCAATAAATCTGTCTGGCGTACAAGGAATGCTGGAATCTGAAGAACATCCACATATTGTGCAGCTAATGCAGCATGTTCATTCTCGTGGATATCTGTAGTGGTAGGAATATTGAAAGTTTCCCCTACTTTTTTAAGGATTTCAAGAGACTTCTCCTCTCCAATGGTTGTAAAAGAATCTACACGGCTTCTGTTTGCCTTTTTGAAACTCCCTTTGAAAATGTAAGGAATATTATATTTGTCTGTAATGTTGATTACTTTTTCAGCAATTCTCAATGCCATATCTTCTCCTTCAATAATACAAGGTCCTGCAATAAGGAAAAAGTTCTTCGAATCTTTGTGCTGAATATTATCTAAATACTGAATCATTTTGTTGTAATTAAAAACTTCAGTAAAAATACTGAGAAAGTTTCAGACTTGGAAATTATTTGAGGAGAGAGTGAGGTTTAAGGTTTAAGGTTTAAGGAAAAATAGTTACCTTATTTTGTTCAGGTATATTTTATTGATTAAGTTTTGATTACAATTTTGGACAATAGTTCAATGATAATTCTTTATACATTTTTATCCATCCATTTTGTCATTGACTACGTCGAATCTGTGATTTCTGAAAGAATCTAAACACTACATGTTAAAATCTAAGGTAAGATTCCCGATGGATTGATAACAAATACGTTATCAATTAGATACTTGGAATTTTTATTTCCCACAGATCTCGCGGATTTACATAGATTTTTATGTAGAGCGAGGATGAGATTGCTTCGCTATGCTCGCAATGACAGAATTGTGGGATTTGTATTTTAATTTTAAGTTTTGGCTAAAGCCAATGGAATTTTGATTAAAAAAGAACGGACTAAAGCCCATTCCTATTGAATATTTGTAATGTATTTTAAATAAGAAAAGATCTACTCCATCTTTTTCAAAATCTTCTCAAACGTATTGACATTTCTGCTGGTCATCTGATCTTTCAGACTCTTCTTTCCCAGAACTTTTCCAAAAGTAGAATCCAATGTATTCCCCTTTGGAACCTGCCAATAAAAAATATCATTAATAATTTCTGCTTTTTCATTGTCTGCCTTAGCGGCTTTTTCAAACTCTCCCATTAAAACATTTTCTACACCTGGTATTCCAACAAAGCCATAAATATGAAGATTGTCATTTTTTTCAAAAGGAATACTGTTCCAGAAAATAGCTGTTTCTTCATGAGATTTTATAAACAGAAAAGCGTCATAAGAAAAATAAGCTGACATTGCTTTTTCCAAGATTATTTTTAATTCATCAGCATTTTTATCTGAGGAAAATACAATATTTCCGGAAGCCAATATAGACACCACATCTTTCATGCCTGCCTCTTTGAAAACCAAACAGACATCTGCCATTTTCATATTGGTTCCTTTTACATTAACACCGCGGAGAAAAGCACAATATTTCATAGGTTATGAGGTTTTAGAGTTTTAGAGTTTTAGAGTTTTAGAGTTTTAGAGTGAAATTATTCATTACTTATCAACATACTCTTTTGATTTTCAATATTTTAATCAACTCTGATATATAAGTTATAATCTGTTCCGGAAGGTTTCAGGTTGTAAATCTTCTCCAGAATCTTATTATCACTTTTCAGGTGATCTTTTACTCTGAATTCTTTCAACAGCTTGTAATGGCTTTGATAATAATCTGCATTTTTTCCTTCGTATAAATTCTGATACGAAAGCAGGTATTTGGGTTTTCTGTTTTTTACCGTATTGATCCAATAATTCGCTTTATCTTTTTTAATCTCTTCCTGAATCTGTTTGTCTACCAACCCTACTTCATCGATGGTTTTTAATCCTGAAAAATAAGGAACATAGCCAGCAGGCTCCAGTAAGATCCACTGATTTTTGTCTTTTTCATATTGGTTAAGAAACGTACCGATGGTTCTTCTGTAGTTCCACTCCCCGTTTCCAGTTGCAATAGCATGGATGGTCTGGAAAGCCAGCATCGGAACAATATAAAACACGACAAGCAAAGACAGCCATAAGTTTCGCCTCTCTTTCTGTTCCAATACAAAAATAAGAACCGGAACAAAAAGCAAAAGCTGCGGAACCCAATAATACCAATCGAATAAACTTTTCTGAGAGATAAAAATAACCTGTTTCACCCATCCGAATACAAAGATCATCCACAAGAAATAATTTCTTTTTTCTCTTTGTCTTATCAGGTAAATAAAACAAAGCAATTCAAAAATAAGAACAATCACAGTAATTGGATTAAAGGCCCCAGGAACCTTTAGCATTCCCCAGAAATTTCCAAAACTTACCAGAAAATAGTCGAGATGTTCTCCGAAAGTAAACTGCTGTCCATAAAGTAATTTCTTTGCTGTAATTGTATTGTTGACCACTTCTCCAAAGTAGAACCAGTTGAAAGCCATTGTTGATACAACACCCAGAACTCCGCCAAAAATATAATTCCATCTGATTTTTCTATTCCAAATCGTATCAACAAGAAATGCAATCCCAAGAAATATAACGGTATCAATTCTTGTAAACATAATCAGGATTGGAAGAAGCGTAAGTACCCATTTTTTTCCTTTGTTGAAACCATAATACAACAGAGCCATTTCCAGAAAAAACAGGATTCCGTATTCCATTCCAAGAATTGAAATCTTAATAGCGGGAGGCAGGATTCCAATTAAAAAGATGAAAATAGCCTTATGCCAGGGATTTTTAAGAACCAGATGAGATAAGAATAATGTTCCTATTGTAAATAGGAAGGAATTAAAAATTAAAAGAGGTTCAATAAAATATTCTTTTCCAAAAATAAGGTTGAAAATATAGGACACAAAAACGTATAAATGTGTTGTAGAAGCAGAAATTTTAGTATCACCATTGAAACCGATTACCCCATAGTCCAGTAGATTCTGAGCTACTCTCCAGGTAATGAAAGCATCTTCCTGAATGTAATGAGTCAATAAGAAAAGAAGTTTAAAAACAACCGTAACGATTACGGCATATATCGGGAATCTGCTTTTTTGTGTTTCGGACATTCTGCATTTTTAATTTCACAAATATAATCTTAAAATTCAGGATTGCCAATAACAAAAAAACGGAACCGAAGTTCCGTTTTTAAAAGTGCTTTATTGTGTTGCTTTAATAATCGCTGAAGTGATCTGATTTTCTTTCTCTTTGGAGTAAGTTGAATCAAAAGGTTCCATTACATCAAATAAATATTGGTAGAATGGAGTGATCTTTTGAACATCTTCAGATTCTTTCATTGCTTTTTCTTTACCCATTTGCTGAAGTTCCTTCACAAATGCATTGAATTTTTTATCAATCGGCTCAATGGATTTTACCAGATAAGCATACGCTTTTTCTTTTTGTCCGATCTTAGTATAAGCATCTGTAACAGCGGCTACCACAAGAGAATATTCCATTGGTTTTGTTCTCATCTGTCTTCTCACATAGCTTTGATCTGCTTTAGAAAGGCTTAAGTAATAATCATATTCCTCAAAGATTCCTTTTTTAAGCACTTCTGCCAGTTGTAATCCTTTCTGTTCCTGTCCTGCGATAATATATCCGGTTACAATTGAGCTTAAAGAACGTGGATCATTGTATTTTTCAGCAGGAATTTCTTTTGCTGCAAGATCAAGGATCTCTATTGCTTTAGCTTTCTGTCCGCTTAATGCTAATGCTGAAGCAGCTCTGCTTGCTGACATTCTGTAGCTGATGATATTAGACGTTGCCGTTTCATCAAAGTGAGCTTTCAGATCTTTAAAGTTACCCCATCTGAAGTTTTTCACTACATTATAAAGGTTATTGGCATCTACTCTTCCCATATCGCCGTCTGCCGAAGGTAGTGTCTGTATTGGAATCAATCTGTAGCTGAAACCGTCAAACTGAAGATAATCATTCAGGTAGAAAATATTTTCACTGTCATAAATACCACCTGAAGAAAAGTTAATCGGACGTTTCCAATCGAAGTTTGCCAATAGATCCATTAAGATCAGGTTGTTTTTATATAATGTGTTTCCTTTGTAAGTAATCATAATCTGATTGGCTACATTGGGAAGATCTGCCTGGTTGATAATCCCTGCTTTTAAAGCATTCTCTTTATTTACCGGAAGGATAAATTTGTTTACCGGAAGAATGTTATACTTTTCATATTTTTCTTCTCCGAAATACATTTTCAATAACTGGTCTTTTTCAGGAGACTTGAATTTGATAAACTTGATGGCATCTTTCAGGGTTAAAGAATCCTGTGTAAGGTACTTTCTGAAGTCTTTGAATTCTGTATCCGGAACTCCTTGTTCTTTCAACATAGAGAAAACCCCTTCCCAATCTTCCTTCTTCATCATATAGATCTGGTCATTCACTCCATCTCTGTAATCTTCGTGAGTCAGTTCACTTGGAATACCCATTGCATTGTATGTTCTTCTTTTTACCTGATCAAGGTTCCAAGGTGTTGAAGCAAGAGTGAAGTTCACCACTTTCACATCATCTCTGAATCTTTCCGTTTCCTGGATTGCCCAAACCGGGTAGGTATCGTTATCACCATATACAAACAGAATATCGTTCTTCGGCAATGATTTTAGTACTGAATATGCATAATCATAAGCTGTATATCTGTTACTTCTATCGTGAACATTATAGTTCTGGAAGCCCATCATGAAAGGAACTCCTAGTAATACGACTCCTAATGCAATATTAGCACCATTGGTTTCACTTTAGATTGTACAAACCATAAAATAGCTCCTGCACCCAGCCCAATCCAGATGGCAAAGGCATAGAATGAACCTACCATTGCATAATCTCTTTCTCTCGGTTCAAAAGGTTTTACACCTGTATAGAAAATAATTCCGACACTGGTAATAATGAATAAAGATAATAGAGCATAGAATCTTCCAAAGTCTCTGTTCAATTGGAAAAAGAATCCGATTAATCCTAAAATTAATGGAAGGAAGAAAAACGCTACTGTACTTTCATTCTTAAACTTAGCAGGCATTTTATCCTGATTTCCTACATTCACGTTATCAATAAACGGAATACCGGAAATCCAGTTTCCTTTAGTACTTTCCATATTTCCTTCAAGGTCATTCTGTCTTCCCACATAGTTCCATAGCAGGTATCTTACAAAGTAATATCCGTTCTGGAAAGAAATAAAGTAGTCCATATTCTGAAGCAGTGAAGGCTTCTGAACATTGATAAGGTTATAAGGTTTTACCTTTAAATAATCTGCAGCTGTAATTGATTTATCATCATATTTAGCTCTCAGTTCGTCAAAAATCTGCTTTGCCTGAGGATTATCTGCAACGTCTTCATTGGCATAATTGAAAGTAAAATCAGGAGCTCCATACATTGAAATATAGTTAGACATTACATCTTTATCCTCATTAAACATTCTTGGCATTAAGCTCACCTGAGACTGACTGAAAATATAATTAAATCGGTCTCCGGTTTTTCTATAGGTTCCGGTTTTCTCATCTTTTTCGAAGATTTCTCCGGTCTTTTTTGTTTTAAAGCTTCCGTCTTCGTTCTTTTGAATTCCGTTAGCATCAAGGAAAGCCGTATAGTTCTGTCCATAAATCGTCGGCCAGTCACCATATTGCTCTCTGTTATAATAATCCAGCATACCAATTGCGGTATCCGGGTCATTAAGGTTCATTGGCGGATTCGCATTCGCTCTGATCGGAATCACCATCCAGCAAGAAAAACCAATCATCATAAAAACTACAGATAAAGCAGCCGTTTGATAAATATTCTTTTTTGCTTTTCTTGCATACTTAATCAGAAAATAGCAGATCGCTACCATCAGAATAAAGGCTGCAATGGTTCCGGAATGGAAAGGAAGCCCAAGACCATTTACAAAGAAAATCTCCAGTCTTCCGAACATCGTCATGATGAGTGGGAAAATAATTTTGAAGACTAAACTCAGAATTAATAATGTAATCAGGTTTGCCCAGATAAAGCTTTTCCAGGTAAACTTATAATTTCTTGCATAATATACAAGACATACCATAGGAGTCGCCAGCATACACATCATGTGTACCCCAACGGAAAGTCCTAAAACGAAGAAAATAAGGATAATCCATCTTTCATTGTCTGCTGCCTGATACTCATTTTCCCATTTCGTAATCAACCAGACCAAGAGCGCGATGAACATAGAAGCCATAGAATAAACTTCTCCTTCCACTGCCGAGAACCAGAAGGTATCTGAAAACGTGAAGCACAATGCTCCTACCGCTCCGGCAAACAGGATAGAAATTTCCTGATGTTTTGTAATTTCTTCAAAATCTTTGTTCAGGAGTCTTCTCACAAAGTGAGTGATCGTCCAAAACAAAAATAAAATAGTCAGCGCACTGCACAATGCAGACATCGCGTTGATTACGATGGAGTAATTTTCGCCTTTCCCTAATGCAAAAATGGCTGCCACGGCACCCACTATCTGGAATAAAGCAGCTCCGGGAGCGTGCGTTACTTCAAGTTTTACTGCAGAAGAAATGTACTCACCACAATCCCAAAAACTGAAATTGGGTTCTATTGTGGACAAGTACGTGAAAAACGCAATGACGAAAATCACCCATCCTAAAACGGTGTTCCATTGCCTAAAAGTCCAATTTTTCATAGTATTAAATCAATTATGCGAAAATAAGGCTTTTATATTATTTTATATTGTTTTTAACAAATTTTAAAAATTTGGCGCAAAATTTGCGATTAAACTCGTGCTAATACTGTAAACAGGAAAATAATTTTTTACGAAAGCGTGCCCTAGAAATCAAACAAAAGTTTAGTAATTATTTATTTTTTTGTATTTTTGCAGTCAGATTTTTATTGAAAATAACAAATAATGAGTAATGTTTACGATAATATTCTTGGCCTAATAGGACATACTCCTATGGTGAAGCTAAATACTGTTACAAAAGATATTCCAGCAACCGTTTATGCCAAGTTAGAATCATATAATCCTGGACATTCTACCAAAGACCGAATCGCACTTCATATTATAGAGAATGCAGAGAAAAAAGGCTTATTGAAAGAGGATTCCGTAGTAGTAGAAACTACTTCCGGAAATACTGGGTTTTCTATTGCAATGGTATGTATCATTAAGGGATATAAATGTATTCTCGCGGTAAGCGACAAAACAAAACCTGAAAAGATTGCTTATCTTAAAGCTTTGGGTGCTACTGTATATATATGTCCTGCCAATGTACCGGCGGATGATCCTAGATCTTATTATGAAGTGGCAAAAAGAATTGCTTTGGAAACTCCCAATTCGATTTACATCAATCAGTACTTTAATGAACTGAATATTGATGCCCATTACCAGACTACAGGTCCTGAGATCTGGGAACAGACAGAAGGTAAGATCACTCACCTTTTTGCTTGTACCGGAACAGGTGGTACCTTATCTGGTTCAGCAAAGTTTTTGAAGGAGAAAAACCCGGATATCAAAATTATCGGGGTGGATGCAGATGGTTCTATATTAAAAAGCTATCACGAGACAGGTGAGATTCACAAAGAAGATGTACACCCTTATCAGATTGAGGGAATGGGAAAAAATTTGATTCCTGCCGCGCTTCTTTTCGATAAGGTAGATGAGTTTGTAAGGGTTAATGATGAGATGTCAGCCTACAGAACCCGTGAAATTGCTTTAAAGGAAGCTATTATGGGAGGGTATACAACAGGAGCTGTGACGCAGGGACTTATGCAATATGCTAATTCTCATGAATTAACTGAAAATGATCTGGTTGTTTTAATATATCCTGACCACGGTTCAAGATACATCACTAAAGTATACAGTGATAAGTGGATGGCCGAACAGGGATTTGTGAACAACTGTGTCCACAATTACGACGAAGTCTTCAAGACAGAGTTTATCAAATAGGAACAAATAAAATCACGATATAATAAAGCCTTTTGCGTGTTCTACAATAAAGGCTTTTTTAATTAAAAATTACGATACAATGTTGGATATTTTTGAAAGAATAAAAGAAAATCCAGGACCTCTTGGACAATTTGCAGATTACGGAGAAGGCTATTTTATTTTCCCGAGATTAGAGGGACCTATCGGCCCGAGAATGCAGTTTCAGGGTAGAGAAGTAATTTTCTGGAGTGCCAATGATTATTTAGGATTATGTAATCATCCTGAAGTAATAGAAGCAGATGCAAAGGCGGCTGCAGAATACGGAATGTTCTATCCAATGGGAGCAAGGGCTATGTCTGGAGAAACAGATCAGCACCTTCAGTTGGAAAGAGAATTGGCAGACTTCGTACAAAAAGAATCAGCATATTTATTGAATTTCGGTTACCAGGGAATGGTTTCTACCATTGATGCTTTGGTAAGCAGAAATGACGTTATTGTTTATGATATGGATTCTCATGCCTGCATCGTGGATGGAGTAAGACTTCATTCTGGTAAAAGATTTACCTACAAGCACAACGATATGGAAAGTCTTGAGAAAAACCTTCAGAGAGCGACTAAAGTTGCAGAAGAAACAGGAGGAGGAATTCTTGTGATTACTGAAGGGGTTTTCGGAATGAGAGGCCAGCAGGGAAAAATCAAAGAAATTTGTGAGCTTAAATCAAAATATCAGTTCAGACTTTTAGTAGATGACGCTCACGGGTTCGGAACATTGGGTAAAACAGGTGCCGGAGTTGGTGAAGAACAGGATTGTAATGATCAGATTGACGTATATTTCTCTACTTTTGCAAAATCAATGGCTGGTTTCGGGGCATTCCTTGCGGGTGACAAAGAAATCATCAGATATCTGAAGTTCAACTTAAGATCACAAATTTTCGCAAAATCTCTTACAATGCCAATGGTAATCGGAGGATTAAAAAGATTGGAGCTATTGAGATCAAGACCCGAGATCAAAGCTAAACTTTGGGAAAATGTAGAAAAATTACAGAGCGGATTAAAAGAAAGAGGATTTAACATCGGAGATACCAATACTTGTGTAACTCCTGTAATGATGCAGGGAACTCCTGTAGAAGCTACTCTATTGGTAAAAGACCTTAGAGAAAATTACGGGATCTTTACTTCAGTAGTCGTCTATCCGGTAATCCCTAAGGGAATGATTCTTTTAAGACTAATTCCTACCGCTTCTCATACGGATGCTGAGATTAATGAAACTCTGGCCGCGTTTGAAGCAATTCACGATAAACTAGTAAGTGGTTACTATAAAGAGCAGGAACAAATATTACTGCAGGAACAAGGATTAAGTTTTAAACCGATTTAATCTTTAACAACATAAAAAAAACCACTGATTGATTCAGTGGTTTTTTGTTTTAAAAACTATAAACTATCAAAAGCAAATGAAACTTAGGGGTTATTTATTGGGTGTTTTGTCGGCTGTTTCATACGGATTGATTCCGATTTTTATTTTACCGATTAAGCAGGCTCATTTTTCAATGGACATTACACTGTTCTACAGGTTTTTCTTTTCGGCCTTAATGGTGGGCGGATACCTCATCTATTCTAAACAAAATTTCAGAATCAATAAAAAGGAAGCTTTAATATTAGCTATTCTGGGAATATGCTATGCTCTTTCTTCAGAATTTCTGTTTATAGGATATGATTTTCTCACCCCAGGAATTGCCTCTACGGTTCTGTTCATTTATCCGGTGATTGTTGCGTTGATTATGTTTTTCTTTTATAAAGAGAAACTCACCAAACTATCCATCGTTTCATTATTCCTTGCCTTTGCCGGAGTGATTGTTTTATGTTTAAAAGGAAATGGCTTTGAGATCAATTTTGCAGGATTAGGAATCGTGATGCTAAGTTCACTATTTTATGCCCTTTATATGGTGATCGTTAATAAATCAAAACTGAAGGTTTCCGGGTTTAAACTTACCTTCTACTCTATGCTTTTCACTTCCTTATTTTTTATGATTAAATCTGGGATCGGACATCAATCCTTTGCGATTCCTTCAACGGCGATCTTTGTTAACTTTCTTATTTTTGCATTTCTTACTACGGTTATTTCCAGCTTATGTCTGGTATATGCCATTAAGAGTATTGGCTCTACTCCGGTTGCTATTTTAGGAGCATTGGAACCTGTGGTAGCGGTGATGGTAAGTGTATTTATGTTTAATGAAAAGTTTACCACCAACTTATTAATTGGTATTACATTGATTCTTCTAGGTGTTATCTTAAATGTTATTTCAGATCGTAGGAAAGTAAGCCCTATTTAAAAGGTTATTTTTTTCACAATATCAATATTAATAAAGCCGGAACTCCTTAGTCCGGCTTTACTATTTTATCATAAAAAAGAGCAGTTATTTTTGTTTATTAAACATATATCTGGATATCTTCCATTTTGTGTCTTCTTTCTGAAGTATAAACAATTCCCTATTTTCTTCCGGTGTTGTTTTATGATCTGCATAGAGCATTTGAGTACCTTTTGAAACTGTTCGGGCTATAGCATAGTTCTCATTGATTACAGTAATCTCGTCAATTTCAAACTTCACATCCAGTGCAAGGGTTTTGAATACAAAATCATACGCTCCTTTGAGCTGCTCCTGGCCTTTTGCTGTAGGTCCTCCCTGCGGCATGAATACACCATCTCGAGTATATAAAGGAAGTACATGCGCAGTAGATGACTCATTAAGTGCATTCTGATAGACGTAAAGTACTGTTTCTATATCTTTTTTTATTGTAGTTTCCATTGTCTTCTTCTCGTTAGTGATATTCGATGGATTATTTTTTTCCTGCTTTCCCGAACAAGATAATAGTATAGCAAAAGTCTGGATCAGGATGAGAATATTTTTCATCTGTTTTATTTTAAAGTTTTGACTTTGCTTCTGTAAGATTAACTGCTTTTCCCAATGCTCCGAATTCATGTAAATCTCCAAAAACTTCGATACGAATCGACTGATCAATTCCTCCTACTTTTAAAGGCTCAAATCCTGCATTCTTAATCACTTCTTCTACATCGTGATTCACTTCCATATCATCTGATGCATAAAATAATACAGATTTCTCAGGACTGCCGTTGGATGCCCCCGCAAGAGTTTCCGCACCAAGAGTTCCGAATGCCTTCACCAGTTTAGCCCCCTTAGGAAGTATAGCTTTGTTAAGTTCTCCGGCTGATTCTCTTTCCCCAATAATTTTTTGAATCCGCCATTGCCGTCAGGAGCAATAGGATTGGACACATCTATAATGGTCTTATTCTTCAAAAGATCACCATAATCATTAAAGAAATCCTTAAAGGAACCAAACCATATTGCAGGGATAATAACATCAACAGTATTAATTGCTTCTTTAATACTCATACTTTGGGCAAGTCCTCCGGAGTGTTCAGCAAAATTACTGGCCTCTTCACTATTTCTTGAAGCAACAATTACTTCATGATTATTTTTTATCAGATCATTAGCAATTGCTTTTCCGATATTTCCTAAGCCAATTACAGCTACTTTTTTCAATGTTTCCATTTCTTTTAATTTTAATATTTATTGAAGTCAAAATTACTGGGAAAGGCTATGAAAAAGCAGCAAACTAGTTTAAGAAATCATCTTGATATTTGATAAGATCAATTCTTAAACTAGTTTCATATTGATAAGAAATACAATTAGTCCTTTATTCTTTTTTGTCGGATTTTACTAAGGAATTGTGGGGTTATTCCAAGATAGGAAGCGATTTCTACATTAGAAATACGATTGGCTAACTGAGGATATTGCCTGAGGAAAAATTCATATTTCTCTTCTCCTGTTGCACTTATATTCTGCAATACTCTATTCTGAAGCTCTATAAATTTATGTTCAATAATCACTCTAAAATTTCTGTCAAACTTCGGATAATAGGTATACAGATACCAGAGATCATTTTTTCAAGCTGCAGTACAATAGAGTTTTCCAGAGCAATAATATATAGTTTGCTGGGATTTTTATTATGAAAACTATCTATATCTACAATCCAGTCATTTTCTGATGCAAACTGAAGATTATGTTCTTCTCCATTTTGATCTATACTGTACATTTTGAAACATCCGGACACTACAAATGTATAATACTGGCATATTTCATTCTCTTGCAGAATAAATTGTTTTCGTCTGATTCTTCTTTCTGTGATGCGTTCATCCAACACTTCAATTTCTTCTTTTGAAAGAGGAATAAAACTTTTAAAATAACTGATAAGTGAAGCCGTTTCTTTTGACATTGCAAATAAGATGTATTTTTATCTGGTTTCAGATTTTGAAAAAAACTGAAAAATAGATAATACAATATATCAAAAAAAACTGAATAAGTATAATGGTAAAATCCCGATTACTATTTATCTGAACTCCCTAATCTGTTTTTATCCTTTGGGTTTACGTTATTTTTTACTTTCCAAACATCTTTCTGAAAAACCCACTTGATCCGTTACGCCTGCTCTCTGTTTCAGCTGTTTTCAGATTATCCTCAGCTATGGAAGAATGATTGTAATGTAGAGAGGTTTTCAAATTCTCCGCAGCATTTGCATACTGACCTAAATCTAATTGTGCCGTTCCTAAATGTTCATAAATTTCTGCTATAATATCTTCAGTAACTCCCTGCTGTTGTGGCAAAACCTGAAGAGCCATTAATGCAAACTCTACCGTTTTTTCATTTTCCTGGAGATGATACCCACAATGAACGGCCCAATAATAACACCAGAAATCTTCATTTCCTAAAGCTATACTCTGTTCAAAGCTTTCAAATGCCGCTGTTTCATCACGAAGTTTTGCCACCTGAATATATCCCATATTGTATAAAGCCACCTGTGCAGATCTTACTTTATTTTGTTCTGATGCAAAATGTACAGCATACTGAAGACATTCCAGCGCTTTTGCATAGTTTTCTTCCTCTAAAAAAATATTGGAACGACTAATTAATATACTGGGATTGTCCGGCATTTCTTCCAAAATATGATCGGCTTCTTTAGATGCAGAATCTGTATCCGGTTTTAAACCTGTTTGTTCTCCAATTTTCGCTTTATGGATATAAAAATTGGTAAAGCATCGTACAATTTTAGGATGGGCTGCTAAAGGACCTGCTGGATCTAACTCATGATAGCTTTCCAAGCCGGCATCAATCCATTCCAGCGCAGATTCATAATCCCTCAACTCCATATAACTGTAGCAAAGCTGATCTATACTCCTAAAATAGGTTACAGAATCCATATCATGAATAAAATCTTCTATCAGCTGTTCTCCATCTGCCACAGCTTCTTCAAAATATTCTGCTTCAAACCGGGCATTATATCTGTTTTGGAGTATGTACATAAAATAGCTGAACTTCATTCCTTCTGTAGTTACAGCAATGGCTTCATCATATTTTTCCTGAATGATAAGTTCAGCAGCTAAATTATTACAGCACATGGCAAAGGTGTGAGGATCTTCATTGTATGGATCACCACTTTTTTCAACCAATGCTTTGTGATAAAGATGATAGGCCACAGTATAACAGTCTCTTTTCAGCTGAGTAAGCCTCTCTTTTTCAAATTCAGACATCTGAGGGTTCTGGCTGAGTATTCTATTGATTTCAACACCGGCATTATAGGCTTCCATTGCTTCGGAAGTCTCAGGATTGACATCGAGTAACAGAAAATCGGGGTTCGTATTTTCCTGATTATGAATCGTGAACAGTCTTATCTGTAAAGTTGGTGAATGAACTAAGGAGGTTGCTTTTTCATAATAAGGAACAGCTTCTTTCCATTGATTCAACCAATAGAAAGCAGAGCCTGCATGGCGATGACACCAAGGATGATTCGGGCTCATACTAATGCCCTGCTTACTCCATTCTATACACTGAAGAAGGGCTTTTTCACGGTTATCCGTAAATACTTCGTAATGATCCAGAGCAATAAGTCCTAATATAGCACAAAGATCAGCATCAGGAGAAGTTTCATTTAAAGAATTAGCCCAAAGATAGATTTCTTTTAATTCTTCTTTGTCCTCCGGAAGCGAATGTCCTTTTATCCAGTTTTTAGCAGCAACAGCATAGTTTTTCTGACGGAATGCCTCAATGGCTTCATGATGTAATGTATTCACAGTATTTCTCTATAGATTTATGTATTCTTTTCTTCAAGATATTCTTCATTCATCGCTGTAAAAGCTTTTCCTATTTTAGGATACCATTCTGTGGCTTCTCTAAAGAGTTCCCAGTCATAAAGAAATACTTTAAACACTTCTCCGTCACCAGAATAACTGTCATGGGTAAGGTTCTCCTGACTTGAAGCGTAAAAAAGATTACATTTTTCTGGATTATCAAGTTCGTCCGGACGGAAACAATAGGTTCTCATGTCAAAAATCTCAGATTCTCTTTCCTTTCCAATATCAAGACTCCCCACAAGGCCTCGTTCGCCATGCCTTCGCATCAGGAAACAATATCCGCCATACCAGAAATTATTTTTATCTCCATCTCTATAATCGTTGTATTTTTCATGTACCATAGCAAGATTGAGATAACTGAGAACTTCTATAGGATTGACGGTCTCCAGAAATTTATTATAAAAGTAAGCACCATACTCTGCTCTTGTAAGAACATCATTCCATAAAATGTTTAATTGGGTGATATAATTCATGGATGCTCCCGGATGAAAAATATTCAAAAATGGGGATTCTTCATTTTCTCTGTATACTGCTGATAGTACTTTCCTACCATATTCATCTGTTACAACGCAGATAAAAAATATAAAACCTGATGAATGGGTAAACATGACATGAGCCTGCCCTGCTTCTGTGTCAGGATGTAACTGGACTTCATACTCTTGAAAAGTATAATACTGATATTCTTCTTTATGTAATTTCACAATACTAATCAGTCTATGAAAATTATTCAGCTGAAAAAGAAAAGAAGATGAATCATAAAATTGTGTATTTTCAAAATATCTTGGAATAGAAGTAAGTTCGGCGTCTTTTTGATCCTCTTTTGAAAGAAGATCAATATCTTTCTTAATAATGGAATCATTTTTTTCCAGCATTGTAATGGCTGTAGAACGGGAAAGCCAGGCATGCCAGGTAAAAAGATCCTCCTCATCTATTTCAGCTTCTGGGCACAGTATTTCTTCAGGAAAAATAGCTGCAGGAAATCTACGATCGAAAATTCCATCTTCTTCCTCTTCATCACAAAGGAAAAATTCGGCAGTGATTCGTTCTTTTTTGTAATCGTAATGGTAACCTTCTGTGGCTACAAATACTCTGGCTTTAGTATCTCCTTTTACAATAAGATCTCCATGATTATAGTCGCCCCAAAAGCAATCTTTTACGTTCAAGTTTCCGGTAATGTATAGTTCCTGTCCGCCAACAATCATATTATCTGCTTCCAGGTTTCCCAATACACATAAGCAAATAGAACCGTCTGGCTCATGATTATAGATATTTTTTGCTGTAAAGTTTCCTTCAATAAAAATAGCGAGACAGTTTTCCTGGTTGATTTCACTCTGATTTTCTGTCATCGTAAAAACCGTGAAAGGATCATCCAGATTCAGATTCTGTATTTCTACATCATGTTCAATATAAATTACCCAGCCACCATCAAATTCTCCTTCATGCTTTTCATTCCGCCAATACAGCCAGCTATCTTTTGGAAATTTATGCTTAACATCTTTGAACTGTAGATATCTCATGATAGAAATTTTAATGCATTCAATATATTATGTTTTTTTCATCATTTGTGAAATTTAATGTTCTATTTTCAGACCATCAATAGTAAGAATATTACAGCTTAGATTGATGAACATGCCTGTGTAATCTCCCATTGCCTGATCGTTCATGATATCCATTGTGGCAGATTGAAATTCAATTTTTCGGGAAGGTAATTTCCCATAAGTATCCGTTACCGTAATCTGGCCGTCCAAACCGGCTTTATTTTGGACAAATGCTCTTAAAAAAGGAATATCCTGCTTTTCAAAATCCAATGATATGTAGAATGCTTTAGTCTCCCCTGATTTATTATTTTCAGGGGTTATTAAAGTTCTATTATAAGATATTGTATAAGATTTAATCACAGAGGCAATCTGATTTTTCCCATCCTTCACAGATACTTCAATTTTCATTCGCTTTTCATCTGTCTGTTGAGAGAGCAGCATTTTAGCAGGAAAAAATAAAATAAGGAAAGTCAGAAATTTATATATAGTTTTCATGGCTATTGCATTAATATTCTATGCAAGATTAAATATTCAAATATACTTGTACCAGTATCAATTGGTATTTATACATTTTGAATTGGTATTTGGTAAAAAAATAGCTGCAACATGTCTGATTAGGCCCAAATTCCCTCTTAAAATGAGCATTTTAAAACTACTGCTATTTTGTTAATCCTTCCACAATGTATAATTTAGCCCAATCTATCAACCGACATGATCAAAAAAAACGACATAACCCAATTCCTATTCTGTTTTATATTTTGCTGGATATCCTCAGGCACCCTAAAAGCCCAGCGGATATCATCTATCGAACAGGAAGCCGGTGAGGGCTATTCTAAAAGATTTATAGATTCATCTGCAAGTCTCAAAATACAGATGGCAGCTCTTCAAAATTCTCAAAAAGCAGGAAATAAAGAAGATGAAGCCATTTGTAGTGCTTATCTCTCCTTAACCCATAAACGTCTTCTTCATCTCAAGGAATTCACAAAGTATGCAGAAAGATCCTATGATATTGCCAAATCTATAAAAAGCAGTCGTGCAGACGCTTTTGCCAATACAGCGATGGGATACCTTAAATCATATATTGATGATAAGCCACAAGCGCTCACGTATTTTCTGAAAGCTTATGCTTTATTTAATACTATGCAGAGCTATGACCAATCCGCCAAACTCGGCGCAGATATCTCCTATCTTTTCTCTCCAGACTCTCCCGAAAAAGTCAAAAAGTATGCTGATGAAGGGCTTTCATTTGCAGAAAAATCAGGGAACCCTGAAAGCATTCTCCATGCAAGATTAGCAGTAGGAAGTTATCTTTCAGATCTCATTGCTTCCGGAGAAACTAATCGCTGGCAGGAAGCCATTTTATTTTTTAAGCAAACCATCACTTTCATTGAAAAAAATGAAGCCCAAATAGACAGTAAAAGTAACATAGGAATTGCTTATATCAATCTCGCTGCTTTATATATGAATGGTCCCAAGCCAATGGATGAAAATTCATTTTTATCAGCATTGGAAAAAGCCTTAGTTATTGGAAAACAATATGGAATCAAAAGTGTATATAGAAGCTCTATGGGCCTGCGGGGACAGTTTTATGTATCAAAAGGCGAATTTAGAACCGCAGAAAATCTTTTTAAAGAAGGAATCGCCTATCAACAAACCCTTCCCTACAAAGACAATTATCTTTTGGCCGCATTCTATGAATGTCTGAAAAATATTGCTGCAGAAGAAAAAGACTACAAAGCCTATCTTGAGTATGATACATTTTTTATCAAATATAGTAAACTAAAATACGACGAATCTACTCAACAGATCCTTCAGAATGCTGATGCCAAATATGAATCTGAAAAGAAAATGGCTCGTATTCAACAGCTGGAACAGGAAAATCAACTTCAGAAAAAAAATCAGTTATTAGGATACGGAATTTCTGCTGTTTTACTGATTGGATTGGTTTTTATGTATAGATCTTATTATTTCCGACAGCGTTATCACCAGAAAAGAGAAGATTTTCTTCAGCAGCAACAGACTAATAACAAACTTAAAATGGAGCTTTTGGAAAAGGAAACCCTTGAAAATTTAGCAGAAAAGCTATCCCTGGAAAGACGTTTATTACAGTCTCAGATGGATCCTCATTTTATCTTTAATGCATTAGGAAATATCCAGGGAATGATTCTCAGAAAGGATACAGATCTTGCCATACTCTATCTTGGAAAATTTGCAAAACTTAGCCGAAGAGTTTTGGAACAATCTCGTATGGAAACCATTACGTTGGAAGAAGAAATACAAACTCTAGAAAATTATATTGAACTCCAGCAACTCCGATTAAATCAAAGTTTTGATTACCAGATACAGTGTGATGAATCAACAGATCAGCAACTTCATATTCCGCCTCTTCTAATCCAGCCTTTTGTTGAAAACGCTATTGAACATGGACTAAAACCTTTGGAAGCCTTCCAAAAAGGATTATTATTCATTAATTTTGAAGAAAACCCGGGAGAGAATCTCCTTATCTGTACCATCAGAGATAATGGAATCGGACTTACTGCTTCCAGAAAGCAAAAAACAGATGACTCCCATCGTTCTCTTTCAACTAAGATTACCGATGAGAGACTGCTTCTTATGCTTAAAGATAATTCGAGGGCGAAGCTTGAAGTAAGAGAACTCACTATTGATAAAGACGGCCAGCAAGGCTGTATGGTAACATTATATATTCCAATATTATAAAGTATGTACAAAACAATCATCATAGAAGACGAATATCATTTAAGAGAAGCCTTATCTATTATGCTGGAAATGATTGCTCCTGATACAATACAAATCATAGGCTATGCAGAAAGTGCCGATGAAGCAGCAAAACTTATTGACAGGCTTCAACCGGATCTTGTCTTCATGGATATTATGCTAAAAAACGGGACTGGTTTTGATGTATTACAAAAGATTTCTTATCGGAAATTTCATTTGATTTTTACAACGGCTTATGAAGAATATGCCATACGGGCTTTCAAGTTCAGTGCTTTAGATTATTTATTAAAGCCTATTGATGCTGAAGAACTCAAAACAGCTATTGATAGAATTTCAGGATTAAAGGATCAATTCCTCGAAGAACAACAAGTAAACGAACTCAATAATAATCTGACCAAAACGCCGCAAAGGATTATTCTTCCTACTCAGGAAGCAATGCATGTGGTAAAGATCAACCAGATTATGCATTGTGAAACATCCGGTTCCTATACTACTTTCTATCTGAACGATGGGAAAAAGATCATGATCTCAAAACCTCTTAAAAACTACGAGACCATTCTAGTTCCCCCTGATTTTTTCCGGGTACATCAATCTTATCTTATCAATACCAATTATATCGTAAGCTATTCCCGTGAAGGAATGATTGAAATGGAAAACGGTGCCAATATCCCGATATCACGGGCTAAAAAAGATGCTTTTTTCAAACTGATGAAAGAAGAATAGTACCTTAAAAATATAATTTTCTGTCAAAATCAACTGAATACCAATTCAAGGTTGCCATAAAACAATCGGCTCTTGATCAGTAAAATTCTCATTTCTATTTTTGACAGAAAATATTCAATATGAACAGCAAAACAATTTCTATTTTAAGCTATGTCACCATCATCGGATGGATTATCGCTTATGTTAAAAGTAAAGACCTCCATGGTAAAAATGAACTGGCTAATTATCATTTGGAACAAGGTTTAGGATTCTTCCTGTTAACCGTTATTATCAATGTTCTTCTTTCTATCATAGTTCCTATTATACCAGTATTATCTTTTTTGAATTATATAGGAGTAATTCTTTTGATCTTATGGATATTCGGAATTATTAATGCTGCCAATGAACAGAAAAAACCTATTCCGGTAATTGGAAAAATATTTGAGAATAAATTTGGTTTCCTGGCATAATCTAACTGATCTCCTTATATTGCATCTACCTATATTTCTGTAGAATAAGTAGATGCAATAGAGCCAATTTTTATGAAAGAATTACAACAACTCACAAAAGATCAACTATATACCCGACTTAAAAATCGCTCAGAAAATTTTTGCTCTACAGTTTCATCAACGTTAGATTTTACTTTTTTTAATGACCACTCTTCAGATGAAGAAGATCTTTCAGAATTTTTTGAAATGCTGGATAAGGAAACTGCAGAAAAAATAAAAGCAGCTTCTTTAGAATCCAATAATGATGATGATGACCTGCCTAAAATTATCCTTGCAAAAAATGAAGAATCCAACACTCTTGATTTAACTACAAAAGATGGAGAAGGATACAAAGTTATTTTATTGGAACAAGACATTGATCTTTCTGAAAATCTTTCTGTTGAGGATTATGTTGTGCTTATCGTTATTGGAAATATACAGGCAAAAAATATCGTTGTCAACGGTTCACTTTATTGTGCTGGAAACATTTCCTGCAATATTTTGTTCGGAGCATCTGGTAATGATAATGAAACGTATAGTAATGGAAATATCACCAGTTCCCTTATTGCTGAAAATGGACATTACACTGTTGCAGAAGGAAATATACATTCTCAATATTTAATAAGTCTTCATAATGAAATAGAAGGAAAGTCAGGACGGTATATTGAAAAAATAACCTTAGATGGATCCAATGAAGCAGAAGTTTTAAAACCTGAAATTTTAGATGAGAATGGCTATTTTGAGGAAGAGTCTTTTCTCAATTTTATCAAAAATAATCCATCCGATGCTATGTTTAAATAATTTTTAAAACGCAAAGTTCTAACTATTCTAATACTCTATTTTAGGGTGCAAAAAAAAGCGACTTTGTCTCTGAAGAAGCTATATGGATAATACATTCGCTTAAAAAGAATCAATGAAATTGATTCCATACTTTGCCTCCTTAAAGCACTACATATCGAAAAATAAAACTTTGCGTTTTAAAAAAGTTTATCTTCAATAATAGTCATCTCCCAATACTACAACTGCATTTTATCTGCGAAATCTGTGTGATCAGCGGGAAAAATTATACAAGAAAAAAATAGATGCAGATAACAACATTCAGACCTGTCTATAATCAGAGTAAAAAATTTTTTTCTGAAAAAACTTTAGAATAACTTTGCAAAAAATTTCTGTTGAAAGACCTGCTTCTTATTACCCCGCCTTTTACTCAACTTAACACTCCTTACCCGGCAACAGCTTATATTAAAGGATTTTTAAATACTAAGAATATTTCCAGTTATCAGATGGATTTGGGAATAGATGTTATTTTGGAGTTATTTTCAAGAGGTGGATTAGAAAAGGTTTTCAACAAAGAAATTGATCTTCAGAATACTTCTGAAAATTCTCAGAGGATTTATGCTTTAAGAGATGAATATTTAAAAACCATTGATCAGGTTATTCCTTTTTTACAAGGAAAAACTCCAACATTGGCAAGACAGATCTGCAGTATGAACTTTCTTCCGGAAGCTTCCCGTTTCAATCAATTGGACGATATGGAATTTGCCTTCGGAAACATGGGTTTACAGGATAAAGCAAAGCATTTAGCAACCTTATATCTGGAGGATATTTCAGATTATATTGTTGAAAATATTGATACAGACTTCGGTTTCAGCAGATATGCCGAGCGTCTTGGAAAAAGTGCCAATTCTTTTGATGAGTTGTACAATAAACTAATTGATAGAGAAACATTTATCGATACTTTTACCTTGACCATTCTTCGAGAAAAAATAGAAACTGTTCAACCTAAATTGGTTTGTTTTTCTATTCCTTTTCCCGGAAATTTATATGCTGCTTTCAGAAGTGCACAGTTTATAAAGAAAAATTTCCCGCAAATTAAAATTGCCATGGGCGGCGGTTTTCCCAATACAGAGTTAAGAGAGATCAAGGATCAAAGAGTATTTGAATTTTTCGATTTTATAACGTTGGATGATGGAGAGCTTCCGCTTGAACTTCTATGTGAAAATGTCTGTCATTCTGGACAAAGCGAAGAATCTCAATACAAGAGAACTTTTTTACTTGAAAATCAGAAAGTCGTTTATAAAAATAACACCAAAAGGCACGATTACAAACAGGCAGATATCGGTACTCCGGATTATACGGATTTAAAACTCGATCAATATATCTCAGTCATTGAAATTGCCAACCCTATGCACAGCTTGTGGAGCGATGGAAGATGGAATAAACTAACCATGGCCCACGGATGCTATTGGGGAAAATGTACTTTCTGCGATATCTCATTGGATTATATTAAAATCTACGAGCCTATTTCCGCTAAAATTCTGGTGGACAGAATGGAAGAACTTATCAAAACTACAGGGGAAACCGGTTTCCATTTTGTAGATGAAGCTGCACCACCAGCTTTGATGAGAGAAGTTGCCCTTGAAATTCTTCGTAGAAATCTTATTGTTACCTGGTGGACTAATATTCGTTTTGAGAAAAGCTTCACCCGCGATCTTTGTTATTTATTAAAACTATCCGGATGTGTTGCCGTTTCGGGAGGTCTTGAAGTAGCTAGTGATCGTTTGTTGAAATTAATTGATAAAGGAATTTCTGTGGAACAGGTTGCTAAAGTGACAAGAAATTTTACAGAAGCCGGAATCATGATTCATGCTTATTTGATGTATGGCTACCCAACGCAAACCATTCAGGAAACGATTGATTCTATGGAAATGGTTCGTCAGCTATTTGAAATGGGAATTTTACAAAGTGGTTTCTGGCATCAGTTTGCTATGACAGCCCATTCACCTGTTGGATTGAACCCGGAAGAATTTGGAGTTACGCCAATCAAGCAGGAAATTCTATTTGCTAATAATGATATTGATTTTACAGACAGAACCGGAATCAACCATGATCAATTTAGCTCAGGGTTAAAAAAATCCTTATTCAACTATATGCATGGAATTAATTTTGATCTTCCCCTTCAGGAGTGGTTCGATTTTAAAATTCCGAGAACAACCATCCATCCCGATTATATTCACGACAGTTTATTGGAAGAGGAAGATTTTAAGTTTAAAGGAAATTCAAAAGTTGTCTTTTTAACCAAAAACGTAATCGCTGAGAATCGCGTAAAAAATAAAAAGAAATATTCTGGTACATATACGTTGCTTACATTCCACCTAAAAACCAATATTATAAAGGTTGAGCTGGAACAAGACAAAGCAGAATGGCTGATGGATATTTTAGAAGAACATTCTATTGACAACCAGAAAAAACCTACAGTTCAGCAACTTAAGAATCAGTTTGAAGAAAATTTTGAAGATTTTGAATTGTTCTGGTTCTCAAAACCGATGCAGCAATTGAAGGAAAATGGAGTGATTTTGAGTTTATAAAATTGTTCTTATTTTTCTCAGGGATTTTCAAATTTTCTCTCGCAGATCTTGCTGATGACGCAGATTCTTTAAAACTATATGCAATCTTTGTCATTTCGTATGAATCTAAACTATAATTTCAAAGATGGCTTTGTATAGATTCCTTCAGAAATCGCAGATTCGACATAGTCAATGACAAAATACAGGACAAAAAAGCTCCCGCGGATTTCACAAATAATTATATATGTAACCAAAGAAAAATTCGTGCATTGGTGGCATATATTTTTTGCCACCAATACACGAATAAATAAGCAGGAACTTATATAAAATTATGTAGATAAAAAGAACCCTCAGAAAATAATTCTGAGGGTTTATTTTATTTACTTTTAGCCGGTTTTAATTAGGGGTATCCTTTGTAACAGGTCCTACAGTTACCTTTTCCTGAACCTTAATAAAATTGGGATCCATGATGGCCATACGTTCTGCCAGCGCTTTATAGGTTGGATATTTTAAAATAGAGGCTCTGCCAGACATCTCTTTGTAAAGAGTAAAAGACTTTCCACCAGCTGTTTTCAACTGTTTTGTAGTTGTAATATATCTACCTATGAGTTTGCTTTTTGCATCATAAATTTCAATGTCCAGAAAGCTTTTCTCCATAATTTTATCATCAGAACCAAAGCTTACCGGTAAATTGGTAAAATACCCTACAGGAACTCCATTGCTGAGGATCTCACCTACTTTATTGACTTCAAGATTCATTTTATCAATCTTCTTTCTGATGGTGTAGGCGTCTTTTGTTTTGCTGTCCAGTTTTCTTTTAGGAATATTGGAAAACAATTCATCCAGAGTCTTTACATTGATCCCTTTATTATCAATGATTTTAAAATCTTTCACGGAAGTGTAAACTGCAGACTTTTCTTCTCCAGAAAACGCAGAAGGTGAAGAATAGTCGACTTCGATGGTTTTATCTCTGTTATATACTCTATTGATTTGTATATAACTATCCCTAACAGAATCTACGATACTTTTATCAATAAACTTTATCGTATACAAAGGCGTTTCTTTTAAATCCATGAAAGTATATTCATTGGATTTATTGGAGATTTTAGCCACCGGGATTCCGTCTAAATTGATAATTCCTCTTTTGGTTTTAATATTTTGAGCATTGAGGAAAATACCCAAAATTGTAAAGAATATGATTATACTTTTCTTCATAGAATCAGATTTTTACATGACTTGACATAAAATAAAAAAGTGTAACCAAAGTTACACTTTTTTGAAAATATATTTAGCTTTTCATTTAATTATTCGCAAAGGATAATTCCTTTGTTATGATTAAATTCCACAACACCGCTCTTGATAGAATATGAAAAGATAGAATCTTTATCATTTTCTTTGGTTAGGTTTTTTGCGAAAGCTTCATCTACAGAGTTTGTAAACAGCTTTACTTTCCCACCAACTAAAGAAGAAACGATTCCTGCGTGGTTTTTCATGATGTGAAATTCACCATTCTTTCCAGGCAATAATACTGAGCTTACTTCTCCTTCAAAAACTACGTATTCTGGTGTTAAAATTTTTATATTCATTTTAATTTAGATTTGAAGATTTCAGATTTCAGATTTCAGACACTTTAAAGTCTCATGTCTAGTATCTGATATCTTTATGTCTAATTATTAAGCGTTTTCAGCTAACATTTTTTGTCCAGCTTCGATAGCTTCCTCGATAGTTCCTTTCAAGTTGAAAGCAGCTTCTGGTAAGTGATCTAATTCACCATCCATAATCATGTTGAATCCTTTGATAGTATCTTTGATATCTACTAAAGATCCTGGAATACCTGTAAACTGTTCTGCTACGTGGAAAGGCTGAGATAAGAATCTCTGAACTTTTCTTGCACGGTAAACAACTGATTTATCTTCTTCAGAAAGTTCTTCCATACCAAGAATCGCGATGATATCCTGAAGTGACTTATATCTTTGAAGAATTTCTTTTACTCTTTGAGCACAGTTGTAGTGATCGTGACCGATAACTTCTGGAGAAAGGATTCTTGAAGTAGATGCTAATGGATCTACCGCTGGGTAAATACCTAATGAAGCAATCTTTCTGTCAAGTACCGTAGTTGCATCCAAGTGAGCAAACGTAGTTGCAGGAGCCGGGTCAGTTAAGTCATCCGCAGGTACGTATACCGCCTGTACTGAAGTAATTGAACCATTTTTAGTTGAAGTAATTCTTTCCTGCATCGCACCCATTTCAGAAGCTAGCGTTGGTTGGTAACCTACTGCTGATGGCATACGACCAAGTAGTGCAGATACCTCAGAACCAGCCTGTGTAAAACGGAAGATGTTGTCTACGAAGAAAAGTACGTCTCTACCTTGTCCGCTTTCTCCACCATCTCTATAGTACTCAGCTAAAGTAAGACCAGAAAGGGCTACTCTTGCTCTTGCACCTGGTGGCTCGTTCATCTGTCCGAAAACGAATGCTGCTTTAGAATCTTTCATAGCTTCTAAGTCTACTTTAGAAAGATCCCAACCTCCATTTTCCATAGAGTGCATGAAATCATCACCATACTTGATAATACCTGATTCTAACATCTCTCTCAAAAGGTCATTTCCTTCTCTCGTTCTTTCACCTACTCCGGCGAATACAGAAAGACCTCCGTGTCCTTTTGCAATATTGTTAATCAACTCCTGAATCAATACTGTTTTACCTACACCAGCACCACCGAACAATCCAATTTTACCTCCTTTTGCGTAAGGCTCAACTAAGTCGATTACTTTAATACCTGTAAATAAAACTTCTGCTGAAGTTGATAATTGATCAAATTTTGGAGCTGGTCTGTGAATTGGAAGACCACCTTCCTTAGAAATATCTTGAAGTCCGTCGATAGCATCACCAACTACGTTGAATAGTCTTCCGTTTACAGCCTCTCCGATTGGCATAGTAATAGGATTTCCGTATCCGATTACATCTTGACCTCTCTTAAGACCATCAGTAGCGTCCATTGCAATACATCTTACTGTATCTTCGCCAATATGTTGTTCTACCTCTAAAACTACTTTTTCACCGTTTTCTTTTGTAATTTCTAACGCGTCATAGATTGCTGGAATTGCTTCCACATCATTAAAGACAACGTCGATTACCGGACCAATAATTTGAGAAATTTTACCTTTAATTTGGTTTGCCATTGCTAAATTTTTTCTTGGTGCAAATATAGTGATTCTTCGTAAACCCGCAATTGGTAAAAAAAAGATTTTTATCATACTTTTTAGAAATTGATCCATGCAGCAATTTATCATTCTGATAGCCCTATTTCCCTGAAAAAAATATTGATCCATTGTTATATTGATAGATTGTTACATTATATCTATATTTGCAGTCAAATTTTTCCCGTTTTGAAAGTTTTCAAGAATTTTAAAGATTATTCCTCTCAAAAGCCTCTAGCATTGTCTTTAGGTATGTTTGACGGGGTACATCTTGGACATAAAAGTATTATCGATGAGCTCATTAAGGTAGGAACAGAAAACAATCTGGAAACTGCTATCCTTACCTTCTGGCCACATCCGAGGTTTGTTTTTAATCCTAATGAAGATTTAAAATTACTGAATACCATAGAGGAAAAACAACAGCGTATTGAAAAATATAACATTGATACTCTGTTTCTTAAAGAATTTGATGAAGAATTCAGAAATCTTACCGGAGAAGAATTTGTACGTCAGATCCTGATTGATAAACTCAACGTAAAATACCTTATTATAGGATACGATCATTCTTTCGGGAAGAATAAAAGCGGAAATTTTGAACTTCTTCAAAAGCTTTCTAAAGAGCTTGATTTTGAGGTTGAGCAAATGGAAGCCATTAATATTCACGAGAATAACATCAGTTCTACGAAGGTTCGTAATGCTCTTTTAACAGGAAATATTAAGGAAGCCAATGAAATGTTGGGCTACTCCTACCCTGTTTCCGGAACGGTAGTTCATGGAAAAAAGATCGGAAGAACAATTGGCTATCCAACCGCTAATATTGATACGGAATCTATTAAACTTTTACCTAAAAAGGGGCTTATATTGTAGAAGTGGAAGTAAAAGGCCAACAATATAAAGGAATGCTGAGCATCGGAACCAATCCTACAGTAAATGGTGAAAAGCTAACCGTTGAAGTATATATCCTTGATTTTGACGATGATATTTATGACGAAAAGATCACCGTAAAATTCCGAGACTTCCTTCATGATGAAATCAAGTTTGAAGGATTGGAAAAGCTTATTGAAAGACTTGATGAAGATAAGCGATTAACAGAAGAATTTAATTTCTAAGATATACAAAAGGCTATTCAGTGATGAATAGCCTTTTTAATTTTTTATTTTAAAAGATAGATTCCTGTCATTCTGAGCTTGTTGAAGAATCTCTTTTTTATTTTATTTTAAAACCTTTACATAGATTTTTTTGGGTCTCACTATTTAATTTGACATTAGGAAATGCTTTATCGTGGTCAATAAAGATATCCCCTTTTTCATTAGCTTTTCCATTGCCATCAGAGTCCCATTCTGTAGCGATATAATATTTTACGCCATTTGTAGGTTTTGGATTGATCTTGCTTTCTGCATTTTCTGGTATTGGTAATTCAATAGTATAAGGAATTGTTTTTACTTCAAATTCACTTTCTGTAATTAATGTTGCCGGTGCATCCTGAAGCCCTTCACTTATTCCATATAAACTAACTTTAAGTTTTGAATTTTTGATGGTAAACTTATCTGTACCTGTAAATTCTATTTTAAGATTTTCTGACTTCACTTTCTCTGTACTGGCAGAAGTAACCGTCTGATCTTTTTCTCAGGTTTACTGCAGCTAGATAAAGCTAATGTACCTACTGCCATGAATAATAAAAGATGATTTTTCATATATTCTTATTTTAATTGATGTCTGTTTAGTATTTTAAAGATATTTGATAACAAAATCTATACCCAGATTATTCTAATTCATATTTTACATCTCCAATTTCAGAATTTTTTCCTATTTTAAATAGTCAATATAGGCTAAAATAATTATTAAAGAATATGATATAAAATGAATTAAAAACAATAATAAACTAATAAAAAAATATATTAAACAAATATTACATATATTTATCATAATTTGGCTAAGCTTTTAATTAAGTTCTATATTTAAACTAAATGATGAAACCACAGGTAAAATGATAGCTGAAATTTCTGAAATGTACAAGCTTAAAAAGATAGCCCTTGTATACAATCATTATTTCCATATTCATTAACTAATTGACTGCCTGAAAATTCAAAATAAATAGAGATTTTATAACCATGATTTTCAAATCTATTATCTCAGCTATTCTGGTTGCCATATTGAGTTTAATTGGTATGCTATGTACACAGAGCGACAATTCAAACCTTGTGTATGCAGCATTATTCTGTTTACCTTATTTTATCTTAATTACTTTTTTATATTTTCGCTTTAATGGCATTCGCAGAAAACTAAACCTATTTGATAAACCTAATATTATCGTTGAGCTTGCTTATGGTTTTGTATTTTATATTGCCTTCTGCCTGCTTTTGCCTGTGTTGTTATTTGTGACTACACTAGGTGATGATTATGAGCACAAATTGTATGCTGATTTGGGAGGCCTCATTTTAGAAATCTTTCCTGTCATTTTAACGCTGAGTATCTTTTTGACAATTTTTAGCAGCATTATACTAACCTGGGCCATTAGATCATACAAAATATTACTACCTGTTATGATCGTATATATATTTTTCATATCTATTGTATACAGTATTTCTCAAAATAATAATAAAAAACAGGAAACTACAATTAGTACTGATCATATAAAGATATCTGGGGATGGATGGCGTGGCTCAATGAGTAATCCTGAAGCCTATCCCGTGCAGTTGTACAAAGGAATTTTTCTACTTTCTAATAATGAAAAGTACGAATTTACTTTTAATGAAGGAAACACTGTAAATTACAGAGCAAAATGGGGTGAAGATGGGGGTAATACGGATAAGAAAACAATGGCACTCCCAAAAGCGCTGGATCTTACCTGGTATTCATTTGCAGAAAATATTTTTTACCGGGTAAACGGTCCTATTGATTATAATAAACTACAAATGCTCTTCAATACGCCTTATGATGAGAAAAGAGGGGATAGAAAAATTCAGGAAAATTATAACAGTATTATTATGGGTTTTGCACCAGGAGGAGTATTAGTAGTTTGGGCAGGCAGCAGTGGTTATCGCCAAATAGAAATTGGACGTTACCAGGCAGAAAAGATCAGCATTACTAAACAAGTATCTTATAATGAAAAATTAAAATATGGTGATTTGTTTAACCAGGAATGGCGCAAAAAGTATTAACAGATACCACAATTATACCTTTCAAAACACAGCAGCTTACAAAAAACAAACCTATTCCTTATGGTTATTGGGATAAACTGCGAGTACGGTACAACTGGCGCCCAACATTTATAGTATCTCCCGAAATAAAAATTTATAATGCAGATTTTGGTTTTTATAATGCTGAACGCTATGTGTTTTCTGATGAAACTTTGCAAAATAACCTATACGAGGAACGTGCTATTCCTGAATATGTATACATTAAATGGTATGATAAAAATGACAATCGATGCGCAGTAGATTTTAAGTTTAATGAAGAGAAAATCTTTAAACAATTTGATGATTTTTTTAACCAGCAAAAAAATACCAAAGCCAAAATAGAATTTAATATCAATCAAAAGAATAAAACAGCAACCGCTATGCTAATAAACGGTGAAAATAAGTTATTACTTTTAGAAACCCCAATTATAGAATATGGTGAAAATTATTAAAAGATCTAAAGTGCAAAGCTAGTTTCCCCTCAGTGAAAGGCTCCCCTTTTTCCTGTTCTGCAAAAGATCCAAATGAGAAGCAATACACAGCCAAAATCAATATCTTTTTATGTTATTAATTTCGTTTTCTAAGAATTATTTATAGTACTTTGAACTTTTTTAGTAAGAGATTTAAATACCAAGTCATAAGAATGATCTATTAGTTTTAAAATCAGTTCTCTTTTTAAACCAGCTACAGCTACAGAATTCCAATGGGTTTTATTCATATGATAAGCTCCTGTAATTTGAGGATATTGCTCACGAAGTTCTGCACTCCATTCCGGGTCTGTCTTTACATTGATAGACAAAGGTTGTCTTTCAAGTCCCATCAGGAGAAACATTTTAGTATCTACTTTTAATACAAGGGTTTCGTTATCAAAAGGAAAACTCTCTGTAGTTGCTTTTTTCGCAAGGCAATAATCTAGTATTTCGTTGGCATCCATGGTTTTTTATGAGTAATTAATAATGAGTAATGTGACTAATAATAATTTATAAATGATAGACAAGATGTTTAATGATAAGATCTTTTATCTTTTATCTTTTATCTTTTATCTTTTATCTTTTATCTTTTATCTTTTATCTTTTATCTTTTATCTTTTATCTTTTATCTTTTATCTTTTATCTTTTATCTTTTATCTTTTAATCAAATTTAGTAAATTTAAGAAAGAAAATACCATTACATCAAAACCTATTGTTATGAAAGCTTTAGTAATCGGTGCTACAGGCGCCACAGGAAAAGATCTGGTTAATCAGTTACTCAATGACAAGGCTTTTGAGGAAGTCGATATTTTTGTAAGAAAACCTGTTAATATTGAAAATAATAAGCTAAAAGTTCATGTTGTGGATTTTGAAAAGCCAGAAGAATGGAAAGGAATGGTTAAAGGAGATGTTGCATTTTCATGTCTGGGAACTACTTTGAAGGATGCCGGAAGCAAAGATGCACAGAAAAAAGTAGATTTTGATTATCAATATGAATTTGCCAAAGCAGCCAAAGAGAATGAAGTAGAAGATTATATCCTGGTTTCAGCTTATGGAGCCAATCCTAAATCTAAGATTTTTTATTCCAAGATGAAGGGCGAACTTGAAGAAGCTGTGAAACAATTACATTTCAATAAAATTACCATTTTTAAACCCGGAATGCTTGAGCGGAAAGATTCTGAAAGAACGGGTGAAGTGCTGGGCAGCCGGATTATAAAATTTGCTAATAAATTAGGACTATTGGAAAGTCAGAAGCCTTTGCCTACTGATATTTTAGCAAAGGCCATGATTAATTCTTCCAAGATAAAAAGTAATGGCTACTCCAGTATCAAGCTGGGAAATATTTTTTGTTTTGCAGACAAGGTAATTGATAGATCATAAAAATTATACTAAAAAAAACTATGTAAATCCGTGCAATCTTTGGTAATTTTTATTTAACCACTGATTTTCGCAGATTGGCACAGATGCTTTGATTTAGTTTATATTTTATTTAAAGATCCGGAACAAAATATAATTTATTTTGTGGTCTTACTCCCCATGCTTTTTCCGAGTTTTTCATATTCAATATCATTAGGTTCCCAAAGCTCTATTTTATTCCCTTCGAGATCCATTATATGGACAAACTTTCCATATTCATAACTCTCAATTTTATCAAGAATCGTTACATTTTCTTTTTTTAGCTGTTCAACAAGCTTTTCAAGATCCTGTACACGATAATTAATCATGAAATCTTTTTCAGAAGGCTGGAAATATTTTGTTTTTTCACTAAAAAGGACTCCATTGGCTGAATCCCTTCTTAGAATTATCTGCTCCCTGATACCATTCAAAAACAGATCCATATTCATTGACTTCAAGACCTAAATGCTGCTGATACCATTCTCTTGTTTTTTTGGGATCTTTAGATTTAAAAAAGATACCCCCGATTCCTGTTACTCTTTTCAGATCATCAGATTCTTTTTCTGTAACAGCCTTAAAGGCAAATCCTGATAGAAAAGCGGTTACAATACAAACGGCAAAAAATATTTTTTTCATGAGTTACTATTTATTCAAAAATAAAAAAAGTGGATGATAACATCCACTCTGTATATAAATTTATTTTTTATTTATTTCAAATGCTTTGTAATTGATTCACTTGTTGGTCTTGTAGTACTTACATAGCTATCAATAAGTTTTCCATTCTCATCAATCAGGAATTTGGTAAAGTTCCAAAGGATACTGGTATTTTTTACTCCGTTTAATTCCTGCTCTGTTAAATATTTAAAGATAGGTGCCGTATCATCTCCTTTCACAGAGACTTTCGCTGCCATTGGGAATGTCACTCCATAGTTTTTCTGGCAGAATGTTCCGATTTCAGCATTGGTTCCCGGCTCCTGTCCCCCAAAGTTATTGGCTGGGAAACCTACGATTACCAATTTATCTTTATATTCTTCATATAGCTTTTCAAGATCTGCATACTGAGGAGTAAACCCGCACTCAGAAGCTGTGTTCACGATCAGGATCTTTTTTCCTTTGAAGTCTGCAAAGTTGATTTCCTTACCATCAAGGCTTTCTACTTTAAAGTCATATATTGTTTTTCCCATAAGTTCTTTGGTTTTTGCTTGAGAAATTTCACTTTTTTGATTGGTGCAGCTTTGCAGAATTGTGATAAAAGAAAGCAGCATTAAAAAAATATTTTTCATTTCTTATAAATTTAAGCAGCCGGAGCTGCAGATGAATTAAAACTTAAAGATATTCGCAGGAAACACCTTATTAATGTCTACTCTATTAAGCAACATCACATAATCGCCATCTTTTTTAGGACTTGAAGATTCTATTCTGAAAGGCATCGTAAGGTTTCCTACCTTTTTATAATCGGAATATACCACCGTTTCATCTTTTTTAATTTCCTTCAAAAGCATATAAGTCGTTGTATCAAAATAATACATATTCTTATTCACATTTTTGGTGAGTTCCACTTTATGACAATAGATATCCCCTACTTTTTCTTTTCCAAGATATTTGGCATCAAATCCTTTATTTTCCCAGTCAATAAAATCATTATCAAAACTTTCCGGAACATACTCAGGGTATACCTGAAGTTTATTGGCCGCATAATTCATTGCGTACCCTTTGTTTCCATCAAAACCTTCAATTGCCGTTTCTTTTCCACCGATTACAATGATTGTTTTGGTAAGATTCGGACGCTGCTGATAAATTTTTATAGGATATTCATCTTTGATTCCTAATACTACTTTTCCCTGCAACAATACGGAGTTTAAGAGTTTCCAGTTGGTTAATCCTCCGGATAATTCAATATTTTTATCTATAATTTCCTTTGCAGTTTGGCCATAATACAATGAACTTGTAACAGTAAAAAGGACTAAATATATTATTTTTTTCATTTAATTTTATTAAAATAGTTATTTAAAGAAGTTTGAAACTTAAGTCTAGCTTACTTTTCTATTTTTGAGAATCCAGATTTCCTTTTGCCTATTTAAAAATCAGCTCTCAGTCTTCTTTAAAACTTATTTATCAATTCAAATATAAGAGGAATTGGGATAAAAAGCAAAAAGACAAAAAAAGTAAAAATGAAATTATTCTATTTTCAAATTATCTCATTTTTAAATTTTCAAATTAAATTAACTTCCTAGCTTTTTCCAGGTCTTCCGGTGTATCAATGCCTACTCCAACGAAATTGGTTTCTATCATTTTAATCTTCATTCCGTATTCCAGATAACGGATGCATTCGATCTTTTCAGATATTTCCAATGGTTTCATTTCAAGTTTTGAAAACTGCAGTAAAGCCTCTTTTCTAAAGGCATATACTCCGATATGTTTAAAGTAACTTACCTCATAGGAGACTTCCCTGTGGAACGGAATTGCAGAACGGCTGAAATATAAAGCAAAACCATTATTATCAGTGATTACTTTTACATTATTTGGATTTTCTATTTCTTCTTTTTCAGACAGTTTTATTTTTAAGGAAGCCAGAGAAATCTCCTGTTGGACATCCTGTTTAAAAACTTCGATGAGCTGTTTCAAAGGTTCCAGTTTAAGAAAGGGTTCGTCTCCCTGAACATTAATCACGATATCACAATCTATGTTCTGTACGGCTTCGGCAATACGGTCGCTTCCTGTTTCATGTTGTCCTGTCATGACAGCTTTTCCACCATTTTTAGTGATTTCATCCAAGATGATTTCAGAATCCGTTGCTACAAATACTTCATCAAACAGCCCGGTTTCCACCACATTCTGATAAGTCGTGGTAATAACTGTTTTTTCACCCAGAATCTGCATCAGTTTTCCCGGAAAACGGCTGGCTTCATAACGTGCAGGGATGACAGCGATTATTTTCATTCAGTACAATATTATAATTAAGTTTTCAAGCCTATCTCCTCCAAAAAATGAATGATGTGGCTTATTCAGACCAAAAATAGTGAAAACTATTTTAGTTTGTTCTATAAAATGTGGTATTCTGCCTATTTTCCTCATTACATTCTATGATTTCTATCTTTTGTAAAAAACAAAATTCCCACATCTTCCATAAAGATGCGGGAATCGGATATAGATTTTTATTTAAATGAGTCAATAATTAGAAGAGGTTCAAAAGTAAAATAAAACAACCAAGTACCTCCTTCCTTGGAATGATAAGCATATTTAAAAAGAAAGCTTTACTCCTACCATATTGTATTCCCATTGGCGGGATGCCATAAGGTCAAATTTGTATTTTGTCTTTCCTATTGTTCCTTCTGATGAAGTATATCTGCTTTTTGAGATGGTTTTTCCAATAAAATATCCCATTAATAAAGCTAGTGGGTAGTCTGATGCCCAGTGAACTTTACTTTGCATCATTTGGAAACATAAAGCTCCGGCTAATGTATACCCTACAGGTTTAATCCATCTTGCATCAGGATAATTGTCTGCAATAACGGTAATCCCAGCCATAAACGTCGTTAAGTGTCCGGATGGCATTGCATCATAGTTTGAGGTATATTTACCGAATGCTGAAAAACTTGGAAATGGATTCCAGTCACCTCCTTTATTTCCATTTGCTTCTGCAATAAACGGGCTTTCTCTTCCGGTAATTCTTTTGATGGTTTGGGTGAAAACTCCGGAAAGGATTAAACTTTCCATTAATCCACTGGCTGTAGCCTGTGCCCTGTAGTCATTTTTAATTAAGCCATAGGTTCCAAATCCAATTCCAAGCAATACCAAGGTAGAACCATTTCCTATAAGATACAATGTAGATCCAATATCTTTAGGGATTTTGAAAACACCACCCAATTTAGTATAATTGTTATCTTTATCCATTCCCCATCTTTCTCCCAGCTCTCTTGAATTGTCAATTAATTTTTGGTCAAAAGGAAGAAGAATCAATGTTGAGGCAATAGCACCACCTAAATAGTAAGCATGATCTTTTGCTACAAAATCTTTATTGGTATTGATGAAGTTTCTGGGAAGTTTGGTTACAAAATCCAGCAGTTTAGGTTTGGGATATGTTCGTACAGAACCGTCTTTTAGTGTATAAGTTTGTACTTTGGGTAAATCCGGTGCTGGCGATAATTCTTTTACCTGCAGTGTATCTACCTCTTGCGAACATACCAGTATAGACATTGGCAGCAGCAAAAATCTCAATTTTTTCATCGTTGTTGTTTTCAACCCTGTTTATTCTTAGCTTATAAAGGGCTCAAAGATAATTCCTTGTTGACTTTATTACAAAATGTTTGATTGTTTTTTAATATTTATTTAATTTTTTCAGAAAATGGATACCCTGATTCAGTTTATATAATTGATCAGAAAAATGATTCCGTAAATCCAGAAAACATATAGAAATGAATAGAAAATCCCAAACCCAAGGCTTTTTATAATATTTCCTTTGCATTTACCCGAGTTTTTAAATACTAATCTGATTGCTCTGAAAAAAATCCAATATAACATAGCAGCCAAAACTAATAAAGCAGACCAAAAGAAAAGTCCTAAAAAATAAGAAAGAAATATAAGCACAATGGAAAATAGAATCCATACAATAACTGAAAGTATAGCACCACCTATTCCGTCTCCTACTACAGGAGGATCAAAGTCAAAACTACTAATCTCCGGTGCTTTATCAGCATATTTTCTTATTCTTTCTCTGTTTACAATATTTCCCACATTATCTTTTAGTTTCAGACCATAATACAATCCTAAGGTGATGAACAGGAAGAATACGCCTGCCAGAATAGAGGTTGATACAATAGAGTTTTGAAATAATGAACGATGATCTCCTTTTCCGGAAAGCCAAACACTGATGATTACTATTGTAATGACAGCCAGTGTGGAATAAAACAAATATTTTGTTTCAATTAAGGATTCTCTGGGAGGTTTCATGGTTTATAAAGGTATAAAAACGCTTCGACTCCGCTCAGCGTGACATTGTTTGTATGTTTAACAATCTCTTGCCGGGCGAAGTCGAAGTATATGTTTGTTTAAAATTATTTCAGATTATTCAAAGCAGCTTCTAGCTTCGGAAGCATTACTTTGATCTCATCTACAGCTAATCCACCAACGGAAGCGCGGAACCAAGGTTCAGATTTGTCTTCCCCAAATGCAGAGAATGGTACTAAAGCCACTCCTGCTTCATTGATTAAGTAGAAAACAAGGTCTGAAGAGTTTTCAATAACTGCTCCGTCAGGTTTTGTTTTCCCGATATAATCTAATTTAATCGTAAGGTAAAGAGCTCCCATAGGTTCGATACTGTCAACAGCTAAACCTTTTCCTTTCAGATCCTGAACTCCGCCGTGAAGAACTTTTAAACTTTCTTCCAATTTAGCTTTGAAATCTTCTACGAATACGTTTACGTTTTCAGGATTTTCATAGAATTTTGCAGTAGCTTCCTGTTCTGGTTTTGGAGCCCACGCTCCTACGTGTGTAAGAAGAGCTTTCATTTTATCAATGATGTGCGCAGGACCGAATCCCCATCCTACACGTACTCCTGTAGCTGCCAAACATTTTGAAATTCCATCAATATAGACCGTGTATTCTTTCATTTCTGGGAAAAGAGATACCGGATCTACGTGTTCAGCACCAAAAGTAAGGTTAGAATAGATTTGGTCGTACATTAAGTATAACGGTTTCTCATCTGCTCCTCTTTTTTTGTTTTCAGCAATTACCAATTCGCAGATTTCAGAAAGCTGTTCTCTTGTGAACATGGTTCCTGTTGGGTTCAATGGTGAGCAAAGCGCCAATAAGACTGCTCCGTCCAAATGAGGTCTTAAATCATCTGCTGTTGGAAGGAAATTGGTTTCAGGCTTTGTTTTTACTTCTACGGCATTCGCTGAAGTAAGGTAAGCATAGTGGTTGTTGTTCCAAGATGGTGTAGGATATACTACTTTATCTCCTTCATCTACAATTGTTTTGTATACTGCATAGATCAAAGGTCTTGATCCTGCTGTGATCAAAATATCGTTTGGAGAATAATCCAGGTTCCATCTGTTTTTTAAATCTTTGGAAACTTCTTTTCTTAAAGATAAAAGTCCGTTGGCAGGTGGATAGTTTGTCAGGTTATTCTGATAGGCTTTCTGAATCTCTTCCTTTAGCAATGCCGGAATAGGATAGATATTAGAATTCAGGTCACCAATAGTAAGATTGGCAATTTCTGCTCCTTTTGCTTTTAGATCATTTACTTCGTTACCAATTTTTACAATTTCAGAACCAATCAGGTTCGCTGCTAATTTTGAGACTTTCACTTTATTTCTTATTTAAAATTTACTAATATTATCTTCTCAGATTAATTTTTTTTTCTATTTGATCCACAGGTAAGTGAGCATCATAAGCGGTTATTAATTCTTTAGTTTTTTTTGCGACAGCAGAGTTTGGATATTTTTTGATGAGCGTATTATAAGCTTCTCTTTTATCATCATAAATTTTTCCTTCCTCATTGTTATAAATACGATCGCTATCCATTCCCAAAAGATAATCCAGCAAATAATTGTGATAATTATCCTTTGCTTTCTTTATCAATTGACTTTTGGGATATTTATTGATGAAATTCTCCCATTCTATCAATCGGTCTCCCAATTCTTCCCAGGTAATCAAAAGTCCCCCATCCACAGCATAATTTTCTTTATTGTCTTTTGCCAGCTGTGAGATATAAGCTCCATAATCAGGAGTTACTTTATTTTTAAAGATAGATTCATAATATCCTGACAGCGAATGAATTTCCGTAAGCCCTTCTCCCATTTCACGGAATTCAAGACCTACTTTATCCAGTTCAGCAGCGATTTTCTTTATATTCTCTGGCAAATGTTCAGTTCCTGGTTCGCTTGTATGATAATCAATATATTTATCAAGTATCTCCGTTTGTGAAACATTTAAACAATCAGTGTATTTATCTCTGATTTTCACATAATCTTCGTACACTTTGTTGTTCTGCTCCGGACTGTTTCCTGCGATCTCCTTGTCTATTTTAGTACGATACCATTGTAAAGCTGTAATATAGTCTTCCGTTTTATTGCTGGCAGAGCAAGCTGTATCAATAGGTTTGTACTGATTCTCTTTGGTTTCGTTTTTAACTATTGAGTCGTTTGCAGATTTCCTATCCGGAACTGCAGCCTCCTTTTACAGGAAGCTACAGCTACAGACAGTATGCAAACTGCTATTATTTTTTTAATCATATTGCTTTATCAGATGATTAATCCAGTTTTAAATCTGTTTTAACCGCCTGAATTTTAGCTTCCAGTGATTTTAATTTATCTTTAAAATCTGCTTCAGAAGAGATGGCGTCTTTTACTGAAACATAGAATTTAATTTTTGGTTCTGTTCCTGATGGTCTTACACAAACTTTAGTTCCATCCTGAGTATAATAAATCAATACATTAGACTGTGGAATTTCGTTCATCACTTTTTTCTCTCCTGATGAAATGGTAAGACTTGTCTGTTCCTTGAAGTCTTTCACTTCTTCCACTAACGAACCTGCCAATTCTTTTGGAGGGTTTTCGCGGAAGTTTTTCATCATATTCTGAATTTCTTCAGCACCTTCTTTTCCTTTTCTTACGATGTTTACCAATCCTTCATAATACATTCCAAGGTCTTCATAGATCTCAATCATGTACTGATACATGGTTTTGCCATTAGCTTTACACCAAGCTGCAATTTCGCATGCTACAAGGATACTTCCACAAGAATCCTTATCACGAACAAAGTCTCCGGTCATGAAACCGAAACTTTCTTCTCCACCACATACAAATTTCTGAGTTCCTTCTGCTTCACGGATCATTTTTCCAATCCATTTGAATCCTGTAAGACCCACTTTACACTCAACTCCGAATTTCTGTGCAATATCATAGAAAATATCTGAAGTTACGATGGTAGAACCAATGAATTCTTTTCCAGTAATTCTTCCTTGTTTTCTCCATTCATTCAGGATATAATAGGTAAGAATGGTATTGGTTTGGTTACCATTCAACAACTGCATTTCGCCATCCAGGTTTCTTACGGCAATTCCTAATCTGTCACCATCCGGGTCTGTTCCGATCACGATATCAGCATTGGTAATTTTTGCAAGATCCATTGCCATTTCCAATGCTGCAGGCTCTTCCGGGTTTGGAGAGTCTACGGTTGGGAAATTTCCACTCGGGATCATTTGCTCTTTTACCAGATCTACTTTTTTGAAACCTGCTTTTGCTAAAGCTTTAGGAATTGTAGTATAAGTTGTCCCGTGAATAGAAGTGAAAACAATATTTAAGTTTTCTTTTCCTTCATTCTGGTATGTAGAGTTTTCAATACATGCATCAATATACACATCATCCTGCTCCTCTCCGATCCATTCGATCAGATCATCATTTCCGTTGAATTTAATTTCTTCGAATTTTACAGAATAAACTTCTTTGATAATCGCTTCATCGTTTGGCGGAACGATCTGTGCTCCGTCATTCCAGTATACTTTGTACCCGTTATATTCAGGTGGGTTGTGAGAGGCCGTTAATACAATTCCTCCGTTACATTTTTTATCGCGAACCGTGAAAGAAAGTTCTGGAGTGGGTCTGTGATCTTTGAAAAGCAATACTTTAATTCCGTTTGCTGTTAAAACATCTGCTACCAGTTTCCCGAATTCTTTCGAATTGTGACGAACGTCATAGGCAATGGCTACTTTAATTTCTTCTCCTTTGAACTGCTCCAGCATATAGTTTGCTAATCCCTGAGTTGCCTGTCCTAATGTATATTTATTTAAGCGGTTCGTTCCTACTCCCATAATCCCACGCATTCCTCCTGTTCCGAATTCCAGTTCTCTGTAGAAAGAATCCTCTAAATCAGGAGAATTACTATCGATTAATGCCTGTACAGCATTTCTCGTTTCTGCATCGAATGTATCACTTAACCAAAGTTTCGCTTTTTCTAATGTATTCATATTTAGTTTAGTTTGGAAGCTGGAGGCTGGAAGAGGGATGTTATTTTTGTCCCGGATTCAACCTTTCAGCTTTTTGATTTATTATTTTGTCTTTAATTAGGCTGGAAGTGAGAAGCTGGGAGATGGAAGATATTACATTCCCTGATTCAGACCTCTGCCTTTTATTGATTTTTAAATTTAATTAAAAAAACGGAAAAGAAGTTCTGCCAACTAGAATTATCTCCAGCTTCCGGCTCCCATCTTCCAGCCATTAATCTTTTATCTGATTTCTAAAAGCTATAATTTGATTCATTAAATTATAACTTTCATTATAAAATTGATTAAACTCTATTTCTGTAATATACTTTCTATTTTTTGCTTTATATAAGCAGGTTACTGTTTCTGCCAAAGAGCGGATCGAGTATCCTAAAAATTTTTTAAATTCTAATTTTGACTGTAAAATACTTCCTTCAGAAATATTCAACGCTATAGAATCTACGGCTCTCCTTATTTGTGAAGTAAGATTAAATGCTTCATCTTTTGGAAAACCTTGAGACAAATTGAAAATCTCCTCTCCGAAATCCATTGATTTCTGCCAGATTACCAATTTTTCAAATTTGAAGCTCATGTGTTTATTTTATTAGGCTGGAAGTGAGAAGCTGGGAGATGGAAGATATTGCATTCCCTGATTCAGACTTCTGCCTTTTATTGATTTTTAAATTTAATTAAAAAAACGGAAAAGAAGTTCTGCCAACTAGAATTACCTCCAGCTTCCGGCTCCCATCTTCCAGCCTTTTACTCTAATTTCTTATTCTCAACTTTCGTTGTTTTCTCTACTTTAAATGCTCTGATCGGGTCATTATAGTAAATAAATTTTGCTGTATTCTGAATATTTCCTTTTAAAGAGTCTTTTACATTCACCTCCGCATAGTTTCCATTTTTGGAGTCGATATTCAGATTGGTAATTTTCCAATACGGTGCAATTAAACTTGCAGTATCAGAAATCTTTATCACTGCATCCTTTGTTAATCCTAAAAAGTTAGCACGGCTTCTGTTATGCATTTCCACTTCTGCCCTTCTTGTATTGACAGATCCCATGAAACTTGCATTGTTCTTCATATTCAGTCTGAAATTATCTGTTTTAATTTCGCTTGAAATATTCACTTCCACAGAGTCGGAAACGGCTACTTTTTCAAGATTATATTTTGAATAGATCGTTACATTGTAGAAGTCTACACCTTTGGTTCCTCTTTTTTCTTTGATAGAAAGGGTTTTATCCTTTACATCTACGTCAAGGTTATTGGCAACATTGGGATAGGTTTCTATTTCCACAAAGTTTTTGGGACCTTTGGCATAAAATACACGGAATTTACCGTTCAGATCCAGATTAACAAATTCCGGAACATCCACATCCTTCTTTTCAATATTTCCTTTTGGAGAAACTTTCCCGCAGGAAACCACTGCAACCAGCATCAATGTGTATAGTACTTTTTTCATATTTAATTTCAAATATTCTACTGATGATCATGATGATCTATTTTATTGAAAGTTTTCCGGGCTTTCAATAATATGTTTTAACAAAAATAGGATTAAAATTTCTAAAAATCTTTGTCTTTTGACAATAAAATACCTGATAATTTTCAATTTTTAGTTTCCATATGGTGGCCATTTTTTATAGACAGCAATAAAAAAACACCCAATAAATGGATGTTCTTCTTTTATATTCTGATTTTACCTAATCTTTTTTAAGCTTTCCAAAAGATATTATTTAATCCTTATATCACCTTAATAATATTTTCAATATAAATATACTTTCTAACCACTCCAAATCTTAGCTATTTTTGTTTATCCAGTTTAATCTTTTTACCTCTAAAAAATTGCAAAACAATCAATAATGAGAGTAATATTGGGAATAGCTTATTGATCATTGATCAAATGTCATATCGAAAATATCTACTTGTACTTTTGGGATTTTCTGCTCTAAATTACCTTTCTTAAGATATACTTTACCGGTTTTAAAATCTGGTGAAAGTTTTAAATGGATCTCAAAATCTTTCTTCCCTATTTTTGCATAAAAATCTTTAAATAATTTTACAAGCTCCTGCTCACGACCTCTTTGTATCTCGTATGTCTGCTTTTGAGGCTCTTGTCCATTTACATTACCAGGATAGATGCGAATGGTAAATTTCCTTCCGGCAGAAGTTTCAAATTCTCCATCGATCTCCAATGGGATTGCTTTGGGAGAGGCCTTCGTTAAGTAATCTATTTCAGAGATACATCGTGCATTCTCTCCATTGATATAGTTGACTATTATATCTTTTTCTTTTAAATCAAAGGAATTATTAAAATCTGCTACCTTAAAAGTATAGCTCCATGGATAATGGAGGTTAATATCTTTCCAAATCTGGGTATTGATTCTTTTTTCTGAAATTTCCTGCTGCGTTTGGAGAGGCATTTTACTTTGATAATATTTTACATCATCTTTTCTTTCTGCATTTGTATGATTTCCTAAATCAGTCCATTGCAACGAATGGCTTTCTTTCGCTAAAAAATCACCAACTAAGAGAGAATTCCCTCCTAATAAATAAAGAAATACCTGCCCACCAGGAGCAAGGGCTATTTTAAAATATTTATAATTAGAACTTTCTTTACAGTTTAATCCTTCTTTAAAAAGTCCAGACAATTTTTCATAATCCAATTTAAAATCGCCTTCATAAAACTTGTCTTCCGCATAAGAAAACCATTTGATTTTCATACCGAAAGGAATGGGTCTATATTGCTCTCCTACAATCATAACTCCGGAATCTCCATTCCACCATTGAGATTGCAAAACCTACCTGCTAGGAATTCCAGCGATACCTTCTCCCTTATTATCATAAAAGGATCCATCTACAATTTCCATATTATATCCCATATCGGCAGTTGTCAAAATCAGCCATTCGTACTTATTGTTCATATTATTTATTTTTTCGCAGCCACTACAAAAGAAAGCAATCAAAATTGATATAATTATATTTTTCATAGTATTAAACATCAAAACAAAAACAGGTTAGTAAAACATAGAAAATAAGATAAATATTTATTAAAAATAATCGATGCCTCTTTTTTCTATAAAAAATTATTGTTTCAAGGACAATATATCCAAAAACACCTAAACAAAAGATACTACTCAATATAAAAAATAAATAGCCTGAATTAAAATCAATCAAATAATTATTAGCCAAAATAAATGTAAGTATTATAGGAACTAAACTTAAAAATAATATACCTATCCTTTTCATAAAAAATAAAACTAAAAACTTATTATAAAATCTTTTATTATCTATTACTCTTGAAATGAGTGGAATAACAAGCTGGATTAACAATATAAGTAGAGTTATTGCAGTTAAAATAGCAATAATCTGTCTATAATCTAAAAAATAATATTGATCTTTTAACAAGGTTAAAATCAATATTATCCCTAATGTAAATAAAAAATTCACTTTCATATTTAACCTTTTAAAATATCTCTTTCTGGTTTTCCGTCTACATAACGTCCATCCATAGTGAGTGTCTCATCATCTTTATTTGAGCGATGAAGGTATTTATTTCTCACCCACATTAACTGCTCTTTAGATAATGTTACTGCAAGAGAATTAATACCATCATTGGCAATTGCATAATCATACAATTGTTTTTTTATTGGCTGTAATCTATCGTCTACATTATATTTTTTACCTACTGTTTCGATATACCGTTTATCATACTTCATATTACTATACTTTTCGGAAAGTTTTAGCATTATTGATAAAGGAATATATTGATAAGTATTAGACAACCCTTTCCTTACCCCATATAATGTATATAAATGACTGTAAGAAAGGGTATCCAGTTTAGAAAAATTGGTTTTAAGCTCTTTTGTAATCATAAACTGCTCCGGCTGATACCATCCTTCTTCAATATAACGTTTTTTTATTTTTTCCAGTTCTTTTTCGCTGTACTCTCATTATCTCCATATAGCATGTATTCTCCTAAGTATCTTTTTTCGTCGCTTATTTCACCGTACCCACCGCCAATATCTGAATGCACTCCCGGCATCGTAAGCTGGTAACCTACTCCCGCTTTTACAGAACTATCAATATTAGTCAATTTAAAATTATTCCTGTATTCATCAGCAGCGGCCAACTGTACGATCTTTTTTGCTCTCCCTTTTAATTTCAACTGAAGCTCAATAACATCATTTAAATGGAGAACACCATAGGATGCAACGGTGTCAAACAACCCAATAAAGTTAAAGGTAATTTCTTTAGAACTTTTTAAATTCAGATAAATCGCGATCAATGAGTCCTGGGACAAAAAATATCTTGCCGCGGCTGCACCACGGCTGAAACCAAATACATTGATCGTTACTTTGCCAAGAGATATTTTATTAGCAAAATATTTTTCATTAACCAGATCCTTCATTTGCTGTACTCCCCGCTGTACTTTATCTTTAATACCTCTCATATAAATAGCGATGCCTGTCCCCAATGCTCCTCCTGGAAAAGCCTGATCCTTTCTTTTATCTTCAGTACCTATCCCTTCTGTATAAATTTTAATAATATCTTCATTTTTTTTAACCTCATTATTCATATACAATAAAGCCACATTGGAGTAGAAATTGATATAACTATCATCTTCCTTATTGCTTTTCCTGTTATAAACATCTGTTCTTTTAATCCTTTCCGTAGTATTGGTCATATTATTCATCGTTCCATCAAAGAACATATTGAAAACTACGTCACTCTTAGATTTATTATCCTGTTTAGGTTTGTTGTCAGGGGCACTAACTACCACTGGCTTATTCGTCTGTTGTGGTTTATCAACATGTTGTGCCAGCTCATTTTGTACAACAAGCTGTATCTTTTCTTCAGTACGGCTGATGTAATTTTCATATTCTGCCTTAATGTAATATTCATGTTCACCTTCATCAATCCAGTCCATTTTATTCAGTTTAGCCTGATATAAACTAAGTTGGTTAAAATACAGATAGGCAAATCCTTTATCATCTACGCCGCTGGTAGTAAAAGTTCCCATTGAACGGTCTCCGGTGGTATCATCCTCATAAACGGATATTTTCAGGATATCACCTTTGGAAATATTGATGGTTTTAATCGCTAATTGTATTTTATCCAGATAGCCTACCTTCTTTTTCCTATAGGTTTTCCTCTGAAATCCTGCCATTCTATGGAGAGGATCTTTGGATTTCCCAAAAGAATAAATAAATCAATAGAATGCTCAGTATTTTTACCATTCTGAGCCACTACAGCAATAAGTCGTACTTTCTTTCCTGCCAGGTTAGGGTGGAATTTAAAAGTTCCCGCAGCATTCGTTGACAATATCTGACCATTATATTCTATTTTCCATTCTTTTACTTTAGGACTTCCTGTAATGGCCAGCAGGCTGTAACTGTATGATTTATAAGTAAGGGGTCTTGTTTCTCCTATAATTTTCATCAATATGTTTTTTAAAGTTTAACGATATCCTCTTCCTCCTCTACAACTTCATCTTTCTTTAAATCAGCAAACAGAAATACTTCTGCAAGCACTTCAGGGCGTGCATGATCTATGTTTTGTTGAGAAATTTCCGCTGTTTGTCCGTGGTTGATAATGGTAATACAGTCCGGGCTTCCTATCGGACAGGTCGCTTTACTGTCTTCCAACAGCGCTTTTCCGCTATTATCTTCCAGCGTGATGTTCTGATAGTAACCGCTCCATTGGGTGATGGTAACCTGGCAGGGATTGTTATTCATCTTGGCGCAACTTCCAAAAGTGTTTTTTTCGAAAGTTTTACCAATATCTGTATGAGTAGCCATCAGCTTACTGCTGCCTTCCTTATCATTAATGTATCGTTTGCTTTGGGTTTTCACCAGCAATTTATCCGGAGCTGTGCCGAACTGGCACTTACAGACAGCTCCCTGGCATACTAAATGTTTTTCGCTCATTGTGTTTTGTGTTTTTACAATTTAATTTTGTTCTGAAGCTTCCATGAAATATCTAAAAGATAGATCATTCTCTCCGGAAACTTATTATTCCGGTAACAAAATAGGTCGAAATTTAAGTATGCCCTGTTTTTTTAAGGGTCATAATATATTTCATACTATTAATTTTAATGATTGGGTATATCAAATATAAGATTTTTGCTCATATATTTCAATAGCAATATCAATTTCCTTGTTTTGATGAAAAGCTGATAATTTCCCCACTATCGAAGAAATGCTTTTTGTCTCTCGATCAAGTTGATAAAGAAGGTCAAGAGTGCCTTTGTTTAAATCTGTTGCAATGGGAGTATTTATTTGTTCTCCTTTTATATGGATCAGAATTTTATCATGATCCGTCAGTGTTTTTTGCAGTGAAAAGATGGTTGTATAAGTAATTATCTCATCCAGAGAGGGAAAATAGAAGGTAAGTATTTCTTCTTTCTGATAATCAGGATATAGCATGTATAACGGCATAAAGTAAATTGCATAAAACAGATTCTGATGCAATACTTCTGTACTCCCACTCATGTTTTCGTAAAACCGGTTTAACTTCTCTATCATTTCATCTGCTACCTCGCCTTCATAATATTGATGTAGTTTGGGATAATATTCTCTCTCCCAACGATTTTTGATCTCATTTCTGTTGAGTATCGCCTCTGGCCGCCCATCTTTTTTAAAGAAATTTGCAATGGATAAAGAGCCTCACCAGCAGTTTCTATTAGTTTTTCAACCATAAGTTCTATTTCCTGATCATTGATGTATATCTTTTTTCTGACAACAGACACCGCCATTTTTTCTTTTCTTTGGATATCAACAAGGTAGTGTATTCTTGTTTCCTGTAAAGCAGTTGTAATCAGTATACCATAGGTAGATTCTTCAGGGGTATCGGGAAGTGCTATTTGTGAAATGAGGAGACTTTTCTCTTTCCGTTTGCTTTCCTTATCGGCAGGGATATAAATATATTTAAGGTATTTCGGTAGATTTCCGGGAATAATTTCGTGCAGGGCACAATGTTGATTGTGAAAGGCAATCAGCTCTTCTTTAGAAAGATCATATTCTCTGGAAAGGGAATCCAGATTGGTAATATCTTTAATTTCAATTCTAATACTTTCCATTTGTGTTTTTTCATCTTACACTAAGATCGGAAAATAAACTAAAAGATCAAAAAAAATACCTCGAAAAGCTTATCACTTTCCGAGGTATTTTGTAATATATCAATAAAATCAGTAACCCTGATTATTTTCGATTGAAGCTGAATATATAGTTAATGCAACAATAATAACCACAATAATAATTCCAATAATTAAAGGTTTCCATATTGCTTTCTTTGGATATTGTTCTTCATTAGGAAAATATTTTGGAACAAAATAATTGGATAATAATGCTCCTCCTGCAAACCCACAAATATAAGCAAGTGCACTCATGGGTTTTTCGGGAATATTAACAATAATAGCTGTAAGTATTGTTATTACAATAGAAATACCCAACACCGTATAGGCTTCTTTTTTCTTGTTGACATCCATCAGGTTTTGAAACAAAAGCACGCCCCCGAAAAGAGTAGACAGAAAAATAGAAAATCCTAAAATGGCCTTTTTAGAATAAATTTTGGGTAATTTATCTTCCATTATATCACATCATCAATATTATAATTCTTATGCTCGCGGTTCGTTCTGATAATCATTTCTCCCAGGAATCCTGCTACAAATAGCAATGTTCCCATAATCATCATGGTTAAAGCAATGTAGAACCACGGATTATTAGTGATTAAATGACCATAGATTCCTCTGGCTACATCAATCAGTTTGGATACTCCTAACCAGAGTGCTGAAAGGAAACCAAAGATGAACATAAGGGTTCCTACTGCTCCGAAGAAATGCATCGGTCTTCCTCCAAATCGGCTTACAAACCAAAGCGTTACCAGATCCAAAAATCCTCTTACAAATCTTTCTGTTCCGAATTTTGAAGTTCCATAAGGTCTTGCCTGGTGCTTAACCTCTTTTTCTGTAATTCTTCTGAAACCTGCATTGGCAGCCAGTACCGGAATATAACGGTGCATATCTCCGTATACATCTACAGATTTTACTACCTGCTTTTTGTAAGCTTTCAAACCGCAATTGAAATCGTGAAGATAAACTCCGGAAACCTTTCTTGCTGCTGCATTAAAGAGTTTTGACGGAATATTTTTCGTCATGACATTATCAAAACGCTTCTTCTTCCAACCGGAAACAATATCATAATTGTCATGTATGACCATATTGTACAATTCTGGAATTTCTTCCGGAAAGTCCTGAAGGTCTGCATCCATGGTAATCACCACATCTCCGTTTGTTCTTTCAAAAGCCGCATGAAGCGCCTGAGATTTCCCGTAATTTCGGGAAAATTTAATAGCGTGGATCTGAGGATGCTGTACTTTTAAGTTCTCAATAATACTCCACGATAAATCCGTACTTCCATCATCTACAAACCAGATTTCGTAAGATAAATTACTGGTTTGGCAGACTTTATCAATTCTTGAAAAAAGCTCTTCCAGAGAGTCTTCTTCGTTCAGTAACGGAATAACTATAGATAAGTTCATTTAATTTTTAATAAAAATTAGTCTTGATTTGTTTCTTCGGGCTGATAGATACTTCTTGTTCTGAAAAATGCTCCGAAAAACACCGACAAAACTACGTAAAATATAAGAATTGCTGCAAAATATCCTGAAAAATGACTTGCAGTAAGCATATCTTTTCCTTTTACAGCGTCTGGAGCAAAGCTCTGCACTCTCTCTTTATACTTCTGATCAAGCTCGTCAATATCTTTCTGATGCTTTAAAATTTTTCTCGCGGAAGTATATTCAGTATCCAATTCCGACTTCTGTCTTTGAACATATTGGTAGTTCAAAAGTTTTTTTGCATCGGTATCTGCAAAGTTTAAAAAAGCATAAATACTGAAAATCGAAAGAATTCCTCCAATGAACATTGGAATGAATGCTCTTTTGAAGGCTTCTTTAAAAGTTACCACCCTATGGCTGTTCCAATAGCTTTTTACGGATAAGAATGCTGCTCCAGCATAAAGAATAGGCAACACGAAAGCATTGGCTTTCAGTGAAATATCAAAATAATTGATTCCTGAGAAAAAAGTATATACTACAAAAAAAACGATCATTGTAGCTATAAAAAGTATAATTCCTAGTGTTGATGGACTTTTCGTCATGTTAAATTTTTTAAAAAAAAGTTGAAAAATTATTCCCCTAAATGTCAGCCGTTTAGCTCTACTACTGCATTTTTTCAACAAATTTTCTTTGATAAAGTTTTGAAGTTTACAAATATTTCCTACCTTTGCAACGGCAAGTCCTAAACAACCAGCTCCTGAGAATCCTCCAGGGTGGGAACGCAGCAAAGGTAATCGGTCGTAGCGGTGTGATTTAGGTAGCTTGCCATTTTTTTTTGGTTTAAAGTGAAGAGAGAGGTAATTTGATAATTATCTTTTTTTGTTTTTAATACCTTACGCATCATATTCATTTTTCTAATTTTCAGATTACCTCTTTCTAATTATCGATTAAAACTCGAACGTCTCCCCTAATTTTGGTAAAACAAGTTCCACATTTTTATCTGCAAAATGTTTTAATGCACTTTCATGATTGATCTCTATAGCAGGGAACGTATCAAAGTGGCATCCGATTACCTTCGGGGTCTTCAATAATTCTGCTGCTGCAAAAGACGCTTTTCTAGGACACATCGTGTAGTGACTCCCGATAGGAAGGATAGAAAGGTCAATATTCCCATATAACCTCGGAAATAGCTCCATATCTGCCATTACTCCTGTATCTCCAGCCAAATACACATTCTTACCTTCAGGAAGTCTGAAAATATATCCTACAGGAACGCCTCCATAGCTTCCATCCGGGAAAGAACTTGTGTGGTGAGCCGGAACCATGGAAATTTTAAGATCGTCGATTTTTGCCGATCCTCCTAAGTTCACATCATCTTTATTTTTAGCCTGTGTAAAGTATCCGCATACTTCCGGCACTCCAATTACGGTTGCTTCCGGATAATGCTGCAATACTTCCGCTACATCAGCAATATGATCTCCATGGGCATGGGTCAACAGGATGTAATCAATTTTCTGAGCGGTAATATCAAAACCTGATTCCGCTTTTTTGTAATTGTAAAAAGGGTCACTTAAAATTGTTTTGTCCTTGTACGTGAACAGAAAACAATTTTGCCCTAAGAATTGTATTTTCATTTTAAATTTAATTTTTAAATTTTTAAAAAAGATGATTCATCACTCTCAGTGAAAGAACCATCTTTTTAATTTAAGAACATCCCATTGGTGGTTTTAAAACAAACTCATAAAGCAACAGGCATGTTGGTATTATTATTAAAATCTGAAGAACCAGTAACGGTTTCATTACTTGTAATTTCCCAATTAATATATAAAAGCCTAAAACAGCATTGGAAATAATAATCAGAGTAATTAAAGCAGGAATAAAGTCAATTTCAAAAATTGACATCCCATTGCTTAGCTCTTCGATCAAATAATAAACAAGCAATAAAGCTAAAACAATAGACAGACAAGAAGTTAACTTTAAAGCAGTCTTCATGATATCTATTTTTGTGGGAATTTATCTTCAATAAGTCTCAGATTGATCCCATGTTCCAGATATGCCTTACAACCGTCTAAAACCGTCGTAAAACCGCCTGTATTGTCATTAACCTGTCTTAGCATCTCTTCACCTGTTTGAGTGAATCCATAGCTCTTAATGATCACAAGAGTTCCGTTCTCCATAGTTTTAAACTCATAGTCTACATTTACTGAAGGTTCTCCCCATACTGTTTTAATCAGCTGGTTCGGAATAATCTGATGAACGTTCACTACATTTTTCACGCCGTACATCTCCCATTCCCAGGTTACTTTTTTCCCCTTCTTCTAATTTTCCGGTAGATTTTGTAAACCAGAAATTAGTGGTTACTTCAGGATTGATGAATGCTTCAAAAACATCTTCAATCGGTTTCCTGATAAGCATTTGCGCTTCAACATAGACAGTAGAACTCATGATATTATATTTTAGATTTAGTTAAATAAATTAAGTCCGGCTGCCGTAAGAATAGCCATTACAAACGTCATGATCCCTACCTGCTTTAAATACTGGTCTAATTCTTTTGGTTCTTTTACCGACATAATGCTTCTTCTCAGTTTTGTCAAAGGAAACATTAAGATCATCACAATAAAAGCATAATAGTTTTGTTGCTCAAAGAATCCATTAATCCCCAGAAAAGCCAAGATCAATATCAATGGAAGATTTAACAGGATCATTTCGTAGATCATTGCATTTTTGAATCCGATTCTTAATGCAAAACTGTTTTTTCCTGATAGTTTATCACTTTCAATATCTCTCATATTGTTCAGGTTCAAAACAGCCATACTCATCATTCCTACTGCAGTTCCCGGCAACAGCATATCCCAGCTGAATGTTTTTGTAAACAGGAAATAACTTCCACATACAGAAACCAATCCGAAGAAGATAAACACAAAGATATCTCCCAATCCCATATAACCATAAGGCTTCTTCCCTACTGTATACCCGATTGCAGCTAAAATACTTGCTACTCCCAACCCTATAAAAATGTAGAATTCGTTCATATAATCCGGAATGAAAGCAACATATAACAACGCAATTGTAGCAACGAAAGATAATGCTGAGAAAAGAATAACCGCATTTTTCATCTGCTTGGCTGTAATTTTCCCTGATGCGACTGCTCTTGCCTCCGCTTCATTGATTCTTTTTGCATCTGTTCCTTTTACCCCATCACCATAATCATTGGCATAGTTTGATAAGATCTGATACAAAAGGGTTACCAAAAGCGCCAATGCAAAAATCTTCCAGTCCCATGTTCCGCCCTCTCTGTAAAGTCTCCATTTTGCAATGAAAGCTCCCATAATAATTCCGCTTAATGACAGCGGTAAAGTTCTGAGCCTTGCGGCTTTTATCCAATCAGTCATAAATTTATAAGTAATGAGCAATGGGTAATAGGTAATGAAAAATATTGCTCATTACTTATTACTCATCACTAATGTTATGATATCCATTGATCCTCCCCGAAGTTTGGTTTTCTTTTTTCAAGGAATGCATTTCTTCCTTCTTTAGCTTCTTCGGTCATATAGGCTAAACGGGTTGCTTCCCCTGCAAATACCTGCTGGCCAACCATTCCGTCATCAGTAAGATTCATTGCAAACTTCAGCATTCTGATAGACATTGGGGATTTTCCTAAGATTTCCTGAGCCCATTCGTAAGCGGTATCTTCTAATTCTGCATGTGGAACTACTTTGTTTACCATTCCCATTTCGAAAGCTTCCTGAGCAGAATAGTTTCTTCCTAAAAAGAAGATTTCACGGGCTTTTTTCTGTCCTACCATTTTTGCCAGGTAAGCAGATCCATACCCCCCGTCAAAACTGGTCACATCAGCATCAGTCTGCTTGAAAATAGCATGCTCCTCACTTGCTAAAGTTAAGTCACATACTACGTGAAGTGAATGTCCGCCACCTACAGCCCATCCCGGAACTACTGCAATAACTACTTTCGGCATGAAACGGATCAGACGCTGAACTTCCAGAATATTTAAACGGTGTCTTCCATCTTCTCCTACATATCCTTGCTCACCTCTTGCTTTTTGGTCTCCACCACTGCAGAAAGCCCAGCCTCCGTCTTTAGAGCTTGGCCCTTCTCCTGAAAGTAAAACAACGCCTATTGAAGGGTCTTCAGAGGCATCATAAAAAGCATCATATAATTCTGAAGTAGTCTTTGGTCTGAAAGCATTACGCACTTCCGGTCTGTTGAAAGCGATTCTTGCTACACCATTGCATTTTTTATAGGTAATATCTTCGTATTCCTTAGCGGTTTTCCACTCGATCATTTTGGTAAAATTTTTCTCAAAGATACGGAATTACAGAGAATTTTCAGGGATGAAATTTAGTCAAAACGATGATCAACGATGAGCGATGAGTAATCAATAATAATGGTACATTAATAAAAAAATAAGAGCCGAAACACGGGTGTTTCGGCTCTTTATCATTGAGTTATAAAATGATTACTTTGCTGCTGCGCTTAGCTCAGCTTCTTTAGCTTTCATTTCTTTAACTTTATCCATATTTTTAGTAACTACATAAATTTCTTTTAATGTACTCACTGCATCAATATTCTTAGGATCTACTTTATACCAGCTTTCTGCAAATGGTAGAGCTTTTGCAAATCTTTCTCTTCTTGCATCAATTAATTTAGTAGCTTCATCCGGCTTATCTTTTCTCATAGCATTGATATCAGCTACAATTTTAGAGTCATCTCCAATGGTAGTGTATACAAGGTTCTGATAAGCATTGGCAAAATCAGGTTTAAGCTCAATGGCTTTTTTGAATGATTCTAAAGCATCATTAACTGTAGTGGGAGTTTTTGCCTGCATTACTCCAAGGTTATACCAGTTGGTTGCATCATTAGGATTTTTTGCTAACTGCTCTTTCAAACCAGCAACGAATTTATCCATATTTCCTGAAGCAAGATAAGCACTAGTCTGGTTTTCTTTCAGCTTAGCATTGTTTGGAAATTTAGCTAATCCTTTTTCAATGATTACCAGTGCTTCGTTTGGTTTCTTAGCATTAAGAAGCAATAAAGATAACGTTTCATATAAATCTACTTCTACTCCTGCAGACTGCTCTGTTTTGAAATCTGAATATTCAGAATTCTTTTTCATAAGTTCCCAAGTAGCTTTATCTAAATTCACTACCTGTCCGCTCTTTTTTTCTTTAGCAGTATAAGTAGTTTCTACTCCTGTAAATCCGGAATTCACAAGATCTGTATATATTTTAATAGCCGGATCACTATTGTTGGCTAATGCGTGACTAAGCCCTGCATAATACATGTATATCTTGTTATCCTGACCATTAGCTTTCAATAAGTCGTAAACTTCTACAAACTTAGGTGCTGCAGCTGCATAGTTTTTTGCGTTATATGCATCCATCGCTGCTTTGTTGGCAGCCTGAAGCTGAGCATTTACATCTCCTTTCTGTCCAAAAACAAAAGCAGATGCTACGATAGCCATACCTAAAATTAGTTTCTTCATAATAACTATTTTATATTAATTGTACATTTATTCTTCAGAATCAGAATTCTCATTTTCCTCAGCCTGAGATGTTGTATCATCGTTCTCAAGGTCACCAAACAGGGATTCCATTCCTTCCTGAACTTCGCCTTCAGTTTCTTCAGCTCCTTCAAGGCCCTCTATCTCTTCAGAATCTTCTTCTACATCTTTATCCATTTCTACTTTTGCAATGGCTGCAATTTCGTCATTCTTCTTAAGATTGATTAGTTTTACCCCTTGTGTATTTCTACCCATCACTCTCATTTCATCCATTCCCATTCTGATGGCAACACCGGATTTATTGATAATCATCAATCCATCTTCGTCAGTTACATTTTGAATAGCAATCAGATTTCCTGTTTTCTCGGTAATGTTTAGAGTGATAACTCCTTTTCCTCCTCTGTTTGTAATTCTATAATCTTCTACTGCAGTTCTCTTACCATATCCTTTCTCAGATACTACAAGAACCGTTTCGTTCTCTACGTCATTCACAACAATCATACCAATAGCTTCATCATTGTCTTCCATAGCAATACCACGAACCCCAATAGAACCTCTACCTACTTCTCTTACTTTTTCTTCAGGGAAACGGATACATTTACCATTTTTAGTAGCGATCATGATCTGAGAAGTACCATTTGTAAGGTAAGCTCCTAATAGTTGGTCATTATCTCTAATTTCAATAGCATTTACCCCATTTACCCTTGGTCTTGAATAGGCTTCCAATGATGTTTTCTTGATGGTACCGTTTTTAGTTACCATTACTACACTCATCTGGTTTACATACTCGGAATCCTTAAGGTTATTGGTTCTGATATATGCTTTGATCTTATCATCTGGTTCAATGTTGATAAGGTTTTGTACTGCTCTTCCTTTTGCGGTTTTTGAGCCTTCAGGAATTTCAAATACTCTTAACCAGTAACATCTTCCTTTTTCTGTAAAGAACAACATGTATTGGTGATTGGTTGCAGATACAATATATTCAAGGAAGTCAGAATCCCTTGTTGTAGCGGCTTTGTTACCTACACCACCTCTACTTTGAATTTTGTATTCAGAAAGTGAAGTTCTCTTAATATATCCTGCGTGAGAGATTGTAAGAACTACAGATTCATTTGGAATAATATCTTCAATAGACATTTCTCCTCCTGAATAATCAATTTCAGTTCTTCTTTCGTCACCGTATTTTTCTTTGATTTCGATTAATTCATCTTTGATAATCTGGAATCTTCTTGGCTCATTAGCTAAAATATCTTCCAAATTAGCAATCTCCTTCATAATAGCATCATATTCATCACGGATCTTATCAAGCTCCATTCCTGTAAGACGAGCTAATCTAAGATCAAGAATTGCCTGAGCCTGGATTTCTGAAAGTTCAAATGCTTCAATTAAGCCTTCTTTCGCCGCCTGAGGGTTAGCACTATGACGGATGATTGAAATTGCTCTATCTAAAGAATCCTGAGTTCCAATAACCTTCATGAAACCTTCAAGAATATGCGCTCTTTCTTTCGCTTTCTTAAGCTCAAACTGAGTTCTTCTTATAATTACTTCATGTCTGTGCTCAACAAAGTGATGAATGATATCTTTAAGATTCAACTGCTCTGGTCTTCCGTGTACCAACGCAATATTATTAACGCTGAAAGAAGTCTGAAGGGCTGTATATTTATATAAAAGGTTCAGAACTACATTTGGAATCGCATCGTTTTTCAATTCATAAACAACACGAAGTCCGTTTCTATCTGATTCATCTCTGATTTCGTGGATACCCGGAATTTTCTCATCTTTAACAAGCTCCGCAGTTCTGGCGATCATTTCCGCCTTGTTTACCTGATAAGGAACTTCTGTTACGATAATAGCATTTCTGTTTCCGATTTCTTCGAAGTTAACTTTCGCTCTCAGAACGACTCTACCTCTTCCAGTATGGAAAGCATCTCTTACTCCGTCGTATCCATAAATAATACCTCCTGTAGGGAAATCCGGAGCAATAATATGCTGCATCAGCTCATCGATCGTAATTTCTCTATTATCAATATAAGCACAGATAGCATTTATAGCTTCAGACAGGTTGTGTGGCGCCATGTTTGTAGCCATCCCTACTGCAATCCCTGAAGCACCGTTTACTAAAAGGTTAGGAACCTTAGTAGGCATTACGGTTGGCTCCTGCAAGCTGTCATCGAAGTTATTTTGGAAATCAACGGTTTCTTTGTCAAGATCAGAAAGAACCTCATCAGAGATTTTTTCAGTCTTGCCTCGGTATAACGCATTGCTGCCGGCGGGTCACCATCCATAGAACCGAAGTTACCCTGCCCGTCTACCTGAGGGTAACGTAAGCTCCATTCCTGAGCCATTCTTACCATCGCGTCATATACAGAGGAGTCTCCGTGCGGGTGATATTTACCCAAAACATCCCCAACAATTCTCGCAGATTTTAAATATTTTCTATTCGAAAAAACCCCTAGTCCATACATACCGTAAAGTACTCTTCTATGAACGGGTTTCAAGCCATCTCTTACATCCGGAAGCGCTCTTGAAACGATAACGGACATCGAATAATCGATATAAGACGACTTCATTTCATCAACAATGTTGATAGGAATTAGTCTTTCTCCTTCTTTTTGCATAAACAAATTTATTATAATGATAGTCAGACCCTTAGCTGGAAGTCTGAAAATTATTTATTTCCAATTTTTATTAACGGGCTAATTTACGAAAAAAATGCCGATTTTTGCGCTAGAATTTATCCACAAAATCTTAAAAATTCTTAAAATATGAGCGTATTAAGTATAACTTTCCACTGCACGAAAAATAATCTGGAAGAATGGGAAAATTATATTGATGAAACCCTGATTTTAATGACTGAAAATCTGATGGATGTCAACCAGTACATCTTATCTGAAGTTCACAGCGATTATATTGATGAAGGAAAAAACTATAATCTTCTTCTGATTTTTGATAATGATGAACTGAGAAATGATTTTCTTGAAAGTGAATTGAAAAATATAGCAGAACGAATTGAAACTCAATTCGGGCAAGAGGTACTGATCTTCGATACCCTTCTGAATCCGAAAAAATCCAGACTATAATAGAAAAGCAAAAGCACTGAAAAATTCAGTGCTTTTTATTTTTACCTATGATGTCCATGACCATGTCCACGACCTCTGTGGTGGTGACCACGATCTTCATAGATATATACTCTTTTAGCGTGCCCTGGTGCGTAATATCTTGCACTTCCGCCATACCCTCTTTTTGCATGACCAGGCGGCATTCCTCTTCTCTCATGAACAACACAAGATGACAACACAATTGCTATCACACCTCCTGCTGCAATTTTCAACATACTTTTCATTATTTCACTTTTTCAAACTTAGAAGCGAAATATATCAAGGTTAGTGCCAAAAAAGGTTATCTAATTTCTAATATTACCCTCTTTTTAATACCCTCCTCTCTTTTTTACCTGTCCTGGAGCATAATCTTTTGCACTTCCACCGTATATTTTTTTAGCTTGCCCAGGTGGAATCTTTTTAGCCTGATACCCTCCATTATCATAGGCCACACAGGATGTAAACATGGCCATTACCATCAGAACTCCTGTGATTTTAATTATAGTTTTCATTATTTCTACTTTTTCTAACTTAATGAAAGACTTATTACAAGGTTCAGGCCAAAGCATTTAAAGTTCAAGGTTTAGAGTTAATTTTATTCAATGAACTACTTTTCTAACCTCATTACTCATTACTCATTACTCATTACTCATTACTCATTACTAAATGACCTCACTTCGCTTCTCCATCAGGACAAGATCTTTCCATTCCCCATTTAGCTTTCCTAATTTTTTACGAACCCCTACTACTCTGAAACCATTTTTCTGATGAGATTTGATGGCCATTTCATTTTCGGAAAAGAGATTGGTCTGCAATGTCCAGAATCCGTGGTCCTCGCTATCCAAAATGATCTTTTTAAGCAATATTGAACCCAATCCTCTTCCCTGGTATTCATTATCGAAATAGATGCCTACTTCTGCTACTCCTTTAAAAGCTTCTCTTTTGCTTACCGGTTTTAAAGCACACCACCCTACTACTTCATTATTTTCATTTTCTAACACCCAACGGCAGTCATTGAAATATTCCATGCTCCAGGCTTCTGCCGTAGGAACTTCTGTTTCCAAAGTAGCAATACCGCTTTCTATGCCCTGTCTGAAAATTTCCAACACTCTCGCTTCGTCACTGGGAAGCATTTCTCGTAATTCGTAATTCATAGGATTAATGATATTTTCTTTTGTATTTTCTTTTGATTCTTGCGTAATGGGTTTGCTTGCTTTTCTCATCCTGAGAGACCACACTGATATTCCCATCTACCTCTAATACGGATAATTTGACATCTTTAATGTTTTCGATGCCATGTTCTCTTATTGCTTCTTCCAGTTCATTTTCAGTAATTTTTACCCGATTTAATGCTGTTTGATCTGCAATTCCATCTCTTATCAAAATAACAGGTTCGTCCTGCATAAAGGCTTCAAAGGAGCGATTGGAAAACATGAGCCTTTTCAGAATGAAGTTAGCGGCAAATAAAACCAAAGCGGCCACAATACCGCCCTGCAGCGAAGTATCCGGTCCTACCATTGCATTCTGAACGGCATTCGAGATCAGCAACAACAGAACAACATCTCCTGCATTAAGCTGAGATAACTGGTTTTTACCAAACAAACGGATCGCGATTACCATAAAAAGGTAGACGCAAAGGGAACGAACCGCAACATTGAGAATAGGATCCATCATTTTTTTATCTATTCAAATGTATTGATTTTTTGGTATTGGTGGGGAAAGTATTTCCTTATGCTGCTACCAGCAAAAGTCATATTTTGAAAATACTACCTTATTCTTCCTGCCAATATTCTAAATCTGTTGGCTTTTGAAGAGGAATTCTGCCTTCCCATTTCGGAACGATAAATCCTTTGGGAAGAGTGTATTTAGGTGACAGCAGCTTTTTCTGTTCATCATCAAATCTTCCTAAACGAAAACGCATTACCTGATCCTGCTTCTGTTTGTTTACAAAATAGATAACCCCTTCAACAAAATCACCTCCTGTATCTTTAGGGATTGTCACAATCATTCGATCATAATGGCCTTTTTCAAATGTTGCCTGAAGGTTTTGTGGTAAAGCTACACTCCCTTCAAACCAACGTGATTCTTTATCATAAGAATGCCAGATCAAATCCATCTGTACAGGGAGTTTTAGCAGATGTCCTGGATCAGGATTTTTTGGATAACTAATAAAACGATTTGACCATTTTAAAAAATAAGGTGTAGAATCTAAAAAATAGACACTTCCATCTTTTGAGTAATAAGTGATTGAATATTTATAATCTTCTTCACTGCTAAAGCCTATATCATATTTGTATGTTTTTTCTCCTTTTTCCCAAACTGAATAGGGAATACCATGAAGATAGGTATATTTTAAAATATCTTTTGCTTCACTTCCTGTTGATGTCCAAAGAGTTATTGAGTTAGGATCATCTTTATTAGTCTCTCCTACACGTTTTGCTCTTATTTTAGTAATTTCTTCATTTCCAAATGAACCAGAGAGCCAGACTGTTATATTACCTCCAGGAGCCATACCTGTAACGATTTGACTATAATTCTCTTTTTCTCCTTTAATCTCTTTTCCTTTTTTAAATAGTTCCAACATTTTTTCCCTTGGAAGTTTTGCCCCAACTTTATATTCAATCAAATCAAGGCCACAGCGCCAGCTAACAGAAATACTATCAGGAACAGGTTTAAATATTTCACCTCCTGTATAGCCACCACTTGTCATTCCCCAACCAGGATTTATTCCTACATTGGCAGATGTACCCGCTACCCCCTTTCCTTGATAAAAATATTCCACAAACGGGCCTCCTGATATATAATTTTTTGGAGCAGAAATTCCCGCATTCCATTCAAATTTATCTTTAGGTCCACAGCTTAATATTAATAATAAGTTTGGTAACAATAATGTTATACTTTTAATTTTATTTTTTGTTATCATACGCTCTTATCTAGGGATACCATTTTTCTCTTTCATAATAAATATTACCATCTTTATCGACTCCAGGTGCTACTGGTTGGTTAACAAAACCTACACTTTCCAGAATATGATGATCTCCTGTTTTTACACCTAACGCAGCCAGTCCTCCAAAGTTAGCGGAAAGATGAATATAATGGTTAGAGATATGCTGATATATTTCTGAAGGTATTGTATAATTTCCAACCCCTTCTTTTTTACTTTCTTCCAACATCAGATCCATATATTGCTTCAAAACTTTATATTTATCCGTATCTGGAATTTCATATTCAAATTTTTTCTTTACATCTGGTGATTTATTATAATCATCATAAAAAGGAACTTTGTTATCAATTGCTTTTTGCAGCATCATATTCATTGCTACTAAACTGTATTTATTAGAAATATACCGGGAATCTTCCAGAATATAATGGTCTGATTCTTTGGTTTGGAATATTCGAAAATATGGACTTGTGGATACAGTTTTTTTCTTTATCCGGGAAATCCGGCTCTGCTTTGATCTCCCGTGTTCCCACTCCTGCACTCGTTACTGTTGTTTCTTTTACATGATCATATGTATTTCTAAATACAATTTCTTTTTCTGTAGAGATGCGCTGGTTGATATAAAACTGTCTTATTTTTTCTTTTTCCTTAAGGATTTTATCGTCCCCTACTTTCACATCAAAATAATCCAAAACAGCAGTATATTTATCCAGATGGGCATAGCCGCCTCCTATATCCGAATGGGCGCCCAGCATTGATATTGTATACCCTTCTTCTGTGGGAGTTAACGCAAAATTTTTCCGCCATTCATTATGGGCGGTAATATGGAAGATCTTTTTGATCCCCAATCCTGATACTTTTGTTTTGATATCCTGAAGTGAAGCCTGTCCCAGAAAAGCAGCAATACTATAAGGAACAGTTAAAGGATTTGTAATCAAAGCACCCGCAACTTTATAGCCAATATTTTCTTTCACCACCATATCAGAAATTACGGTATCAAATACCCCCCAGAAAACGGATTTCTATGGAAAAAGTGTCTCCAACAGGCTTATATCCCGCCTTTGCCAATCTTTTCCCAAAAAGGCCACCTGCATGTACAGAGACATAAGATATCTTAGGACGTCCCATTTTGATATCCATTTCATCCCGCATTACAGTATCATATTTTACCGATTTTTTTACTTCATTACAGAAATGCCTTGCCGCAGCTGCTCCCCTGCTGAATCCGAAAACATCAAATACAATCTTATTGATCTTCTTATCTTTAGGAATATTAGTAAATTCATTGGCTATAACATTTTTAATTCCTTCCTCTACTCTGCCAATCACACCCCAGTCTCCTCTTCCTGCACAGGAACCTGCAATATCGTCTTCCTTATCCTGTTTCGTTCCTATGCCTTCTACATATTGTTTTAAAATAGAATAGTTTCCATACTCTGGATGAGCGTCTTCACTTCCTTTTGCATCTTCACTTGGATTCTTTTTCTCTTTATAAAGATCAAACAGTTTGGCAACGTTGGAATACGGATTCCAGTAACTGTCACGGTCTGAGATTTTAATCTTTTTCTGCTTTCCGGTTTGGGGATCTTTAATGGTTTCATAATATTCCTGGGGAACGGTATCATTTTTATAATAGGTTTCCCCGGAGTTGATCTTACTGTAATAGGTTTTATCAGAATTATACCTGTTATTGCCGGTGCCATCAAAAAACATCCCGATAAAAACATTTACAGAATCTTTAGGCTGATACGCCGGAGCTTTTTCCACCACGGAGCCGTGATTAATATCTTTATCGGCATTCAGATTATTCAAACCTAATGCATTGATATTGGTATTTCCTCCAGAGTACAGGTTATACCCTTTTTCGGTTACCTTGGTGTATTTCCCGTTGACAATTCTTGTTCTGCTCATAGGAAAAGTATTAGTGATTATGACCTTTTTCGCCGCTATTCATAAAGATCGAACTTTTTGTATGGCTTGTAAAATTTTCTTCTGTACTGAAATTCATTTCTTTTCTTGAAATTTCATTACGTTCCTGTTTTACTTCGCTGTGTACGTCTCCTTCTATAAATTCAGTGAGTTTTCCTGTGATGAAAACCTGGGAATCTCCTATCACTGAAGAGGTTTTTATCATCCCCACACTTTCACTATGATTCATCGTTACCGTATCTGTTTTATTCATTCCAACACTGGTAGACATATTTTGTCCAACATTGATATTGAGATTTCCTCCTGCATTGAAGTTGATATCATTAGGTGCAGATACTGTGATGTTTCCTTTGCCATCCATGAAATAGTTGTTTCCGCTTGGGTCTACAATATTTACGCTTCCTTCAGCATCATTCATCAGAATGCGGATACCGCTTCTGGTCTGAATAGATTTTAAATGGTTATTCACACCACCGCCAAGGGCAACCCCGCCATGAAACATTCCACCCATCACGAAAGGACGGTCCGGATGGTTGTGTACAAATCCTACCATTACCTGGTCTCCCACTTCCGGAATAGCTACATAGCCTCTGTTTTGGGTAATCTGATCTGTTCCTCCTGCATCCGGGCTCATTACCCTGATAAAGTCTGTTGTTTCATTAAGCTGCCACAGGAATTTTACTTTTACACGGCCCTGTCCCAAAGGATCATCGTTGGAAATTACTACAGCTGGCTGTGTTTCTGCAAAAGGGGTTGTAAATTCTGGTTTCGGGATGAATCCTGTATCAGAAGCAATGGCTTCAAAGCTTCCTTTATAATGTCCTAAGGTATCAATCTCATGGGTAACCTCTGTCATCATCAATTTTGTGAAATATCCTGTTTTGCTGGAATCAGGTTTTCTCAGATAAAGATCTGCGGTACATCCGGGATATAGAAATGGCATTGTGGTATCACCGGATACTACAAATACATCTACTCCTTTACTTCCCCATGCTCCCGTTTGGGAATTCACCACATCCATATCGGTAGCTGCTCTGATGGGCGCCGGCTGAAGTGAAGGAGTTTTAAAAATATCTTCATTATTTGAATAAGCAGTTTGAGCAAGACTTCCTATATGCTTTAAAGGAGTTTCTCCTGAAGTCAGCATGGTGTTTTTACTGCTGTTGTATCCATAATAGCCAGGTTGGGTATGGATTGCTCTAAGTTCGGTATGAATATTTGAGGCGTTACTTCCGCTTATCAGCTCAAGAGGAGCAGCCGGAGCCGGCATATTTCCGAAATGCAGCACTTCTCCATCATAGAAAAACTGTTCCCCATAGGCTTCCGCCAATCTGCATAAGTAATTGTAATGGGTTTCGTTATACTGGGAACTGTAGACAATTTGTGATGAAGCTTTGGCATTGACTCTGAAATCATACCAAAACGGATCTATTCCCTGTTTAATAACCTCATCAGCTATAATTCCCGTATTCACAGGCTGTGATCCTCCAAAACTCTGGGTATGCGGAGATCCGTCTAAAAGAATGGTAGGGCTGAACCCTTTTAAAACAATATTTCCCAAACTATGAGCTTCCTGGCTGAATCCTACCTTGGTAATGATTCCTACGAAAACTCTTTCAGGACTGTTTTGGGTCTCGAAATCTTTGTAAGCAATTTTGATGGTAAGACGTTTTCCTAAAAATGCATTGGCCTGTTCCAGCTGATGGCCTTGTTTTTCGGATAAGGCATCATGAGCCAGCGTTAACTCAAATTCGTGATGGGTTACAGCGCTTTGCTTTAGTTTGAAATGTTTAAAACTGGAAATAATTTCGCCATTGATTACTGCAGAAAGCTTGACGATCCGGTTGATTCCTGCCGTATTATTCTCTTTCACTGCCTGAGCGTTATCAGGAGCACGGTATCCATCAGTAAAGGATACACGTTCTGAAACTGTATTTTTTTCATGCCTTATATTTGTGTTATTCTGATATAATAATGACAAATATAGAAAATATCTCATATTAAATCAACATTAAGAGATATATAATATTATTTTAAGATACTACAAATGTTCTTCAGGCACTCATGACTTGGTACATCTTTTGAATTTTAAAAAAATATTCTTTACTATATGATACGATCACTTCTTCTCTCTGTAAGTTTCATCCTCTGCTTTATTGCATGTGGTAAAACAACACCAGCTAATGAAAAACAACAGATTACCGAAAAAGTAAATCAGCTTTACAGCCAATATGGAAAATCTAATGAAGCTGTTTATAATAAACCCATCGCTAATGATTTATTTTCTCCGGAATTGAAAAAAACATTGGAAGATGCCATCAATGCTTCAAAAGCAGATATTGAAAAAGTAAAAAACAGCGATCATCCGGATGAGAAACCTTTGGTCTTTGAAGGGGCCCTCTTTTCAAGTTTATATGAAGGATATAACGGCTATTCCATCAAAAATATTAATCTACATGATAAAACAGCAGAAGTACTTGTACAGTTTGAATATAATATGGTTTCCCCCAAAGTATTATGGACTGATAAGATCTATTTTATAAATATCGACAATACAGGCTGGAGAATAGATAATATCACTTTCGATAAAAAACTCTCCAATTCAAAAGATCTTAAATCAAGTTTAACAGATTTTACCCAATATTCAAAGCAATAGAAAAGCCGCTTAAAAAAGCGGCTTGATTTTTTATGGGCACTGAACAATTGGAATTTCACTGCAGAATACTTTGTTTGCCCATTCGCAATATGTACAATATTGTTTTGGCTGTCCTCCGTACACTGACTTCAAATCTCCTTTAGTCAGCTTCTTTAAATTTTTCATATAGCTTTAATTTTATGGTTTTGTAAAAATAAAACGAATATAATTATACATTATTACAATTTAACGCTTATAATTTTCATTATTCACACTTTACCAACTGAAAATTTAGTCTATACCTATTATATTTTATGAATTTTAAGGGATACATCTATTGACATTCAAAGCTTTACCATCTTCACCCTTTAAAAAGTTTCAAAAACCTCATCATTAAAGGCATGGCAAACCTAGAAGATCCATTTCGGAACTCCAAAGCAGCTTAACTTTTCCTTTGTTATTCAATTCAAAAATGGCTCTTTCAGGAAACTGGCAATTAGAGCCTGATTTTTTATCATGCCATTTGAAATCATCATAGTAGGTAAAATACATATTTTTATAGTTTCCGTAAACAATGGGATTGTAATTTCCTAAACCATAGTTGTTTTCTGTACTTTCTTTAGCTGCGTATTTTTTGATGGACTTATTAATTTCTGAATAGCTATTCCCATATTTCAGCGGAATCTCTTTTTCCGAAGCAATAACTGGGTTACCGATCAAATTTTTATCAACATTCAGGATATAAGCGATATAATCGTTTCCACATTCTGTAGACTGGAAAACCACCTTTTTAACTGTACTTTGCTGGAAAGATTTGGTTCCATAGACAAAATAAGAGTCTTTCATTTCTTTTTTAAAGGTATCTTCAAACCTTTTGTTGTAGTACAGCGGACCTACAGATAGAGTATCGTAATATTTATAGTCCTTCATATCCCTGCCATACATCCAGGGAATAGAATCTTTAACAAGGAAGTTTTCATATTTTTTTGATAACAGATCATCAGAATCACCAAACTGAACGGGAATACAGATCGCTATATCTTTGTTGGTAAGCTGATATACTCCGAAAACAGTTTTTTTATCTAATGTATATTCCTGTTCAACTGCTATAAGACTATCTTTTTCTGAACATTTATTCCTGTAGTGGCCACTTCTTTCTCTTTTTTGCAGGATAAGAGAAATGGAAATATTGAAAGGATGATATATTTTTTCATGATTGAATAGCTTGGATTTGAGGGATAAAAATAAAAAAGAATCTGCTTTCGCAAATTCTTTTGTATAATTCATTATATATCGAGATATGTTAGACTCCTCTGATGATTCTTTGGGTTTCAAGTTCGTCAAGTATAAACTGAGCATCACTTTCTGTAATATATTTACTTTCATAAAGCCAATGAATCCTTGCTATTTGTGTCTGGATAGGAATCAAATTATCTACTCTATAATATTCTTTTAGATAATAATCTTTCTTATTCTTCTTGATTTCAGCAATAAAGGCATCAACCTCCTCTTTTTCTTTTTTTGAATAGGAAAAATTAATTGGTTTTGCTGCTGCAAGGCTTTTGGAACTCTCTGCTCTAAATTCATTATTACACAGCCCACCAACAATAAGAGTTGGACACATTGCAAGAATAAAAACAATCATTCCTGATGATCCCGAAAGATGATAAGATTGATTGATAACAATCGTAAGCAATATTGAATTAAATGTCATAGATACGGCAATCAATACCAATACCCAATCTTTTTTCTTTCTAAAAACAGTTTCATCATCATAAATATCTGCGAAATGTACTTTATATTCATGTAACTCTTTGATAAAACCATTTTTTATCAAGACTCCATCTTCCTGAATTTCAAAATTGCTTTTATTTCTTCCATTCTTTTGTGTCAATGTTTTCATATAAAAACTTCTTATTCCAACTCCCTCTTCAGGAACTTCCCAGTCAAACTTTTCTTAGACTTCACAATTTCTTCAGGAGTTCCCTGTGCTACAATCTGCCCACCATATTTTCCTCCTTCCGGACCTACATCAATGATATGGTCTGCCAGTTTAATCACATCCATATTATGTTCAATAATAATGAATGAATTTCCTAATTCTACCAATTGATTGATAGCATCCATTAGAATTTTTACATCTTCAAAATGCAATCCTGTTGTAGGTTCATCAAGGATATACAGGGTATTTCCGGTCTGTCTTTTTGCCAGTTCGGTCGCCAGCTTAATACGCTGTGCTTCTCCTCCTGAAAGGGTTGTAGACTGCTGTCCTAATGTAATGTATCCTAATCCCACATCCTGCAATGTTTTTACTTTCGCAAAGATCTTTGGAATCGGCTGGAAGAAATCTACGGCTTCATCAATGGTCATATCCAATACATCGGAAATGGATTTTCCTTTGTAACGAACTTCCAGCGTTTCTCTGTTGAAGCGTTTTCCGTTGCAGGTTTCACAATGAACGTATACATCCGGAAGGAAGTTCATTTCGATTACTTTTAGCCCACCACCCTGGCAGGTTTCGCATCTTCCGCCTTTTACGTTGAAAGAAAATCTTCCCGGTTTATATCCACGGATCTTACTTTCCGGTAATTCTGCAAAAAGGTTTCGGATATCTGTAAACATTCCGGTATACGTTGCCGGATTTGAACGTGGTGTTCTTCCGATCGGCGTCTGATCTACATCTACAATTTTATCAATATTATCAAGGCCTTCTATCTTTTTATAAGGTAAAGGTTCCTGAACGGCTCTGTAGAAGTGTTTATTAAGGATCGGATATAATGTTCCGTTAATCAAAGAAGATTTTCCGCTTCCTGAAATTCCGGTTACCACTACCAGCTTGCCAAGAGGAACATCCAGTGTTACATTTTTAAGGTTGTTTCCTGTGGCTCCTTTCAGAACAATATTTTTTCCGCTTCCTGCTCTTCTTTCAGCTGGAATTTCAATTTTTCTTTTTCCGTTGATATACTGAGCGGTGATGGTATCTGCTTTTAGAAGATCTTTTGGTTTTCCCTGCCAAAGGATTTCACCACCGAATTTCCCGGCTCTTGGACCAATATCCAATACCTCATCAGCTTCCAGGATCATATCCTTATCATGCTCCACCACTAAAACAGAGTTTCCGATATCTCTAAGGTTCTTTAAGGAATGAATCAGTCTTTCGTTATCTCTCTGGTGAAGCCCGATACTTGGTTCATCTAAAATATATAAAACGTTCACAAGCTGGGAACCAATTTGTGTTGCCAGACGAATCCTCTGTGACTCTCCTCCTGAAAGGGTTTTTGAACTTCTGCTTAAGCTTAGATAATCCAATCCAACATCCAACAGGAACTGAAGACGGGTTTCAATTTCCTTTAAGATCTCATGAGCAATGATTTTATTTTTCTCAGAGAATTTATCTTTTACATCTGCCAGCCATTCTTTTAAATCTGCTAAGCTTAATCCGTTTACCTCAGCAATATTCTTTCCATCAATTTTAAAACTTAAGCTTGATGGCTGAAGACGGGTTCCGCCGCATTCCGGGCATGTTTCTTCAGTCGTGAAGTGTCTTTCCAATAAAATAGCTTCATAAGATTCTCTTTCATCTATAATCTCTTCCATGAAAGCAATCAAGCCATCAAAACTGATTTTGATCTTCTTGGTAATGCCCGCATATTTCAGATCTTTATTGAATTCCTTATGACATCCGTTATAGATATAATCCAAAGCTTCTTCCGGGATATCCTGTAATGGAGTTGTCATTCCCAATCCAAAAATTTCAAGAATGTTCTTGATCTGGGCCAGAATCCATTTATTGGATTTAATATCTTCCAGTGGTAATAAACCTCCCTGGTTAATCGATAGTTTTGGATTATCAATGAAATAATCTGTATTGATCTTTTTGATCGTTCCTAATCCTTTACAAGCCGGGCAGCTTCCTTTTGGAGAGTTAAATGAGAAGGTATTCGGTTCCGGTAATGCCAGGGAATGCCCTGTTTCAGCATCCATCAGGTTTTTAGAGAAATATTCAATATCTGTGCTTCCCAGTTTCTGAATTCCGATGATTCCCTCGCCCATTTCCATTGCGGTACGAAGCGATTTCTCCATTCTGCCTTCTGAAGCGCTTTCACCAATGATCCAACGATCGATCACAATATCAATATCGTGGGTTTTATAACGGTCTAGTTTTAAATCGTATTCAATATCCTGTAATTCACCGTCAATTCTGGCCTGCCCATACCCTTTTTAGCCATCTGTACGAAAAGCTCGTGATAATGTCCTTTTCTGGAACGTACCACAGGAGCCAGTAACATAATCTTTTCTCCTTTATAGTTTTCTTTAATGGTATCAAGGATCTGATCTTCAGTATAACTTACCAGTTTCTGCCCTGTAGACAATGAGTAAGCATCTGAAACCCTCGCATACAAAAGACGAAGAAAGTCATATAGTTCTGTAACGGTTCCTACAGTAGAACGCGGATTTTTATTGGTTGTTTTCTGCTCAATGGCAATAACGGGCGAAAGTCCTTCAATCTTATCTACATCAGGACGCTCCAATCCACCAAGAAACTGACGGGCATAAGCAGAGAATGTTTCTATATAGCGACGCTGGCCTTCTGCAAAAATAGTATCAAAAGCCAGTGAAGATTTTCCACTCCCCGGAAAGCCCGGTAATCACTACCAGTTCATTGCGCGGGATCTTAACATTAATATTCTTTAGGTTGTGTTCACGTGCTCCGTAAACTTCTATATATTCTGTTGATTTGCTCATAATTTGGAGTGACTTTGCCTGAAAATCACAACGTGCAAAATTACGGAATTTTATGGAATTTTTTTTATAATGAAAGGGTTAAAATTTTTATAATGGTAGTTTATTTCTGCTTAATCTTATCTCAATATTTGTATAAATGCTGTTTATAGGTTTTGTCTAAAGCCTATGGATGGGCTATTATTTAAAAAACGGACTGAAGTCCGTTTCTATTGAATTTATTTACCCACAGATTGCACTGATTTTCACAGATGATTGTGGAGGTCATGATCATGCTGATTATTATGTACTGCTTTAGTCATTATTTTTCTGAAGGAACACGAGCTTTGTGTCTTATTTAGATTCTTTATTTCACTTCGTTCCTTTCAGAATGACATTGTACAATAAATAGACAGAAAGATCAGTTGAAAAATTATTTATACTTTTGATCTTCTTCTAAAGTCTTTATGGTTTGTTTATATAATATTCCCAGACAGCAGTTCCGATATCTGCAATGATTTTTTCTGTGTCTTTCATTTCTTCATTGATATTTTTAAGGTATACGGATAAGATGAAATGTTTTCCGTTGGGAAGCTTTATAATTCCTACATCGTTCATCGCAGCTCTTATATTCTGTTCATTTCTTCCTGAGATTCCTGTGCGATGAGCTAATTCTGTTCCTGCCGGCAAACCTGCCTTCATCCAGGTAAGTCCTCTTGAAGTTTCTACCATGATCTGATATAAATATTTTGTAGTCTCTTTTTTTAATACTTTCCCTTTATAGAATCTTTCTAAAAGGTTGGTTGTAGCTAAAGGGGTTGATGTATTTACAAAATAGGATTCAAAGGTGTTCATTTGCTGTTCATTCAATCGGATAGTAAAATCTTTGATACCCTGTTGGTTGATAAATTTCTGAACAACCGGAGCGCCCCCTACTATCTTCAGCAGAATATCACAACCATTATTATCACTGTGAGAAACCGTGTATCTTAATAGCTGATCTAATGTCAAAGACATATTTCCTTCCGGATATTCTTCTCTTATCGGGCTCCATGTTTCAGGTAATAATTCTTCTTTTTTAATAAAGAATTTCTGATTCAGTTTTAATTTCCCTTGATCTACCTGACTTAAAACAGCTAATGCAATATGGAATTTAAAAACACTCAGCATGGGCATTGTTTTATTTCCATTGATGCTTAAGGTATCTTTATCCTCAATTCCTTTTAAAGAGATTCCAACGGTTGCATTTTTTGTTGATATGATAGTACTAATTTTACTTTTCAAATCCTGAATCGTTTGGCTCTTTAGCTGAATACTTAAAAGACAAATAGATATAAAAAGGGATACTTTTTTCATTTAAATAGTTTAATTTTTAAAGCATTACTATTTTGTACAGTAGATATAAAAAATGCCGTATTTCCTACGACATTTTTTATTTTCAAATTGACTGTTGATATTACAACCAATCAAAAATATTATTTCACAAAAGAGTTGTAGGCGCCCAATACGCTTTCATAGGAAGAATCGATCTGTTGGATATCATTATCCTGAATCTTTCCCTTTTCTTTAGCGTCTCTAATAAGTTTTCTATACAAATCTAAAAAGTTAGACGCATTTTTATTGAAGCTTTCAAACTGAGATTTTTTATAAGAATACTGCGGATCCTTCACATCAAAGTTTAATTTAGTGTTGGCTTCTACCACTTTGGCATATTCATCATACTTTTTCTGAGCTTCTGCTTCATTGAATTGTCCAGAGTATTGTTTTCCTAAAAGATCAATTACAGAATCCAGTGAATTCATCACATTTTTAGAAGAAATAATATATTCTTTCATAGGATGATCCTTTAAAATAACTTCTTCTGCAGCATCTGTAGCAGGTTTGATTCTGGTCATAATATTTTCTCCGGCTGCATAAAAAGCATTTACATCGCCCTCAATTTCTTTTGTGATCGCTTCTGCTTTTGCTCCTTTATCATCTTTATAGTCTTCCGAAGTCATATAAGACTTAAGTTCCTCCATTTTTTTGTCTATGTTTTCTTTTTTAGCCTTATAAACATTGAATTCTTTTTCAATAGCTTCTTTTTCCTTATCAAATCCTGACGGAATTTCTTTAATTTTTGAAAATGAGTAATCCATTGAGCTTAATGTAACAGGCATAATCAGTACATTTTCTCCTTTTGATTTGGCAACTGCTGCATCTGCATATTTTAAGATCCTATCAATATGTTTGGATGTATTTTTATAAGAATCTATAAAATTGTTATTAAAATCAATAATAGCATTTGCATCTGTTTCGCTTCCCATGTTCAAAACCGAGTCAGCCAATTTTCCTGCACCTTTTTTACAGCTTACTACTGTAGCAGTTAACGAAAGGGCCATTGCGAATACAATAATCTTCTTCATATTTTTTTGTTTTAATTGTCTGATTTTTACATATCCTGGAATTCAACGTCCTCATTGGTTACCTTCACCAGATATTCAATGCCGTCAATTGCTTTGGCAATGATCTGATTTCTGGTAATGTTGGCCATATTTTCCCAATAGGCTCTTCCATAGAAAGAATAATTCTGTGGAACAATTTCAACCTCAACGGTTCTTACGAAACCTTCTTTAGGTTTGTTACTGATCATAGTTCCTCTTCTTACTCTTACTTCTCTCAATTCATCTTTCAGAATCATTCGGCAATAGTTTTTAACATCTTCAAGAGAAATGATTTTATCTCTTGTAGTCAAAGCATATTTATAAGCCTGGATACTGTCAGTACCTTTTTGCTCTTCAGCACCACCCAATGTTTCGGTAAGCAAAACAACGGTTTGGGATTTCAATTGGTTGGAAAGCTCAGTTCCAGGGCGCATATGGTTAGCTAATGTACAATGTGTGATCCAGAAAGAAGCATATGTGTGGTCTGTTTTTTCTACAGGTTCCATAATTACATAATTCAGTTCCTGTCTGATATTTCTCTTGGCATTATTCACTTTCTGAACCATCGATTTCATCTTGTCTGACATCTCGCTCAGAACGCCTTTTACATTATCCCTGTTTAAAAGAGAGAATGCTGCAATTTCATCTCTTGTCAGCTCCAGAACATTAGCAATCATATCCACTGCATTTCTGCTGGTGAAACGCTCCATTCCTCCTTTTCTTACTGTATATAATCCTTTTTAAGATCATCTGCAGGAGTAAATGGTATTTCTGTATATTTTCTTCCGTCGCCGTCCTGTACCTCATCTACATATAAGAAATGTTCTCCTTCATCTGTTACCAAAGGAATGTTGTTTCCCATAATATCAAGACTGTATTCTGTTTTTTTCCAGCCTCTGTTATAGATTGGGAAAGCATTCAATACAAATGAGAAATTATCCAGAATTTCTGCTGAGAACTGTGGTGGGAATTCAAAAGTAAGCCATAAATAACGCTTATTATCCAGGTATTTTACAATCTCTTCTTTTCCGGCAAGGAAATCCAGGTTTTGTGGAAGTTGCCCGGGTTCTGAGAATAAGCTGCTGGATAATCCGGTAATCTCTATGAATTTATGACGGTAGATACTTTTAATATCTTCAATGACCTTGCTTCTGATGGACTGCTCTTTAAACATCTGTTCATAACCATCAGTGGCGCTTTCTGTAAGGTAGCTTAATCCTTCTCTTACGAACAAAGGATTTCCATTACTTGAAACAGTAATATAAGGTAATAGTTTATACACAAAATCAAGATGTTCGAAAGCCGGATTAGAGCAGAATATGCTCATATATTTAGGGAAGTATTCGCTCACATATTTACTTACATCAACTCCTACGGTGACCTTTCTGTAGTCTTCAGGTCTTCCGTTAAATCTTGAAATCGGAATTTTATTGAATCTGTCATCGATACTGTAGCAGGTATTCCCTACAAACATTACTGAGGTGTGAACTTTATTGATTCTTACATTCCCAACCGGAGTAAAAGGAATATTAAGTTGTTTATCCGATTCCGATTTCACCGTAGAAGTCATTTGTTTACGGAAGAAAAACTCCGTGTGCTCTAATAAAACTTCCGTAGAATCATAAGGCTGCGTGAAAGCAACTGCATGGGACGGAATAGGATGAGTATAAATGGATGGAGTTAACAGTTTTGCCAGTTTTTCAAGAATTCGGGCATTGACTGTTTGTATTTCATTATTCGCTTTAAAAACTTCTGTACTGAATGCGTCAATTAATAATTTTACAAATGGATCTAAAGACTGTGGACTTTTCAATCCCCATACTTTAGTAGCATTCTGAAGCATTCTTGCTTTTACAGATTCTTTGGAATAAATATTTTGATCTAGGTTCATAATTTTTTTTGTAGTTAAAAATTTTAATCAATAGACATTGGGCTCAGGAACAGCTCTGTTGAAAAACTGAAACGTTCTCCTGTTTCCTCCATTTTGGCATTGATGGCAATTCTTACTTTCTTTTTGATTTCGGTGTGTTCTTTGGTATCGTAACTGTGTTCTACAAATTGAATATTGGCATCGATCTGAGGCTGCACAATTCTTGGTTCATATTCCTGGATCTGCCTTCTCAGACTTTTGACAAAAACATTTTCCCAGATGGCACTGGTTACTCCGTTATCGAATTCCAGGTTCCAAACATCATTTCCATAGTTTTCATCGTATCTGTTCTCCCCTTTTTTGGTGGTGATCAGCAGCATAATGTTGTGGGCAATACTCTCCCCCATATCGCAGGTATCGATACTTCCCCCTTCTGTCATTAATGTTGACGGTACAAAGGGCATTCTGTAATTTGGTGTATCCATAACTTCTTGTTTTTTACTTCATGGTTCCGTTCACTTAAAAACGAAATACCAAAATACACATTTTCACTAAATAATTGTTATAATAAATTAAAATATTATTCAAAAGTTAGGGCCTTCAAACTGAATTGAAAGCCCTGAAACCATTATCTATATTGTATTCATTATGTTAATCTATTAATCTGCTTTTCTCCTATTGATGAAATAGTATACCGGAAGTCCTAATAATACCAGTACAAATCCCGGCCATGTATATTGCTGTTTATATATTAATAATAGGATGCAAAAAACAGTTCCTATAATAAGATATATAATGGGGGTTACCGGGTACAACCATGTTTTATAAGGTCTTTCCAAAGCAGGTTGTTTAACTCTTAAATAAATTACTCCGAAAACTGTAATCATATAGAACAGAACGATGACAAATGAAATCATATCCAAAAGGTTTCCGTACTGCCCGCTCAGACATAATAAAGAAGCCCATATCCCCTGCATCCATAATGCATTTTCCGGTACCTCATTTCTATTATTTTTTTCTGCGGATTTAAAGAACATTCCATCTTTCGCCATTGTCTGAAAAACTCTTGCTCCTGCTAAAATCAATCCGTTATCACAACCGAAAGTTGAAATCATTACCAACACAGCAATAATAACAGTTCCGGCACTTCCAAAAATATTCTGAGAAGCGGCAACAGCAACTCTATCATTGGCTGCAAAGGCAATACTGTCTCTATCCAATGCATTTAAATACACAAAATTAACAGCGATATACAAAATCATTACAGCAGTCGTCCCATAAATCATTGATTTCACAACATTTTTCTTAGGATTCTCAATTTCCCCCGAAACAAACGTTACGCTTTCCCATGCTACAGAACTAAAAACGGAACCTACCATCGCCGCCGCAATCCCTCCCATTAAAGTCATTCCCCCAATAGGTTCCCAGCCTTCTTTCAGGAAATTACCACTCAAATCTTTTTTCAGATTATGAAAAGAATCCATTCCCAGACTGAAATTTTCAGATAAATGAGAAAAATCAACCAGAATAAATCCAGCTGCAATTAGCCCTAGCAATGCGATGATTTTAGATCCTGTAAATATATTCTGTAAAAATTTACCACTTTCTACTCCTCTTGTATTGATATAGGTAAGCAGAAGAATAACAGCAATAGCTAAAATTTGTATCCACGTAATCTTGAATTCCCCACTTTGAAAAATAGGGGCAGCATCATTAAGTGAAGGGATCAGATAAGCTGTAAATTTTCCGAAAGCCATTGCCACGGCAGCTATAGTTCCGGTTTGTATCACCGTAAACAAACCCCAGCCATAAAGAAATCCCATCCTTTTACCAAAGATCTCTTTCAGATAAGTATATTGGCCGCCAGCCTTTGGAAACAGAGCAGAAAGCTCTCCGTAGCTTATTGCCGCAGCTACAGTCATTATCCCCGTGATGATCCAGACCACAATCAGCCAGTACCCGGAGCCCAGATTCCGCATCATATCGGCGCTTACAATAAAGATCCCGCTTCCAATCATAGATCCCATCACAAGCATGATGGCATCCCATAGTTTCAGTTTTTTCTGCATAGTCAAGTATAGGTGTCAAATATAAACAAATCTGTCTTTCATTTTGGATTTTATTAAAATTTCACACAAGTATCAATTTATTATTAATTTTTATCGATTTATGATTCAATATTAATTAGTATTTTTGGAAAAAATATTAAACATGAAATTTAAAGCTCTTCTATTTGCTGTCGCTGTAAGTGCTTCTACATTAGCATTTGCTCAAGAAACATCACAAAAGAAGTTTTCACCACCTGCTGGAAGTGCCTTAGTAGGTGATACCTATGGAGCAGCTGTTGCTTCCAATACAGAATCTAAAGCAATTACAGTAGATAAACTGGGAAAGAAACTTAAAAAAGAAAATAAAAAACTGGAAAATGTCGCTATCAAAGGAAAGGTAACCGATGTATGTGAGAAAAAAGGATGCTGGTTAACCATTCAGACAGATGATAACTCGCAGTTTTTTGTAAAAATGAAAGATTACGCCTTCTTTGTACCTACAGCTTTAAAAGGTAAGAATGTCGTTTTAGAAGGAAATGCTGAAAGAAAAGTAATTTCTGTGGATGAACAGAAACACTATGCTGAAGATGCTAAGAAACCTCAATCTGAAATTGACGCTATTACTCAGCCTAAGGAAGAAATAAGATTCCTTGCAAGCGGAATTAAAGTGGTAAACTAAGGATTTTCTTCTATTGAAGAAAATATCAGAATCTCCTACAGATTTTACAGATTACGTAAATTTTAAAAATTGAGGAAAAGATAATCTGTAATTTATCAATTGTAGAGATTTAAACCAGAATTCTACACTCATAGTATGATCCAGTTTTCTGTTTTAGAAAAGTATAAAAATAAATTTCGGCAACCCTTTGGGTTGCCGAAATTTTTAATCTTCTATCGTAAAATCCACAACAGCGTCCAGCTTCGGATATTTATTGGCAGAAATAAATTTCTTTCCTGTACAGTCTATCTCTAACCAGCCTTTTCTTTTTTAACATCTCCCGCTTCCATCACAAAAGGAATAAAAGAAATTTCATCTTTCCCATCCTCTTTCACTTCTTTATATTGAACAGCGATATCCAAAATACATTCATGTTCAGTATTGAGTTTTACATTTCGGTAGATAATATCATAATGAGTTTCTTTGTTCTCAGGAATATCAAGATAAGTTTCCCAACCTGTAGTATCTGAGTTCAAATCACTAATTGCTTTCAGTGCATAGTATAAAGCAATCGTATAATATTTTCTGGTCCCTTTTCTGGTGTAGTCATCTACAAAATGTCCGCCTTCAAATAAAATAGTAGGCATGCCTGCTTTTATAAAATTGTCACCGGTTGAAGTTGGATAAAATTCATCAGAGTATCTTCCAATTTGATTAGGAATTATTTCCTTTAAATGAGTATAGACATTTCCAATAACAGCCATACATTTTTTTCTATTCTCTGTAATGGTACGTTCTACATTTTCAGAAGGAGCAAGAAAGGAAAGAGTAGCTGGATGAATACCATCTGTTGTGAAAATGGTTCTCTGCTCATGAAGATTTAATGCATAGTCATATTTCTTTGAAGCAGCTGCTTTTTTCAGAAACTTAATCTCCTTACTCGCCTCGTTATGGAAATCGCGGTTAAGGTCAATATCAACGGCATTGAGTCTTGTCCATCTTTCAGATCCATCAGGATTAAGCATAAATATAAAATCCAGTCTGATTTTACTGAATAGGTCATCCTTCATTTCAGGAGCTTTATCAAGACTTGTCAAAAGATCAAGCATGGCGTGTGTGGCATTGGATTCATTTCCGTGCATTTGTGACCAGGCTAATACTTGGATGTTTCCGGTTCCGATGCTTAACTGATAAATCGGCTTCTCTAAATATGACGTTCCGATCTCCTGAATATAATCGCTGAGATTCGTCTGTAGGTAAGAAAATAATTTTTCAGGGGAAATATAGCGATTTGAAAAATCGGGGTTCAAAGAATAAATAAGTTCAAAGTTCATTGCTGGAAAATAATTTACTGGAATCAAATTTAGCCATTTTAAGGCATACTATAATCATTAACATTTGTAAATAGACAGAAAACAGAAAAATTTCAGCGAATTTTTGTAAACAAAATTGAATTGACAAAAGTTAAATAGTGAATTTTATCTGCAACTAATGGATTAACATAAGTAACATTGTTAAACAGTCATTATTGACAAAATGTCTGTTGATAAAATTGTGGATTGCGAATAATTTAAAAACATATATTTAAAGCATTTAATTTCAGATAGTTATGAAATTCAACTCAATGATATTTATAAGAATACTTTAACTCTGTAAATACCTATTTTAGGCCAAATGGGCATATTTTTTTCAAACAGATAAAATATAGAAAACTATACTATTTATACATATATACAAATGTAAAATGTTTAAAATTATAAAAATCACTTAGAAATTTAGCTCTTAAATATTTTATTGATAGATTTAAGCTTAAGCAAAAAATAATTTTACTCAGTGAAGGGAATTTACTGCAGAAATAAGGCAAAGAATTACGCTAAAAGGAGATTTACTCATGTAATTTACCAATGTATATGTCTTAAAACCTCTATTATATGCAATTTATCTGCGATTTTAGCCATTTAGTAGCTTATTCTCAGATCCCTATTGATTATTATTGTAAACAACTGAAAACTAAAAAATAATCACTGAAAATTGGTCATTTAATGGTCATAATTTACATTTCTAATTCACTTTTAAAGGTCATTAATCAGAAATTATATGCTTAATTTTCATCTCTCAATCTTATTCAATTGAATGAATATACTATGAGAGTACATTTGTAATACGCATACAAAATACTATATAACAATACATTATGCTTAGGTTACAATTGTATATTGAAGATTATTTTATTTATTTACATTTGTATTTTGCTTTTGTAAATTTTATGAGTTACATTTGTAAAATAATTAAAGGCTTATTTTTATGAGTTTAAACGAAAGAATTTCAAAAGTTATAGAGTATTCCCGACTTACTCCCTCTGAATTTGCAGATGAGATTGATGTACAGCGTTCCTCAATTTCACATATTACATCCGGAAGAAATAAACCGTCACTGGAGTTTATCATAAAAATAAAATCTCGTTTCCCTGAACTCCTTTGGGATTGGCTAGTGACCGGTGAAGGTGAAATGTTAAAATCAGAAGTACCGGAAATAAAGATTTCGGAAGAGCAGCCCGACGAGGATCAAGTAAGAACAACTCCACTACCCGATCTTTTCACCATGATTAATGAAGATGATAAATTTGGAACAGATGAAATAGAATCAGAACTTCCTCAGGTCTCTTCTGGAGAATCGGTTATACCGGCCCAAGATAAAGCTCCTGAGAAAATATCGGATTCTCAGCGATTAGAAAATTCACCTGAAGAAATACTAAGTCAAGCTATTGGAAATCAAACAAATAAAATAAAACGTATTGTTTTGTTCTATGAAAACGGAAAATTCGAGAGTTTCGAGCCTTAGATTTTACATGCTACTGCTAAATAGCTATATTTTGATGTCTACTCATGCATAAATGAATTTTGTCCGTGTATTTGTGGCTAAAAATAATTGGGTAACTGGGTTAAGAGCCTATGACCTTATTGTTCCTTAGCTAATCTCAAATTATGACAATTCATACTTATAATATCTCTTAATCTCCGGAAAAATATGACGGGAATTTTTGTGATAAATTGAACTTTTATCCGTCAGGTTCTATCTATAATAAAGTTAAATTTTAATAGCAATCAGTAGACCAATTTATTTTTGATTCGTGCGTTCGCTGCAAAAATAATTGGGTAATCAGGCATAAAGATTTTATATATTTTCCATGAATAAAGGAAGAATTAATTTATTATTTTTTCTAAGTGGATATGCCATATCCATAAAAAACCTGACCAAGGAAAATGGTCAGGCTAAAAAATATTTGAAGAAGAAAACTAAAGCTATTTGCTTTATTTATTTTTAAATTTTAGAGCATTCCTGAGGTGTATTTAATCTTTTTAAGATAATACATACTGGAATAGTGACGAATCTGTTAGGGGATACAATCTCTTCCGAAGTAAGAAAATTCTGTCACACCATAGGAGAATCCTGGCAGATGTTTTTTTCATGCACTGGTTTTTTATAGCTTAATCAAATATAGAAATTTAAAACTAAATTTGCAATAAAAACTAAATTATTTTAATAAATAATTAACATTAAATAGAATTATATCTTTAATTACTAATTTTTAAAATTTCATTAAAATTATAAGATCAACAATAAATAAGATCTTTTTATTAAAATAAATCAAATAAAAAACCCGCATATTCTGCGGGTTTTCTTTGTTTGGATAACAATATATTATTACTGTTGTTTTCTTCTTTCCAATTCTTTTTTGATCAGGCCTAATTCCCTTCCGGTTTGTCCGGCTACAGAGGTGTTTTCCTGAGCTCTTCTCGTAAGATATGGCACAACATCCTTTACAGGTCCATATGGGAGATATTTAGCCACATTATAGCCCTTATCAGATAAATAGAATGAAATATTATCACTCATTCCGTAAAGCTGCCCAAAATAAACATGTGGATTTCCGTTTTCTAAAGATTTAGACTTCATTTTATCCATAATCAATTCCGAAGAGATCTCATTGTGAGTACCAAAGAATGCAGATACTTTATCCAAGTGGTTCATTACAAAGTCAATTCCTGCATTGTAGTTCTTATCCGAAGCATCTTTGGTAGGCTGAATCGGATCTGGATATCCTTTTTCTGCTGCTCTGGCTCTTTCCTTCTCCATATAAGCTCCACGAACGATCTTATACCCAATAAAATAGTTCTTTTCTCTTGCTCTCTGAAGATTCGCTTCCATATATTCCAATCTTCCTGTTCTGTACATCTGGATGGTGTTCCAAACGATAGGCTTTTCCTGGTTATATTTTTCCATCATTTCTTCACAAAGCTGGTCTGCAGAATCCTGCATCCAGGTTTCTTCTGCATCTATCATTACTTTTTTGTCATTTTCATGACAAAGAGCGCATACTTCATCAAATCTTCTTACCACTCTCTCCCATTCTTCTTTCTGACTGGTTGTAAGTTCTGCTCCTTTTCCAACAGCTTCATACAGATCAATTCTTCCAAATGCTGTAGGCTTGAATACGATAAAAGGAATGGCCGGATTTCCTACTGAAAATCTTACAATATCTTTGATCTCCTTGCATACTGCATCAAAAGTTTCTTCATCTTCTTTCCCTTCAATGGAATAATCGAAAATACTTCCAACTCTTCTCTTGAAAAGCTGTTTTACAACCTTCATACTTTCCTCACGGGTTTCTCCACCGCAAAACTGTGCAAACAAAGTGCTTTTTACAATTCCGGTAACGAATGGAAAGTTGTTGTGTACTGTAAAATTAAGAACGGATGTTCCAAGGCTGGTAAGAGCGGGCTGTTCAATCATTTTAAACATCCAGTAAGCCTTTCTCAACTGTGCATCTGTCTTGTCTGCAAATGCAACTTTAGTATCATTAAAAATGGGCATTCCTATTTATTAAATTTAGTTACGCAAAGGTAATAATAACCTTAGTTTATTTAAAGAATTTTTATTATAATTTATGTTCAATTCCGTTTAAAAGCATGGATATAATTCCTACAAACACCCATAATCGTAATATGCTAAGCGTGAGGAAGTTGCTTTTCCTGGTTGAATTTAGAAAAAGGTAGATACAAAGAATCATCACAAATAAGCCTGCTACAAAGTAGTAAGCCATAAATCCTGAAACTCCGGTTTTGGTAATGATTTTCATAGAAACGGCCATTGTTATCAAGAGTAAAGATATAAGAATAATCTTCGTATTCCGGCTTTTAAAATAATTGGGAATGGTGGTATATCCAAATGTTTTGTCTACACTTCTGGTAAGGGTATCTTTTACAATATCGATGCATAGAAGAATCAAAAAAAGAAAAACAGCCATCAGAAAGACCTTCTTGGAGAAAGTTTCGTAATACACCATCATCCCAAAGAATGGATATAAAGTAAGACTTACAAAAGTGAGATTATTCAGGATGAGTATACGGCTTAATTTGTGACTGTAAAGCCACATAAAAAACTGATACACCACAAAAAAGATAAAGACATTATGAGAAATCATCCAAGCTACCCCTAATGAAATAGCACTTAATCCCAAATAAGCGTATAAAAAATACTTCTGTTTGATGAAGCTTTGAATCCTAGTTCTGAAAGGTTTTACAATATGGTCTTTTTCCAAATCGTAAAACTGGTTGATAATTCCGCCTGCTAAAATTGTCAAAACAGTACAGAAAATAATACCGTGTACTTTGAAATCAAAGACAAAATTTCTGAAGGATTCTTCTTGATTGAACAGAAAAAATGTGGAAACATACAGAGCAAATGTCAGCAGAGCTGCCACAAAAAAACGTGCTCCGAGTAAAAAGCCCACGAATTGTGAAAATCTGTAATATAGAGATTTTGAGATATATTGTTTGGATTGGAAAGTTTCTTTTTCAGAATTCATTTCCAACCTGTTTAAAATCTGTAAATCACTTCTTTTTGGAAGCCATCAAGCATTTTTTCTGCTTTTTCATAGTCCTTGGTAAAGCCTAGAATATAACCGCCACCGCCACTTCCGCAGAGTTTTAAGTAATAAGCATTAGAATCCAGACCTTTTTCCAGATATTAAAGATGCTTTCAGGAATCATTGGCCGAAAATGCTCATACGCCCAGTGAGAAAGCTTTTTAAGATTTCTGAAGAAAGGATTCATATCTTTTTTAAGAAAAGCTTCTATACAAGCATTATTGTAACGAATAAATTCTTCTTTAAGTGTTTTACGGAATCCCTCTGTTTTCATTTTTTCAAAGAAAATCTGAATCATAGGGCCTGTTTCCCCAGTCATTCCGGAATCGATAAGGAAAATAGCTCCTTTCCCTTCTTGTCCTTCAGGGATGGATACTCTGTCAAGATTTTCTTTATTTTCGATAAGAATAGGCAGGTTCATGTAGCAGATCAATGGATCCATTCCAGAACTTTTTCCATGGAAATAGCTTTCCATTTCACCAAAGACAGCCTTTAATTTTTTAAGATTGTCTTTAGATATATTCTCCGGGTTCAGTTTGCTGATCGAATATTTTTCAAAAATAGCAGCAACCAAAGCACCAGAACTTCCTACTCCATATCCTTGTGGAATATTAGAATCGAAGAAAAGTCCGTCAGCGATATCTTTTTTAAAGCTCTCAATATCCAATGTAAAATCATCAGAAAGATCAAGCGTTGTAAGAAAGTCTGAATATTTCTGCAGATGTCTGTTTGAATTAAGCTCAAATTCTGAAGCTAAATCTGAAAATTTCAGAGTTCCTTTATAGAAGCTGTAAGGTACTACAAGCCCCTGGGAATCCTCAATCATTCCATATTCTCCAAACAGGATTATTTTTGCATAAAATAAAGGGTTGGTCATCTTGACAATAAATCTTTTTTGCAAAGTTAAAAATTATTCCGCTGAATATAAGCAAAACCCGGACCGAATTATCATTTTTTTGGTTCTGCTTTACTCACACTCTACATAAATATACAAAAAAAGCTCCAGATCCTGAAAATTCCTGTATTAATTTATCATAATCCTTATTTTCAACCACAATTAATTTTGAGTTAAAAAATAAAAAAAGACGTTAAAAATAACGTCTTTTAGTTTTTATAGTGTTTCTCTATCTTTTCTCATTTTAACCTTCAGGAATCGGATTAATATTAACCCTGCACCGAAGAATAATGTCATGGATAGAGCGGCAATTCGCATATTATTAAAATGCTCAATTAATGTTGCAAAGATAAATGTACCGATAATGATCGCTATTTTTTCCAATACATCATAGAAACTGAAATAAGTGGTGTTTTCCATAGAGTTTTCAGGAAGTAATTTTGAGTACGTAGATCTGGACATTGCCTGAAGCCCTCCCATTACTAATCCTACTACTGCAGCCACTCCATAAAACTGATATTCTACGGTTGGATTTTCTTTGTTTAAGAAGTAAGCCCATAAACAAGCTACAATCCATAGGAAAATAGCAATTGAAATAACGTTTTTGTTTCCTATTCTTTTGGATAATCTTGAGAAAATCACAGCTCCGATAATAGCTTCAATCTGAATAACCAAAAGTGTTCCGATAAGTTTATCCTGAGCTAGATTGATCTCACTTTTTCCAAATAAGGTCGCCATAAGGAAAATTGTCTGCATTCCTACACTGTAAAAGAAGAAGCTTGAGAGGAAAAACTTCAGGTTTCTATCTTTGAACAGCTCTCCTCCCACTTTAAACAATTCATGGAAGCTTTCTTTAGCAATATCTTTATAAAAGCTCATGTTATCTTTTAGCACTTCAAAGAATCCGCCTTGCTCTTCATGTTTTTTGAAGATGTTTTTATAGTTTAATAACACAAGATCTTTAGGAAGTTTATCTTTTACATCTCCAAATTGAGGAAGGTGCTTGAAGGTGTATTGAGAAAATCCAAACCACCATGCTCCTGTCAACAGAAAGCTGATTCTTGTAAATAAAAGCTGCTGTGCTGCTCCTTTGGCAAAAACCTGAATCAGGACTAAACACAATACCACTAAAACTACAGAGCCAAGATATCCATAGACATATCCTTTTGCAGAAAGTGCATCCTGCCTGTCCGGCGTTGCAATATCCGGAAGAAAGGAATTATAAAACACCAAACTGCCCCAAAACCCTACACTGGCTGTAATACTGAACAAAAGTCCCAAAAATACATTATGCATTCCTGTGAACATTGCTAATCCCATACAGGATGTTGCTCCCAGATAACAGAAAAACTGCAGGAAGGATTTCTTATTTCCAATGGTATCTGCCAACGAAGATAAAAAGGGAGATAATAATACTACGATAAAGAACGATATGGTTAATGAATATCCATATACTGCGTCCGGCTGGTATTCTTTGCCAAAAATTTTGATCATATGTCTCACTGGGACATCGATCCATTTTTTTGTTTCCGTTACAAATTCTTTCTTCTCATAAGCTGTGGTAAGAATAGAATAATAAATGGGGAAAATAGTGGACGTAATAACCAGGGAATACACAGAGTTGGCCCAGTCATATACAGCCCAGGCTTTCATAATCTTCGGATTATTCTTTATATTGTTGGGTTGTCGATTCTCAGTTTCAGACATTTCAAATAAATATTAGTAGCACAAAAATAGAAAAACCATTAAGAAATGGATAAGATTTTAAAAAAATTATCGATTCCTTAATGGTAATATGTTCTAAAACAGAATATTAGATATTTTCAATCACGATAGCAGAAGCTCCACCACCACCGTTGCAGATTGCTGCGGCACCGTATTTGGCATTATTTTGCTTCAATACGTTGATTAATGTAACGATGATTCTTGAACCTGAACTTCCCAGTGGGTGTCCTAAAGCTACCGCTCCACCGTTTACGTTCACTTTAGAAGCATCTAAACCTAAGATTTTGTTATTAGCTAATCCCACTACTGAGAAAGCTTCATTAAATTCAAAGAAGTCAATATCTGATACCTCTAATCCTGCTTTTTTAAGGGCAATAGGTAAAGCTTTAGCAGGAGCTGTTGTAAAGTTTTCAGGCTCCTGAGCTGCATCAGCATAGGAAACGATTTTTGCTAATGGTTTTAAGCCTAATTCTTCCATTTTTTCTTTAGAAACAAGGATTAATGCAGATGCTCCGTCATTCAATGTAGACGCATTAGCAGCTGTAACTGTTCCTTCTTCTTTTTTGAAAACTGTAGGAAGTGTTGTAATTCTGTCGAAGTTTACTGCTTTATATTCTTCGTCTTCAGCAAAGATTACAGGGTCTCCTTTTCTCTGAGGAATAGAAACTGGCACGATTTCGTCGTTGAACTTTCCTTCACTCCAAGCTTTTGCAGATCTTTTATAAGATTCTATCGCAAAGTTATCCTGATCTTCTCTTGTAATACTATAATCAACTGCACATTTCTCTGCACATACCCCCATGTGTACTTTGTTGTATACGTCTGTAAGACCGTCCAACACCATACCATCAAGCATTTTGATATCTCCTAGCTTTGTAGCTACTCTTGCGTTATAATAGTGAGGAACCAAAGACATATTTTCCATCCCTCCTGCAACAATTACTTCTGCATCACCAGCTTTGATTGCCTGTGCAGCCATTGTTACAGCCTTCATTCCTGAAGCACATACTTTATTTACGGTTGTAGAAGGGGTATTGATAGAAAGTCCTGCTCCTAAAGCTACCTGGCGAGCCGGCGCCTGTCCTTCTCCTGCCTGCAGCACATTTCCCATATAGATCTCCTGAACGTTAGCAGGATCTAAACCAATTTTATCTAATGCTCCTTTCACAGCAGTAGCTCCTAATTTAGTAGCCGGAACTGTTGACAAACTTCCCATAAAACTCCCCATAGGTGTTCTTACTGCGGAAACAATGAATACTTCTTTCATGTATATAATTTTTATTTTTAGCTTAAATGAAAACTTTGTTTCATTTTTATAATTAAATTTATTTTACTTTCATGTACACTACATCAAATTGAGTTCCTTCAATCTTTGTATTGACTTTCACCAGATTATCCTGGGTTGCTACAACTTTATTATTGAAGACATCACCAATCTGTATGCGGTTACTATTCTCTGATTTTTCCATAACAATAGACTTATAATTACAGTCATCTACAAAAACAAGTGTTGATTTTATAAAATCCTTTCCATTATTTGTATATTCTGTCTGGATATTGTCTTTAATGGTCATGTACCATAAAGATTCAGGATAATTGATTCGTAAAAATTTCCCTTCTTTGATATTGATACATTTAGTTGGATTATCAGGTTTTTTCTGTTCTTTTTGCTGAGATTTAACCTGTGAGGCCGTCAATAATAATATCCCAGCTAAAAATGCTTTTAAAAGGTTCATATTATATTTGAGTTCGTTGATTAACTTTTTTACTATTTCCTGCAAAAACCATTAAAAAGGCTCCTAAAAACTCTACAATCCATCCCCACTTTAACTTCACAATTCCTGCGAAAGTTTCTCTCCAGGATTTAAAAGGCAGAAAGCTAAAGTAATCTAAAGACTGCAGCTTTACAGCCACCAGAGTGAATGCAAATAAAATAATAAGCAGAACACCAAGAAATCTTACGATTTTTGCACTATTATTGACAATTCCAAAAACGGCACATGCAGCAAAGATCCAGCATGCAATAGCCAAATAATGGTCTAGTTTCCAATAATTCCAGCTTCCAATGATAGGTACATGTACCAAAGGCAGAAAACTCCCCTATCACCACTAATAATAATCCTAATAATTGAATATTTTTCATATTTACTAAAGTGCCAAAATACGAAAAAAAAACACATTTTCAAATCATCTGTTATCAAACATCCATTTCCGCTCCCTAACAGTCATTAGTTACAATAAAAAACTTTTAATTTTAAATATTCATCAACAATATACATATTGTATTGAAAAATTATAAATGTCATATTCCCGTTGCCATAATTTCCAAATCACATTTTATGCTTATCAACAGTTGAGCATATTAATGAATTGATTTAAAATAAAAAAATTGCACTTTCTTACGGAAAGTGCAATTTTATATTGTTTTATTATTATTTGAATTAGTGGCTCACAGAAGAAACATCTTCAGGCTTGTGTTTATGCTTGAATAATACAGCAAAAAATATAGCAAGAACCAATGAATAGATGGCAAATGATAACCATATCTGCTGCCAGTCTTTTACCATCACCACAGAAGAAAGACTCCCGTCAGAGTTTACAGCTGAATTGAAACTATTTTTCAAAATCTCCAGGAAAGTAGGGTTATCAGGGGTAGTCTCCAGATAAGTAGACAATTCTGTCGCTGTTGTAAACTTATGAGTAAAGAATTTGTCTATAGCCCATCCTGCAATATAGCTTCCAAAAACAGCTCCAAAACCATTGGTCATCATCATAAATAACCCTTGAGCAGAAGAACGGATATTTTTATCTGTTGTAGTCTCTACGAATAGAGATCCCGAAATATTAAAGAAGTCAAAAGCCATTCCGTATACAATACATGAAAGGATAATCAAAGATAAACCGAAACCATCTGGTACTCCATACGCAAAGAAACCGAATCTTAATACCCATGCCAGCATAGACATTAACATTACTTTTTTAATACCAAATTTCTTTAGGAAGAAAGGAATTGCCAGGATAAATAGGGTTTCTGAAACCTGTGAAATCGACATAATGATGGTAGATCTCTGTACTACAAATGAATCAGCATATTTTGGAAAATGAGCAAACTCACTTAAAAATACGTCTCCATAAGCATTTGTCAACTGAAGTGCAGCTCCTAAAAGCATTGAAAATAAGAAGAACAATGCCATTTTATAGTTTCCGAAAAGCTTGAAGGCATTTAAACCTAATTGTTCTGATAAAGGTGAGCTTTTATCAATCAGCTTTTGTGGCGGGCATTTTGGTAAGGTAAGGGCATAGATTCCTAAGAATATGGCTACTGCTCCACCAATATAAAACTGTCCTTCCGTTGCTTTATTTCCACTAAGGTTGGTGATCCACATGGCTACAATGAAGCCAATAGTACCCCATACACGGATTGGTGGGAAATCTTTCACAACATCCATATTATTATTCTTTAGGATGGTGTATGAAATTGAATTTGCTAAAGCAATAGTAGGCATATAGAAACACATTGCAACCAGCATTACCGAAAAGAAGGAATTAGGATCTGCAGAATGTGGCAATATGAAAAGCATAGCCCCGTAAAGAATATGTAATACTGAAAAGATACGCTCGGCATTCACCCAACGGTCAGCAATAATTCCAGTAATGGTTGGCATAAAAATAGAAGCAATTCCCATTGTTCCGAAAACAGCTCCAAACTGTGTTCCTTCCCAATGTTTAGTGCCAAACCAGAAGTTCGCCATCGTAATCAGCCATGCTCCCCAAACAAAAAACTGGAGAAAACTGAGGATGGTCAGTCGTAATTTTAAATTCATTTTTATATAAAGTATCTCTTTTAGTCAATTTTCTTTTTCCTCCTCTTGATTTCTTCCTGAATTTCAAGGGCGGTATCATAGTCTTCTTCTTTAACGGCATCATCCAATAGTTTCTGAAGCTCTTCCATAGAAAGGGATTTTAAGTTGTCTTCAGTGGCTACTGTTTCTGAAAAAGTTTGCTCTTCTCTTGATACATCTTCCAGCTCCAATAAGATTCCGGCTTCGTTCAATACCTGCTGTGTGGTAAAGATAGGTGCATCAAATCTTACAGCCATGGCAACAGCATCAGAAGTTCTTGCATCAAGAATCAGTTCTTCTTCCGTCGCTTTATTTTTAAAGTTGATATTTGAAAAGAATACCCCATCTACAATCTGATAAATGATTACAGAAACCAACTCATAATTGGCCGAAATGATAAATTTTGAGAATAAGTCGTGGGTAAGTGGGCGCGGTGGATGGATATCTTTTTCCAGTCCAAGAGAGATAGATTGAGCTTCGAAATTTCCTATAACAACAGGTAATTTTATGTGTGTTTCCTCATGCTCCAGTAACAATGCGTACGCCCCCGATTGGGTCTGGCTGTACGATATTCCGCGAATAATTAGCTGCTTATAATCCATAGCTACAAATATAGATTAATTTTTTATTGTGATTTCACTTTTTTACACAAAAATAAAAGCCCGGAAAGCCGAGCTTTTACTGTATTGTTATGTGATTGTCAATGAGTCAATAATGAGTTTTGCTTGGCAAGTAAATCATTAAAAATTGACAAGCGAAGCGAATTGACTATTCACATTGAATTTTATCCTTTAATTGCTTTAATTTTCTCTGTTAATGCAGGAATAATCTGGAAAGCATCTCCTACTACTCCATAATCAGCAGACTTGAAGAAAGGAGCTTCAGGATCGCTATTGATTACTACGATTGTTTTTGAAGAGTTTACTCCAGCTAAGTGCTGAATGGCTCCTGAAATTCCTATTGCAATATACAGATTAGGTGCGATTGCTTTACCTGTTTGTCCAACGTGTTCTGTGTGAGGTCTCCATCCGATATCAGAAACCGGTTTAGAACATGCTGTAGCAGCTCCTAAAACATTGGCTAAATCTTCAACCATACCCCAGTTTTCAGGACCTTTCATCCCTCTACCTGCAGAAACAACTACTTCAGCTTCTTTAAGGTCTAATTTTCCTGAACTTTGCTCATGAGAAATTACTTTAGTATCCTCATTAGCTACTGATAAGTTTTTCACTTCTTCTGAACCAGATACTGCATTTTCTTTCACACCGAAAGCATTTTGAGAAACTGTAACAATTACTCCGTTTCCTTCAGCTTTTGCATGCATAAATCCTTTTCCTGAGAAAGCTCTTCTCTTTACCTGGAATGGAGAAAGGCTTTCAGGAGCTTCTAATGCATTAGTAATTAAAGAATAATTCTTCATTACTGCTAACATTGGTGCTATTGAAGAAGCATCTGTAGTGTGAGGAAAAACGATAATATTTCCGTCAACTACTTCACTTACAGCCTGTGCAAATGCTTTTGCTGAGAAATTTTTAAGACCCTCGTCTTTAATATTGATAACATTTGATGCTCCATATTTGTATAATAAATCTGAAGAATCAGTGGGGTTTACAGAGATCGCTGTAACGGTATCTCCTGCTTTATCTGCAATAGCTTTAGCATAAGAAACTGCTTCAAAAGCTGCTTTTTTGTAAACTCCGTTTATATTTTCTGCGTATACGAATACTGCCATTTTTTTAAATTTAAAAATTAAAAGATTGAAAAATTTAAAGATTAGATCACTTTAGCTTCTTCGTGAAGTAATCTTACCAATTCGTCCAGATTGTCAGGAGAAACCATTTTCACAGCAGCTCTTGGTGGAACACTGTCATAAGACACTCCCTGAACTTTAACTTCTGAAGAAGTAGGCTCTACTACCTGTAAAGGTTTTGTTCTTGCAGACATAATTCCTCTCATGTTTGGAATGATAAGGTCTTTTTCATCTACTAATCCTTTCTGACCTGCGATAATTGCCGGTAATTTAACCGAAATAGTTTCTTTTCCACCTTCGATTTCTCTTACAGCAGTAGCTTCGCTTCCGTTTACATCTAATCCTACAGATGCATTTACGAAAGGCTGATTTAATAACTGAGCTACCATTCCTGGTACAGATCCACCATTATAATCGATAGATTCTTTACCACAAAGGATCAAATCGTATCCTCCACTTTGAGCTACAGCAGCAATTTCTTTTGCTGTAGAATAGCTGTCTTTTGGATCAAGATTTACTCTTACTGCATCGTTAGCACCAATTGCTAATGCTTTTCTGATTACAGGTTCTGTAGCAGCATCTCCTACGTTGATTACTGTTACTGTTGCTCCCTGAGATTCCTGAAGTTTAACCGCTTTTGTCAACGCAAATTCATCTAGCGGATTGATTACCCACTGAATTCCGTTTTTGTCGAAAGCAGATTTATCTGCTGTAAAGTTAATTTTGGAAGTAGTATCCGGAACACTACTAATACAAACTAATATTTTCATGTGTACTATTTTATTTTTTTCTCTTTCAGGCATAAAATCATGACACTTTATGCAGAGATTTTGTTTGAATTAATTTTTGCTAATATAAATAAAAAATATATTATGCATGCATAATACTTATTAAATTATTATTCAATACATTAGATGTACTTATTTACCTGGCTGTGTTGCTCTAAACTCTATTTTACTGGGCAAAACCCTAGGATTCATCTTTAAAATATCCAATATCAGATTCCCCATATCTTCGGGCTGAATCTTCCAACTATCTTTTTCTGAGGGTATATTTCCATTAAAATAAGTAGCTACCGAACCTGGCATAATTACCGTAGATTTGATATTATATTTTCTCAAATCAATCATAGCTGCCTGCGTAAAACCTACGACTCCGAATTTTGAAGCATTATATCCTGTTCCATTTTCGAAGAAATTAGCTCCTGCCAGACTTGAAATGGTAATATAATATCCTTCTGTCTTTTTAAGCTCTTCAACGGAAGCTTTTAAGGTATAAAAAACACCGGTAAGATTGGTTTCAATCATATCATTCCATTCTTCTGCAGACAATTCATCTACAGGTTTAAATATGCCTAATCCAGCATTTGCTATCACATAATCCAGTCTTCCAAATTTTTCGATAGTATATTTTACAGCTTCGGCTTCGCTTTCAAGGTTTCTCACATCAGAAACAATCCCCAAGACATTAGGTGAATATTGCTTAAGGTCCTGTTCAGCTTTCATGACATCCTCTCTTTTTCTTCCTGAAAATGCTACTGAAATCCCGTTTTCAAGCAAAATTTTAGCAATTCCCAAACCTATTCCTTTGGTTCCTCCTGTTATATATGCTGTTTTATGTTTTAACATCCTGTCTAAAATTTATTTCTCTAAAATAACAAAAACGCTCCAATTGGAGCGTTTTACTGATACTAAGATTTATCAGGTCTTATTTTTTAACAAATTTTTCAGTAAAGTTTCTGCCTTCTGTTTCTACATTAAGCAAATACATTCCAGGAAGTAAATTTCTGATATCAATTTTATCATTCATTATATTGACATTGATTTGTTTTCCAAAACCGCTTAAAATCACAACATTTTTTATTTTGTTTGGAGATAGAATCGTAATAAAATCTGATGATGGATTAGGATAAATACTTATTTTTTGTTGTACGGGAGCTGTATCTGATGATTCATTGTTAATTTTAATATTATCAATATAGGCATATTCTCCAAAATTATCATGAACAAAACGCAGTTGATCAATATTTGAAGAATTGGCACGAGCCCCTTTATAAATCAAAATATTATCCAGATAGTACTTGATCTCTGTAGCTGATCCTACTGCTTTAAATCTTTTCCATGATGCTATTGGCCAAACCCCGGCTGTATCCAGTAAATCTGTTGTACCGGAAGATGGATTGGTTACATCTGAAATTTTAATAGCTCCTGAATTAGTAAATTGAGCTCTTACCACAGTCTTATTTTCCTTACTATTTACTGCCTGAAATTCATAATTTGAGGTATAACGGAAACGTAAATAAATATCAAACGAAACTGTAAAATTATCAGACATTAGTGGCGATGGCAGATTATAAAAGGCTCCCATTACAGCTTCTCCTTGCTGGCAATAAAAATTATTTTTTTTAAGCTTTAAAGAATTGGTTCCGACGGATGCTTTTTCCGCATTAACCGTCTGTTCTTCCGCGCCGTTGGGGGTAACCCATCCTTTTTGTCCGTTTATATTTCCTGCTGTATATCCTTCAGAAGCTTCAAAGGAAATTGTTTGTTGAGAGAATGCTGTTCCAGAAGAAAGCATAAGCAATCCAATTAATATTTTTTTCATAACCTTATATGTTTTTCACAATATTAAATGAATTAAAAACAATTTAAAAACAAAAACGACAAATTATAATGAAAATGGCAAAAACCCGTATTTTCTGACTTTTGTTATTAAAAAAAATAAAACAAAAATTAAAATAGAATAATATTTTAAATCCTTTTCTTATCAGAAAACCTCTCACCACCTTACTTTTACCTCATAATTTTAACCATTAGAGAACTTCTCCGACCAGAAAAACTTATTTATGATTTTGGCAACACCTAAATCTATTCCTTTGGACCTTCTTTATTATATATGTCTGGCCTATTATTAAAATTTATTGTTTCAAATAACAAAAACGCTCCAAATGGAGCGTTTTACTGATATTAAGATGTATCAGGTCTTATTTTTTGATGAATTTCTCGGTAGTTTTACCTTCTTTTGTTTCGATGTTGATGATATAGCCTCCTGTATTCAGATTTCTTACATCAATTCTGTTTCCGTCAAGGGTAGCATCCATTTTTTCTTCCGTTCATATCAAAAATCTCAACAGCCTTAATTTTTTCTGTGGAATTTACATTTAAATAATCAGTTGTTGGATTAGGAGAAATTGTTGTTTTTTTAACGTTGCTGAATATTTCTTGCGTTCCTAATGTTGCATTTTGACCTTCAATACTAAATGCAAGACCATCAAATGCAGGCTCATCTGTAAGGAATGATATACTTGTCCAAGTTGTAGCCCCTGCACCAAAGGCATCCAACGGATCTATAAGTTTTGCAGGATTACCGTTGATTTGCCCTGAAAACCAATTAAATCCACCTGCTCCATAAGCAGTCAGATTTGTTTTGGCAGCAAACACTAACCAATAAGTCGTATTAGCAGATAAAATAACAGGAGTACTTAATGCAGCTGCTACGTCAATTTCAAAAGTATATCCGGTTAAACCTTTTATTAAAGAATATCCAGCAGCTCCTTTAGCCACATTTATAGCAGCAATTGGAGTTCCTGCACCATTAGGGACCCCTGCAGGAGATCCAGCAGCATCTGCATAAATATAGAGCATTGCTCCTGTGGCCACTAAAGTTTCTAAAGTTTCCTCATTTTGAAAACCTAATATCTTTATTTTTGTAATCTTGTTTTGACTCGTAAGCTTAAAGTCATCCGCAGATGCAACAAAGTTTCCATTTGATAAAGCATTAGCAACAATTCCATTTTGGCTTGTAACTGTTTGATTAAAAATTGTTGTTTGAGCATTTAAAGAGGTTAGCCCTAAAAATGCACTCAATAGTAGAATTCTTCTCATGATAAATTATTTTTCTTAAAAGTACTAAATATCATTAGAAACCAACAATTAATTAATAAAAAAAACAATAAACAAACAAATAGTTAATAATTTTCCGATAAAAATAATACAATAATTAACACTTTAAATTATTCAATTTTAACTAAAAACAAAAAAAACATTATACAAATGACATTTGTAATTATAAATTATATCATTTTTATAAATTTTATTTTTTTACTATAAATATCTCAATACATACCATAAAAACACATAAAATCAATAATTTAATTTGAAAACCACCCTGCTACCCTAACAAAAAAACGTCCCAATGAGGACGTTTTACCAACTTAAGTTTGATTGAGAGTTATTTTTTAATGAATTTCTCGGTAAAGTTTCTTGCTTCTGTCTCTATATTTAGCCAATAAACTCCAGGGGATAAGTTTCTCACATCTACTTTTTCTCCGTCTAATTTTATGTTTATTTTTTTTCCCATAAGGTCATACACTTCAACATGCTGGATCTGGTTAGAAGTATTTATTTTTAGAAAATCTGCTACCGGATTAGGATACAGCGTTAATGTTTTATGTTTTAAATTTGTTTCTTTAGCAGACAAGATCAATTCATCATTAATCTTAATATTATCAAAGTAAGCTATTCCTACACCATTATTATGAACAAATCTCAATTGGTCCATAGTAAGAGAAGCAATGGCAGAATCAGTATAAATTAAAGCATCATTAAGATAATATCTCATATCTATCGCTGTACCTACCACCTTGAATCTATACCACACATTTGGAGACCATGCTCCTTGTGTGGAAACCATGTTTTGGATATTTGATTCTTTATGTAAGATATTTATTATCCCCGTTTTATCAAAATCTACCCTTAATATGGTATTTTCATTGATATTATCCACCCCCTGAAATCCAAACACGGATCCGTTAAGCTGTGACATATTAATATCAAATGAAACAGAAAAATGAGTACAGGCAAGCGGAGCCGTCAGATTGTAAAAGCCGCCAATAATAGGCTCTGATTGAACTCCATACAGAGATTCCCTGACAATTTTCAGAGCATTGCTTCCCTCTGTAGCAGCATCAGTACTGATCGTCTGATGGATAACATTCTCAGGATTACCTCCTGTGGGAGTACTGATCCACGCGCCTTGTCCGTGAATATTTCCGGTTATAAACCCTTCATTGTCTTCAAAAGACATACCCTGCTGGGCAAAGCAAAGCATTGCTAATAAAAAGCAAGCGATTGAGTAGATTTTTTTCATTAGTTTTCAAGTTTGTAATAAAAATATAAACTTTCCTTGAATGGTGAAATAACAATCTACAAATAAAAACTAAATCATTAATTATCAATTTATTTAACTTACAATAGGCTGTATTTTATTATTATTCTAATTAAATTAAAAAATAACTATTTTTCATAAAAATCTTATTTACAACGAATTATAATACATCTTCACTAACAGCTTAAAAGATATAAGGCACTTCTAAGAAGCGCCTTATCCTAATAGTATATGGTGTAATACTTATTTTGAATAATTTTCAAAAAATAATGGAATACTTTCAATTCCTTTATAGAAATTAAATAATCCGTAGTGCTCGTTTGGAGAGTGAATTGCATCAGAATCCAATCCGAAGCCCATCAATACTGATTTAGCTCCTAAAACTTTCTCAAACATAGACGTAATTGGAATACTTCCCCCGCTTCTGTACGGCAATACTTCTTTACCAAATGCTGTTTCCATCGCTTTTTTAGCAGCTAAGAATTCTTTGGTATCGCTTTGTAATACGTAAGGCATTCCTCCGTGGTGAGGGGTTACTTTCACTTTTACAGTATCCGGTGCAATTTTTTCGAAATACTTCGTGAATTTTTCTATAATTTCTTCAGGAGTCTGATAAGGAACCAAACGCATTGAAATTTTAGCAAAAGCTTTGGAAGGAATTACTGTTTTAGCTCCTTCTCCTGTATATCCACCCCAAATACCATTACAGTCTAAAGTAGGACGAATAGAAGCTCTTTCCAGGGTTGTATATCCTTTTTCTCCTTCAATATTGCTCAATCCGATTGACTTTTTGAATTCTTCAGGATTATCCTTCAGTTTATTCATTTCTGTTCTGTCTGCATCAGATACGATCTCAACATTATCGTAGAACCCATCAATAGTGATATGTCCATCTTCATCAATAAGGTTAGCAATCATTCTTGACAATACGTGGATTGGGTTTGGTACCGCTCCTCCGTAAAGCCCTGAGTGAAGATCTCTGTTTGGCCCCTCCACTTCTACTTCTACATAGCTTAATCCTCTTAAACCTGTTGTTACAGTCGGTTGTTCATTACTATAGATGTGTGTATCTGAAATTAAAATACAATCGCAAGATAGTTTTTCTTTGTTTTCATTCACAAAGTCTCCTAAGCTTACGGATCCTACTTCCTCTTCTCCTTCCAGGATAAATTTAACGTTACAAGGAAGTGTATTGGTTCTCATCATTGCTTCAAACGCTTTCAGGTGCATGAAGAACTGTCCTTTGTCGTCTGCGGATCCTCTTGCAAAGATGGCTCCTTCCGGATGAAGCTCAGTTTTCTCAATATAAGGCTCGAAAGGCGGCTTTCTCCATAATTCCAATGGATCTGCCGGCTGTACGTCATAGTGACCATAAACTAATACCGTTGGTAGGTTTGTATCAATGATTTTTTCTCCGAAAACAATAGGGTACCCCTTAGTCTGGCAAATTTCAACATGATCAGCTCCTGCATTCTTAAGGTGTTCTGCACATACATCTGCACACTTCAATACATCATCTTTATACGCCGGATCTGCAGAAATAGAAGGGATTCTCAATAACTCAAATAATTCATCCACGAAACGCTGTTTGTTTTCGTTGATGTAATTTAATGTCTCTTGCATTGTAAAATTTTATTTTGTTAAAATTAAAAAAAATGCACCGCTGGGCCAAGTAAAAACACAGGATTTTCTAAAGAAAAAGATTATTTCCTGACGATTGTTCCATCAGTCATTTTTAAAATAAAAAATGCCCTGTTTTGTACAGAGCATTTTTATATTGTATACTAATTAATTAGTGTCCAGCTTTTGGAGCCTCTTCTTTTGTTTCAGCAGGCTTTGCAGCAGCAGTACTATCTGTTTTAGGAGCTACAGCTTCTGGTTTAGCAGCTTCTTCCTTGTGTTCAGCAGCACCGTGTGCAGCATGAGCTTCTCCACCCTGAGGATCGTCAGAATATCTTTCTACTCCTTCTTCAAGTTTTAAAACAGCTTTACTTCCACCTTGAGGAACTTTTTTACAGCTTACAGCTACTGTTGCAATCGCTAAACATATAACTAATTTTTTCATATGTAAAATTTATTTTTTAAAATATCATATGGAATCGCACTTCTTTACTGTATTCAGATTAGCTAAACAGCGAACGATTTCCTGCTCAAATTTTTGATTGCCCAAAATTAAGAAATCCTGTTTCTTTTGGCAACATTTTTATACTGATTTTAAAATAATTTTCCCTTTTTTGGACTGTGTAAAAATAAGGTAATCATTTCCACCATCTTTTAATCCATATTTCTTCTTGATTTCTTCGGGTTTTAAAGGATAGTTTTTTGAAATAATATTGAACTGCTCTTTCTTTTTAATCTTTTTAGAATCAACAATTTCCATTTCAAAAATCCTTCCCGGAAAATCAATTATCTTTTCAGAAGATGTATACAAATGAGTATTAGGGTGTAATTTTTTAACTCCAAATTTTTCAGAAATTAAATTAAAAACGCCTGCCTTTAAAATCGTATTATTAGGAATACAAATGAATTTTTCAGGCTCGGAATACTCAGATTGAGCATTTTCTTCTTCTCCAAATGTGAAACTAAAGTCGGATTCTTCACTTTCAAGGTTCACACAATTGCAAATAATCTCTTTTTTATTTTCCCCGGATAAAAAGGCTACCACCTCTTTTACGTCATTTTTAAGAGCAATAATATCAAGTCTGAAAATATTCGGTAGAACTGAAATAAGATACTTCAGATCAATTAACGGGGAGAGTTTAATGACCACCTGATCTGATATTGACAATAATTTTTCCTGGATTTCAAGAATATTTGGGGAAAGATCTTCTAAAAGAAAGACTTTATTTTTATTCTGATCTCTTCGAGCCGGATCCAGATAAATGGTGTCAAAGCTTTCCTGATTTTCATTTAAAAAATCCTCTAATTTCTGATTGACAAACCTCGCTTTCTTCCCAAGTACATTCCAATTGTGTTCAACGATCTCTAAAAGCTCCGTATTTTGTTCTATTAAAGTAATATCATTAAAATTGTGAGATAAATAATAGGCATCAATTCCAAAACCACTGGTCAAGTCTATAAACTTTTTCCCTTTTAGAATTTCAGATTTATAAAGAGCGGTCTTTTCAGAGGACGACTGTTCCATATTAAGCTGCGGAGGGAAAATAATACCATCCTTCAACAGGAAAGGAAACTTTTTCTCTGCTACTTGTTTCCCTTTGATTTGCTGAACAATTTCCTGCATGGAAACCTCTGGAAAGGGAGATTTTTTTAATAATAATGGGTGCAGATCTGTTTTTAGATTTGCATTGATATAATTTTGAACTTCTTTATTTAATAGTTTAACCACAGATTTTTGCTAATTTATATTCATTTGGTTAAAATGCTTCGACTCCGCTCAGCATGACAATTCTAGTACTAACTGCTTTATTTAACGGTTAATTTGTAGCACTGTCATGCTGAGCGGAGCCGAAGCATCTCAGTTTATTTTAAGATATTCTATTCAAACATTTCTGCCCAACGAACTGCTTTTATTTCTTTTTCGTTATAAAGATCCGTGATGGACTTTTTAACGTCTAATTTGGGGTATAAATTAACTCCGATCAGCTTAATTTTTCCTTCTTCAATCCATTGCTGTTCTTCCACCGCATGATCGTAGATTTTTTTCTGAATAACGCCTTGCTTTAAAAGTTCAATATAACCACCTGCTTCTTCTATTTCAACAAATAATGCCCAAGATTTATCCGCAATCTGCTGCGTGATATCTTCTACATAATAGCTTCCATTAGCTGCATCCTCAAATACGTTAATGATACTTTCATAAGCTAATACAATCTGTTGTTTGAAAGAAATTTCTTCAGAGTTATCTGTACTTCTAGCTACAAGATAATTGTTGGTAAAAACAGCATCTGCCCCGCCAATCATTGCTGAAGCCAGTTCTAATGTAGAACGGATCAGGTTATTTTCGTTGTCAGAAACCGCTTTATTTCTAAAGGAAGTTTCTGCAAAGATGTAAGGAACTTCATCCAGGCCATACTCCTTAGAAAGCTGATTGAAAACCATCTTAAACGCTCTCAATTTTGCCATTTCAAAGAAGTAGTTCGCACCTACTGCAATTCTGAAGATTAATGTATTCAAAATTTCTGCTCCATATCCTTCTACTAGTTCCTTTGTTTTGGCTAAAGCAATTCCTAACTGCTGATAAATAGCTGCTCCGGCATTCTGATGCAGTGAAATATCAATACAGATACTTCTTTTGAATCCTTTTGCCAATAATTCTTTCGCCAATTGATCATCAATAACTGCTTCCTTTTCATTAAAAACATCAATCAAAGAAAAATATTGGTCTTCTTCCTGAGGGCTGATATGTCCTGCAAGGTCTTTATCATTAACAAAAACAGTCTTCTCTGTAAGATTTTCTACATTCTGATCGAGTAAAAATGCAAATACTTCATCTTCCAGACTTTCGTGATATCTGGCCACCAAATGGGTACTTTCTTCAACTCTTGGCAGGTTTACCAAAGGCTTTTTAACCTCTGTATAGAAAGGTCTTACTTCTATTCCTTCCAGGTTTTCCTTTTCCAGAATAGGATAAATATCTTCTGTTTTAAGTTGTTTTTTTACTAAATTTTCCCAATTTGGAAGTGTAGCTGTATTTGACATTAGTTTTGTTTAAATTGTGAATTGTCTATGGTGAGTTGTGCTTTACAAGCGAATAGTATCCATCAAACAAACCCAATCGACCATTCACTATTGACACTTTTACCATGTTCTTATTTCTTAGCGACTTTTGTACTGTCTACCACCAAAATGAAGATTTCTTCATTCGGTTTCTTCATAAAATAATTTTCTCGCGCGTATTTTTCTTTTTCCGACTTGTTATTCATCAGTTTTTTATAGAAAGCATCATTCTTTTCGTATTCTTTTTTGTAATACTCCAGCTGATCTTCATATTTATGAATCTCACCATTCAATTCATTAATTACGAGAAATGAGGTTTTGTCGAAGAAAATCATCCATACCAAAAACAGACAGATCGTAATGGTATACTTATTCAACACATATTTCTGGATAAGTTTGAATGTTTCAGATTTCGGCTGAATGTCTTTGATAAGGTTATTTTCTTCCATTTTTTTTAATGTTTTTTCAACGAGTTTTTAATAACAGTAGTTAAAAAATCAATGGCTACAGAATTCTGCTTCATATTCGGGATAATAAGATCGGCATCATTTTTAGATGGCTCAATGAATTCCTGGTGCATTGGTTTTAAAGTAGTCTGATAACGATGTAATACTTCGCTAAGATCTCTTCCTCTTTCCTGAGTGTCTCTCCTGATCCTCCTGATCAGCCTTTCATCAGAATCTGCGTGAACGAAAACCTTCAGGTCAAATTCTTTCAATAATTCTTTATTGGTAAGAACCAAAATTCCCTCTACTACCAATACATTCTTAGGTTCTACAGTTACGTGATCTCCTGTTCTGGAATGCGTCACAAAGCTATAAATCGGCTGTTCTATTGGCTCGTTATTCTTTAAAGCTTTTACGTGTTTTATCAATAGTTCAAAATCTATTGACTTCGGATGGTCATAATTTAAAGCCTCTCTTTCCGTCAATGTAAGACCTTGGTTGTCGTGATAATAATTATCCTGAGAGAGGATATTCATTCCTTCGATATCAAGCTGCTGAAGTATCTTATCAACAACTGTAGTTTTGCCAGATCCTGTTCCACCGGCAATTCCTATTACAAGCATTGTTTTTTGTTTCTTTATAGTTGGTACAAATATACTATTTTAGATAAAATGTGGCAATGCAGAGAGCGAAATTGAGTAATTCGGAAATTCTTATATCCTGAAGTTAAAGTAATTAGTCTCAAAAATAGTTGAGATACTAAAAATTGGTTGATTTGGTGAGAAAAAACTGCTTTTGTCTTTAAAAACTACTGTCTTTTTTTAACGCTAGGAATACGCAAAGGGTCTATAATATGATATGGATATTTTTTGTTCGCAAGGGCATTTCATTCAGCAATAGGCTCAATAAAGGATCTTGGCTGAGTGTTAACGCCTCTGCGAACGGAATTCTTCATTCTTTTGATTAAAAACCTTGCGGACGCTGCGTTAAAATAATTTACAGGAACAATAAAACCGGGGGGCAGATTTAGAATATTTAAATAAAGAGATTCCTCCTTCATCGGAATGACAACACTTATCGTTAAAGGTTCATGAAAGGTTTCATAAAAAAACCGGCCTTGTATTGGCCGGTTTTTATTTTATACGATTTCACTTGTTAATTCACGTGAAAGTAATTTTTCGTGCATAGGCTTCAAAATATCCAATGAGCCTGTTTTTACGGTACATTTGCCTTTATAGTGGACAAGTATCGTACATTGCTCTGCCTGTTCTAATGTATGTTTGCATATTTCTATCAGACTGTCAATAACATAATCGAAAGTATGAACATCATCATTATGCAACACTAATTTGTAGACTTCATCTGTATCATCCAGTACCAGAACCTCTTCTTCATACTGCCGTTTCGGATCTTCATAGTCTTTTATTGTATTATAAAAACTCATTATCAGCTGTTTTAAACTTCACCAATTTTTTCTGCTAAACTATCAATGGCATTGGGTTCCTGATATACCAACTCAACAAGCTCTACACTCTTATTGTTCATTTTCAAAATCTTGAAATGATAATCATCCAGATCAAATTCCTGGTTTTCTTCAGGAATTTCTTCCAGCTCATAAAGAATAAACCCAGCCAGCGAGTTGTATTCGCTTTCTTCTGAAAGAGGTAACTTCTTAGGTAAAAATTCATTGATCTCATCCAAAGGTTGAGTCGCCTGCACCCAATAGGTATTATCCGCTATTTTATCAACAATTTTTTCTTCATCATCTTCTTCATCCTGAATTTCTCCTACAAGCTCTTCAAGGATATCTTCCAAAGTAATAATCCCTTCAGTTCCTCCAAATTCGTCAATAACAATAGCGATATGCTGCTTTTTCAATTGGAAGGTTTTCAATAAGTCTGAAACTTTCTTACTTTCCACCACAAAAAATGCATCACGCATTAAGTCTTTAAGATCTTCATGATCCAGGTCTCCTTTTCTTTTAACAAATTCTCTTATAATTTCTTTGGTGTAGAAAATTCCAATCACATTGTCAATAGAATCAATATATACAGGAATACGGGAATACCCGCTATCCATAATCTTATTAATAATATCATTCACATCTTCTTCAAAGTCGATGGAAGTAATATTCTGTCTTGGAACCATGATCTGTTTCGCAGAGTGATCTGTAAAATCAAATGCATTTTTAATGATCTCATAGTTCTCTTCTTCAATCTCCCCACTGTCTGCACTTTGTTTTACCAAAAGCTGAAGCTCTTCTGTAGAGTGAATTTCCTGCTCAGAAGCCGGATGAATTTTTACCAATCTTAGGAATCCATTGGACATGGAGTTCATTAACCAGATAAATGGTTTAAATATCGTATAAAAGACTCTCAGCGGAACAGCTGTAGCCATTGTTGTAGATTCTGATTTTCTGATCGCTATTGATTTAGGGATAAGCTCTCCAAATACAATGTGCATAATGGTGATCAAGACAAAACTGGTTACCACCGAAACGGTAGTAATCGTCGTTTGGGTTAAATTAACATTTAAAGAGTGAAAAATATTTTCAACGATATGGTGTAAGGCACTCTCTCCTACCCAACCTAAGGCAAGGGATGCTAATGTAATTCCTAATTGTGTAGCGGAAAGATATTCATCAAGGTGTTTGATGATATGTTCTGCCTGCTTAGCCATAGAGTCACCTTCTGCGGCTTTTAACTGAATTTGAGAGTAACGAACTTTAACAATTGAAAATTCTGCGGCTACGAAGAAGCCATTTAGTAAAACAAGAAATAAGGCCAGCAAAAGCCTGACTATGTCCGAGTCCATTTAGAAGTTGTATAAATTTTATTAGGTACAAAGATATGCAAAATAAAAATAACCTGAATCTTGGATAGATTATTTCAATAGAGGAATTTTTAAGAAAAAAAACAGCTTCATAAAACCTATCTATTTTGAAATAAAAAAAATAATCGGATACTTAGATTGTTTTTACAGAATAAGATGATTTTTGAGAGCTTAATAAGTGTTTTTAACCTTTATAAACGAAAAAAGCACCGATGAGATCGATGCTTTTAGTTGTATGTTAAAATAATTCTTTATGAATTTTTTAAAGCTTCTGCTCCGGAAACAATTTCCAAGATTTCGTTGGTAATTGCAGCCTGTCTTGCTTTGTTGTAGAAAATTTTAAGATCATTTCTCAAAGCTTCTGCGTTATCTGTAGCTTTGTGCATTGCAGTCATTCTTGCTCCGTGCTCAGAGGCTACTGAATCTAAGATTGCTTTGAAAACCTGAGTTTTAATAGACTTAGGAATCAAGTTATCTAAGATCTCTGCTCTGTTTGGTTCGAAGATATAATCTGTTTCAACCTGTGGCTCTGTAGTTTCAGGCATTGAGATTGGAAGAAGTTGTTCTGTAGTTACTTCCTGAGTAGCAGCATTAACGAATTTGTTATAAATAACATAAACTTCGTCAAATTTACCTTCTTTGAAGCTTGTCATTACCCCTTCAGTGATATGAGCAACTGCATCAAAATTCAGGTTATCATACACAGAACTTCCATTAGCATATACTGAACGATTTCTTCTTACTGCATCATATACTTTTTTACCTACAGGAAGAACTTCAATCTCATACTGAGAGTTATTCTGGAACTGAAGGTTAAGCTCTTTTACAATCGAAGAGTTAAAAGCTCCTGCAAGACCTCTGTTTGAAGTAACAGCGATGAAAAGTATTCTTTTAACCTCTCTTTTCTGAGCATATACAGAAACCTGGTCAGGATCAGAGCTAGAATTTACATTCTGGATAAGTTCCTGTAATTTTTCAGAATAAGGTCTTAACATTACGATTGCGTCTTGTGCTTTTTTAAGTTTCGCTGCGGAAACCATCTTCATAGCACGTGTAATCTGCATCGTAGATGAAATTGACGTAATTCTGCCTCGTATTTCTTTTAAGTTTGCCATTAATTTGGGTTCAAAGTTTAAGGTCTAAAGTTTAAGGCTTAAAACTTACATTTTAAACCTTAAACATTGAATTTTTTAGTTGTATTTAGAAGCTAAATCGTTAGCTGCCTGCTTAAGAACGCTAGTAATATCGTTATCAATTTTCCCAGACTTGATCGCAGCCATAGTATCAGGGTGCTTAGATCTTAGGAACTCGATATACTCGTGTTGGAATTCTTTAATCTTGTTCAATGGAACGTTTCTCATTAAGTTTTCTGTTCCAGCATATACGATCGCTACCTGACTGTCAACAGGAAGTGGTGCATTTACCGGCTGCTTAAGGATTTCTACGTTTCTTTCTCCTTTAGAGATTACTGCTAAAGTAGAAGCATCAAGGTCAGAACCGAATTTAGCAAACGCTTCAAGTTCTTTATATTGAGCCTGGTCTAATTTTAGCGTACCAGAAACTTTTTTCATTGATTTGATCTGAGCGTTACCACCTACTCTCGATACAGAGATCCCTACGTTGATTGCAGGACGAACCCCTGAGTTGAATAGATCAGACTCCAAGAAGATCTGTCCATCTGTAATAGAGATTACGTTAGTTGGGATATACGCAGAAACGTCACCTGCCTGAGTTTCGATGATTGGAAGAGCAGTTAATGAACCACCACCTTTCACGATTGGCTTAAGAGACTCTGGTAAGTCGTTCATTTGCTTAGCAATGTTATCATCAGCGATTACTTTTGCCGCTCTTTCCAATAGTCTTGAGTGAAGATAGAAAACGTCTCCAGGGTAAGCTTCACGGCCCGGTGGTCTTCTTAATAGTAGAGAAAGCTCACGGTAAGCAACAGCTTGTTTAGATAAATCATCATAAACGATAAGCGCTGGTCTACCAGTGTCTCTGAAGAACTCACCGATAGAAGCTCCTGCCATTGCAGAATATACCTGCATTGGAACTGGATCTGATGCGTTAGCTGCAACGATTACCGTATAAGCTAAAGCTCCTTTATCAGAAAGTGTTTTAACGATTTGTGCTACAGTAGAAGCTTTCTGACCGATAGCAACATATATACAATATACTGGTTTACCAGCATCAAAGAATTCTTTTTGGTTGATGATCGTATCGATCGCAACAGTAGTTTTACCCGTTTGTCTGTCACCAATGATAAGCTCTCTCTGACCTCTTCCTACAGGGATCATCGCGTCAATTGCAACGATACCAGACTGTAAAGGCTCAGTTACTGGTTGTCTGAAGATAACTCCAGGAGCTTTTCTTTCTAATGGCATTTCGTATAAATCTCCTGTGATAGGACCTTTACCATCGATAGGGTTACCAAGAGTATCTACTACTCTTCCTAACATTCCTTCTCCTACTTTGATAGAAGAGATTCTGTTTGTTCTTCTTACTGTATCCCCTTCTTTTACTAATTTACTTTCACCAAGTAGAGCAACACCTACGTTGTCTTCTTCAAGGTTAAGTACAATACCTTCTACATCACTAGAAAATTTCACCAACTCTCCGTATTGTACGTTTTCTAACCCGTATACACGAGCAATACCATCACCGATGGTTAAAACTGTACCTACTTCCTCAACGTTTGATTGAGTATCGAAGTTGGCCAATTGCTGTTTTAAGATCGCAGATACTTCTGCCGGATTTATTTCTGCCATTGTATGGTTGTTTTTCTTAATTTAATTGGAAATCTTTTTTAACTTGGTTCAATTTGGTCTTCACAGACGCGTCTACCTGCTGGTCTCCTACTCTTAGGATATATCCACCTAAAATATCTTGGTTGATGTTTACTTTCAAATCGAAATTTGAATTAGCGTTCACCAAGTTGGTAGATCTTAGAATCTGATCAATATTCTCTTTAGAAAGCTGAGTCGCTGTGGTAAGCGTTACTCTCTGTACTCCGTTGATATCTTCAACTTTGTTGATGAATTCCTGAGCGATATTTTTTAATTGGTTTTCACGTCCGTGCTTAATCACCAATTTAATCAAATTCTGGGAAGATGCTGATAAACCTTTGAAAATTTCGTTTGCTACCTCTATTTTCTTTTTGCATCAATGTAAGGTGTAAGGAAGAACTTGTTTAAATCTTTAGATTCAATCATAATCTTCACTACATCTTTCATTTCAGAAAACACGGCAGCTGTCTGACCTGATTCATTAGTGAAATCAAGTAAACCCTGTGCGTATCTTTTCGCTACTTTAGATGTAAGCATTCTTAGTTAAGGTTAGATTTGTTGATATAATTTTGAACTAATTCGTTTTGAGCTTCTGTGTTATCTAACTTTTGTTTCAAGATAGATTCTGCAATGTTTACAGATAAAGCACCGATCTGAGTTCTGATGTCTGCCATTGCAGCATTTTTCTCAGCGTTGATAGTTTGCTTGGCAGCTTCGATAAGTTTGTCTCCTTCCGCTTTAGCAACATCTTTAGCTTCACCTACGATTCTGTCTTTAATTTCTCTAGCTTCTTTAAGGATAGCGTCTCTTTCAATTTTAGCTTCACGAATAATTCTTTCGTTGTCAGCTTTAAGATCTTCCATCTCTTTTTTAGCCAATTTAGCTTGGTTCAATGCATCAACGATAGAAGTTTCTCTTTCATTAACAGCATTTACAATTGGTTTCCAAGCGAATTTAGCTAGAAGAAACAATAGGATAACAAAAGTAAGGGTCATCCAAAACAAAAGTCCAATTCCAGGTTCAATAATTCCCATATCTGTAAATTCTTTTTTTTAAATGTTATTTTATGGATTGTTTTTTTAAAAATTCTTAGCAGCAGCCAACCGCTTTACTGCTAAGAATGTTTTTTGAGGATAGATTACTTGATGAAAGCACCAAAGATGATCGCGATAAGACCAGCACCTTCAATAAGACCAGCAGCGATAAGCATTGCTCCTTGAATCTTACCAGCTTGCTCTGGTTGTCTAGCGATAGCGTCCATTGCGTGACCACCGATTTTACCGATACCTAGACCTACACCTAGTACTGCTAAACCGATACCTACGTAAATTAATCCTGCTCCTGTTGATAAATCCATAATAAATAAATTATATTAGTTAAAAAATTATTTTTAAATTCTTTCTTTTAATTAGTGAGCGTGTTCTTCGTGACCGTGCTCATGTTCGTGCTCTGCAACTGCGATTCCGATAAATAGTGCGGATAATACAGTGAAGATATATGCTTGCAATGCTGCTACCAATAATTCCAGTACTGAAACGAATAATGCTAATGGTACAGATGCAAATCCTAATAATGGAGTTTTGAAAATGAAGATCAATGAAACGATCGCCAAGATCATAATGTGTCCCGCTGTAACGTTAGCAAAAAGTCGCATCATTAAAGCGAAAGGCTTTGTGAAGATTCCGATAATCTCGATTGGAACCATAATTGGGTACAACAAGATTGGAACCGGCGGCATAAAGATGTGTTTCCAGTAATCTTTATTCGCACTGAATAATGTAATTAATAAGGTAATAATCGCTAATACTGCTGTGATCGCAATGTTACCTGTAAGGTTAGCTCCGAAAGGGAAGAAAGGAATTAATCCAAATAAGTTGTTGATCCAGATAAAGAAAAATGCTGTTAATAAATAAGGCATATATCTTTTATATTTAACAGACCCGATGTTTGGAATAGCCACCTCGTCTCTGATAAATACAATCACTGGCTCCATGAATTTTCCAATACCTTTTGGAAGTTGTGATTTTTTATAGTTTCTTGCCATTCCTATGAACACTACTGCCATAAAAAGAACTGACAAGAACATTGAAGCTGCGTTTTTTGTTACTGAAAGATCAAAAAACACTTCGTTTGATTTTTGCTTCCCACTGATGATTGAAAATAATGTAGCTTTCTCAACACCTTTAGTAGATACTACCTGTCCGTGCTCTAAAGTATACCCATCATGTTCGTGTCCGTGAGCAATACTGCTAGAAAGAAAAGTATGCCATCCTTCATTATCTTTAATGATAACAGGCAAAGGGATAGAAACGTGATGTTCTTCACCACTGTCATCTTTTGTAGTCCATAAATGCCATTCATTAGAATCACCAATGTGTTCCATGATCATTGTGGTCGCATTGAAGCCGTCTTTCACTTCTTTGTTCTCTACTTTTTCCGCTGATTTCTCTCCTTCCGATTCGTGCTGAGCAGAAGCTAAACTGCTTATAAACACAAATAAAAATGCGAAAAATAATGAAGAAATTTTTCTGTTCATATCTCTTTTTTAATCGTGTGCAAATATATCGATTTTATTAAACTTTACCAATACTAAAAATTGATTTTTATCATCAAAAAAATCAAGACTTATTAATGAGTTTTATTATGGGTAAATAAATAAGGAATGATGCGATGAGAAAACAGATCACTATAAAGAGAAAATTAGCTTTAGTCTTCTCTATTATTACTAAAGAAGCGATCAACCAAATCAGGTCCTTAGACAGATTAATGACAAGAAATTTCATTCCCGCATCCTGTTTACCGTACAAATACCTTTTAAATATTATATATACTATTATATTAAGCAGTGCTATTAATAATACAATAATAAAACTATCCAGAAAATTCATGCTGCAAAAATAGGATTATAATTTCTGAAACAAAAGAATTCTTCTATATCTATATAAGGAAGGAAGCTGGAAGAGGGATGATGGAAGTTACTATTGTGTTATAATAGTAGATTTCATTCTTTTCATAAAGACATCCTGTAACTTTTGGATAGCTATACAAACATTTCATCTGCTAAGCGTCCTGCTCAGAACTCCTCTGTTCCCATCTTCATCAAACCCATTAAAAAAATACAGCTCATTTTATAAACTAATAAAACTCCCCTTCTTCCTGCCTCCAGCTTCCAACTATTATAAAAACCCTTAGCAACTTTCTAAAAACAATACTTAAAACAAACACATTTCATTTTATCGGCTAACAAAACCTCCCTTCTTCCCGCCTCCAGCTTCCAACTATTATAAAAACCCTTAGCAACTTTCTAAAAACAATACTTAAAACAAACACATTTCATTTTATCGGCTAACAAAACCTCCCTTCTTCCTGCCTCCAGCTTCCAACTATTATAAAAAACCTTAGAAACTTTCTAAAAACAATACTTAAAACAAACACATTTCATTTTATCGGCTAACAAAACCTCCCTTCTTCCCGCCTCCAGCTTCCAACTTTAACCAAATCCTTATAATATTAAGTCTATCATACTCAGGTTTCTTAAAAATTCCTTATTTTTGCAAACCTATAATTTACAATAAATATGTTTAATAGTTTACAGGATAAATTAGACAAGGCATTACATAATATTTCCGGACGTGGAAAAATTACCGAAATCAATGTGGCGGAAACCGTAAAGGAAATCCGTAGAGCATTGGTAGATGCCGACGTTAACTATAAAGTTGCAAAGGATCTTACCAAAAGAGTTCAGGATAAAGCTTTAGGCGAAAATGTTCTTACTTCCCTTACTCCGGGGCAGTTGATGACTAAAATTGTTCATGACGAGCTTGTGGATTTAATGGGAGGTTCTCAGGAGGGAATTAATCTTTCGGGAAAACCATCTGTAATCCTTATTGCAGGTCTTCAGGGTTCTGGTAAGACTACTTTCTCTGGAAAACTTGCTAATTATTTACAGACAAAAAGAAATAAAAAACCATTATTGGTAGCCTGTGACGTTTACCGTCCTGCTGCGATCGATCAGCTAAAAGTATTAGGAGGACAAATTAATGTTCCCGTTTATACTGAAGAAGGAGCTACAAACCCTTCTACTATCGCTGAAAATGCCATCAATTTTGCAAAGGCCAACAATCACGATGTAGTAATCGTGGATACGGCAGGTCGTTTAGCGATTGATGAGCAGATGATGAACGAGATCAAGTCTGTACATTACTTCATCAAGCCACAGGAAACCCTTTTCGTAGTGGATTCCATGACTGGTCAGGATGCTGTGAATACTGCTAAAGCATTCAACGATGCGTTGAACTTTGACGGGGTTGTTTTAACCAAGTTAGATGGTGATACAAGAGGGGGTGCTGCTTTAACGATCCGTTCTGTAGTTGAAAAACCAATCAAATTCATCTCTACAGGAGAGAAAATGGAAGCTTTAGACCTTTTCTACCCGGAAAGGATGGCAGACAGAATCTTAGGAATGGGAGATGTTGTTTCCTTAGTAGAAAGAGCTCAGGAGCAGTTTGATGAAGAAGAAGCTAAAAAACTTCACAAGAAAATCGCTAAAAATGAATTTGGTTTTGATGATTTCTTAAAGCAGATCAACCAGATTAAGAAGATGGGTAACATGAAAGACCTTATGGGAATGATTCCTGGGGTTGGAAAAGCCATCAAAGATGTAGAGATCAGTGATGATGCATTTAAACACATTGAAGCGATTATCTACTCTATGACACCTGAGGAAAGAAGAAGACCTTCTATTATCAATACTCAGAGAAAAAACAGAATTGCAAGAGGTGCCGGAAGAAAGATTGAAGATGTAAATCAATTGATGAAACAATTCGATCAGATGGGTAAAATGATGAAGATGATGCAGGGACCTCAAGGAAAGCAAATGATGCAGATGATGAGCAAAATGCCGAATATGCCTGGAATGGGTGGAATGTTTGGAAAATAATCCAGAAACAATCTCATCAAAATATAAAATCCGACTCAAAACTGAGTCGGATTTTTTTGTTTTTTATCTTTAAACAGCCTGATTATTTATCAGATTTCTGTCCTTTTCCTTTGATGAAATAAGAAAAACCAACATTCACACCGAAAGTATTAATGTTTGTCTTAACCTCTGTATTCATAACTGTTGCTTTACTTGAAAACTGATCATAAGAGATCCCCAGATTAATCCCTAAAGAAGAAGTTGCCATATAAGTTACTCCTCCTTTTACTTTCCATGCTAAACCATCTGTAGTGGTCTCTGTATCGTGCATAAGAATTGGATCATAAATTCCATTGCGCCCCCCGGAAAAAGAAGTCTTTTCCTTATTTGATCCATAACCTATCCCTGCTCCCAGGAATGGAACCAGTTTGCTGGAGTTAGTAAAATAATAAGTTGCTGTAGGCATTACAGAAAATGTAGAGTTTGTAAACTTAACATCATCATATTTTGTGGTTCTATTTACATATCCTAAATCAATCCCCACTGCTAATTTATCAATAACGAAATACCCCACAGAAGGTGTGATTGAGAATGTGTTTACTGTTGGACTGTCGGTAGACTTACCTCCTGCTTTTACTGTAGTTGTAACGTTATTAAAGCCCATTCCAGTGTTTCCACTGATTACCCAGTCACCTTTAGTCATTTGAGCATTAGAAAGCCCGAAAAGTGCTACTGCACCTGCTAATAATAGTTTTTTCATGATTATTAATTGAATTTATTTAAACTTATACCCTACCCCAAGCTGGAAGAAATTCATCTTTACTTTCTCGTCACCGACAGGATTCTTAACCATATTGGTCAACCCAAAACTATAACGTGCATCTACAAATAAACCTTTGTATACGGTATAATCAGCCCCGAAAAACAATCCGAAATCAGTAGACTTCAGGTTGTCATTAAACTGTTTCTCTACAATTTGTTCTCCTTCTCTAACTGCGGTTGGATTCACAGAAGCACCGGCAGGCAGACCTGTTACATCAAACTTCACATTAGTATCTGTTTTGAAACTGACATATGGGCCAGCATAAATACCTAATTCAGGCGTTGCATAATATCTTGCAGAAACAGGAATTACAATTCTGTTAAGGTTTATTTTTTCAGTTACTTTAATCCCGTATGGTAAAGCAACCTCCGCTTTTCCGCCTAAGTTGGCATACTCTACTTCTCCCTGAATCGCAAATTTACTATTGAACTTATGTTCTACCAAAGCTCCAACATAAAATCCGGACTTTGATTTCATCGTTCCTTTAGCTCCATCAAGCTCAATGCTGTTTTCATTAAAGTTTAATTTAGACAAAGCGTATCCTCCTTTTACACCCAATGTTGTCTGCGCATTAAGCCCTGCAAATAAAGCAATTGCAGATGCTAATAAGATTTTTTTCATGATTATTATATATTTAATAGTAGTAAGATAAAAAAGCCCTAAGATAATAATCCTAGGGCTCTATTATTATATGCTTTGTTTATTATTTTGCAAATACATATTTAACTCCGAAAGTTACAGAAGATAAATTCAATCCGAATTTATAATCGTTTACTCTCTTAGCTCCGTCTACATCTAATTTGTTTGTGTTGTAACCAAACTCACCGAAAGTAGCTTCGATAGACCAGTTCTTGTTTAAGAAATAATCTAAACCTGGCTTAACGTTTACACCGATTGAAGTATAGTTAGCTTTGTCAGAAGTAGAGTTTCTAGTTACTGTAGAACCTGTTGTTAAAGTAGACTCGCTTTCTTGCTTGTACTGACCGAATTCCATAGGAACTTCTAACTGACCGAAGATGTATAATTTATCAGCTAAAGTCCAGTATTTTCTTACGAATGGAGCTACTACGAATGCAGAAGTTGTATTTTTCTTTTCAGCAACCAAAGTTCCACCTCCTACAGTAGTTTCAGTAGTTACTTTAGTGTTATCGTTTTTGTAACCTACACCTAAACCTACTGCTAGGTTAGTGTTTACGAAATAACCTACAGTTGGAAGAACTTTGAAGCTCTCGATTTTAGTATCTGTATTGTTATTTTCATTCTGAGAATACCCTAATTGTCCTGAAACATATGTAGTACCTTTAGCAATCTGAGCATTTGATAAACCGAAAAGTGCAACAGCACCCGCTAATAATATTTTTTTCATTTTAAAAAATTTTAATACTTTCTGGAGGCAAATTTACAGTCGTCCCCACTAATATTAAAATTTGTTAATGTGATTAATATCATTGTTAAAATTTAAGGTTTTATAAAAATAAATCATATCAATGGGAGCTTTTTAGGTTTTTCACAATATTATGAATAAAAAAACTACAATTCCTCAACCACAGCCCAATATGTTTAGTTTTAAAAATTTTTGAATTTTAATAAAATCATTATAATTTAGCTAAACACCTCGAAATAACCCTTGTTAAAATGTTAATTTTTAAGGAATTAAGTCTTAAAAATTAAACAAATGTTTATAACTCAAGAGTCATTTTACAATCCCAAAGTGATATGATAGAGCCACATACATAAAAACGCTCTGCTATCAGGCCCTACCTATCAAATAAAAAAACTCCGGATTTCACCAGAGTTTCTTATATCTATTTTAACAGGCTTCTTATTTAATAAAGAAGTTATATCCTAGATTAACAGCTCCAGCAGTCCAGCTATATCTTCCCCAGCCTACTTTTTCACTGTTGCTTACAGATTGATATCCTATGTATAGTTCTCCTTTAGACATCTGATATCCAAACTTAGGCTGCGCATAGAAACCTCCATCAATACCACTTTTTGTAGAAATACCATACCCTAAGTCTAATCCTACGAAGATAGGAGCTCCTTTAAATTTATATTTACCTGCAACTGCCACAGGGATAAATCCGAAATCATCAAAGTGATCTTTTCCGAAGAAATGAGAATATCCTGTTGCTACCCCAAGGTCAAATCCTTTAGCAATATTCCACATATAAGCTCCATCAACTCCTAGTGTAAATGAAGATACATTGCTTGCATCAGATACAGGAACACCAATGTGGCCACCTAATTTTAAACCTTCCTGCGCCTGAGCAGCTCCTCCTAAAAGTGCAAAAGCACCTACTAATAATAGCTTTTTCATTTTTTAAGTTTAAATTTTACGCCCCAAAAATACTAATTATTTTCATCACAGGAAGACAATCTATGTACTCTATTCATTAAAATAAAAAAACAGGACAAAATTGTCCTGTTTCCTTTTATTTTTCTAGAATCTTTAAGATTAGTTTCCTCCGAATTTAAAACCAACACCTACTTGGATAAAGCTGTTTTTCAAAGTTCCGTTTTCTCCATCCTCCTTTTTAGCAAGGTTAGAAACTCCTAAGTTATATCTCGCATCAAAAAACAATCCGTTCTCAAGCGTATATTCAGCACCAACAAAAGGAGCTAAGTTCAGTTTATTCATGTGATCCTTCACATCTGTAGTAGTAGTTTCTGATTCAGAAAATGATTCTCCTAAAGCTGACCCTGATAATTCTAATGTTGATTTCACTTTTGCAGAAAAAATAACACCTACGTTAAGACCTACTCCGAAAGCTAAATTCTCAGTAGCATAATATTTAGCACTGATAGGAATTTGTACAGTTCCCAGTTTCCAGTCTGTTTTTTCAGTCCCCGTTACATTTACACCCGCTTCAGTAAAAGCAACAGCTTCTTCCTGCTTACCTCCGATTGGAGAGTATAAAACCTCACCCTGTACGGCAAATTTATCGTTAAACTTATATTCTGCCATTGCCCCAGCATAGAAAGTAGATTTTGAATCAAATTTATAGGTAGTTCCTTCACCAGTTGCCTTAAGCATTGATAAAGAGTAACCTGCTTTAGGTCCAAATTTAAATTCCTGCGCGTTTGCATTAATTCCCAATACAGCTACAGCTGCAATAAGTAAATTTTTTTTCATTGTTAATTAGTTATACATTTAAGGACTGCAAAACTAATTATTTTTTTCAAATTAACAAATTTTAAGAAAAAAAAATAAGGTTAACAAAAGGTTAATGGAACTTTTATCTACATAGAATCAATCATTTCTCAATCGCTTTTCTTCATCATTGTAAGCAAGAATAATCTTCCTTACCACTGGGTGCCTTACCACATCTTCCTCTGTAAGATATACAAAACCTATCTCCTTCACTCCATTCAAAATCCTCATCGCTTCTTTCAATCCGGATTGCTGGTTCTTTGGAAGGTCAATCTGACTTGGATCACCTGTAATGATAAATTTTGCATTCATCCCCATTCTCGTCAGGAACATTTTCATCTGAGCATGGGTAGTATTTTGAGCTTCATCAAGAATGACAAAAGCATCATCAAGGGTACGCCCTCTCATGAAAGCTAATGGTGCTACCTCAATAACTTTCTTTTCCATAAAGCCTTCCAACTTCTCATGAGGAATCATATCACGAAGTGCATCGTATAAAGGCTGTAAATAGGGATCTAATTTTTCTTTAAGATCTCCTGGAAGGAATCCAAGACTCTCCCCTGCTTCCACAGCAGGTCTTGTAAGAATAATTCTTTTTACTTCCTTATCCTTCAAAGCTTTTGCCGCCAATGCTACACTCGTATACGTTTTTCCGGTTCCGGCAGGTCCAATCGCAAAAACCATATCTTTTTTCTCTGTTTCTTTTACCAGTTTTTTAAGATTGGTTGTCTTTGCTTTGATTACCTTCCCGTTTACTCCTTTTACAATGATGTCCTGATCAAAGATGAGCTGCTTTTCATTTTCATCTTTAATATTCAGGATGTTTTCGACGTCTTTAAGGCCGATTGAGTTGTTTTTTGAGATAAATTTTACAATATCATCCAGTTTTTGCTTCAATATGTCCAAAGCTTCCTGATTTCCCATTGCAAAAATATAATGGTCTCTTCCAGTAATTTTAATGGTCGGAAAGCTTGATTTTATTAAGTTGAAATATTGGTTATTAACTCCATAGAAGATTTTCGCATCGATTTCTTCCAGATCATAGGTCAATTCAAACATGCAGTATTTTTATTTTTAGATTTTAAAATTAAAGCTTTTTTTCAATTTATATCAAATTCTTTTCAACAATCTTTCGGGCTTTCCTTTTATTTTAAATAACTTTGCATGACTACACTATTCTATAAATTGCTCATGTCAATTATTACCCTTACTTCGGATTTCGGAAATTTAGATTACAGAGTCGCCGCTGTGAAGGGCAAGATTCTGTCTCTAAACCCTGAGGTTAATATTATTGATATAACCCACGATATCCAGGCATTCAACCTTATACAAACTTCTTATATTGTAAGAAACGCATATAAATACTTTCCGAAAGGCAGTATTCACATCCTTTCTGTAGACAGTTTTTACCACAAATCCAGAAAAAATATTCTTTACAAAGCGGACGGGTCTTACTTTCTGGCAGCAGATAATGGTCTTTTAAGTCTTATCTTTTTTGATATTAAGCCGGAAGCCATTTACGAGATCACATTGAACAACCGTTTTGATGATATTATTAATTTCACTTCTACAGATATTTTTGTTCCGGCAGCAGTACATCTTGCCAACGGCGGCCTTCCTGAAGTGATCGGAAGAAAAATAGATACAGCCAAGCAACTGATGTTCCCAAGAGCGGTTTATAATGAGTCTGAAGGTATGATTATTGGTGAAGTTACCTATATTGATAATTTCGGAAATATAATCTCAAATATCAATCAGGATTTCTTTGAAAATATCAGCAAAGGATACAAAGGATTTACCATAAAATTCAGAAACCTGAGTCTCTCCAGGATCTTTTCCAGCCATACTGAAGTAGTTTCAGACTGGGAAAGGGAGACGGAATTCCACGGGCAGTCGGCTGCTATCTTCAATGACAGCCAGTTATTGGAGCTCACCATCTATAAAGGCAGTAAGAAAAACGGAGCTAAAAGCCTGTTTGGATTGAATGTAGGAGAAAATATCTACATTGAATTCATGTAAAATTATATATTTCATAAAAAAACCGATTTTTTTTATATATTTGTCAAAATCTAAAAATCAAAAATGGCAGAATACAAATTATTGCTTCCTTCCATGGGAGAAGGGGTTATGGAAGCGACAATTATCACTTGGTTATTCAATGAAGGTGATAACGTAAAAGAGGATGACTCTGTAGTAGAAATTGCAACAGATAAAGTAGATTCAGACGTTCCGACACCAGTTTCGGGAAAAATCGTAAAAATTTTAAAGCAAAAAGATGAAGTTGCAAAAGTAGGTGAGGCCATTGCTATTTTAGAAATTGAAGGAGAAGGTTCTGCTTCTGAGGAAGTAACCACTGAAACACCGGCAGCTACTCCAGACACTGAAACTTTAAAAACTATTGAGCAGCCTTTACAAACTGTGGCTGCATCCAATGTAGAATTCTCTGGAGATCTTTATTTATCTCCACTTGTAAAATCAATTGCACAACAGGAAAATATTTCTGAAACTGAACTGAAATCTATTAAAGGAAGCGGTTTAGAAGGAAGAATTACCAAAGAAGATATTTTAGCTTATGTTGCCAACAGAGGAAAACAACCTGCTCAGCAGGCTGCTCCGGTTCAACAGACAGCTTCTGCTCCAGCCCCTGTTTCAGCACCAGCTGCAACGATTACTACTGCTGCAGGTGACGAGATCATTCCAATGGACAGAATGAGAAAGATCATCGCTGAAAACATGGTGAAAGCAAAACAAATTGCTCCACACGTTACTTCATTCATTGAAACAGATGTTACCAATGTTGTAAAATGGAGAGCTAAACATAAAACAGCCTTCGAAAAACGTGAAGGTGAAAAGCTTACTTTCATGCCTATTTTTGTGAAAGCTGTAGTAAAAGCAATCCAGGATTTCCCAATGATCAATGTTTCTGTAAATGGTGAGAACATCATCAAAAAGAAAAACATCAACATCGGTATGGCCACTGCTCTACCAGACGGAAACCTTATTGTTCCTGTTATTAAAAATGCTGATCAATTATCCCTTTCAGGTCTTGCCAAAGCAATCAATGACTTAGCTTACAGAGCAAGAAACAAGAAGTTAAGACCAGAAGATACTCAAGGGGCAACTTATACAATTTCTAACGTAGGAAGCTTTGGAAACCTTATGGGAACTCCAATTATTCCTCAGCCACAGGTGGCGATTCTTGCTATTGGAGCGATCGTTAAGAAGCCTGCAGTTCTAGAAACGGCTGACGGTGATGTAATCGCTATCAGAAATCTAATGTTCATGTCCCACTCTTATGACCACAGAGTAGTAGACGGTTCTCTTGGTGGAATGATGCTGAAGCATGTTCACGATTACCTTGAAAACTGGGATCTGAACACGGAAATATAAGTAATGAGTAATTAGCAATAAGTAATTTTCTTAACGCTGATTATACAATAAATATAAAACCTTCGATTTTTATCGGAGGTTTTTTTGTGTGTACCTTTGGATTAGGGAGTAATATAACCGGAGTTTGAATTGTCTTTTATAAAACAAAACAAGTTCCCTATGAAACAGTTCCTTTTGACCACATTGGCTTTAAGTATTTGCGTGATGGCCTACCCGCAGAAAACTGATCGATCAGCATTAATTGATCAGTATGTGAAAGAAGTGATTAAAATCAATCAGATTCCCGGCTTGGCTCTTGGAATTATAAAAGATGACCGGATTATTTTTCAAAAGTATTATGGCACAGAAACGCTGGAAAGTGATAAAAAGGTAGATTCAAATTCAATGTTCAGGATATATTCTACCTCAAAACTGATGACAAATATTGGTGTTTTTCAACTGATTGAAAAAGGACAATTATCTTTAGAAGACAAAATCTCCAAATACCTTGACAATTTACCCGCAGAATGGCAGGATATAAAAGTAAAAAACCTGATTACCCATTCTTCGGGACTTCCTAACCTTATTGCTTTTAATGATATTTTAGTTGATGATTCTAACGCCAAGGTTATTGAGCGGTTAAGCAGCGAAAAAATGGAATTTCAAACAGGAAATCAATTCAGCTATAACCAGACAAATTATTTCCTTCTTATCATGATCATAGAAAAAATCACAGGGCAGTCATTTGAAAACTTCATCCTGGACAACCAATTTGCAGATTCTAAAAATCAGGTCATTTTCTCTTCAAACGCTCTCGAAAAGATTCCTAACCGCGTGGTAAAATACAATTACAATCCTATAAAAAAGCAATACGAAAAATCTACGGACGTTAGCGGAACAAGAGCCCATTCTGCCAACGGAGTAGCCATCACACTTCCTGCGTTTTTGAAATGGAGCAGTCATCTTAGTAAAAATGATCTGTTATCTCAACAAACAAAAGAAATGATGTGGCAGCCCTTTGAGTTTGGTAATAAAAAAGATGTTTTCGCTTATGGATGGGACATCACCAAAGTAAACAATATAGTTTCTTATAATTTTTCTGGCGGAAATGTAAGCGCTTATAAGATGTATCCGAACAATAATATGGCCATTGTGATGATGTCTAACGGATACTCTTTATTCCCTGTTCAATATCGGATCATTAATCACATTGCTGCTATGATTGATAAAAACTTAACAGACGACTATTCATTAGCGGAAGAAACCATCATCTCTGAATTTTCTAAAAAAAATAATCCTGATGCTGAAAAAATCTATCATTCTCTTAAGGCAAAAAATCTAAAATGGAATTTTGAAAACACGCTGAATGACATAGGTTATATCTTGCTGAGAAATTCAAGAATTGTGGAAGCTATCAAAGTGTTTTCTTTAAACGTGAAAGAAAATCCACAGTCGGCAAATGCTTTTGACAGCTTGGGTGAAGGGTATTTCTATGCGAAAAATTATGCTTTGGCTTTAGAGCATTATAAAAAATCATTAGCGTTAAATCCGGAAAATACGAATGCTGTAAAAATGATTCAGAAGATAGAGGACTTAATGAAAAAGAAGTAATTAAATATTAAACTTGAAAAAACCTGATATCTAATCAGGTTTTTTCTATTTTCCCAAAATTCATTCTAAATGAGAAATCTTATTAAAAATCATGTATTTTTATATTCCAGATCATATTTTCATCGTCTCAAAATTTTTAGAAGAAATATAATTTTCAAAATTTTACCGTAATTTCATCCTTCAAAACTTACAAATGCTGAAAATTCTCATCCTTATTCGTAAATCCATAAAGAAATCGTTTGACAACATCCGGAATGAACAGCTGAAACACAATCTTTTGCAAGCTATTCCCTTTTGGATCGGATCTGTGATTACCGGTTTTTTTGCAGTCTTATATGCACAAATATTCGCCTGGGGTGAAAACCTTATGAATTTTATCTTTAACTGGCACGCATGGATGATTTTCATCATTGCCCCGATTGGATTTGTACTTTCCTGGTGGCTGGTCAAAGAATTTGCGCCCAACGCTAAAGGAAGTGGTATTCCTCAGGTGATGGCAGCCGTAGAACTCGCTAATCCAAAAGAACATAAAAAGATAAGAAGCCTTCTAAGCCTTAAAATCATTATTTTCAAAATCATTTCTTCTGTAGTTCTGGTCATTGGAGGTGGTGCTGTAGGTCGTGAAGGCCCTACTATCCAGATTGCAGGTTCTGTTTTTAGAAAAGTGAATGAATATCTTCCTGACTGGTGGCCAAAAATCTCAAAAAAGAATATGATTATGACGGGTGCAGCAGCCGGACTTGCAGCAGCCTTTAACACTCCTCTTGGCGGAATTGTATTTGCGGTAGAAGAATTATCAAAAACCCATATCAACTATTTTAAAACAGCTTTATTTACCGCTGTTATTATTGCAGGTCTTACTGCACAGACTTTGGCAGGATCTTATTTATATTTAGGATATCCAAAAACGAACGATGTTTCTCTGATGGTGATGTTTCCCATTATGCTTGTTGCTGCTACAGCTGGAATCCTTGCAAGCCAGCTTTCGGTAATTATGCTTAAGATCAATGGATGGAAAAAGAAAACATTGAAAACCGACAAAGCGAATGTTATATTTCTGATTGTATGTGCCCTAATTATTGCTTCTATCGCCTATTTCATCAATCGTGAAATTTTAGGGTCAGGAAAGGAGATTATGGAACGAGTACTTTTTACGAAGGATAAGCATGAAGACTGGTATGTTCCTATTTTAAGAATGCTAGGCCCTGCCCTGTCTTTTACTTCAGGAGGTGCCGGTGGTATTTTTGCGCCTGCTCTATCTGCCGGAGCAAGTATTGGATCTGTTATTTCAGGGATTATCCATTTAACACCTAATGAAACCAATGTAGTTGTTCTGGGCGGAATGGTTGCTTTTCTTACCGGTATTACGCGTGCTCCGTTTACATCAGCCATCATTGTGCTGGAAATGACAGATAGGCATTCATTGATTTTTCACCTGATGCTTGCCGGTATGGTTTCATCTATTGCATCCATCTTAGTAAGCAGACATTCTTTGTATGATGTATTGAAAGTGAATTTTTTAACAGAGATTAGAAAAGAATAAATTTATTCATAAAAAAAGACCTATTTACAGGTCTTTTTTTAGCATGATATTTAAATCTTTGAAGGCTTCTGATAATTCTTCAGCAACTCCGTAATTGATGACTCTAATCACCAACTTATCCAGTTTTTCACTTGATCTTTTTACTTTATAGGTGACGATATTTAAAAACGCATCCCCATTTTTCCTTTTTGACACCTTATGAAAGTCCACTACATTACTCAGATTCCACCAATCTCCTTCGTAATAGAGCTTTCCATTTTTATCTACTGAGTTTATTCTGATATTATTTCCATCAAATTCTGCGGCAAGTCTCAGCATTCCGTTATCACGATCTGCTCCAAATTCTCTGATTTTATCAGCAATAAAGGTTTTCACTTCATCAACATTATGATATTTACCCAGAAGATCTTCCTTTCCGTTAGCATAAGTGATTTTATAAATTTCTGATTTGTTTAATGAATGGCTCGGCCCATCCAGATAATCCAGTTCTTTGTAAGTAATATTTGAAGCCCCAACTTCGATAATCTTAGCCTCAAAAGAGGTTCCGTTCTTCTTGGAAATTTTATCCTGTGAGTAACAGATAATTCCCATCAACAATAATGGCAGTGTGTAAAATTTAGTTTTCATGAAATAAAAAATTCGTGTGGCAAAGGTACAAAAACACCATCAACACTCAAACTCTTACCATGAATACTCCATTATTTCATAAATACTCTTGCATATTAAAAATATAATTTCTAATTTTGCACCTCGAAATAATTAACAAATTCATTTAACATTATGAACAATTACGAAACTGTTTTCATTTTAACTCCCGTTCTATCTGAGTCACAGGTAGAGGAAGCAGTGAACAAGTATGTAGATCTTATCAAAGAAAAGAACTGCGAAATCGTTGCTAAAGAAAACTGGGGATTAAAAAAATTAGCTTACCCAATCCAATTGAAAAAGAATGGGTTCTATACTTTAATCGAATTTAAAGGAGAAGGTTCTGTAGTAGCTGACTTAGAATTAGCATTCAAACGTGACGAGAGAGTTATCCGTTACCTTACTACAAAACTTGACAAGCATGCTATTGAGTACGCTGTAACAAGAAGAGCTAAAGTAAAAGCAGCTAAAGCTTAATTAATTAACCCTATTTTTTAAAAAAGACAAGACATGGCAATAGATGAAATGGCTAAACAAGCCTCAGCTGGAGGAGAATCAGAAGTAAAATTCCTTACTCCGCTTGATATCAATACAAAATCTGAAAAGAAATATTGTAGATTCAAAAAATACGGAATTAAGCACGTTGATTACAAAGATGCTGACTTCTTATTACAATTTGTAAACGAGCAAGGTAAAATCTTACCAAGAAGATACACTGGAACTTCTTTAAAATACCAAAGAAAAGTTTCTGCTGCTATCAAAAGAGCAAGACACCTTTCTTTACTACCTTACGTAGCTGACTTATTAAAATAAGACAAAAAATAAATAAAAGAAGAGAGCAATCTCTTCTTTTGTTGCTGAATACATCATTAATTCTAACTTGATTTTAGATTATAAAACTAAAATCTTAAAAAGGACAACAACAATGGAAATTATCCTAAAAAAGACGTAGAAAACTTAGGACTTGAGTTTGATACCGTAAACGTAAAGCCAGGTTATGCTAGAAACTTCTTAATTCCTCAAGGAATTGCTCTTTTAGCTACCCCAAAAAACAAAGCTGCTTTAGAAGCTACATTAGAGGCTAGAAAAGAAGAAGAAGCTAAATTAATCGCTGCTGCTAACGCTGTAGTTGAGCAATTGAAGAAAACTTCTATCACTATTCCTGCAAAAGTAGGTACTGGTGATAAATTATTCGGATCTATCAACAATGCTGATCTATCTGCTGCTTTAGAAAAAGCTGGTGTTTCTGTAGAGAAAAAATATATCAAAATTCCTGGTAACACTATCAAGAGAACTGGTAAATTTGCTGCTCTTATCAGACTTCACAGAAATGTTGAGTACAACTACGAATTCGACATCGTTTCTGATGCTCCAGTTGTAGCTGCTCCTGCTGCTAAGAAGGAAGAGGCTAAATCTGAAGAAGCTTAATAAGCGACTGAGAATTTCTCACCATACAAAGACCACTTCAATTATTTGAGGTGGTTTTTTTGTGCAGTAAGATTGGTAGAACAAGGAACAAAGAGCCAAGAATCAAGATATATGTGATTCAGCGTACTCAATTCATTCTATCATTCTCTTATCCTAAAAACTCTCAAACACTCCCACTCACTACCTATTTCCTCTCAATTTCTGTTGATATTCTGTAGGCGCTACTCCGATTACCTTTTTAAAGATATTACTGAAAGAAGACAGGCTATTGTAGCCTACCATCATCGCAATCTCGTACATATTATACTTTCCTTCCAGCATTAACTCTAAAGAACGGGTAATTCTTAAAGCTCTCAGGAAACGAACGTAGTTCATACCCAAAATTTCTTTAAACTTTCTGGAAAGGGTTCTTGTACTCATTCCGAACTCTTTGGCTGTAGATTCAATCGTTAGAGGCTTCTCAAGATTAGCATGAATATATCTAGCAATCTTCAGTAAGGTTTCATCTTTGGGAAATGGATGCTGTATCGGAAATGCCAGATGCTTGTGTTTTTTTTCTTGTAAAACACCTTTAAGAGCTTTAAGGAAATAATATTTTGAACTATCTTTTTTTGTGATTTTCCCATTCCAATCTTTGGTATATAAAATCATTTCCCGAAGCAATTCATTCACAGAATAAATATTAATTTCATCAAAGAAGCCATTCTCTCCTTCTTCTTTTTTAATATAAAAATTATATAAATCAACTTTGGGACTGGTAGAAAATAGATAGTGTGGTGTACCAGCAGGAATCCACATAAAACATCTCGCCGGAAGATACCAGTGCTTCAGATCTGTAAAAACATGTACAATACCCCCTTCTGCATAGACTAATTGGGCAGAACTGTGATAATGAATATCTGTTGTGATATTCCCGGTAAGAACATGATACACATAAAATTCAGCATCCTCTTCCTCTACGGCTTTAAAATGACTATCATTCATGAAATAAAGATAGGTATAATTTTCAAAATGGCGTAAATGAACAAATCTTTTTCTGCTTTCACAAATAGGGTCAGTCATCTCACATCGTAAATTTGCAGTATCAAAATCTTTTTAGCAAAAATCCTTTAATTAATTTATGAATATGATATTTAACGCATGCCGATATCAGTGCATAGCGTTGTGCTTATTATTGAGCAACCTTTTACACTCACAAATGATAGATTACCAACATCTTGGTCTGCAACAGGCTATAGAAATTGGGTTAAAAAACAACAAAAGCATCCAGATTAGTCATCTAAAACAGAAAATATCTGCCACTAAAGAGAAAGACCTTAAAATGGAAAAACTTCCGGATGTTGAATTTCATACCAGCTACAACCAGGTTACCAATCTTTTCCAGTATCAGGATGGCGTATTTAATACACCAACAAAATATGATGCGATCAACGGAATGTATGATTTTACTTTATCTGCTTCTATCCCTGTTTATATGGGTGGAAAAATAAAAAATACAGAGAAAAAAGCAGCGATTGATACTGAAGTTTCAGCTTTAAGAACCCATCTGGATGAAAGACAGCTTACCATGGAAGTCATTACCGCTTTTCTGCAAATTCATCACTTAAAAGAACAGCAGTCCCTTATTAACGATAAAATGAAAGAGGATTCTGTGAATATTAGACAGGTAAAAGCTTTAAAAGCTAATGGTGTAGTTACGGTGAACGAAGTGCTGAGAACTTCACTACAACTTTCTAATCACAAAATGAGCTGGACAGAACTGGATAATGACATACAGATTGCTGAGCATAAACTGAAAACCATCCTTTCTCTTCCTGAACAACAGGAAATGCATATAGACACAGAGGATCTGATCTCCGACAAAGCAGCCATCCCCTATATTGATGAGTTAACAGAAACTGCTTTACATAAGAATGAATCAGTTGGAATTACCCATAAAAACCTTTCATTAAGAGAGCTGGATCAGAAAATTACTAAAGCAAATTATCTCCCAAAAATAACAGCGGGCGGAGAATATTTTCTGAAATACCCCAATATGATGTTCTTTCCTCCTGAACCTTATGCCTATCGTTTGGGAATGATCGGACTGAACCTTACCTATCCTATCGAAAACCTATACAAAAACAAATATAAAATGCAGGAAGCAAGAGAAAATATAGATCTTGCCAAACTTCAGATTGAGGAAAACGAAGAAAAGATAAGACATAATGTATATGAGGCCTACAAAAAGTTTGAAGAAACCAATCAAAAGGTAAAAATTGCTGAAGAAGCCATTGACCAAGCTAAGGAAAACTACCGTATTGTAAGAACAAAATACGCGAATAAACTGAGTCTTATCACTGAACTGATTGATGCAGATAATACCTATCTGGAAGCTGAATCTAACCTTATTTCCGTAAAAATTAACCGACAACTAAAATACTATCAACTTCAATATACGATTGGAAACTTATAAAAACTATGGCACAGAAACAACTGACACAAAAGGAAAAAAGAATCAACAAAACCATTACTTTATTAGCATGGATCCTTATCATAAGCGGAGTTACAGGAATGGTGAGCTTCTATCTTTTTTCGAGGAAAAATGTGACAACCAATGATGCACAGATCGAACAATATATCACTCCTGTTTCCAGCAAGGTTTCAGGGTTCATCAAAACCATAAAGTTTAACGAAAACCAGTTTGTACACCAGGGAGACACCCTGATTGTCATTGATAACAGGGAATTTGTGAATCAGGTGCATATGGCTGAAGCGAATCTTAATACAACTACTGAAAATATCACCACAATTGAAAGTTCAGTACATACCAAAGCAAGTGATACGAAAATCATTGATGCTAAAATTGCTTCTGCCAAAATTGATATCTGGAGAACAGAACAGGATTACAAAAGGTATAAAAACCTGTTAGCTGAAGATGCCGCCACAGAACAGGATTTTGAAAACGTAAAAGCCTCCTATGAACAATCAAAAGCTAATCTTTTAGCCCTGGAACAGCAGAAAAATGCAGTGAGAGCAGGTGCCAATGAACAACAGACTAAAGTGGCTCCGGCAAAGAGCCAGATTCAGCAAAGTTCGGCCAATCTGAATAATGCAAAATTATTCCTTTCATACACTGTAATTAAAGCCCCTTATGACGGCTGGGTAGGAAAAAAAACGATCCAGGAAGGACAACTGATTAAAGAAGGGCAAGCATTGGTACAAATCGTAAGCAAAGAAAAATGGATTATTGCCAATTATAAGGAAACCCAACTCGGGCAGATCGATCAGACCAAAGAAGTCATCATCACCGCAGATGCTTACCCTGATGTTGAATTCAAAGGAAAAATTCTTTCTGTTTCTCCTGCATCAGGCTCTCAATTTTCTTTGATAAAACCAGATAATGCTACAGGAAACTTTGTAAAAATAGAGCAGAGATTTCCAGTAAAAATTATATTAGATCATAACAAAGACAATGAAAAGCTGCTTTCCGGAATGAATGTTCTGGTGAGTGCAAAGAAGATTTAGTTTGAGAGTATAGAGTATTAGAGTATTAGAGTATTAGAGTATTAGAGTATTAGAGTATTAGAGTATTAGAGTATTAGAGTATTAGAGTATTAGAGTATAAAAATACCTGGTTTTATAATCATTTTCAAATCTTTAAATTAAAATTATTTTTCTGCGAAAAGGCAAGACCGCAACGTACAGATCTGTTAATTTTTTCTTTAAGCATATTTGTCATTTTACCTTTTACTTTACCCCTTTGCCTTTTTGTCTTTTCGCATTTTATTACCATAAACAGCTAAACAGTAAACTCAAGGTTTTCATTAGCTTTCCAAACAATTATGCAACACAATACAGTTTATCATAAATGGTTACCGCAATGGTTGAAATTGCCTCTTCTCATCCTGGCCTTATTTCCACACATTATGCTGTTGTCATTATTGCATTCCAATAGTGCTTTTACCTCTTCTTTTATGGATGTGGACTCAGATGACATCCAATATTTAATGATGCTGATGTATGGAACTTTTGTAGTCACACTTTTGGTTTTACAGAGGTTCATGTCTTATTTTAGTGTGAAGTATTATGTACTGCTGATGTCTTCCGTTTCTGTAATTCTTCTTTATATTTTATCTGTCACCAATGATTATCATGTGATCCTGGTGATCCGTTTTTTAGAGGGATTCTTTGGATTACTGGAAGGTGCTATTTTTTTGCCATTAATTATAGCTGAATTAAAAACAAAACATGCTAAAGTGATTGCCTACCTTTTTATGTATGCACTTATGCTGACAGGAGGAACCGTGACAACAACTTTACTTAAATCAAGCATTCAGGATTATGATTACCGGCATATGATTTTAATGATGGCTTATTTCCACGTTTTTGTCTTGATTTTGGGCTTTGTCATTTTCAATAAAAATCGTTTCTTTCCTAAAAAACCATTATACCAAATGGATATTCCAAGTTGGTTTTTGCTTTGGGTTTGTCTTCAATCGGGAGCCTATGCTATCGTGTATGGAAAAAGACTTATGTGGTTTGAGTCTGATTCTATTATTCTTTGTTTGTTTATATTTCTCATTTCAGGAGGTTTATTTATGCTGAAACAAAGGAATTCAAAACGGCCTTTATTCCATTTTGAAATTTTCAGTTCTAAAAATGTGATGGTGGGAATGATCCTCTTTTTCATCTTCTATCTTATCCGCTCAGGGCTAAATAATGTATACAGTATAATGGCAACGGTATGGAAATGGCCATGGGATTATATTGTCAACATTCAATATTGGAATGTGGCCGGGACACTTATCGGAGTCTTTTTATCTGGAGTTTGTCTGGTTCGTGGTGTTTCTTCCAGGATTATCTTTTTTGCAGGCTTTCTTTTACTGGCCATAGACAGTGCATGGTTTACCTATACTTTTTATCCGGATACTACACTTACCACCATCTGCCCGCCTCTCTTTCTTCAGGGAGTGGCTCAGGGTTTATTATTTACTCCTTTAGTATTCTTTCTCATTTCAGGAATGCCGGAACAATATGTGGCTAATGCCAGTGCCATGGGAACCACTACCCGTTTCTGGGCCACTGCCATTGGATATGCCTTAATGCAAAACGGAATGTTGTTTTTAACGTTAAAGCATTCGGATGTCTTAAGCTTCAATCTTACCGATACCAATCCGGTCTTCTACAGTCAGTGGAATCAGATTTTCGGAGCCAATATCTCAAAACTTCCGGTTAATGAGTCTTTATCTATGACTGCAGGAGCCTTTAAAGCAAAGATAACTGCTCAATCTATTCTGCTTTCCAATATGGAAATATTCACAGGTTTATTCTGGCTGGCTTTTATCACCGCTCTCCTATTACTACTTTATCATCCAGTGAGAATAGCAGTGAGAAATATTATGTGAGGAAGCTGGAGGTGGGAAGAAAGGAAAGGGAGCAGGATGCTAGAAGATGGAAGTTCTTGAAGACTTCAATACCTCTGTGAGTTTAGGAAATTAATTTCTTTATTCTTAACACATTTTTCGCAAAGACTTAAAATGAAATAGACTATAAACGTACGCAAAGGCGTTTCACTCAGCAAAGGTTGTAATCCACAGCCCTAGCTGAACGAAGTGCCTTTGCGAACGGAAAGATAAGCAGCATTAAAGTTATCTTAGCGATCATAGCGTTTGAAAATCTAAGGTTGGATTAAAATAATCTTTAAATAACCAACATCTTCTAAGCCTCAAAAATTCCTTCAACTTTCCATTTCCAATTCCCATCCCCCCAACTTTGGCCGGTTTATTGTTGCGTTTTTTTCATTATAATATCAAATCAGCACTTACGTTTAACTGAAAAGCCATCACATGGAAATCGAAGAAATTTTACAGAGTCAGAGAGACTTTTTCAAAACACAGCAAACCAAAAGCCTTGCCTTCAGAAAAATGTATATTGAAAAGCTCCGAAACCTTATCATCTCCAACGAAAACATGCTCTACGAAGCTATTTACAAAGATTTTGGCAAATCTAAATTTGATACCTTCACTACAGAGATCTCTTTTATTCTGAATGATATTGACTATTATCTGAAAAATCTAAAATCACTAGCAAAACCCCAAAAAGTAAGCACAAATCTGGTGAATCAGCTTGGAAAGAGTAAGATTCATTCCGAACCATTGGGTAATATTCTGGTGATTGGAGCATGGAATTACCCTTATCAATTATCCCTATCTCCTATTATTGCCGCTATGGCTGCCGGAAACTGCTGTATTCTGAAACCAAGTGAAATTGCAGAAAATACCATGAAAGCAATGTCAACCATCATCAATAAGAACTTTCCTCCTGAATATTTGTATGTATACGAAGGTGGAATTGATGAAACAACAGCGCTTCTGAAATTGAAATTTGATAAAATATTCTTTACAGGAAGTACCAAAGTTGGGAAAATCATCTATAAAGCAGCAGCCGAGCATTTAACACCCGTTGTTCTTGAATTGGGAGGAAAGTCTCCTGCCATTGTTACTAAAAATGCCAATCTTGAGATTGCTGCCAAAAGAATTGTGTGGGGAAAATTCCTGAACGCCGGGCAGACCTGTGTTGCTCCTGATTATTTATTGGTAGATGAAAGCATACAGGAACAGTTTCTGGAAATGTTGAGAAAATATAGTAGAGAATTCAAATACAGTGCGGATTCTGAACAATATACCCGGATCATCAATCAACGAAATTTTCAGCGCTTGATCCATCTTATTGATCAAGAAAAAATATACTTTGGTGGAAATTTTGATGAAGAAAATCGATATATAGAACCTACTATTCTTCACAATATAGACTGGAAAGATCCAATCATGGAAGAAGAAATCTTTGGACCTCTCTTACCTGTTATCAGCTTTAGCAACTACAATATAGCTCTGAATGCTGTATTGGAGCTGGAAAAACCTCTGGCAGCTTATCTTTTCACCAATAATGCTGAAGAAAAGGAAAACTTTACACAAAGATTATCTTTTGGAGGCGGGTGTATTAACGATGTTGTAATGCATTTGAGCAATGACAATCTGCCATTTGGAGGCGTAGGAAATTCAGGAATAGGAAATTATCATGGAAAATTCGGTTTTGCAGCCTTCTCTCACCAGAAAGCAATTCTGGAAAAAGCGACCTGGGGTGAACCTAATATTAAATACCCACCGTATTCTGAGAAAAAATTAAGCTGGATTAAAAAATTGCTCTGAAAATTTGTAACAAGGATATTAATAAAAAAGGTTGCTTCCAGTAGAAACAACCTTATGTTTTTATGCTTTAGGTTTCCAAGCGTTGAAAAATTCTTTTACCTTGTCTTTACTGTACCCTTTTCCTTCTTCAAGTACATCACTCTGCTGAACTTTAATCATTTTACCATTCTTATCCAAAACGATAAACACAGGATATCCAAACTTTTCACCTGGATTATCATACTGAACAAAAACTTTTTCATTTTTATTATCCGGAGAATAATTCAGGTGATAATATAAATAGTTTTTATCTACTAATTCTTTCAATTCAGGAGTTTGCTGTACGAAGTTATTAAATCGAAGACACCAGATACACCAGTTTCCACCAGCCTGGATCATAATATTTTTCCCTTCTTTTTTAGCCTGCGCTACTAATTTATTAATATCTGCCTGAGCATCAGCTTTTGGATTATATGGTTTCGGAAGTTTTGCCTTTTCTTCTGCAGCTTTCTTCTTCGCATCCAATTCTGCATGATCAGTTTTTACCAAAAGCGCATTATCTCGTACTCTTTCTTCTTTTGGTAGATTGGTATTCTGTGAAAAGCTTAATACACCTAATCCCAGAAAAGCTAAAATTGTTAATTTTTTCATAACATAAAAATAAAAAAATATTACTTATCTCCCTACAAAAATAGAACCATAATTTTTTTATCACTAAATTTGCCTGTTTTATGAGCTTTTTAATCAAAATATTATTTTTCATCTCAAAACTTCCGCTTAGAATATTGTATGTTTTTTCGGACGTTATGTTCTTCCTAAATTACTATTTGGTAGGGTATAGGAAAAAAGTGATTACCCAAAATCTTAGAAATTCCTTTCCTGAAAAATCAGAGGATGAGATTCAGAAAATCCGAAAAAAATTCTATCACAACTTTTCCGATTACCTGGTAGAAACCATCAAATCATTCAGTATTTCTGAAACAGAAGCAAGAGTGCGGATGCAGCATATCAATCAGGATCTGTTTCACGAAGTGAAAGCAGAAGGTAAAAATATTATTTTACTTGCAGGGCATGTCTTTAATTGGGAATGGATTAATGCTTTAGCAAAAATTGTCCCCCAAAAGCACTGCCATCCGGTGTACAGAAAAGTAAACAGTAATTTTTGGGAAAACCAGATGAAAAAAGTTCGAAATAAGTTCGGAAATGAAGCCCTGGAAGCCAATGAAGTTATTAGAAACATATTTAAATCGCCTAATAATGGTGATTCTATCTATATGTTTGTGGCAGATCAAACTCCACATTTCTCTCATGTTACGTATGGTTTAGAGTTTTTGAATCAACGAACGCCTGCTTTCATCGGTTATGATAAATTAGCTACCCGAATGGATCTCGCTTTTATTTATTGTGAAATGAAAAAAGTGAAACGTGGTTACTATCAAGTGAATTACTACAGAATCTACCCGGATAATGAAAAATTTACAGAGCATGAGGTGGTAAGAAAATTTCACAAGATGCTTGAAAACACCTTACACAAGCATCCGGATAATTATCTTTGGTCTCACAGAAAGTGGAAGTATCAGGACTCTATTAAAATCTTTGATACTGAAAAAAATTAGATGTACATGCAGAACAAACTGGCGGTTGCCATCTTAAACTGGAATGGGAAAAACTGGCTGGAAAAATTTCTTCCGAGTGTAGTTCAGTTTTCTCAAGATGCAGATATTTATGTTATTGATAATCTTTCTACAGATGATTCTATAACATTTTTAAATACCCATTTTCCTTCTGTAAAAATCATTAGAAATGATAAAAACTATGGGTTTGCAGGAGGCTATAATGAAGGATTGAAGAAGATTAACAATGAATATTACTGTCTTCTTAATTCGGATGTAGAAGTTACAGAAAACTGGATAGAACCAGTATTGAGTTTATTTCAAAAGAATTCAACAATTTCAGCTATTCAACCTAAAATATTATCTTATCATAATAAAAAATCCTTTGAATTTGCAGGTGCTGGAGGTGGTTTAATAGACAATTTAAGCTATCCTTACTGCAGAGGACGTGTATTTGATGATCTAGAGGAAGACAAAGGACAATATAATGATGAAACAGAAATTTTCTGGGCATCAGGATGCTGCTTTTTTATCCGTTCCAAAGATTTTTGGGAACAGAAAGGTTTTGATGAACGTTTTTTTGCCCATCAGGAAGAAATTGATCTTTGCTGGAGACTCATTAATTCAGGAAAGAAGATCTTTTATACGGGAAAATCTACAGTATACCATGTAGGCGGTGGAACTCTGAACAAGCAGAGTGCTCAGAAAACGTATCTAAATATTAGGAATAATCTGTCTATGATGCTTAAGAACCTTCCATTTCCTAAACTGATCTGGCTGATCTTTTTCAGGCTTTGTCTGGATGGAGTCGCTGGAATTTATTTTGGATTAAAGTATGGATTTCCACACCTTTGGGCTGTTTTAAGGGCCCATTTTGGTTTCTACACACAACTTCCCGGAACCTGGAAACTTCGTCAGAACCATCAGAAAGATCAATTCTATCAGTCAAAATGGCTAATCTTTAAACATTTTTTAGGTGGAAACAAGAAATAAATTAAAAGCAGCAGATAGTGTTACATTGTATCCAACCTGGAATGTTGATCTTTAGAACATTAAATAAAAATCTGTTAAAACAATAACAATTAATCAATATTATATCAATGGATTTCTGTGCAATAGATTTTGAAACAGCCACTCATGAGAAAAGCTCTGCTTGTGAGATGGGAATCTGTGTGGTACAGGACTCCAAGATTGTTGAGACGAAAACATGGTTAATAAAACCTCCCAGTTTCCCCTATTTTAGTAAATTCAATATTGCAGTACACGGCATACAGCCGGAAGATGTACAGGATGCTCCTACCTTTGATGAGATTTGGTATGAGGCAGAAGAATTAATGTATGGATCACTGATGATTGCCCATAATGCAGGGTTTGATGCTTCAGTTTTAAGAGGCTGTTTTGAACATTATGGAATATTCCCTCCTAAAATGAATTACTTGTGCAGCATACAGCTTGCCAAAAAATCATGGAACTATCTTCCAAAATATGGTCTGAAACCTTTGGCAGAATACCATCAGATTCAATTCAACCACCACAGAGCGGGTGCTGATGCAGAGGTTTGTGCAAAAATATCCCTGTTGGCATTTGAAAAGCTTTTTATTACAAGAAATGAGGAAATAAATGAATCTGTTTTAAAGAACTATATTAAAAAACTGTAACTTTAAAACAAAAACCATGAAAAAAATTTTACTATCTCTTACCGCAATCGCCGGTACTTTTATCCATGCCCAAACAGCACTTCATGGTGCAGACTGGCATTTAAAGAAAATCGTAAAAAGTAACGTTACCTATACTCTTCCTCAAAACAGTGAAATAGCTAGCCCTGTTTTAACATTTTCATCTGGACCTAACGCTACGACAGACATGAACGCTCCTATATGCGGAGCTAATATTTGGGCCAAGCTATATAATATTGAAATAACTGCCAATAGCTTTAATTCCTGGGCTATGGGAGTTGGAAATACAAATACCTGTACACTTCCTGAAAATATAGCTTTTTATACTCAGTATTATGAATATTTTAGCTTAAGCGCTAATAATTATAACTATCAGATTACTTATAACGGTGGAACGAGAGATCTTGTTATCACCAACAGCTATGGAGATCAGGCTTTTTATCACTCAGGACTTTTGGGAACCAAGGAGAACCAGTCTAAACAATCCTACAAAACAGTAAGCATTTACCCTAATCCTGTAAAGGAAGGTGTTATTCATCTTAAAAATACTGAACGTGTGGAATGGATAAAAGTCTATAATCCGGAAGGAAAATTAATCCTTCAAAGTCATTCTTCCGATACTGAAATTAATGTCTCTAACCTGCTGAAAGGGGGCTACTTTATGGAAGTAAAATCTCAAAGTGGTATTAGCAGACATCAATTGATTAAAGAATAATTCTTTTAATTACTTAAAACTTCCGAGAGCAGATTAAATTTCGGGATATCGATCTCTAAAGTTTCCTGTGTTTCCAGGTTTTTAATCAGGTATTTTCCGCTCATATTGCCTACTCCGGAACGAAGCATTACATTGGAAAAATAAGCGAAATTTTCGCCGGTTCCTATTTCTGGAGTCAGGCCGATGACGCCGTCACCGATAATCTCTGTATATCCGAATCCTACATCAAAGATGAGCCATTTTCTTTTCAGTACTTTTATAGGAAAGCTTCCGTCATTTTCTATGGTGATATTGTACTTGAAAACATAACGGTTTTCGGAAGGATAACTGTTTTTACTATCATATTCAGGTATTACTGAAACTTTGATATTGGAAGTCATTTTTGAAAACATCATTGTAGTATTTTTCTTAATAGATACAAAAATCTCGCCTTTTTTAAGGCGAGATTATATATTTACATTATAATTTTATTAAAAACTATAATCCAAGGCCTTTTCTTTCGTCACCTCCCATTAATACTTCAACAGGATTGTCGATACCTTCTTTTACTGCTACCAGGAATCCTACAGATTCTTTTCCATCAATAATTCTGTGGTCATAAGACATTGCAACATACATCATTGGTCTGATTACTACCTGTCCGTCAACAGCTACTGGTCTCTGGATGATGTTGTGCATTCCTAAGATTGCAGATTGCGGCGGGTTGATGATTGGTGTAGATAACATAGATCCGAAAGTACCACCGTTTGTAATCGTGAAAGTACCACCAGTCATTTCATCAACAGTAATTTTACCATCTCTTACTTTTGTAGCAAGATCTTTGATGTTTGCTTCAACAGCGCTGAAAGACATGTTTTCTGCATTTCTCAATACAGGAACCATTAATCCTTTAGGACCTGAAACCGCAATTGAAATATCGCAGAAATCATAGTTTACTTTGAAGTCTCCATCAATTGATGCATTCACATCAGGATACATTTCTAATGCTCTTGTAACCGCTTTTGTGAAGAAAGACATGAAACCAAGTCCTACTCCGTGTTTTTGAGCAAATTCTTCTTTATATAGTTTTCTTAATCTGAAGATTTCAGACATGTCAACTTCATTGAAAGTTGTTAACATCGCTGTTTCATTCTTCACAGAAACTAATCTCTGAGCGATTTTTCTTCTTAAAACTGAAAGTTTAGTTGTAGTAGTAGATCTAGAACCTGTAGCTGTAAGAGGGCTTCCTCCTAATGCAGGAACTGCTGCCAATTCAGCATCAGTTTTAGTGATTCTTCCGTCTCTTCCTGTTCCTGAAACCTGTGCAGCATCCATTCCTTTTTCGTCAAGGATTTTCTTAGCAGCCGGAGATGGAGCTCCTGTAGCATAAGTTGTTGGAGCAGCAGCTGGAGCAGCAGGTTTCGGAGCTTCTTGTTTAGCAGGTTCAGCAGCTTTTACTTCTTCCTGTTTTGGAGCTTCAGCAGCAGGTGCACCACCAGCTGGTTTTGCAGCATCCATATCAATTAAACAAACTACCTGACCTACTTGTACCACCTCACCTTCTTCTGCTTTTAAAGTGATAACACCACTTTGTTCTGCTGGCAATTCAAGAGTTGCTTTGTCTGAATCTACTTCAGCGATAGGTTGATCTTTTTCTACATAATCACCATCTTTTACAAGCCAAGTTGCAATTTCAACTTCTGTGATTGATTCGCCCGGTGAAGGAACTTTCATTTCTAAAACTGACATATCGAGTATTTTTTATTTTTTAATTGGATATTATTTTAATTAAGCTGTAACAGGTCTTTTTGCAGGAGCATCGTCTCTGTCGAACACTCTATTGATTACTGCATTTTGGTTTTTCTCAAACATTTTGTGGCTACCTGGAGCAGGAGCACCGCTTGGTACCGGAGATACTACCTGGATTCCTGTATCTCTGAAGTTTCTCAGGATATAAGACCAAGCCCCCATGTTTTCAGGTTCTTCCTGAGCCCACACTAATTGTTTTCTGTTTTCGTATTTGTTGAAGATTGCTTCAATAGCATCAGTCTGAAGCGGATATAACTGCTCGAATCTTACTAATGCAATATTTTCACAATTCAATTCTTCTTTCTTCGCTAATAATTCGAAGTATAGTTTACCTGAACAAAGAACTAATTTTTCTACTTTTTTAGGATCTGCAGTTGGATCATCTAAAATTGGCTGGAATGAACCTGTTGCGAAATCTTCAAGCGGAGAAACCACTTTAGGATGTCTCAATAAAGATTTAGGGCTCATTATTACCAATGGTTTTCTGAATGCCCATTTCAACTGTCTTCTTAATAAGTGGAAGTAGTTGGCTGGTGAAGTAATGTTTGCTACTACCATGTTTTCGTTAGCACAAAGTGTTAAGAATCTCTCTAATCTTGCTGAAGAGTGTTCTGCACCTTGTCCTTCTGAACCGTGTGGCAATAACATCACCAATCCGTCCTGGATTTTCCATTTTTCTTCTGCAGCAGCTAAGTACTGGTCAACAATAATCTGTGCACCGTTCACGAAATCTCCAAACTGAGCTTCCCAGATCGTTAATGTATTTGGAGAAGCCATTGCATATCCGTAGTCGAAACCTAGAACACCATATTCTGAAAGGTGAGAGTTGAATACATCAAATCTGCTTTCTGAAACGTGTTTTAATGGGATATATTCTTCTTCGGTATCTTCTGTTTTTACGACAGCGTGTCTGTGAGAGAATGTACCTCTTTCTACATCTTCCCCGGAAATTCTCACATTGTGACCTTCTACAAGAAGTGTAGCATATGCTAACCACTCTCCTAGTGCCCAATCTAATGAGTTTCCTTCAATCGCTTTAACACGGTTATCGAAAAGTCTTGTAATTTTATTGATAAATTTCTTATCCGCTGGAAGTGTTGACATTTTAATCGCCAATTCTTTCAACTTAGCTAAGTCATATTTTGTATCAACCGGTAACTGAACTGCTCCTCTTTTTCCGATTGGATAGTTTACCCAATCTTCAGCCATGAACACGTCCATTACGTTTTTCTCAATTTCTTTAGAAGCATCAAAGTCTTTATCTAGAAGAGCTTTGAATTCCGTTTCCATTTTAGCAATTACATCGTTAGAAGTAACACTGTCTTTAAGTAATTTATCTTTATAAATTTCTCTTGGATTCGGGTGTTTTGAAATTGTTTTATATAAGTTAGGCTGGGTAAATCTTGGCTCATCACCTTCATTATGCCCATATTTTCTATATCCTAAAAGGTCGATATAAACATCTTTTCCGAATTTCGCTCTGAAATCAGCAGCAAAATGGATCGCGTGAACCACAGCTTCAGCATCGTCAGCATTTACGTGCATTACAGGAGATTCTGTAACTTTTGCAATGTCTGTACAGTATGTTGAAGATCTAGCGTCCATGTAATTTGTTGTAAATGAAACCTGGTTATTGACAACGATATGAACTGTACCTCCTGTTCTATAACCTTCTAAAGTCATCATCTGAGCTACTTCATAAGCAATACCTTGTCCTGCAATAGCACCGTCACCATGAATGATGATTGGTAATACTTTAGAGTAATCTTTGTACTTATCATCTACTTTTGCACGGCAGATTCCTTCTACCAAAGCCGCTACCGTTTCAAGGTGAGATGGGTTTGGAGTCAGGTTGATACAAACTTCTTCTCCAGAAGCAGTTTTGATCTTTTTAGATGATCCTAAGTGATATTTAACGTCACCTGAGAACACATCTTCTTCGAATTCTTTTCCTTCAAATTCTGAGAATATCTGCTTGTAAGATTTACCGAAAATGTTGGTTAAAACATTGAGTCTTCCTCTGTGTGCCATTCCTAATACCACTTCATCTACTCCTAATTGAGAAGATCTTGAGATCAGCTGATCTAAAGCAGGGATTAATGTTTCTCCACCTTCCAGTGAGAATCTTTTCTGACCTACAAATTTTGTGTGAAGATAATTTTCAAAGGCTACTGCCTGATTTAATTTTAATAAAATTTCTGTTTTTTCATTCGCAGAAAGGCTTGGATGGTTTTCGTTTACCTGAAGCCATTTTTTGATGAAATCTTTTTCTTCAACATTGTTGATGTATGTATATTCTACCCCGATAGAGTCACAGTAGATATTTTCAAGGTGCTTGATTAAATCTGCCAAAGTAGCAGGTTCTTTCATCCCTGTTTCAACGGCACAGTTGAATTTTGTGTTTAAGTCTGCTGCAGAAAGACCAAAGTTCTCGATATCTAAAGTAGGAGTATAGTGTCTTCTTTCTCTAACCGGGTTTGTTTTTGTAAACAAATGCCCTCTTGTTCTATAAGCCTCAATAAGGTTTACGACCTTAAATTCTTTCTTGATGTGTTCAGGAACTTCTCCGCTTGATACTGCCTGAGAAATTTGTTGTACTGCTGGAGCAGCGTTGGCCGGAGCCTGAATAAATTGAATGTTATCGTCATCTCCGTAGTTCTCCAAAGCAAAATCGAAGCCTTGAAAGAAAGCTTTCCATGATGGTTCTAAAGAATCTGGGAATTTTAAGTACTGTTGGTATAAATCCTCAATTAACTGAGAATGAGCTGCGTTTAGGAATGAAAATCTGTCCATTATTACAGTTTATCTATTTATTAAAATTTATTTGTAGAATTAATCTTCAAATTTAATAAAAAAAACCGAGTTAGAACAGTCTAAAACCGTTAAAAAAACTTAAGAAAAAAATAATTAAAAAAAAATCATTTATACACTGATAATGAGAGCTTAACGTTCACCTCCTGACCTTCCATCGGACGTTCAATAAAGGTCTGACGGATATCTCCGAAGCGCATCTCGTCTTTTTTGGCTTTCTGAATCAGCTGCTGAATAGCCTTAATTCGGCCTTCATAGCTCCCTTTGTAGTACATTACATAGTTTTGAGACGGGTTTACAGATCTAAAATTAAAGTTATTGTCGGACACTCCAATTTTCTTAGAAAGTGGAATTCCGAGGAAGTAGGAAACTTCTTTATCTTTGTAATTGTCTGCATCAGTCATCAGAACCGGATACCCGAATTCATCGTCTCTTTTACCAAGGTCCATCGTTACAAAATTATAGACTTTATTATAATTCATCACGATATTTTTGTACAGCGCATCCTTTTTATTGGCGGTGCTTACATTGATTCCCAACAACAATTGATCTTCTTCATTTTCCACCATCAGGCTGTCATATTTAATCGCCGCCATCTGATTATCTTTTTCAACCTTATTTCCCAGTGAATTTTTAAGATTAGCCATACTTTTGCTGATGTTTTCAGCAAAGCGGTCTTCTGTCCAAAAGTTTTCTACTCTTCTCCAAACAGATAGTTTCGGTGTATGTACATACCACGTTATTCTGGTCTTTTCAGCAGAAACAGGCTTAAATTTAACGTCAACCAATGTCGGATTTTCATTTTCATCCTCAAAAAGCTGATATTTTAAAGTTTTATTAAGGTTCTCATAACGGATGAACATTTCACCATCAGTATCATTTTGTTTGTCTACATAGCTAATGGCACTTCCCTGTCCTTCATACGGCGTATAATAATCTATGTCCATAGACTGTGAACTGGTAAAAAGTTATTCCATCGCGTAAAATTCTGAAGATTATTAAACTGTGCAAAAACTTTATCTACCGGATAATCAATCTCTTTCTCCACAGTAAAATTCTTACTTTCATCCACAAAATAATACATGGAAGCAGCATAAGCACCTCCTAAAAGAATAATAAGAACTGTTAGATATTTAAAAATACGCATCGCACAAAAGTAATACAAATAAAAAAAGTGACCAATATGCTGATCACTCTTGTTTTATGTTTAACAATAATTAACCTAGTGAAAGGTAGGAAGCGGGATGATGGAAGCTGGAAGTTCCCGTTACTCCAATGGTTAATAAAAGTTTGTTCATTGAAGTCCTTCTTCCTTGATTCTATATCAACAAAAAAGCCGGAAAATTCCAGCTCATTTTTTAAAATTTTTATTTCAATAGGAATTATTTCAGTCCAAAATTCTTTGATATTCCAACACCTATTTCTTTACCAAAAGAGAAATTGAATCTGTTATTCGTAACATCAGCTCCACTTTCTTTCAAATAGCCATATCGGATACCTCCAATATTGAAATTTAAGCCAAAGCTGTTCTTAAAGTTGATAAACAATGCTGGTGTAAAATTGGCATAGAATCCATTCATTTTTCTGTCGCTAGAAGTAGTAGCAACGGTGTAGGTATCTTTCATATTCTGATATCCTGCTCCTAAATCCCCATACACAGCAAAAGTTTGACTTAATGGAACTGCGTAACGTACAAATGGTCCAATAGCAAAACTATTTTCTTTTAATTCCCCTATTTCATCAGGCTTTTTTCCTGAAGTAATAGTAGAGTTGATTCCTATTGTCCAGTGATCGTTAAACTGATATCCTACGGTTGGGGTAAAACTAAAGGACTCCACTTCGCTTTTTTTGCCGGAAACACTGGTATTATCACTACTATAACCGATATTGCCTCCTAATAGTAAAGTATTTTTCTGAGCGCTCATCATTCCGAAAGCAGCAATAGCTACAATGATCATTTTTTTTCATAATTCAATTGTTTTTTCGGTTTAAATATATACATAAATAATTAATCCCATAAAAGTGATTATTATTTCATATAACATCTCAAAATTCATGTATGAATGGATGTAAAAACAATAAAAAAGCATTTCAATATGAAATGCTTTTTTAAATATTTAGTAAAATATTCTCAGCTCATCTGATCTGAAAAAGTTTTTTTTCCACCCAAATGTGCATTTATTTATCAATTCTCCTATCCAATGTGGGTCCCCGGAGCGAGAACAGCTCCTTTCTTCACCACTACAATTCCATCCTGTACCGAATAGGTTCCATAGTCTCCGTCCGGAAGGTGTTTCCCACCAATAATCTTTACATTATCTCCTATATAACAGTTTTTGTCAAGAATAGCTTTTTCAATATAACAGTATTTTCCGATCCCCATATTCGGACGTCCTGCTCTGTCATTCAGAACAATTTCTGTAGTATTTTGATAAAAATCGGCTCCCATAACATAAGAATTGACGATGGTACTGCCTTTATCTATTCGTGTTCTGTTTCCAATCACGGAGTTTTCAATTTTATCCGCCATAATGATGCATCCATCTCCGAAAACAGCCTTACTTACATAAGAACCATTGATTTTTGATGGTGGAAGCATTCTTGCTCTTGTATAAATTGGAGAAGAGGAAAACAGGTTGAATTGTGGAAGATCCAAACAAAGATCCAGGTTGGCTTCATAGAACGATTCTATAGTTCCGATATCTGTCCAATAGCCTTCATATTGATAACTTAATGTATTATATTTACCAATAGAATTGGGAATAATATCTTTTCCAAAGTCGTCACCAGCCCCTTCATCAAACATCTTTTTTAAGATTGTTTTTGTAAAGATATAGATCCCCATAGAGGCCAGAAACTCTTTTCCTTTATGTTTATTCTCTTCCGAAACCTCAGATTTCAGACCTTCCAGCATTTCATAATCCGGTTTTTCATAGAAAGAGGTAATATTTCCGTCATCATCAGATTTTAATATTCCAAAACCAGTGGCATCTTTAGCATTAACAGGAATAGTGGCAATGGTCAGGTCACCACCATTTTCAATGTGAAAATCGAGCATTTCTCTGAAATCCATCTGATACAATTGATCTCCTGAAAGGATTAAGATGTAGTCATAATCATATTTTTCAAGATGTTTCATCGACTGGCGTACGGCATCTGCAGTTCCCTGATACCAACTATCATTTTCCACATTCTGTTCTGCAGCCAGAATATCTACAAAGCCCTTGCTGAAGATATCAAAATGATAAGAATTCTTAATATGCGAGTTCAGGGACGCTGAATTAAATTGGGTCAGTACCAGAATTTTATTTAATCCTGAGTTCAGACAGTTTGAAATAGGAATATCCACCAGTCTGTATTTCCCAGCGATAGGAACTGCCGGTTTTGATCTGGTATACGTTAACGGGAATAATCTTGTTCCTCTGCCTCCGCCCAATACAATAGAGATTACATTTGGGTTCATAAATATATTGCGTTTTTTATTTTATTAAGTTTACTGTTCTTTTTTTGGTGTCTACATTAACTCTGAAACATATCTTATTTTCATATTCCAGTTTCTGGTTAATTACAGCTACTTCATATTGCCCTTTATCATTCAGTTCTTTTACTTCTTTATCTACATCATCAATAGGAATATTATGATCTCTAAGCTTGCTTCTGAAGAGTTTGTTTACAATGAGTACATCCATTACATCCACCCGCTTCATCATAAAGTCCTCCACATCTTTATCATATTTTACATCCCAACCTTTGCCATATTTATTTTCAATAGCTGCCTGAGTTTTTTTATTAGCGTTAGTTATCTTTTTGAGTGTTTCATAATCAATCGTACAATCTCCGGCATCTACCCATTTTATTTTCCATTTTTCGGAGATACCATTAGTTGCTTCTTCTTCATATATATCTTTAAGACCTGCTCCATATAACCAAAAATAGCCATTACGAAGTCCGTCATCTTCCTTTTTACAGGAAGACAATAGTATTATGATTGATAAAAAAGAAAAGATTCGTGCCATATCAGCTATTATATAAAGCTATATATTTTTCTGCAGATTTCTCCCATGCAAAATCAAAATTCATATTGGCATGAATAAGTTCTTCCATGATACCTTTCTGATGATAGATTCCAAGCGCTCTGTTCATCGCATGTACAATATCATCCACGCTTGGATAGGTAAAGTTTAAGCCTGCTCCGCCTGTTGAAATATCTTCTACAGTATCTCTCAATCCACCTGTATATCTTACTATAGGCACCGTTCCGTATCTCATGGAATACATTTGATTTAAACCACACGGTTCTACTCTTGATGGCATCAACAGGAAATCTGCTGAGGCATAGATCTTATGAGAAAGATGTTCTTTATAGCCTAAATCCAGCGCAAAATTGGTATAAGTATAATCATATTCTTTAAGCTTATTTTCAATATAGCTGTTTCCTGAACCCAGGATCATGATATTTAAAGCACCATAACTTTGTTTGATGCTTTTCCATACAACATCCGGTAAAAAATCTGCTCCTTTTTCAGTTGCAAATCTTCCGATGAATGCAAATAAAGGAAGCTCAGGTTTTAAACCATATTCTTTACAAAGCTTCTCTTTATTCTTTTTCTTTTGCGCTACTGCATTTTTGATGTTAAAATTAAAATCCAGCATCGGATCAGTCTCCGGATTCCAGACTTCAGTATCAATTCCGTTAATGATTCCATAGGCTTTTCCGAATTCCTGACGAACCAGGCTTTCCAATCCTCGGAAGCTGATGAAAAGCTCTTCCAGATAACCTTCAGAAACCGTAGTAAAGGCATCCGAACATTTGATCATACTAGCCAATGGGTTCATCAGTCCGTTCCAATCCATTAATCCCCATTTATAGGCATCAAAAGAAGGCATATAATTCGCCATATTCCAGCTCATCATTCCCTGATATTCTCCATTATGAATCGTTCCTATGGTTTTTACCCCCTTTAAAAAGCTAAATTCAGAACAGTGCTCTACCATAAAAGGAACCAAGCCGGTATGATAATCATGGCAGTGCAGGACATCAGGTCTGATTTCCATAGCACATAACCAATGCAGAACTCCATGCTGGAAAGCCAGAAACTGAAAACTTTCATCCTGATAACCATAAGGATTATCTCTATCCAACAGCCCGGGAATTCTCACCATATAAAGTTCAAAACCCAGCGCATTTGTTTTTTCCTTCATGACCTGAACCTGCAGCATATTATCTCCCTGATGAATGAATCCATCAAACACCACATCAAATTCATGCTCATGAACAAAGGGTTTATTATACCATGGCATTACTACCTTAGCCTCTATTCCTTTTATTTTATTCTGATATTTCGGAAGTGCGCCAACAACGTCTGCCAGCCCTCCTACTTTGGCTACAGGATAACATTCTGTGCTTAAATGATAAATAACCATTCTTTATCTTTTGTGTTTAATTCTGTGTAATTTATACTTTTTATCTTTATGTTGTCTCAAAATAATCCCCGCCAAAGGAGGTAACTTGATAGTCATAAATTTTTGACGCTCCGTTCCATCTTCATATTTCTCTTCCAACACCTCAGATACGACTCCGCTTCCACTGTATTCTTCATCATCAGAATTAAAAATAATATCCCAATGAGTTCCGTTTGGAATCTTTATACTGTAATCCAATACTTTTGGAGCCAGATTTAATATAGTCATCAAAATATCATCTCTTCTTTTTCCTTTTCTGAGATAAACGTACACTGAGTTTTCCAGATCATCCGCCTCTATCCATTCAAAACCATTTTTATCAAACTGATTTTCATAGAGTGCAGATTCTGATCGGTATAAATGATTAAGATGCTTTACTAAATCCTGCAATCCTTTATGAACAGGATATTTCAGCAGATGCCAATCCAGGCTTCGGGTAAAGTTCCATTCGCTGGTTTGCCCAAATTCATCACCCATAAAAAGCAGCTTGGCTCCCGGATGGGTATACATATAAACATACAAGGTACGAAGATTGGCAAATTTCTGCCACTCATCACCTTTCATTTTATAGATCAGACTTGCTTTTCCATGTACCACTTCATCGTGTGACAAAGGCATCATATAATTTTCATTATACATATACATGGAAGCAAACGTAAGTTTATGATGATGAAACTTCCTGTTGACAAAGTCTTCTTTGAAATAGTCCAATGTATCATGCATCCAGCCCATCATCCATTTCATTCCAAAGCCTACGCCGCCATCATGAACGGGTTTGGTAAGCATTGGGAAATCTGAACTTTCTTCAGCAATGGTCATAATACTATTCCCGAATTCTTTGTAAACAGCAGTATTAAACTCCTGCAGAAAAGCTTTGGCTTCAAGATTTACATTTCCACCATATATATTAGGTTCCCATTCCCCTTCATTTCTTGAATAATCCAGATGAAGCATTGACGTTACCGCATCTACACGAAGTCCATCTGCATGATAACGATCCAGCCAAAACATCGCATTGGAAATCAGGAAAGACTTCACTTCATTTTTTCCATAATTGAAAATATGTGATTTCCAGTCCGGGTGAAAACCCCTTCTTTCGTCCTCATGTTCATATAAATGGGAACCATCAAAACGATAAAGCCCATTGGCATCTCCCGGAAAATGCGAAGGCACCCAATCCAGGATAACACCTATATTATTCTGATGCAGTTCATCAATCAGAAACATCAGATCCTGTGGTGACCCGAAACGTGACGTCGCCGCATAAAATCCTGTGATCTGATATCCCCAGCTTGGATCATAGGGGTATTCCATAACAGGCATAAATTCTACGTGGGTGAACTCCATTTCTTTTATATAAGGAACCAGCTTTTCAGCGATATCACGGTAGTTCAAAAATCGGTCAGGACTATCGCCTTCTCTTACCCATGAGCCTAAATGTAATTCATAAACAGATATTGGTGCATCCAGGTTGTTTTTTTCCCAGCGTCCATCCATCCAGTCTTTATCATTCCATTCATACCAGGTTGTGGAGACTAATGAAGCTGCCTGAATATTTTGTTCCCAGCTTAAAGCATAAGGATCACTTTTTTCCAGGATCTCTCCTCCTGCTGTTTCAACAGCATATTTATACAAAGTACCCCAAGGCAATTCTTCGACAAATCCTTCCCAGATACCGGATTCATCCCATCTTGGAAACAAAATATGATCCTTATGATTCCAATTATTAAAATCTCCTATCACAGATACTTTCTTTGCATTAGGGGCCCAAACTGAGAAATAAACCCCTTTTATACCATCCTTCTCTACAGAATGTGCTCCAAATTTACCATACAGCTTATAATGTCTACCTTCTTTGAAAAGATACACATCATGATCGGTGAAAAGCGTATAGGTTTTAACAGAATTCATCAAGATCAGTTTGTATTTATATTTTGCCTGAAACTACGAAAAATACTGACATTAGCGGTTAATTATTCGTCAAATAATTATCAAGTTAGCTTTCTTCTTTCGTTTCCTATCAAATATATCATTTTTTAATTCACTTTTTTATGATTCTAAAACAATCTTTTTTATAAATTTAGCAAACTAATATTAATTAAACACTTATGATGAGGTTTGAACTTTATACTGATGAAAAAGATGACAGGCCGGTATTTATCACCGGGAATTTCAACAATTGGAATCCAAAAGATTATAATTATCAGCTCAAACAATTAGATTCGCGGCATTATTTCATAGAAATTGAAAATGACAAACTTGCCGATGAGATTGAGTACAAATTCACCAAAGGAGGCTGGGAAAATGTAGAACTGGATAAATATGGAAATATCACTCCTAACCGAAAAATAAAAAAATTACTACAGAAAGCATCTGATACTATAGAAAAATGGAGGTTAAACTGGGGACCCTTCAAAGAAGAGTTCTTCCCTACTGCTGAGGTAATTTCTGAAAAATTCTACATTCCACAACTGGATCGTTACCGTAAAATATGGGCAGTACTTCCTTATGACTACCATACTTCAGATAAAAGCTATCCTGTTTTATATCTTCAGGATGCTCAAAATCTTTTTAACGAAGGAAGCGGTTTCGGAAACTGGGAAATTGATAAAAAGCTCTCCATCCTTGCAGAATACGGACGTGGTGACGTTATCATCATTGCCATAGAACATGGAAGCGAAGACCGGATCAAAGAATATATCTTTGATAACGACAATGTAGCCAATGGCTCTGAAGGAAAAAAATACATTCGCTTTATCACCGATACTTTAAAACCTTATGTAGATGAAAATTATCGCACAAAAAAAGACCGAGACAACACAGGAATCGGAGGCAGTTCGCTGGGTGCATTGATCAGTATCTACAGTGGCTTTCTTTATCCTGAAGTCTATTCCAAATTATTGATCTTCTCACCCTCTCTGTGGGTAGAACCGAACAATAACTTTCCGATGATGAACTTCCGGGTTCCATTTAAAACAAAAATATATTTATATGGTGGCGGGCAGGAAGGCTCCAAAATGGTAAAAAGAATTCATATTTTCGAAGAATACCTGAAAAGATGGGAAAAAAAGAATCTTTTCGACTTTGAATTCAGAACCAGCATCAATCCTGACGGGACTCACAGCGAATTTTACTGGTCACAGGAATTCCCAAGAGCTATTGAATGGCTATTCTATGACAATACCGAAAACCCTGTAGAAGTTAAACCACAACAACAAAGCGTTAAGAACTAAATTTTATGAAACTAATCAACAAAAAAATAAAAATTACACCCAAATATTCCATTTATTCACTGAAGAGGAATGGACGAAAACAAGTAAAAACTTCAATAAAAACATTGCTACATTCTTCACAGGAAAGAAGCATGAAGTATTCATCAATGCCCATGAAGAAGGAATAACTTATTTTATCGGACTCGGAACATCTGGCTTACAGAATTTCGAACTCCAGCAGGTTGCCGTAAAATTTTCTCAAACCCAAAAGGAAAAATTGCAGCCGGTTTCTACTTTGCTATTAGCCGACTTCCTTAATGAAAAGCAGTTTGAAGAGTTTGTAAAAGGACTGCTCATAGGAACCTACAATTATCCTTTCGAAAAAAATCATCCTTTCTGGAGTGCCAGATTTGAGCTTCATTTTGAGAATTTAAGCCAGAAAAAATTAGACCATATTGAACTGAAAGCCGAAGCATTAAGTAACGGACAGATTGCCTGCCAGGAATGGATGAATAAACCGGCTAACTTAAAAAAGACTGAAACGTTCAGTCTATACCTTAAAAATCTGGCCAAAAAATACGAATTAAAATACACGGTGTTCAATCGTAAAAAATGTGAAGAACTTGGTCTTGGAGCCTACCTTGCCGTCAACCAAGCAAGCGCTCATGATGCCGCCTTCACCATTTTAGAATACAAAACCACAGTTAAAAATGCCAAAACATTCGGATTGGTTGGAAAATGTGTGTTATTTGATACAGGAGGAATTTCATTGAAGCCTTTTACCAATATGCATTATATGAAATCTGATATGGGTGGGGCAACAGCTGTTTTAGGAACTTTAATCTATGCGGCAGAAATGGAACTGCCAGTGAATATCATCGCAGTGCTTCCAATTACCGACAATGCCATTTCTGAAAAAGCGCTGCTTCCTAGTGATGTCATTACAGCGTACAATGGTAAAACTATTGAAGTTATGGATACGGATGCAGAAGGCAGACTCATCCTTGCCGACGGACTTTCTTATTTGGCTAAAAACTACAAAACAGATTTCCTTATTGACCTGGCTACTTTAACGGGAAGCTCTGTAAGAATGTTTGGGGATACTTGTGGGGCTTTATTTTCCAATAATGAAGAGTTAAAAAACCTTTTGATAAAAACAGGAGATCACACCAATCAAAGACTATGGAATTTACCTTTATGGGATATATGGAAAGATGATATACAATCTGATGTAGCCGACTTAAAAAACATGTCCCTAAAGCCTGTTGGAGATTGTATTATCGCTGCTAAATTTCTAGAGCAATTTACTGAAAACCACCCTAAATGGGCACATTTGGACATTGCTGGCGTAGCCTTCGGAAGTGTGGGATATGCTAAAGAAAAAGCGGCGACCGGGTATGGGGTTCAATTGCTCACGGATTTAATCGAAAATTATCACTAAAAATTAGTTTATTACAAAAATTCTCTGTATACTTGATTAGTGATTCAGAAAAGCGCATCATATTTTTATTTTTGATATTAATCAAATAATAAAGAATTGCTTTTATTTTTGAAAATTCACTAAAACTTAAAAAACATTATATGGAGGAGAAAATTATAGTATGTATTTCGTGCTATTACAAGGGCTATGACTTCATGGATGAAATGAAGAGGCTCGGTAATAAAATCATCTTAGTAACATCAGAGAATCTTAAAGAAAAAAACTGGCCCTGGCATGCCATTGATGAGGTATTTTACATGCCTGAAATCAAACCGTCTGTATGGAACCTGGAACATCTGATCCAGGGATTTTCACACCTGATGAAAACCAGGAAAGTAGACGCTGTAGTTGCTCTTGATGACTACGACGTGGAAAAGGCTGCCCTGATCCGGGAAACTTTCCGTATTCCGGGAATGGGACAGACTACCCACCGTTATTTCAGAGATAAATTAGCCATGCGCCAGAAGGCAAAAGATTCAGGTATTAGTGTTCCTGAATTTACAGCTGTTTTCAATGATGATACAGTGAATGAATTTGTAGACAAAGTTCCTGCTCCCTGGGTACTGAAACCCCGTTCAGAGGCTTCAGCATCAGGAATCAAAAAGATCACTACCAAAGAACAGCTTCACGAAGCCTTGGACATATTGGGTGAGGAACGCCATCTTTTCCTTCTGGAAAGCTTTAAACCGGGAAATGTCTATCATGTAGACAGCCTAACCTTTAATAAGGAAATTGTATTTACTTCTGCATCAAAATATCTCGCCCCACCTATGCAGGTTTCCCATGAAGGAGGTGTTTTCAGATCTAAAACTTTAGGAAGATACTCTGATGAATTCAAAGCATTGGAAGAAATCAATTCCAGGGTACTTTCCAACTTTGGGCTTGTTAATGGAGCTACTCATACCGAGTTTATCCGTGGAAAGGAAGATGGAAAATGGTATTTCCTGGAAACCTCTTCAAGAGTGGGCGGCGCTCACATTCCCGATTTAGTAGAAGCTTCAAGCAATATCAATATCTGGAGAGAATGGGCTAAAATTGAAGACGCTCTTTTAAGAGATAAAAATTATAACATTTCTCCTCCTACAGGGTATTATGCAGGACTTATTGTTGCCCTTATCAAGGATAAAGAACCGGATTACAGCAAATTTGAATGTGAGGAAGTGGTAAAATTCCTTCCTATCGATTATCATGTTGGCATTGTTTACAAATCCAGTGAAGCATCTGTTATAGAAGAAAGGCTGGACAGTGCTACAGAAAAGATTAATGCAGAAATGCTTAATATCCTTCCGCCAAAAAGCAGTAAGCTAATGTCATAAAGTAATGAGAAGAGAAAGTGATATTCAAAGCAGTCTTGATTTTATAAAGCTAAATCTATCGGAAAGACCTTTTTTAATCAACAACTTAGAAAAGATCAGTACCGGAAAATGGGAAAGTAAAGCTTATTATAAATTTGTTGATTCCACGAATGCGAATAAGCCCGGATCTTCATGGAAGTTTAAAGAAAATATTATCCTAGAGCATCCTGAATTAGGAACTTTGATACTGGATATCCTAGAGCATGATGAACTTGGAGGAATTGAATTTCTCGAACGATTATAATTACTATGTTAAACCCAAATAAGAAAAAATGCCTCATATAGAACATACAGATTATTATTCCAACATATTGGGAACAAGCCTTAAGGTAGAAGTGACCGGACATTATGGCCATCCTATCATTATGTTTCCCACCTCCCAAGGACAATATACCCAAAACCATGATTTTCATCTTAACGGAAGCATCAATTGGTTTGTAGAACAGGGAAAAGTAAAGCTTTATAATATTCAGACTATTGACGCCTGGAGTTTTTATGATGAAAAAATATCTCCACAGCAAAGAATCAAAAACTATGAACGCTATGTGCAGTTTTTGATTCTGGAATTTGTTCCGTATATCCAAAAACTTCATAAAACTCATCGTGTAGCAGTGGCCGGAGCCAGTTTCGGAGGGTATCATGCAGCCAACTTTGCCTTCAGGTTTCCAGATGTAGTTTCTCATTTATTTTGTCTCTCGGGAGCCTTCAGCATAAGAAACTTCATGAATGGCTACTCAGACGACCTTGTATATTTCAACTGTCCAAGGGAATTTGTAAGAAATGATGACTCCTGGAAATACCAACATATGCATATTGTCTTGAGTACTTCCGACCAGGATATCTGTAAAGACAAGAATATTGAAATGGCTGAAATTTTAAGGATAAAAGGAATTGATTTCTGGTATGATGAAAGAAAATGGATTGGCCATGACTGGCCATTGTGGAGAATGGTTTTTCCAACTTTTATAGGAGCTTATTTTTCTTAAAAGCATTCCAATAAAAATAGTTTATAAAATAGCATAATATAACTTACTTAAGTGTTTTAATAAAGATTTTTAAATTGAAAAGAGAATCAATGTTTAAGCGCTTAAGTTTTAAAAATATGAAGAATCGCAGATTCTTTAAGAAGTAATATAGAATATACACCCTCATTTAAAAACAAAAATTATGACAAAAAAAGTAGGAATTCTATTCGGTATGGAAGATACATTTCCTTGGGCATTTATAGACAAAGTCAATGAACTGGGAGGAGGAGATATTATAGCTGAACCTGTTACCATTGATAAGCTTGAACAAGGTGCCGATTATGAATATGCAGTAATCATCGACAGAATTTCGCAGGATGTTCCCTTTTACAGAGCGTATCTTAAAAATGCGGCACTTAACGGCACTTATGTAATCAATAACCCTTTTTGGTGGAGCGCTGATGAAAAGTTTTTCAACAATGCTCTGATGAGTAAGCTTGGGATTCCGTTACCGAAAACAGTATTGCTTCCGTCCCATGAAAGACCAAACGACACTTCGGAAACTTCGTTCAGAAACCTTAAATTTCCACACGATTGGGAATATATCTTCAATTATGTAGGATTCCCTGCATATATGAAACCTCATGATGGTGGCGGCTGGAAGAATGTATACCGAGTAGAAAATCCGGATGATCTATGGAACAAACTTGGAGAAACAGGACAATTGGTAATGATGGTTCAGGAAGAAATTATCTTTGACGACTACTACAGAGTATATTGCCTCGGAAGAAAATATGTTCATATCATGCCTTACGAGCCTAGAAACCCACATCATCTGAGATATGCAACAACTCACCAGACAGAAGGTAAAGAGCTTGAAAAATTATTGAAAACCATTCATGATTACACGATCAAAATGAATGAAGCACTAGGATATGATTTCAATACTGTAGAATTTGCGGTTAGAGACGGAATTCCTTATGCGATTGATTTCTGTAACCCGGCTCCGGATGCAGACAGAAATTCTGTAGGCGAAGAGAATTTTGCATGGATCATAGAACACGCAGCTAAACTGGCTATTGAAAAGGCCAAGGAATACGTTCCGGGAAAACCTAATATCACTTGGGGAACCTTCGTGAAAGATTCCATAAAATAATATTGAAAAACAATAAAAAAACACAAGACAATGCATCATCAGTTTACTATTGGAATCGAAGAAGAATATCAGATCATTGATGTGGAAAGCAGAGATCTGATCTCTCACGTTTCAAAAATCATTGAAGGCGGAAAAGCAGTATTGAGTGAAAATCTAAAGCACGAAATGCACGAATCCATGATTGAAATGGAAACCGGAATCTGCCAGAATATCCAGGAAGCAAGAGCAGAATTAACCAATTTAAGAAGACATCTCATCAATACGGCTCATGAACAAGGGCTGCGTGTTTCCGGAGGTGGGACACACCCTTTTTCGCACTGGTCAGACAACAGCATCACCCAAGGAGAAAGATACATCAAAATTGTTGATGATATGGGAGATGTTGCCCGTGAGAACCTTATTTTCGGACTTCACGTACATATTGGAATTCCTAATCGTGAAGAAGGGGTAAGAATTCAGAATGTAATGCGTTATTTTCTGCCTCACGTCTATGCCCTTTCTACCAATTCTCCTTTCTGGATTGGAAGGTATACAGGTTTTAAATCTTACAGACAGGAAATTTTCGTTAAATTTCCCAGAACCGGTATTCCCAGCTACTTCAATTCATTAGCAGAATTTGACAGCTATGTTGACCTTCTGGTAAAAACAGGAACCATCGACAATGCCAAGAAAATATGGTGGGATTTAAGGGTTCATCCTTTTTACCCTACTATTGAATTCAGGATCTGCGATATGCCATTAAGAATTGATGAAACCGTATGTCTTGCAGCTATTATGCAGAGTTTAGTGGCCAAAATTTATAAACTCCATCAGCAGAACCTTAGCTTTAGAAGCTATAGAAGACTGCTATTGAATGAAAATAAATGGCGTGCTTCCAAAAGCGGTATTGAGGCTCATCTGATCGATTTCGGAAAAGAAGAATCTGTTCCTTACCCTCTTTTACTAAAAGAACTTTTAGAATTTATTGATGATGTGGTAGACGATTTAGGATGCAGGAATGAGGTTGAATATGCCTGGAAAATTCTTGAAAACGGAACAGGTGCTGATCGGCAGCTTCAAATCTTTAAAGAAACGGGCGATCTTACCAAGGTGGTGGATTATATGATTTCGGAAACCGAGTATGGTATCACACATGGTGAAGCCGCTTCATAATATTTTTGGTAACTTTACAAAAAATATGATGTAATGAAAGATATTCGAATTGCTCTGCTGGACATGAACAACAACCATGTCAATCAAGGCTTTAGAAACATTAAAGAAATTTCTGAAACATTTCAGCAGAACTCTGAAGAAAATGTAATCATCAAAACATTTGATGTAAGATTTAAAGATGAAATGCCTGAAATCGGAGACTTTGATATTTTCATTTCTTCGGGCGGCCCGGGTACTCCACACCGTGAAGGTTTAGAGTGGGAAAACAGGTTTGCTCATTTTTTAGATTCCGTTTTTGAACACAATAAATACAACGAAGATAAAAAGTACCTTTTCCTTATTTGTCATTCTTTTCAATGGGCAAGCATTCACTGGAAATTAGGAAATATCTGTAAAAGAAAATCCTATTCTTTTGGAGTAATGCCTGTTCATAAAACAAAGGAAGGTAGAGAAGAGTTTTTATTCAAGAATCTTCAGGATCCTTTCTATGCCGTAGATTCCAGAGCGTATCAGTTCATTGAACCGGATCATGACCGCTTTGAAGAACTCGGAATGACGGTTATGGCTATTGAAAAGTTTCGTCCACACATCAACCTGGAAAGAGCTGTAATGGCGGTTCGTTTTTCTGATGAAATATTTGGAACCCAATTTCATCCGGAAGCAAGTCCCGAAGCTTTAATAGAAAATCTTAAAGACAATAAAAACAGAGAAGCGATGATTGAAAACTTCGGAATGGAAAAATATCTTGAAACCATGGATAGAATAGATGATGAAGATAAAATCATTCTGACTAGAAACCAGATTCTTCCGAGATTTCTTCAGTTCGCAAAAAAAACATTTTGAAAGAAGCTGAATCTTTGGCTTAATAAGTCAGGAAGTAGGAAGAGGGAGGCTGGAAGTTATCAGTAGTCATTAAACTTTTGGTCAACTTTTGATTTTAATCAGGTATAAAAACACCTTAATTTAAAATATAGACTTCAAATACTTCCCTCTTCCAGCATCCAACTTCTATCCAATAAAATATCGGGCATTTATTGCTCGATTTTTTACCATCACAAAAGAAAAAATATGATCCCAAAATACAGAAAACAGTTCAATCAGGAGTTTTCAGATGAAAAATATAAAAAACTGAAAGAAATTTTACAACAAAAAGGTGGCTTAGAACCGGGTTTCAGAATTTCAGAAAGTCCGATTTTCCTTACCAAAGAATTTGAAAGCAAATTGCTTGATGCCAGCGAAAGTATCATCAGTCAGATTAAAGCGCTTCCGGCAGAAACTCTTCAAAAAGCAATTCCTGAGAACTGCAAGGTTCCCAATGATACAAACCAACCCCACTTTTTCACTATCGATTTTGGAGTCTGTAAAAGTGAAAACGGAGATATTGAGCCACAACTGATCGAGCTCCAGGCTTTCCCATCATTGTATGCCTTTCAAAAGATTTATGAAGATACATTTTGCGAAGTTTATCCTTTCCTTTCAGAGATTCGTAACCCCATGCCTCAGGAGAATTTTAAAAAGTATTTAAAAGATCTCATTATAGGTGATGAACATCCGGAGAATGTCATTCTTCTGGAAATTTTTCCTGAAAAACAGAAAACAGCTATTGATTTTGCTTTAACCGAAAGATTATTGGGAATTAAAACTGTGTGCCTAACAAAGGTAAAGAAAGAAGGTAAAAAACTTTATTATGAACATGAGGGTAAGCTTGTTGAGATCAAGAGAATCTACAACCGTGTTATATTTGATGAACTGGACAGAATTCCGGATCTTAAAACTGAGTTTGATTTCCGTGAAGACGTGGATGTAAAATGGATTACTCATCCAAACTGGTTCTTTAAAATCTCTAAGTTTCTTTTACCATTATTAAAACATCAATTCGTTCCTAAAAGTTATTTCTTACATGAATTTCCTGAAAATGAAAATCTTGAGAATTTTGTATTAAAACCATTATTTTCATTTGCAGGAAGCGGAGTTAATCTGAACCCAACCCAAGAAATCACTGATGCTATTGAAGATAAAGAAAATTATATTTTACAAAGAAAGGTAACTTATGAGCCACTCTTTGAAGATATTAATGGGGAGTTTTCAAAAGCAGAGATCCGTCTATTATACATCTGGAAAGAAAATGATGAACGTCCTATTTTACTGGAAAACCTGGGAAGAATGACCAAAGCAGCCATGGTCAATGTGGATTTCAATAAAAAAGATGCCATTTGGATTGGAAGTTCTAATGCTTTTTTTGGGGAAGAATAAATGTGGGGAAATTTTAACCACTCCTCCAGCGAAGGGGAATATAGCTACATACATTAAATAGTTAGTTATCCTGACAAACTACTATGTATTTGGTAGCCAACTTTAAACTTTAAACATTGAACTCTTGAATTTAGAAACCATTGAAGAACAGCTGTTTCATCCGCTTGGGTTAAGCTGTTCAAATATTGAAGAAGATTTAGAATGCAGGGAATATTCAGGTTTTAATTTTAATTTAAATGAACAGAATATCAAATTCAGAATTTCTAAAATAACACCCACCAAAACCGGTCAATTTGTAACGATCTGGAAAAGGAATGAAAAAGGGGAAACAGCTCCTTTTGATCTCACAGACAACATTGATTTTTATCTTATTGCTTCTTTTAAAGACAGTCTTTCAGGGATATTTATCTTCCCTAAGCAGATTTTATTAGAAAAAGCAATTCTGTCGGATGGGAAAAAGATAGGAAAACGGGGAATAAGAGTGTATCCAACCTGGGATAAAACAGAAAGCAAACAGGCTCAAAAAACTCAGGATTGGCAAACTCGATACTTTCTTAAGTTTTCTAAATATCGAGATGAAATGCTTCAACAGGCAAAGCTGTTACTGAATGTTTAAGTGATCTGAAATACCTTATTGAAATAAAGCTCCACAAATATAGTTCATATCAAAAAAATATTGACTCTCGCAGATTTTTCGGATTAAGCAGATTAACAAATTATATAATAAGAATTTGCGCTATCTGCAAAATCTGCGAGAGATTATACATAAAAAATCATTAGAATTTACAAAAATGGCTGTACTTCAAAAGCACAGCCATTTTCTTTATTTTAAATCTTCGATTTTCTACAAATTTTTGTCATCTTCCAGCAGCTCTCTTGCCTGATATTCCTGAACAAGATCAATCGCATTGGAAATTACATCACTTAAAGCGGTAATGAAGGTTCCGTCTTCAGCCATGCCCATGGCATGCTTCAACGCTTCAATTTCTTTAGGAATAATCTCGTAGCTGACATCTTTTCCTGAAGACTGCATTCCTTCTATAATCAATCCATTAATCTCTTCTTCTGTTCTTCCACGAAGATGTTTTTCATTTCGGATAATGATATGATCAAACATTCTTCCTGCAATCTTTCCGCATTCTCTGATGTCACTATCTCTTCTGTCTCCAACACCGGAAATAATTCCTATTTTCTTTGTTGCCTCGACATTCTTAAGATAATCTTCAATCGCTTCATATCCGGATGGATTGTGGGCAAAATCGATCAGCACTTTAAAGCTCTTAAACTTAAAGACATTCAATCTTCCTGGAGTAAGCTGTGCACTTGGAATAAAGGTTCTTAACGAATTGGAAATATCTTCAATCCCAAATCCATGAAGATAACTTGCCAAACTAGCCGCTAATACATTTTCTATCATGAATCTGGCTTTACCTTCCATTGTAATTGGGAAATCTTTTGCTTTACCGATTCTGATCTTCCAGTCTCCTTTTTTAATGGTTACAAATCCTTCTTCATAAACGCAGGTAATTCTTCCTTCTTTGGCAAATTTTACAATATGGGGATTATTCTCATCCATACTGAAAATCGCAACGTTACAATCAAGATTGTTAACAATTTTCATAGAGTATTCATTGTCTGCATTCAATACGCTCCAGCCGGTTTTCTTTACGCTGTCTAATACAACCCGTTTCACTTTGGTAAGATCTTTCAGGCTGTGAATATCGTTCATTCCCAAATGATCTTCTTCAATATTAGTCAGAACCCCGATATCACATTGTGAAAACCCTAGTCCTGAACGAAGAATACCGCCTCTTGCCGTTTCAAGAACAGCAAATTCCACAGTAGGATCTTTTAAAATAAATTCTGCTGACAATGGTCCTGTAGTATCCCCTTTTGAAAGCATCGTATTTTGAATATAAATCCCATCTGAAGTAGTAAATCCTACTCTAAATCCGTTGCTTTTTACAATATGGGAAATTAATCTGGTTGTAGTGGTTTTTCCGTTGGTCCCCGTCACTGCAATAATTGGAATAGTAAAAGGCTTCCCTTGTGGATACAACATATCTACAACAGGAGCGGCAACGTTTCTTGGTAACCCTTCGCTTGGAGCAAGGTGCATTCTAAATCCTGGAGCCGCATTCACTTCTATGATAGCCCCGCCACTTTCTTTTAAAGGCTGGGTAAGGTTTTCTGCCATAATATCAATACCACAGACATCCAAACCAATGATTTTAGAAATTCTCTCTGCCATTGTGATATTTTCCGGATGCACCATATCAGTAACATCTATTGACGTACCACCTGTAGAAAGATTGGCTGTTGACTTCAAGTAAACCACTTCCCCTTTTTGTGGAATGGTTTCCAATGTATACTGAAGCTTCTCAAGCAATTCCATAGTATCTTTATCCACTTCAATTTCGGTAAGAACATTCTCGTGCCCATACCCTCTTCGCGGATCTTTATTTTCTTTATCAATAAGCTGCTGAATACTTAACTCACCGTCTCCAACAATATGGGCAGGAACTCTCCTTGCTGCAGCCACCATTTTATTATCAATGACCAGGACTCTGAAATCGTAGCCTGTAATGTATTTTTCAACAATTACTTTTCGGGAGTATTTCTGAGCATGTTCCAATCCTATTTTAGCAGCCTCCCAATCATTGACATTGATGGAAGAACCCTTTCCATGATTTCCATCCAAAGGTTTTAAAACAATGGGGTATCCTATTTTTTTGATGACATTATTCAAATCTTCCTCATCCACTACCAAATCTCCTATTGGTACCGGAATAGCTGCATCGTGGAGCATTCTTTTGGTTAATTCTTTATTGCAGGCAATATCTACCGCAATAGAACTTGTTTTCCCTGTAATGGTAGCCTGGAAACGCTGTTGATTAACTCCATATCCAAGCTGTACCAAAGAGTTTGTTCCTAATCGGATCCATGGTATTTTTCTGGAAGCAGCTTCTTCTACAATACTTCCTGTAGAGGGTCCGAGACGAACACGTTCTCTAATCTCTTTCAACTTCTGAATGCAGGTGTTCAGGTTGTATTCCTTCCCTTCAATTAAAGCTTCTGCAATCTTTACCGCTTCTTCGGCTGCATAAATTCCTACATTTTCTTCCAGATAGTTAAATACTACATTATACACCCCAGGAGTCTTTGTTTCGCGGGTTCTTCCGAAACCAACATCCATTCCCGCCAGGGTTTGTATTTCCAAGGCGATATGCTCAATGACATGCCCCATCCAGGTTCCTGTTTCTACTCTATGGAAAAAACCACCTTCCACTCCTTCTGAACATCTGTGTGTAATCAGTGATGGGATTAATTTTTCAATTCTTTCCCTGAATCCATCTATTTTATTGGTAGGATAATTCTCCATTTCCTCTAGGTCCAACCTCATCTGTATCAGCTTCTTTCTTCTGATACTCCAGATATTAGGACCGCGTAGTGCCTGAATCTTTTCGATTTTCATAGTCTATTGGCATTTTAACAGTTAATAATAACTTATTTTATAACCAAATATAATATAAAACCCTAAACGAAACTATACCACACTTGAAGATTTATCAAAAAAGAATTAATTTTTATTCACATTTCTAAAACATTAAAAATCAACTAAAAATGGCACGAATTTCGCCAAAGATGTTAATTATTTTTTAATTTTGTACCATGAGTAAACCTGTAGGAAAATTAATTGTTATCGGAGGTGCTGTAAATAAGGGAAGCTTTGCAGAAACCGATTACGATCAGAATATTGAAAAGAACCTTAACTTTTTTGAGCGTGGAATTTTGCGAAAGATCATCAACGAATCAAAAAATAAGGAAAATTCTGTGATTGAAGTGGTAACAACAGCTTCTCAAATTCCTCAGATTGTAGGTGCTGAATATAAAAAGGCATTTGAATTCCTGGGTGCTAAAAATGTAAATATTCTGGATATTCATAATCGTGAAGAGGCAAATTCTGACGCCATGGTAGCAAGAGCGAATGCTGCAGACGTCATGATGTTTACGGGTGGAGATCAGTTGAGACTGACTTCTATTCTAGGCGGAACAAGATTTCACGATACCATTCTATTAAAATACCAGGAACAAGATTTCATTTATTCGGGGACTTCTGCAGGAGCGGCAGCTGCCTCTGAAAACATGATTTATCAGGGAAGCAGTTCTGAAGCTCTGTTAAAGGGAGAAATTAAAACAACACAAGGTTTAGGATTAATCGATAATGTGATCATTGATACCCATTTTGTACAACGAGGCAGAATCGGACGTCTTTTTCAGGCGGTAGTCAACAATCCAAGAACTTTGGGCATCGGGCTTGGAGAAGATACTGGCCTTTTCATTCATAATGACGTGATGACTGCTGTAGGTTCAGGACTTGTGATTCTGGTAGACGGAAGGTTTATTAAGGACACCAATCTGACGAATATCAATCTTGGAGAACCAATTTCTATTGATAATTTAACGGTTCATGTGATGTCTATGAATGATCATTATGATCTTACGACGAAAACTCTTACGATTGAAAATTCACAATTCAACCCGATCCCGCAGGACAAATAGTTTTAAAAGTTCAATTCGAAAGTTATTCTTATTTTAGTCTTTAAATAAACAGCTAAATGGCAGAAGAAAAAATTGAACAATTTATAAATCTTCTTCTGGAAGGTTATGATGTCAGCAATAAAGAAGAAATTATTTCAAACTGTTCTTTTTGCTATACCAATCCTGATCAATATATAGCCAATAATGAAGCAGAATGGGTAATTGAAGGCGACGAGGATGAAGCATTTGAGTTTTCTGTAACCAATGAACTTTTTAATTTTCTGATCCGTGGAGATAAAATAGATGAAGTTCATGAACTCATTGATGAAAGTTTGAATAATATGCTAGGAGACTTTCCGGCAGGAATAAGATATGCACCGGATTATTTTACATGGTTACAGCCTAAGCTTAATCAGGAAGAACCACCATTGGAAATTATTGAGCTTGCAGATAGCTATTCCGATGAACTACAGCTTATGATTATTGAAAAGCATAATCTGGAAAGTATTTCAAAGCTCTGTCAGGAATTAAGGGTTCATTTCAGAAGAACAACACCTTTCCAGGACAAATAATAATTTAAAAACTAAACTTTATTTATGAAACTCATCATCCACGGCGGTTTTTTCTCGGAAAGTGACCAGAGCCATGAAATAAAAACAGCGAAACAAAACTCTTTAAAAGAAATTGCTGAAAAGGCATTTCATTATCTTCAGACTCATTCCGCTTTTGATTCGGCAGCTTATGCCGTTTCTCTGCTGGAAGATGATCCTTTATACAATGCTGGAATAGGCTCTCAAATTCAAAGTGATGGTGTGATTCGTATGAGTGCCGCTATTATGAATGGTGAAACCCAGAAATTGAGTGGTGTGATCAATATTCAGGATGTAAAAAATCCCATTTTTGTAGCTAAAGACCTGATTGGAGAAGATGACCGAGTATTAGGCGGACAAGGAGCAAAAAGATATGCTGCAGAACATGGGTTTGAAAACTTCTCAACGGAAATCCCCCAAAGAAGAAAAGAATATGAAGCTAAGCTCAGTAATGGCGGTAAAGGTACGGTAGGCTGTGTAGCCATTGATAAGGATGGAAAACTAGCTGTTGCCACTTCTACAGGTGGAAAGGGCTTTGAGATACCCGGAAGAATTTCTGACTCTGCCACTGTGGCAGGAAATTATGCCAATGCTTTCTGTGCAGTAAGCTGTACAGGGGTGGGAGAAGATATTGTAAGTAATGCCACTGCCACAAAAATTGTTACGCGTGTAACCGACGGAATGAGCCTTGAAACAGCCTTCACCAAAACTTTTGACGAACTTAAAGCAATTGATGGCTTTGCAGGAGCCATTGCTATTGATAAAGATGGAAATATCTATCACCAAGACTCTTACCCTACTATGGTTTTTGCTAGTTTTGATGGAGAAAATTTTGATATCTTCTCTTAATTTTAACATTTTTTTATAATTCTGCTTAATTTTTTGGCACGTATTTTACATATGTATTAATAACAAATTTTAATATTAATATCATTTAAAAAATAGAAATCATGGGAAACAAAACAAAAGGTTTATTAGCTTTACTAGGACTAGGTGCTTTAGCTTATTGGAAATATAAAAATTCAAGTCCTGAAGATCAGCAAGCCGTAAAAGATAAACTTAATACAGCAAAGGATAATCTTAACAAATGGGGAAATGACCTTAAAACTAAAGCCAATGATGTTGCTTCCCAGGTTCAGAATAAAGTAGACGAGGTGAAAACAAAAGCCGAAGATTCTTTAAACTAAAAAACAGACAGTAGTTTTTTTAACATTCATATATAGAAAAAGTCATCGTTGTAGTTTGCGATGACTTTTTGTTTTTTAGAAATACTTTAAATTCAGAGCTTATTTAAAAGATTTTTCTTTTGTTCATTGAATTCTTCTTCACTCAAAATTCCGCATTCTTTTAATCTTCCCAATTGTTCCAACTGATCTAAAGCACTAGGTTCCGGCTTATGGAAATTTTCTTTAGGACCGGACATGAAGTCTCTTACTTTTTCGCAGAAAAGCTTTGCATCATATTTTCCTACGCCATCAATTTCAACCAGATCATCTGAAACCTGAATATCTATAGAGGCCAACATTACGGCAGTCTCATATTGTATAGAGCTTATTTTAGAATAAGAATAATCTTCTACCGTTAACCCATACATAAATTCCTTATCTACAAAGATCAGTCTTCTGTCTGTGGCAACTAAAATAATATGATGCTGTGTTATTTTATTTCTGCCCTCAATAAGATAAACAATTCTTTCATTTGCTGAAAGAATCTCTGGCAGTGCACGAATCTCTTTTCTGGCAAAAATGGTAGGGTTGATATCCAGTTTTTCGAGTTCTTCTTTTATTTCATCAAGTCTTGATCCCATAGTATTAGTTGATAAGTCTAAATTATTATTCCTTTTTAATTCAATAAAAATATTAATCTTTAGATGGAATGACAATAGAGGAATGCAAAGCATACACTTTCCAGCCTAAATTTTCATATAATAGCTTCCCTTCTTCTGTTGCTACCAAAAGATTATTAGAAAACCCTTTCGATAGGGCTATTTTTTCAAGCTCTTTCAATAAAAAAGAGGCCAGGCCTTTCCTTTGATGATTTACTTCGGTAATAATTCTGTCATAAACAGCAACATCATCTATCAAAGAAACACGTCCTATTGAGGCCTGTTCTCCATTTTCGGCTACAATTCTGACAACAAATGTTGTATTGTATTCTGAAAATTCTAAATGATATCCGTCTGCCAAACTGATTTCGGGGAAAATCATCGGATGAAAACAGGTCATCAAATATCCTTGTGCCTGGAGTTGCCATTTTTCAGGAATGTTCTTTATAAACTGATCAGGAGGAGTACTTACTTTCAGGTAAACCCAGGGCTCATCAATAGACTGGACAAGCTGAAAAAAGTCTTCAGTAAGGTCAGGAAACACATATCGTTCTTTTTGTTTCTCATCTCCTACGAATACATGAAATCCAGATTTATATTGAACAGGAAAGGGTACTTCTCTTGATAAGCACCATCCTTTCAGCCAGCTTTTTACGATTTCTGTTTTATCTTTCATAATCAGGCACTAAAAATTTATAATTGTCCTAACAACTTTCTTTTTTGTTCTGTAAATTCAGTATCAGTAAGAATACCACTTTCTCTTAATTTTCCAAGCTTTTCTAACTGTTCAAGAATTTCAAGAGATAGTGTTGTATTTACAGTGCCTGTATTATTATTTACAGGATTTACTTCCTGTTGAGCTTGGTTTATCGGATTGTTATAAATGGGGCTTATAATATCATAGAACTTTTCTGCATCTTCTTTATCCATAAAACATTCAAACGCGACCTCTCTTTCTTCAAGGTGGAGCTTAATAATGGGAGATCTCGGATTAGTTACAAAACTTACAGACCTAATCGTTTCATTAAGATAATCATTAATTATAGCTGCCCCAAACATTGCTTTTGAAACAGAAATCATTCTTTTAGAGGTAGCCACCAGTATACCGGCAGCTAAAGTATTGACAAACTGAGCATCTGTAATACCCATGATCTTCTCATCTTCGGAAATCAGGTAAGGAAGTTCTTTGATCTCACCTTTGGTAAATACAGAAAGGTTGGCATTCAGTTTTTCCAACTCAATTTTTATTTTCTGTTTTCTCCTTTTGTATACTTCTTTAGAAATATTTTGTGGTTCTTCATCTATTGCCATAGGAAGACTACCTTGTATTACAGCAGGTGCATCCTGTTCTGTATTTTTATTTTGAATAATTCGGTGAATATCAGCAATACTGAACTGATTCAGGTTGTAAAGTACTTCCTGATTGATGTAACTTATTTTATCTAAACATTTATTGCATAACACCCCGCCATCTGAAAGATTATTCTCTCCCAGAAGTTTATCCATAGAAGTTAATTCTGTATTGCACAACGAACAATTATTACTCATTTTTTACTTTTTATAATTTATCCAACAGTTTTTTCTTCTGCTCTGCAAATTCTTCTTCACTTAGAACCCCCATCTGTCTTAGTTTCCCTAGCTTTTCCAATTGCTCGAAAATATCTTCCGAAGATCCTTTTGAGGTATTTACCACATTGGTTGAGTTTTGGGGTACCGGATTTTGAACATTCTGGAAAAGTGATTGTGGCTGTACAGGTTGTTGGGATGATGGTCTTTCCGCTCCTCGGATATATCCGTTGACGATATCACAGAACGATCTTCCATCACTTTTATTATGCAGTTTAAACTCAACAGTACCTCCTCTTGTATTGACTCTTAAAACCGAATATAAAAGATTTTCAACCTGATCCATAGAGATAATATCTTTATGGGTATATTCGTTTTTCACAACTCCACCCAGGAATTTTTTATCCATGAAAATAACTCTCCATTGGGTTGAAAAAATAATTCCTTCCCTGTTATTACGGAGATTGATACATTCTGCAATAGCGATCAATCGTTCATTCGGATCTAAAACTTTATCCAATTCATTTACTTCTTCATTGGCTAAAACGCTCAACCGGGCTTTCAGGGCTACAATCTGGTCTTTTATTTCATCTAGTCTTGTAGGAGCATCATATTCATAGTTTCCCAGTCCCAAAGATGAAGAACTTGCCGGATTCTGGCTTGCATCAATTTTACTTTTAAGGAACATTCCTGTTATTTCAGCGAAATAAAACTGGTCTAGATTATTGATAAGCTCTCTGTTGATCGTAATTGCTTTATTAAAACATCCGGTACACAAATAACCGCCATCTGCAAGTTTATTTTTCCCAACAAGCATATCTGTAGATGTCAACGGAGTTCCGCACAATGCACAAATTGTATTCATTTGGTTTTTATGTTTAAAAGTTTTATAAAAATAGATAATTGATCTACTTTGTTTAATTAATTGACCCAAATTACAAATTCTAAACTGATTCTGGGGAGCAAAGTATTCAAAACTTATGATTAATTAAACAAATCAACCACAAAATGACTTTTGTGGTTGATATTATATTTGAGATTCTATAGTATTGAATCACTCATCTTCTTATTTACGATCCTAAAAACTCATCTAAAGAAACCGTTTTCTGTACTCCAGCTGCAAGATCTTTAAAAGTTACTGTCCCATTTTTAAGCTCTTCTTCCCCTAAGAAAACAAGGTTTTTAATTCCTTTTTTCTCAGCATAAGTAAACTGCTTATTGATCTTTGCGCTTTCAGGATACAGTTCTGCTGAAATCCCTTTTGTTCTCAATTGCATGATTAGTTTCAAAGCCTCAGTCGTTTCTTCACCTCCAAAATTGGCAAACAGATATTCTATTTTAGAAGAAGCTTCTTCAGGGAAAAGGTTTAGTTCTTCCATTACCAGATAAATTCTGTCTAATCCGAAAGAAATACCAATTCCAGGGATATTTTTAACGCCAAATACTTCTGTGAGGTTGTCATATCTACCACCACCACCGATAGAGCCCATTGCTACTTCATCTGCTTTCACTTCGAAAATAGCTCCGGTATAATAATCAAGACCTCTTGCCAACGTAATATTGAATACAAGATTCTGCATATCAACACCAAGGTTCAGAGATTGTGTAAGAACAAATTCCAGCTCTTCTACTCCTTTTAATCCAATCTCGTTACCTACGAATTTTTCTTTTAACTGAAGAAGGTTTTCCAACGCATCATCCGACTGGCTGAACAAGAAGTCTAATTTATCAATAGATTCCTGAGAGATTTCTCTTTCTAATAATTCCTTAACTACTCCATCTTTTCCGATTTTATCCAGCTTATCTAAAGCCACTGTAAAATCGATCAGTTTATCAGTAATTCCTGCATATTCAGCTAATCCGGAAAGAATCTTTCTGTTGTTCATATGAATTGTCACAGGTACTTTCAGATCAGCGAATGATTTCAAATATAACTGAACTAAATCTACCTCTTGTAATAAGCTTTCACTTCCTACTACATCTGCATCACATTGATAAAATTCTCTGTATCTTCCTTTTTGAGGTCTGTCTGCTCTCCATACCGGCTGTATCTGGAAACGCTTGAATGGAAACGTTAATTTCCCATGATTCATTGCTACAAATCTTGCAAAAGGTACAGTAAGGTCATAACGAAGGGCTTTATCTGTTAAACTTTCTGAGCTGAAAGGTTTCTCCAATGCTCTCTGAAAGTCATGAAGCATCTGATCTTTTTTATCATCTTTTGCTTCATTTATGCTTGAATTAAGAATTTTAAAAATCAAGCGGTCTCCTTCTTCTCCGTACTTTCCTGTTAAGGTAGAAAGATTTTCAAAGCTTGGCGTTTCCAATGGCTGAAATCCAAATAATTCAAAATTATTCTGTAGAATATTAATGATATATTTTCTTCTGGAAACTTCCTGTGCTGTAAAATCTCTTGTTCCTTTTGCTAAACTTGGCTTCATTTATTGTATGTCGTTTTGATAGGACAAAAGTACGGAATTGCAAGGACTTTTACACAGTATTAAGAGCTGAAGAAATCATCTTTATCCTTTTCGTAGTGATAACATGGGTTTATTTTGAAAAATTACAGGTAATTTATGCAGAGTTGATACATTTCAGAAATAGAAGCTTATCACCCATCAAATTAATGGGATCAGACTCTACATCAATCCTTGATTTCTTCTCTATGCTGATAGCCCCAACTGATCATTATATTAATCAAATCTCTCAAACTTTCGGCATAAGGAGTAACAGAATATTCAGTCATTATAGGTTTTGTATGAATAACCTCCCGGGTAATAAGTTTATTAAGTTCTAGTTCTCGTAACTCTTTTGATAAAATTCTAGGGCTAATATTAATCATTTTGGTTAATTCTCCAAATCTTTTACTACCGGTTGTCACTAAAGCTCCCAGAATGACAAGCTTCCATTTTCCTCCAATAACATAAAGTGTATCCTGGATAGCTAAATAAGCATTATCACAAGGTTTTTTCTCAATATTCATATGTACACTTACATTTTTGTAACCACTATCATAGAGGTAACTTATAACAAAAATACAAATTTAGCCTCATAATTTTGTTCCTGTATTAAATAACAATATTATGAGTTTAACAATGAACAAGACAATAGTGATTATAGGAGCTGGGCCAGGGGTTGGACTAGAAACAGCCAGATATTTTGGTCATCATGGATATACAGTAGGCTTGATGAGTAGAAATCAGGAAAAACTGGAGTACCTAAAAACAGAACTTGAGATTGAGGGAATATCAGTCTTCCACCAAACAATTGATGCTAATACTCCTGAAACTATATCCAGCTCTATAAAAAAGTTAACAGAAAAATTAGGAAATCGTCTAGATGTTGTTTTGTATAATGTTCCTGGGCCTCTGGGAGTAGAGTCTTATGTTCCCATCACGGATTTATCTCTTGATTTATTAAAAACTTATTTGAATACAAGGGTTTTAAGTGCATTGGAAACTGCTAAAGCAACCACTCCTTATCTTTTACAAACCAGCGGAGCTTTATTATTTACAAGTGGACAATCAGATAGAATGGCCTATCCTTTTACCTCTGCTATGGGAGTTTCTCAGGCAGCTTTAAGAATGCTTACCACCCATCTGCATAATGAACTTGCTGAAAGAAATATTTTTGTGGGCTATATTCCAATTGACAACCCTCCTTTATATTCTGATTCTGAAAAAGAAAGCAGCAGAACAGATCTTCCATTAGGCTTTGAATTGGAAAACCGCACCGAAGCAACACATATAGCCAGAGAACTATTTAATCTATCTACGAAAAGAGATAATTTAGAATTAAGAATTGAACCAACTTCTTTTGGTTAAGAAAATTCTTTGACAAAAATTAAAAAAACTGGGGAATTTCAATAACAAAAGCTGGGGAAGGTTACTTCTACAGCTTTTGTTATTATGTTATCAATTATTCCGAAAAATCAGACACTTTCAAGGATTTCCAGTATTTCTTCACCATAATTTTCAATCTTATGCTTTCCGAATCCTTTGATCTCCAAGAGTTCTTCTTTTTTAGCAGGTTTATACTTGGCTACAGACATCAGCTCTTTGTTGCTTGCAATGAAGTAAGTAGGTAGATTTTGTTCTCTCGCTTTCTCCGATCTCCAAAGTTTCAGGGCATTGAGAATTTGTTCTTCATCGGAATTCAGAAAGTCATTATCCACAGTGTATTTAGCAACCTTTGGTTCTTTCACTGTATTTTTGACCAATTTTGGCTCATCAAAATACAAGATCACAGACCAATAGCATTCATCATTTACAAAAGCGGTTTCCACTTTTATAATCTCGTTTCTTTCCAGAAAATCATCAAGCATTTTCTGATCTTTGTAGAGCAGTTCCTCGGGAAGCCTGATCTTAAAAACTTTTACTTTCATCATTTGAGTTTTTAGGGTTATTTACCTCCCAACAATAGGATTTCATCTACACGAATTTCCGTAACGTAACGCTTTACCCCATCCTTATCGTCATAAGATCTGTACGTAAGCTTACCTTCAATAGCAATCTCTTTTCCTTTGGGAACATACTTTTCCATAATTTCTGCTACTTTCCCGAAAGCAATCAGATTGTGCCATTGCGTCTCTTCTACCTTTTCACCTTTAGCGTTGGTGTAATGATCGCTCGTAGCTAAAGATACACTTGCTTTTACATTTCCGTTTTCGAAGTTTACCATTTCAACTTCTTTACCTGTGTAACCAATTAATGTTACTTTGTTTCTTAGTGACATAACTTTTAGATTTTAATGATTAATATTTCAGATAAGAGACGTTCACTGTTTTCTCAAATCTCTGTTGCAAAGTTTGCGATATCCCCAGAAGTCAGTCGGTTATAAACTATTTAAATTCGTTTGTAATCGTTTGTGGTCGGATAAATAAAATAAAAAAATCCTGATAAAAATTGTTTTTTAAAGTAAAAAATGATGATCTTATTAAAAAAACAAAACTTATAAAGGAATTAGCCACTAATTCACGAATCTTTTTTATTACTGTATTAGTGGCGATTTTATTTAGATTTAAATTATTTTTGTATTCTTTTCCATACAAAATAGATACAACGGGAGTTTTTTGAAGACAAATAATGAATAAATGAAGAAGCTGGAGATTAAAAAGAATATTCAAAAGGAAGAGGATAAAAATCTTTCTTTTCGGGTTTTTGATTTAACAAATGACTATTTGAAAGACTATGCTAAGCCGCATAAAAACGATCATTTTTTCATTATCGTTATTGAAGACGGAACTTTGCTCCTGCATATTGAGGATAAGATTCATTTTTTGAAACCTGGGAAAATCTCTGTAGTATTTCCGGAGCAGGTACATTTCATTTCTGATATAAGCAATAACCTGAAAGGGAAAATTATTTTATTTGAAGAGATATTATTCTGTTCAGACATTTTGAAAAATGAACTGAGTACTTATAATGTAAATCTTTCCACACAGCTTCATTGTACCGTTTTGTCTTCAGAAGACTTTCAGCAAAGTTTACATACAATCTCTGTCATCAAAGGAATTTATCAGCATCCAAGCCTTATCAAAAAGGAGCAGGCGAGGTTTCTTATCAAAATTTTCCTGTTAGGCTTAATTGAATCTGTTCATGGGCTTCATCCTATTTTACATAAAGAAACACCTGATAAACCCATTTATGTCCGTTTTAAAAAATTGTTGAATGAACAGTACAAACAATACAGAACGGTTCAATACTATGCGGATGAGCTGGCTATAACTGCCAAAAAATTAAATTCAATTACTAAAAAGCATTGTGGAGAAACAGCCATTCAAGCCATCCATAACCGAATTTTAATAGAGATTAAAAGACAATTGATGTTTTCAGACCTTTCCCATAAGGAAATCGCCTTTGATCTCGGTTTTAACTCTCCTTCTGCTCTCAACAAATTTGTAAAAGCAAAACTGAAGGAAACTCCTACTGCTCTTCAACAGGAATTGGCGCAAATGTATAACACATAATCTTGTTTGTATAACATGGTCCGTTTGGGCTTCTCTAATTTTGTCTCATTAAAATCAAACAAAAAAATGAGCAGATTATTCATTGCAGGAGAGGTTTTCCATGGTGCCGGAAGTCTTTCAGAATTAGCAAATATTAAAGGTAAAAAGGCGGTAATCGTAACAGGAGGAAGCTCTATGAGAAAAAGCGGAACTCTTGATAAAGCTATTACTTATCTTACAGAAGCTGGAATAGAAACACAAATTTTCGAAGGTGTAGAAGAAGATCCGTCATCAGCCACTTGTATGAAAGGAGCTGAAATCATGAAAACATTTGAGCCTGATTGGGTGATTGGTTTAGGAGGTTGTTCTGCCATTGACGCTGCCAAAATCATGTGGGTATTCTATGAATATCCTGATGCTGATTTTGATGCGATGATAAAACCTTTCATGGTTCCGGTTTTAAGAAATAAAGCTAAATTTATTGCTATTCCATCTACAAGCGGTACAGGAACTGAAACAACGGGTCTTGCTGTGATTACAGACCGAGAAAAAGGTGTAAAATATCCGATCGTTTCTTATGAATTAACACCGGATATTGCTATTGTGGATGGAGAAATTTGTGCTTCAATGCCTGCCCATGTGACTTCCCAATACAGGTCTTGATGCATTGACTCACTGTGTGGAAGCTTTTGTTTCCAATATTGACAATAATATTGCCGATGCACTTTCAAAGGGTGGTCTTGAAATTGTTTTTAACAATTTAAAAGAAGCCGTAGAAAATCCAAACAATATTTCAGCCCGTCAGAATATGCATGACGCTTCATTTATGGCAGGTTTAGCATTCAACAACGCTTGGTTGGGAATTGTTCACTCTTTATCTCACCAGGTTGGAGCATTGTACGGAATTCCTCATGGTGCTTCTAATGCCATTTTCCTTCCGAACGTTATTCGTTATAATGCTCAGGCTACCAAGCGTTATCCTGATTTAGCCAGAGTAATTGGTAAAGAAACAGCTGAAGATCTTGCTCAGGCTATTGAGACATTACGTACAGAAGTTAATAATCAATCGGCAATTAAAGAATTCGGGATTTCAAGAGAAGACTGGGATAAAAACATTGATTATATCACTGCTAATGCTCTTGCAGACCCATGTACAGGATTCAATCCAAGAATTCCTTCTTTAGATGAATTAAAAGCTATCTATAATGCTTGTTATGAAGGCCTTGTATATACTGAGGAATTGGTATTAGGATAATATTAAATTTTAGCATAAAAAACAGGAACCTAATTTGGGTTCCTGCTTTTTTATTCGTTGGGGTTCTTTATCTAAGTCGTTTTTAAATTTTCTCACATTCAATGATGCTTTTCGCTTCTGTACCAATCTGAATAAGCCTGTTGAATTGTAACCCTGATTTTTCCAAAAGAACTTTAAATTCACTTAAAGTCCTTTCTCTTCCGGTAAGACAGGCTAACATGACAATATCCAAAAGTTTGGCAATATGAGGTCGATTCAAGGAGTGATCAGGAATAACTGCGTCTATAATTAGTAATTTTGCTCCTTTCGGCATTGCATCATAGCAAACTTTTAAAATCTGAACACATTCATCATCGCTCCAATCATGGATAATCCATTTCATTGTATATAAATCTGCCCCTTCCGGAACTTTTTCAAAAAAGCTACCAATGGCAACAGAACACCTTTCTTTTAAATCTAGGGGGATAAGTTCTTTGGTTTTTTCAATCACATTCTCTTCATCAAAGATAATTCCCAAACTACCGGGTGACTCATTGAGAATTGTATACATCATTACTCCATTTCCCCCACCTATATCGACTATTTTTTTATAAGGATTGAAATCATAGTTTTCCATAATTCCTTTTAATTCTATTCCTGACATTCCTGTCATCCCTTTTCCGAAATTCTCTCCTATTTCCGGATATTGTTTATAGTAATCCCAAAGAGGCATTCCGTGGATGTAATCAAAAGGAATCTTACCTGTCTGAACACCGTAAGTAAGTTCTCCATAAGTAGGAAAATGTTCGTTCATAATAGTAAGTACAAAATTCTTGGCTGTTCCGGGAACATCAGTCTGCAAAGCTGCCCCAAAATCATTTAAGGCAAATATTTGACCTTCCAATTCTTCAAAAATACCAACGCTACTTAATGCTCTCATAACTCGATACAATGCTTTTTCATTGGATTGAGTTTCTCTTGCTAATGAAGGGATTGTTTTGGGCCCCTCTGCAAGATAATCTGCAATGTTTAATTCTGCAGCGGTCTTTACACAGCCAGCAAGCCACACACCTCCTAATACTTCAAACATTTTTAAAGTAAATTCCGGTTTTACAGGTTGTTTTTTCATAGTAATAGTTTTTGAATTAATATTGATTATGTTTATAAAATTCAATAAATTACATGAAAATAACACTTTAATAAATAATATACTCAATAATCAATGAATTATTTAACTCAATGGCATTTATTTACTAGTATTATTCATTTCAACTTAAAAAGGCATGAGAACCTCAACACTATCCATTTACAAACGGATAATTCTGTATCTTTGTTCTAACATTAAAAAGAAGACCCAACTCAATGAAGAAGACAATAAAAAGAACGTTCAGAGTCTCAAAATATGTAATCTATAAAGAAACCTTGGTTGATTACAAGGAGCATTTCTGGTCATTCTTGGGTGCTTTTTTTGGAATTGGCCTGATTGCATTTATCCAATCCCATTCCCTAGCTGAAACGGAAAATATATTCCTAATCGGTTCTTTCGGGGCATCCAGTGTTTTGATTTATGGAGCTATCCAAAGTCCACTGGCTCAACCTAGAAATTTAGTAGGCGGACATGTTCTTTCTGCATTAGTTGGTGTTACAGTTTATCAGTTTGTTCCTGATATTATCTGGCTTTCGGCTCCATTGGCTGTGGCTTTTTCAATTGTACTGATGCAGTACACAAAAACCCTGCATCCGCCAGGTGGAGCAACGGCTCTTATTGCGGTAAGTTCTACCGGAAAAATTCCGGAATTAGGATATTGGTATGTTATCTCCCCGGTTCTTTCGGGGTGTATTATCCTGTTGCTTGTGGCTTTATTTTTCAATAATATAACGCCCAATAGAAGTTATCCTTCACACAGCAGGTTAATGAGATTGCTAAGGAAGAAACACGCTCATGGACACAAAGTGAAAAAATAAATAATATGAATTGCCTGGAATGCGGCGAAAAAATCATCGGGAGGTCTGATAAAAAGTTCTGCAATGATGCCTGCCGAAATGCCTACAATAATAAGCAGAACAAAGATTCTACAAATCTGATGCGGAATGTCAATAATAAACTCCGCAAAAACTATAGGATTCTTGTAGAAACAAATATAGACGGGAAAACAAAAATTGCTAAATCCAAATTGGAAAGTCTGGGTTTTGATTTTGACTATTTCACCAACCTGAAGGTCTATAAAAACGGTTCTGAGTACAAGTTTATTTACGATTATGGCTATAAACTTTTAGAAGAAGATTTTGTTTTGATTGTTAAAAATCAGGCATAACCACACCCTCACAAAATATATCAGTATGAAAGAAATTGTTTTGATTACCGGAGCAAATGGTTTGATTGCAAAAGAGCTGGCAAAAAAAATCGGGAATGAATATGAAGTAAGATTCCTTACCCGAAAAAAAAGACAAGCCAATGAATATGAATGGGATCTCAAAAAGAAAACCATTGATGAGACAGCTTTCAATAATGTATCTCACATCATTCATCTTGCCGGTGCCAATATTTCAGAAAATCGCTGGACAGCAGAAAGAAAAAAAAGAACTTATTGCCAGCAGAGTAGATTCTGCAGCATTGCTGCGAAATACTTTAAGAAAAAAAGAAATTAAACTCAAGTCTTTTATTTCAGCTTCAGGAATCAACTTTTACGGAACAAAGACTACAGAAAAAATATTTTCAGAAAATGATCCGCCTGGACATGATTTCCTCAGTGAGGTGGTTGTTTTATGGGAAAGAGCTGCTGACCATTTTAAAGAACAAAATCTAGCTGATAGAATTGTTAAAATCCGAACAGCTGTTGTTCTTTCTGAAAAGGAAGGCGCTTTAAAGAAGATGCTTCCGCCTATAGAATATGGAATTGGATCTGCTTTGGGAAGCGGTAAACAGTATATGCCCTGGATTCATATTGAAGATATTTGCTCTATATATGAGTTCGCTCTGAAACACCCCAATCTCCACGGTGCTTACAATGCTGTTTCCCCTCAGCATGCTACCAATGCTGGTCTGACAAAAAAGATCGCTGAGGTTCTTCATAAGCCATTGTTTATGCCCAACGTTCCCACTTTTGTTTTAAAAATGTTATTTGGTGAACTGGCCAATGCAATTTTGGAAGGTTCCAGAGCTTCGTCACAAAAAATTCAAGATGCAGGTTTTCAATTCAAATTCCCGGATCTTAAAGATGCTTTAAGAGATTTATTAAATTCCAATACCCCTCAATAATACTATGCAAAATCCTAATATTACTATTTTAAAAACAGATATTTTATCTGACAACTGGTACACTTTAAATAAAGTTACTTTTAACGTTCGCAAAAAAGACGGAACTACAGAAACCCAAAGCAGAGAAGCTTACGATCGTGGAAATGGAGCCGTTATTTTACTTTATAACAAAGTATCCAACACTGTTATTCTGACAAGACAGTTCAGATTACCTACTTACATTAACGGAAATGCTACCGGAATGCTTATTGAAGCTTGTGCTGGTCTTTTAGATGATGATAATCCTGAAGATTGTATCAAAAGAGAAACCGAAGAGGAAACAGGATATAAAATTTCTAAAGTTGAAAAGGTATTTGAAGCCTATATGTCCCCTGGTTCCGTAACCGAAATCCTTCACTTTTTCATTGCTGAATATTCTAATGAAATGAAGGTTACCGATGGCGGCGGCCTTGAAGAAGAAGGAGAAAACATTGAAGTACTGGAAATGTCTTTTGAGAAAGCTCTTACTATGATTGATACTGGAGAAATTAAAGATGCAAAGACCATTATGCTGTTGCAGCATTTGAGAATGAAGGGATTTTTATAACGCTTTTTGCAGATAGATTTCAACATATATGTAATTTCTTAATAACTATATTTAAACCATGAATAACTTATCAACTCTTGAACACGTAAAGCTTGCTATCAATCCTAGATTTCAGGATTGGGTATTGTTTAAAAATGATACCTATATTATTTTTGATGATATTACTATTGTAAAAAATGTACGGGAGGAAGCGATCAAACTCATGAACGAATTCGGCCCTGTATTTGCAGGAGGTCCTGCCGGAGATTTCGATGTTATTCATTTGAATTCTACTGAGGGCTGGCTTGTTTCCGGACATGGATATGGTATGTATACCTATGTACATCCATCAGAACTGGATAATGAAACCCCAAATGATTTGGAAATAGGGCTATTGGGGAGATCAAAAAGAAATTCCGATGGTGAAAATCCTGAGATTGTACATATTAATAGAAGGAATAAGGCATAGTCAGGATTGTCAAGATCAAGAATCTAACAACTTTAATTCATAATTTCTAATCATGCTTCAAGATCATATTGCCCTAAAGAACCGATATAAAGATTTTATCCAAAAAGTAAGTGAAACAGAAACCGTGTATGGTTTAAAAGACGATAAAGGATATGCTACCTCCTATTCCAATGATCAGGAATATGAAGATGGTGAACCGGTTCAACTCATTTGCTTCTGGTCAGATGCTGCAAGAGCTAAATCATGTGTAGATAAAGAATGGAATCATTATGAAGCCTCTCCTATTTCACTTCATGAATTTCTGGAAAACTGGTGTCTGGGAATGAACAGTGACGGTTTACTTGTAGGGGGTTAACTTTGACAGCAACCTTTTGGGCTACGAAGCTGAGCCTTTAGAACTTGTTCTCGACATCATTGAGGAGCTTAAAAATAACAAAAAATCGTTGATCCTAAGGAAATTTGACCATCTTGAAGATATGGAAAATCAGATCAGAGAGGTATTAAAAGACTAAATTCATGGTAAAATCATTGGGAATAAAGGCTGCTAAAATTATAGCAGTACTCTCGGTATTTATTTTCAGTATCCTGATGCTGAAAACAATTTCCCAATATACGACACTTGATAAAACAGTTGGATTTCTTGCCTTTAAACAGCAAGTAGTCAATAATCCTTATTGGATGGGCTTTTTTTACATCCATATTTTTTCAATAACTCTGTGTCTTTTGGCTGGATTAACTCAATTTTCAACTCAATTCCTGAGAGAAAACAGAAGTTTGCATAAAATCATTGGAAAGATGTATGTCTACAACATCCTTATTATCAATGTTCCAGCTTGTTTTGTATTGGGATTATTTTCGAATGGCGGATTGATAGGAATTACAGGATTTCTGATCCAGGATATGCTTTGGGCCTATTTTACGGTAGTTGCTGTAGCTTCTATTAGAAAAGGGAATATCATCAGGCATAAAAACTATATGATCTTAAGCTATGCTGTTACTACCACTGCCATCACCTTCAGAATTATTAAGAATCTATTTTATAATGAGGAACGGCATGATTATGAGCTGTTCTACGGTGTTAATGTATGGCTTGCTCTTATGATCAATCTGCTTATTGCTTATTACTTTGTTAGAGGAAATTTCCGCTATCGCCCCAAATAGACATTCGTAAAGAAAATGTAAAGGCTGATACATGATATAAGAACAAATGACCCAATAAAGATTAAAGTATTAAAAAGAACTTCATATTTGTACTTTCGGGTCCATCGATTACAAAAACGTACGATCACCTTAGAAATTGCTGCAAAAATAACAATGACAAAGATTAAAAACAGAATAACAATCAGGTAAATCCAATCAAAATACATAGAGCAATATTTATATAAAAATGGTTATTTAAAGTTCAATTATTATCTGGATAAATCAAGATTTGCAATGAAAACATAAAGGCTAAGAAATGATATCAGAAGAAATGATCCTATAAAAATCAAAGTATTAAAAACAACTTCATATTGATTTTTTCTGGTCCATTGATTACAGAAACGCATGATCAGATAAGAAATTCCACCAAATAGGGCAATAAGAAAAATAAGAAAAAGGTAGATCATAGGTGTACTATTAATTCTTGTAAATCTATTATTTTAAAATTAAAAAAAGGATAGGAAACCCAAATATCCCCAATTTCAGCTATAAAATAGCATACATTAACAGCCTGAAAATTCTGATATTTGTATCACTACTAATGTTCAAAAGCAAAAAATCATGAGAATTAACCATATAGACCACATTGTATTAACTGTAGCAGATATCAATAAAACGATACAATTTTATACTCAGATCATGGGTTTTGAAGTAATAACATTTGGTGATAACCGGAAAGCACTTGCTTTTGGAAATCAAAAGATCAATCTCCATCAAAAGGGCCATGAGTTTGAGCCTAAAGCCGAAAAACCTACCCCGGGTTCTGCAGATCTTTGTTTCATTGCCCAAACAGATATTCATGATATACTGGAAGAACTGAAACAAAAAAATATTGAGATTATTGAGGGAATTGTAGATAGAACGGGTGCTGTAGGAAAAATAAAATCTGTTTATTTTCGTGATCCGGACCAAAATCTCATTGAAGTAAGCAACTACTCTTAGGTTAATAACCGCGAATACTACAATAAAATGATTCTACGTTAGACTATATGCCTATGTTTCTATGCGGTTCACTCTTTTTTACCCCATAGAAACATAGGTAATGATTGTTAAAACTTAAGATCATATTTCCATTTCGTTGTCCTCTCCAAACTTTTTCCAATACTGGTACTTTTCTGAGTCTGCAAAGTCAGGATCTTCTTTATAAAAGTATAAGAGTCTTATCAAAGCTGTAGTGTAATATCCGTATTCCAAAGACTTCTCATAGTATTTAATTGCTTTTTTTACACTTGCTTTTACGCCTAAGCCTTCATCATACATTATTCCGTAGTAAATATTGGAATAAGTACCCTCTGTATCTTTTTTTAAGTAACGCTGAAGATTGGCAAAATCACTTTTCTGATAATAGATTTCGGACAATTTCTCATCATTATAATAGAATTTCTTTTCAGCCTGCTTATAGTAGTCTAATGCAAGATCATAATCCTGTACTACATATTCACCATAAAAATACAGCAAACCAAGGTTCTGCATTGCCAGACCGTCTCCTAATTCGGCAGACTTTTTAAAACATTGTAAAGCTTTTTTAATATCCTGAGGATAACCTACTCCACTCTGATAATGATATCCCAGATTATTCCAGGCAATAGCATGATCCTTTGAAGCGGCTTTTTCATAGAGAGCAAGTCCTTTGTCCAAATCATAATATTCAGGATACTCGTCATGAACATAAATATACCCGAGTTCCACCATCATATCTGTATTTCCACGTCGTATTCCTATTTCATATAGTCTTACAGCATTTTCAATTTTCCCTTCTTCAATGTATTTTTCAGCCATCGACATCAGGGTTGCATTATCAAAATGTTCCTCGTAGCCTGAACCCTTTCTTTCAGTCCATGCTTTATAAAAATCAAGGAAATACTTTTGATCTTTTCCGCGGAGATTGTATCTTTTTTCGTACAAAGCTCCTAATTGATGATCGGAGACCAGATGAAGTTTTCTTTCGGTATTAAGGATAAACATATCATTTCCTTTATAAAGGCAAAGCATCTGTTCATTATAATCTATACCCTCACCAATATAGTCGTAAATGCCGCTTTGGGTACCTGTTTTCTCATCAAAATAAAACATACCGTCTAAAGTTGTCACTCGGAAAATCTCCTCTCTACACGATTCTATTTTTTTATATTCTTTAGCGGAAGGCAATAACCAATGATCTTCAGCAGCGTTATACAAGCCCCAGCCCTTTTCATTTGAAAGTAAGAATATATTTTTCATAAACTGGGTATACCAATCTCTGTGAATATTTTCAATGATATGTTCTTTTAACCTGTATTCACCGGATTTCATATCATAAATATACCATTGCTTAGCTTTTTTGTAGGCAAAAGAAGTATAATAATCAAGAATCATCATGGTGTCTACTTCAGTATCCAGAAGCGTTCCATCAGCTTTTATAATGCTTATTTTTTTCTGAAATTTATTAGGTTTAGCCCAATAATATCCTTCTCCAATTTCATTCAATACCTCTTCAGGATGTTCGCCTAGAAAAACGCCATCAAATGTATAAAAAGCTTTTTTGGATGTCCCTTTCAGTGAACGATAAATCAATTCGGAATAATTAAACTCAAAAGGTTCATCAAAACTTTCTTCAATGATGGATGTATTGGATGCGTCAATGAGACGATACTTCCCTTCTTTTTTAGCATTAAAAAGACAGGCATGTCTTAACATTTCAAGCTCTTCATATTCACAAGGGATCACAATTTCATCGGTAATAATATTGATGAGTCCGCATAGATGATCAATTTCTATAATCCCATAATGATTATTGTCAATAAAAAACGAATCAAAAGCATCATCATAAATGCTTTCCACAAGTACTTTACCATCGTTTCTAAGATATCCGCACTTTCCATTTTTCTGTGCTACTGCAATCCCCTCTTCACTAAAGGCAAATATTTCTTCGTAAACAGGCAGCGCTATAATATTTCCCTTTTTGTCTTTCAATCCCCAAAGACCATTCTCTTCAAACGTTTCTGAAATATCTTTATACAAATCTTCATTCCAATAGCCAAGACCATAATCAATCCAATCGGTTTCCAGCATTTCTAAAAAGGACCCATATCCACTTCTGGCTACAATTTCTTTTTCCAGCCATCCCAGATTTTGTTTAGCCATTGCTTTATCATACAGTCTGCTCCTTTCCTTGATTTCATGTACCCAATTTTTGGCCTGATCAGAATGTTTTTCTTCACTCATATTGAAAACATCCCATCCATTGATCATAAAGGAATCATAAGGAAGGTCATTTAACATCTCAACCATTTTGTTGACAGGTTCATAATAAGCCTTTTTGTAAAGCAACTGGTAGTGTTCTCCCAACAACTGATAAAATGACTTCAGTCTTTCTACTCCATTGATTTTATCAAAATACAGAAGTTTTCCTTTTGCCTTTGGATCACAGGAGAATAGAGGAAAAAGCAATTCCGGAATTTCGTAATTCCACTCCCCCAGATAGTACGGGTATTGCTCTCCTGTTTTTGAATCTACATTATATACGTAAAGCCGGTGTGCCATTTTTTTCTTTAATATTTAGAATCCGAATTTAGAAAACAGCCCTGGTTTTTTCCATGAAGTTTTATATTCATCAGCAATAGGATCATAATCTGCAACGGAACGTACCTGATCTAAAATAGCATGTGCTTCTTTTATATTTCCAGCCTGATACAAAACAACAGCTTTTGCTAGCTCAACGCTTTCTACAAGGTCGTCATAGCCCCATTCTTCAGCATTATAAATGACAGTAAACCTCTCGGCAAGAGCTAATATTTGAGTTTTATTATTCAGCTTTTCATAAACCCTGATTCCATAGCTTAGCCAAAGTACATATTCTTCAGGATCCATAGCGTCTTCACATTCAGCATCATACTCGCTGAAAATGGTTGATGCTTCCTGGTAATTTCCCTGAAGAAAATCACTTTTAACAATCATATAAATGGTTTTCGCTTTATCAAAAGCATCTAAAACGAATTCTTTTTTATTTTCAAGATATCTTTTCGCGGCTAAGGCTACTTTTCCATAGTTTTCTTCCTCGTTATAAATCTGCATCAGGGCAAACTGAGGGTTAGCTTCCTGTGGAAAACGTTCTGCGACTTGTTCGTAGTATAATTTTCTGGTATTTAAATCCTGATTATCCAGATGTTGAAATAAAATTCCTTCCAATATATTTTTACCCGCTTCCAGGTCTCTGTAATTGTCATCTTCAAGTTCCGGATTCTCTATAGTGTACTGATAAATACAGGTAAGAATTTCTTCTGCTTCTCTTTGAACCTCACTCGCCCCTATCGCTTCATGAAGCTGAATCTGTCTTGCTCTATAGTACAATGTTTTAGAACAATAATCGTCTGATCCGCCATAAAGACTGAAATAGTTATTCAATGCTTCTTCAGCCCGTTCATAATCCTCTCCATCCATCAAAGCATCAATCAAGGTCATGTGAAGTTCCATAAATTCTGAATAGGTAAGCCCTTCAGACGCTGTTGCAGCAGCTGCCTGATAATCTCCCAATACCAAATATTTAATGGCTAAATTATTGCAACACATTGCTCTGGTATGCAGATCGTTGTAATAGTCACTTTCAAACCGATCTTCTTCAAAATATTTTCTGAATGCTTCATAGGCCTGCTCATAGACAATACGGCCCACTTCATGCCATTTCAGTTTATCGCTTTCATCTTCTAATGCCTCTATACACTCGTTCAGATAAACGCCTTCGTTGTAAATGTCTGCAGGGTAATCAGAAAATTCAGGAACTTCGGATAATACCGTTCCGTTCAAAAGATATATGGAGTCTGCTTTTCTTCTCCAGGCCGTAGCATTGGATGATAATTGTACTGCTTTTTCCAATAAAGGAATCGCTTCAGCATAGCGCTCATTTTCATATAGGAATGTCCCTGCAAAATGATATCCTGAGAACAGTTCCGGGTAGGAATTGATAACTTCAAGCGCATGATGGTAATAAAAATCCGTAGAAACGTTTAGAAGGTCATTATAATTTCGTTCAATAATCAACTGATAATAGAAAACATCAGGATTATTAAAGCCATTTCCAATGAGTTCTGCAAAGCGCTGATGCCATTCTACTAGTTTTTCATGAATGTGAAGTGCTGAATTTTCTCCTTTGATCGCCTTCATCATCATTTTCAGTGAAAGATCCGGTGCGTTATTTTCATAGGCTATATCAGCAAGATTGATAAAATCGTATTCATTTTGGCTTACAAAAAAAGCATGTTCTTTATCGATAAGCGTGGTAAGCTCTTCTGCTGAAACCATTTTTGTACGGTCTAACAAATAGATCTTTTTGATCCAATAAAGCGAGGTGTTTTTGTCCCGGATTTCCCGGTTATCAGCATCTGCTTTTTTAGAATAATACATTGCGGCTTCAAGACTGTTCAAAAGCGCTTTATTTTCTTCCAGGGATTCATATATTTTAACCAAGAAATCATAACCATACCTTACATAGTCCGGATCCTCCAGCATTCTTTCCGCATAGCCTATAAACTCCGTTTTATTTTCCTGTGTGATATGCTTTTTCGTTCTGGCGATCTGCATCAGGGTATATTCATTTCCTAAAGGGTAATCCAGAATATTGTATAGTGCTTTCTGACTATTGGGGTTAATCTGCAAGATTCTGCGTAAGTAAGGAATAACATAATCGCTTATGGCATCATACACGGCTTCATGTCCTTCGTAATAGACAATGTCATGATAAGCTACTGCCATTAAAAATAATACTTCTTCATCCTCGGGATGAGATAACAAGTATTGTTCTCCTTCTATGATACACTGGTCCAGATCTCCTCTGTAAAACAGTTGTTCTAAATTGTCGTACATTATTAATATTTTGTTCTATAATTGAATCATTATATTCCCTTTCTGTCTCAGCAGAGATCAGAATTCATAATATAAGGGGTGCAAAATATAAAAAACAAGATGAAAAACAAATGACAGGCCCTATAAATCCCGGAAACCAGTGAGTAAATAATTTTAGTTTATAACAGAAGTTGAAGTTTTAAGTTTTAATTTTAGACCGAAATTCAAAAAGTATAAATTTTTCAATATTAAAACATGAAAAAATTATTTACAGGACTGTCTTTGGCTTTATCTGTGGTAATAGCTGCTCAAAAAGCTCCTGCAAAAAAGAGTTCGCGGGCTCTTTACAGTTATCAAACCTTTGGATGTGATGTTAAAGGATATTTTGATCCTTCAAAATACAAAAAAGAAGAAATAGATGGTACTTATAAGCTTTTGCAACCTTTGACCTGGTCCCCGTTTACTTCTCTTATTGTATTTAATCCCGTTAAATTTGATTTGGTTCGAAGTAACAACCCACAACTTTTGCAACAAACTGAAAAAGAATACCTGGAGCGAAAGAAAGAACTGGATGAACTCAAAATCATCAATCTTCCAATATGGAAAAACCAGCATGAAGAGGCTTTTACTCTGTTGGAAAACGAATATCAGCTCAATAAAGCACTTATTATGGGGTATAATGATCCTCAGTCTCTTCAGAACAGTAAATTTTACAATACCTGTAAAGAATATGCAGATGCCATGACCACCAAGGATAAAGAAAAAATGTATTCGGTATGGAAAGGGCTATTTGAGCCTAAAAAGGGGGAAGAGCCATATTCCGGGACACAGCAAGCCTTTGCTGCTAAATGGAATGATCCGAGAAAAGATGATTATGCCCTTATTGATCTTATGAACGCTTTCAGCAATTGCGCAAACCATAGTTTCAGAACTAAGGCTGATGAGGATAACACTTTATTTAAAACGTTTGAAAAGGTTTTCGTTACAGTAAAAGGGATTGCGACGAACCTTAAAAATTTCAGAAAACAGCCTGTTTAAAGCAAAAAATTAAAATTCTCATTAAATAATAAAAATAACTGTATAAAATTGGTTAAATTCTTTAGTTTTCAAATTTAAAGCCTTAATTTTGCATAGAAATTTTAGAAAATTCGGATTCTTTCTACAACTATGCGCATGGAAAAAATGATAGTCGGGCTCTCCCTGACTTTATCTGTTATTGTTTGGGGTCAAAAAGGCCCGGCAAAAGCCAATAATCTGACACCGTACAGCTATCAGACCTTCAATTGTGACAACAAAGGATATTTTGATGCTTCCAAATATGAAAAAGAGGAAATAGACGGGGTTAATAAACTTTTATATAAATTCAATGGGGTTCATTTTGATACGAATCCTATTTTTAAACTTTCCAGCCTGGAAGAAGTCCGCAAGAATAAAGATCAGCATCTTGAGAACCTGGAAAAACAATACCAGGAGAAAAAACAGGAACTTTACAATCTCAAAGTCATCAATCTGCCCGTTTGGAAAAAACTCCATGAAAATGCCATCCAAACGTTTGAAAACGAATATGAGCTGAACAAGGAAGAAATTATCGCTTTCTCCGATCCTACCACGCTTAAAAACAGTAAATTTTATGAAACCTGCAGGGAACCTATTGATGCCATATCTTCTCCCGATCGAGAGAAAATGTTTGCTTCATGGAAGGCTTACACAGAGTTGAAAAGTAAAAACAATGCAGATCCACAAGGGGTGATGAACCGCTTCAATGCCAAGTTAAATGATCCCCAAAGCGAAGATTATGCATTGATTGATATGATTGGACTTAGCTTTCACAATTGTGCCAACAGCAGTTTCAGACAAAAAATTGATGAAGAAAGAAATATGTACAGGGATTTCGACAAAATCTTTACAAAACTAAAGAAGAATTGCGATGAACCTTAATATGAATTGAAAAATTCAAAATCATCATAGCAGTACTCATTTTTGAGTACTGTTTTTTATTTACATGATATACACTTAATTTTATAAAAGTAACTGAGCATAGAGAACGGTTAAAGGAAGGTTAATGGAAGCTCTTTTCTTTGTAAAGATCATCAATAGATTTATTTTCGCTGCAATAACCTTTAGAATTTCTCTTTATGCATTTTAAGTCCCTTTTCTTAGCTTCATGCATCAGTATAACGGCATCAGCTCAAAAATCCCCAACGCTTATCCCCTTTTCTCTGGAAAACAATTCTGTGTATCTGAATGGCAAAGTAAATACAACTGAAAACATCAAATTTTTGTTTGATACCGGAGCAGATGGATCTGTCATCAATATCAACTCAAAGAAAAAAGTAGAACTGAAAATCGACGGAACATCTCAAAACAAAGGATCGAATGGAGTAAATACCGTTGATTACAGCAGTCATAATACCGTTCAGTTTGGAGATATCCAGAAAACCGATGTTTCATTTACACTGATTCCTTACGGGGAGGTTAATTTTGACGGTGTTTTCGGAACAGACTTAATGAAGGGAAAGATCATCGAAATTGATTACCATAAAAATGTGATCAGGTTTTATGATGAAAATGATTCATTCATTGATTTCTCAGGATATGAAAAAATGAAACTTCATCTCATAGATAACTATCCAGCCGTAGAAAGCTCAATCACGGTGAATGACAAAGAGTATTCCGGATATTTTGGACTTGACAGCGGTGCCGATGATGCCCTTACCATTGCTTCTCCTTACACCAGAAAGAATTCTTTAGCGAATACGATGAAAACAATAGGAAAAGCTACCGCACAAGGTTCAGATGGTTCTGTTTATGAAATGCCTGTAGTGCTTTGTCCATCTATTACTTTTGCCCATAAGTTCCTTTACAATGTTCCGATTACACTTTCAAACTCCACAGAAGGGATTGATGCTTCAGAAAAAATGGCTGGCTTTTTTGGGAATGCATTCTTAAAAAGATTCAATACCATTATCGATTTTAAAAATCAGTTTATTTATTTTAAACTGAATAAAAATTTGTATTCTGAGTTCTGATAGGATTTTTGTGTATCATCAATGGCTGGTTGTCTTGAATTTTTAAGCATTATAAATAAATTTCTTTGCAGATCAACTGAATTTATTATTTTTATCAGCTAACTGATAACTATGAAAAAAGGACTGTATTGTTTGTGTATTTTTGGGGCTGCACTCTCTGTAAAGGCTCAAATTGATATTCCATTTAACCTCGTTACTCTGGTAAAACACACACACTCTCAAATTCCTAAGGACAGCATCCTTCCTAGCTACCAAAATGGAGGCTTTGTTTATATTAATCTGAAAGACGGGCAGCCTGTTTTTAATAAAAGATTCAGAGAAGCCTACCCTTTTAACGGAAAATATGCCTTGGTGTTTGACACAGAAACAAAATCATATAATTTGATTGACCGTACAGGGTCCTTTATTATAGATAAGGGAATTTATACAAAGATCAATCACCGAACAACATGTGGTACAAATTTCATCAGCTTTTTAATGAATGAAAATAGTACCGAATACAATTTCAATAGGCTCAATGGAAAATTTGAACTCTGTTCAGGGACTTCCTGTGGTTATCCGGTATTATTAAAATTCCCTTTCAGAAAAAATGAAGGAGGACAATATACTATGAATACCAACAGTTTTGAAGTTGAAAATGCAACGCCATTGGATGACAATTATTTCATGGTCTTAAAAGAGGGAAAAATAGGCATTATCGACAGGCCCGGAAAAATTCTGGTTCCCATTGAATACGAAGAATCATCAATCAATTTTATCCCAAACCGGATCAATGTCATTAATATCCTTCCTCTGAAAAAAGATAATGTATGGTATTATTATAATACTAAAGGAGAATTGATTACCAAAAGCCCATGGCTGTGTCAAACACTGTTATATGGACAAACTAAACTGGGAATTTATCAAAACGGACAAAAATATGGCTTGCTTTATACTGACGGAACTACATTACAGAAAGAATACGACTGGATTTCCGAAGATGGTCTTTTAGCCAGAACAGGAAATGATTTCTATTTTATTCTGGATAAAAGAATTGTTCCTTATTATGTAAAATAATTTAAAACATCTATTAATGACAACCGAAGAGTTTGTAAAAAATTTCTATCTCGAAAAACAGAATATTCTTCACTCAGCGTTTGAAAATGAATCAGAACATAAAACTCTTGTTTCAACGAAAATTGAAGAATTAAATCTGGATGAAATTCAGACAGAAAAACTGAAGAGTATCATTTCCAATCTTTTGACAGACACTTTTTATACGCTCCTTCTTGGGCTAGATGGTTCAGCAAGTATCGGAAATTCACAAGAAAGTTTCAAAATTTATGATGAAGAAGATCATCTAATTTCAGAGTGTGGAGATTTAGAAGGTTATGCTTATAAATATTTTCACGGAGAATAAATTAGCAAAATAAATTAATAATGAATAAGTTACAATTTTTCCAATTAATTTCCTTAATTTTGCACCCCGAAAATAAGAATTCAAAATATGAAACGAATAGGTGAGCACAGAACCCTTCTTGGAGTTGATAAAAATGTAACTTTAAAAGAGTTGAAGACCATTTACAGAAATGTGATGAAAGATACACATCCTGATAAATTTATCAATGACGAGGCAGGAAAACTGGAAGCAGAAGCAAAAAGCAAGTCTGTGATTGAAGCCTATCATTTCCTGGTAAGCATTAACCCTGAAACTCAGGAAAAATATAAAGAAGAATATACAGAAACCATTACCCAATCTAATATTCAGGATTTTTATCTTGAAAAATCGATTTTAACGGTTCTACATTTAAATGGAAAAACCTATGAATACATGGGTGTTCCAAGAAATACCTATATCAAAATGGTGAATGCTGATTCACCAAGCCGTTTTGCAAGAAGACACATCTACGGAAACTTTGTCTTCAGAAAAGCTGGAGAAGCTATGGCTGACTAATTTTTTCATTTACAATATAGGAAGGCTTTCGGTATAAACCGAAAGCCTTTTTTATTGCCTTACATAGCCATTAATACACGAAATAATCTGATGCATATCTACAATCTATACCCCCGAAATTTCGAGCTATATAGCAACATAGAGTAAAGCATCATATACAAATTTCCGAAAGGGTTTAGATCTTAATAGGCAGAAAAGCTTATCCTATAAAGTATTTTATATAATCTCTATAATAAAAAGAAATTCGTGAATCCGTGGCAAAACAAAAAAGCGCCTCAGAAAATCTGAGGCGCTTTCGATTAATTAAAGGTATATGATATTTATTTGTCTAAATGCTTAGGGGTAAATCCGTCTTCATTTAATTCTCTGTGTACATATTCAGCCTTCATTTCAGCTTCGTAGTCTACTTTGGTATCTTTACCCATTCTTCTTAGAATAGAGTCAAATAGAGAGTATACTACCGGTACAATAATCAAGGTAAGGAATAGAGACGATGTTAAACCACCGATTACTACCCATGCAAGACCTTTGTTCATTTCTGCTCCGGCACCTGTTGCCAATGCGATCGGCAACATACCGAAGATCATTGCGATGGTTGTCATTAGGATCGGACGAAGACGGGCATGGTTAGCCTGGATCAATGCATCATGAGTGGTTGCTCCGGCTGCTTTTCTCGCATTCGTAAAGTCAACAATCATAATCGCATTCTTCGCGACAAGACCAATCAACATAATCATCCCCAGCATCGTAAAGATGTTCAATGAGTTAGCAGTCAAGGCAAGGATTACCATTACCCCGATCATCGCTAACGGAATAGAGAACAATACTACGAAAGGATATACGAAACTATCATACAATGATACCATTACAAGATATACCAGTACGATCGCTGCTAATAAAGCAATTCCTAAAGTACCAAAACCTTCCTGCTGGTTTTCCATATCTCCACTCCAGATATAATCTACTCCAATAGGTTTTTTATCATTCATGAACTTAGCAGCCCACTCGTTCGCTACGTCTCCTACTGGTCTACCTACTGCTTTAGCTCTTACTTTTACAGAAGGAGATTTATCTCTACGTTCAAGCAAACTTGGTCCTGAGCCCATTTTCACTTCAGCGAACTGGCTTAGACGAATCTGCTGACCCTGAGGGTTTGTAAACATTAGGTTTTTAACATCATCGATAGATTGTCTGTTCACATCTCCAAAACGGATGTTAATGTCATATTCATACTCTCCAGCTCTGAATTTTCCATCTGTATTACCGTTGAATGCTGTTTGCATTGTTTGTCCGACACTTGAAAGGTTTAAGCCCAGAGAAGCCATTTTATCTCTGTCAATAGATACCTGTACTTCCGGATTTCCAGAATCTGTTGATAATTCTGCATCTACTGCTCCGGGAACTTTTTTCAATAGCTCAAGGATTCTTGTTGCTTCTTTTACTGCTGTTGCGTTATCCGGAGCGGTTACTACCATTTCAATAGGAGCATTTTCTGCACCCATGATCCCGATTGGAGCTGTTTTGAACTCAACACCAGTGAATTTCTCCTCCAGTTCTCTTTTTATTTTTGCAGCTTTGATGTTCGTACTTTCAGAACGTTCAGATTTATCGGTAAGGTTAACCTGAACCTCAGATTGGTAAGTCGTTGCCTGAGCACCACCGAAACCTGTTGACTGCTGCCCCACCGTTGTAATCAAGTCTACAACATCTTTATCATTTCTTAAAAACTTCTCAACATCTAATGTTAATTGGTTCGTTTTTTCAACAGTTGCATCTTTAGAAAGCTCCATTTGTACCAAGAACTGACCACGGTCAATTGGTGGGAAGAATTCTCCTCCAATGAATCCAAAGATGACCAGTGAGAATGAACTGATTAGAATAATAAATGTAATAACAACTGTAGAAATTCTTCTTAAAGTTGTTTTCAGACACCACTCAAGAATATCAGTAATCCAATGGGTGAATCTGTCGATCAACCCTTCAAACCAAAGGATAAACTTTTCGAACCAGTTTTTACCTGTTAAGTGCTCGAGTTTACCAAATCTTGATGATAACCAAGGAATGATGGTAAATGATGCCAGCAATGACAAGAGGGTTGCAATAACGACCGTGACACAGAACTGAGCAAGAATATTTGCTACAAGACCTGAACTCATTGCAATCGGTAAGAATACCACCACAATTACCAATGTAATTGCTGCTACGGTAAACCCAATTTCTGATGCTCCGTCATATGCCGCTCTGATCTTGCTTTTACCCATCTCCATGTGACGATAGATGTTTTCCAGTACTACAATCGCGTCATCCACCAGGATCCCTACCACCAGCGATAGTCCTAATAAACTCATTAAGTTCAATGTATAGCCCATCAAGTTCATTCCGATGAACGCTGCTACCAATGAAGCCGGAATAGATACCATTACGATGAATGCGTTTCTGATACTGTGAAGGAACAATAGCATTACAATTGCCACAAGGATAATCGCTAAGAATAAGTCGAAAATTACGTGGTTGGCAGACTCAAGGGTAAATTCTGTAGTATCATTTACGATTTTTACTTTTACGCCCTGAACTTTATATGCTTCTTCTACCGTTTTGATTGTTTTCTGAATGCTTTCAGATACAGCAACCGCATTCGCATCAGATTGTTTTTTTACTTGCATTAAGATCGTTGGAAACTGATTGAATCGGGCTACTTTTTCAACATCTTTCTGAGAGTCGAAAACCGTTGCAATATCAGATAAACGAACCTGTGCTCCATTTTTATTGGACACCACAAGGTTGTTCATTTCTTCAATTGATTTATATTTTCCTGATAATCTAATGGTAGATTTTGTACTTCTTGTTTTCAAACTTCCTGTAGGGAAATCAAGGTTTGATGAAAGAATTGCCTGTTGTACATCGCCTATTGAAAGTCCGTACCCCTGCAATTTTTTCTCATCAAGATTTACCTGGATTTCTCTTTCCTGCCCACCCACAAGATCAACCTGTGCCACACCGTTTACACGCGAGAAAATAGGTTCTATTTTTTTATCCAATAAATCGTAAAGATCCTTACTGTTGAGTTTATCTGATGAAATACTCATCGTAATGATCGGAAGATCATCTAAAGAGAATTTATTCAGTGACGGTGCCTTTACGTCATCAGGAAGGTCTGCCAGAATAGCGTTTACCTTTCTCTGTGCATCATTCAGGGCATAGTCTACATCAGCTCCATCGTTCAGCTGAACCATGATAACAGATAAACTTTCGTATGAAGAAGATTCTACTTTTTTTACGTTTTCCAAAGAACCTACGGCATCCTCAATCTTTCGGGTGACGGACGTTTCCACCTCTGCAGGTGAAGCTCCAGGATACACCGTGGAAATGGTTACCATGTTGGTTTCAAACTTCGGAATCAATTCGTATCCCATGAGCGTATAACTCAGGATACCTCCCAGCGTCAGAATTGTAAATAATACAATTACCAGCGAGGGTCTTTTAATCGATATTTCTGCTAACTTCATAGATCATCTACTTTATAATGTTCACTTTAGATCCGTTGTCCAGGTTGATCTGTCCGCTGGTTACCACTTGCTCACCACCATTCAGCCCGCTCAATACCTGTACTTTGTCTCCGTAAACTTTTCCAATGGTTACTTTGATCAACTTGGCAACTCCATTCTGAACAACGAATAATTGTCCTGAACTTACCCCGTTTACGAATGCTTCAGCAGGAACAGTCAGCATATTCTGAGTTTCAGCTCCGTTGTTTGTGCTAAATTTAGCGGTTGCATACATACCGGCTTTTAGATTTCCTCTGTTCTGAACTTCAATTTCAACAGGGAAATTCAAAGAAGCATCACTTTTAGGAGCGATAAATGTAATTCTACCTACGAAAGAATCTTCAGGTAAAACGTTAACTTTAATGGGAACTTCCTGGCCTAATTGAATTTTTCCAATCTGGCTTTCATCCACTAAAACAGAAAGCTTTAAGCTGTTGATATTAACGATCTCAAACATTGCAGTTCCTGGAGAAACTACAGTTCCCGGCTCTACCATTTTTTTGTTGATGGTTCCACTGATTCCCGCACGGATGCTTGTATCGTTCACTTTAACACCCTGAGCTTTTACTGCAGCCTGCATATTTTTCAGCTGTAATCTTGAGTTATCAAGCTGTTGTTTGGTAACACCACCTGTTTTATATGCATTTTCATAACGTTGGTTATCAATAATTGCATTCTGTAAATTATTCTGAGCTTGAGTAACATCAACTTCGATAGCATCTCTTTTAATTGTTGCTAATACCTGACCAGCTCCAACTCTTGAACCTTCTTTTACCAAAACACTCACAATACGTCCTGAAATCTCAGAAGACTGGTTCATTTCCTGTTTAGGGATGAAGGTTCCGTTTGCAGAATAATCTGTATCTATATTTTCTCTAGCAACGGTTACGATATTAACGTTGATTTTATCTACCTGCTTGGCAACCTCCTTTACTTCCTGAGTCTGTTTTTCTTTGTTACCGGCAATCTTGTAAGCTGCTAACCCTACGAGTACAGCTGCTACGATGATATATATTAAAGTTTTTTTCATTGTTTATTATGGGTTTTGTAATGTGTTTAACTCTCCTTTTGCTTTCATTAACTGAATTTCAGCCTGCTTGTAATCCAATAAGGCATTAGCGTAGTTTTGTTTTGCCTCAGTTAATGAATTATCTGTATCCAGTAGATCTGTAAGTGTTGCCAAACCGTATTGATAGTTGGATTGTGTATTAGCCTGTACTTTTTCTGCCAATGCTACATTATCCTTCATGCTCTGAATATTGATCAGAGCGTTTTCCATATTGGTTGTTGCGTTCTTATAATCTAAATTCAAGCTCAACTGTGTATTTTCAATATCCTGATTTAAGTCCTGAATATCGATCTCAGCCTGTTGAATCTTAGATTTTGTAGCCCCACCTGTAAAGATCGGAATATTTACATTTAATCCAACGGATGCTGCATCACTCCAGTTTACACCATTACTGATTCCGTTGAACCAAGGGAATTTTGTTCCCATTCCGTACCATCCGTAGTTAGCCTGTAGACTTACTGTAGGGTAAAGGAATGCTTCAGTCGCTTTTTTGTTAAACTGTAAAAGCTCCATTTGCTTTTTAAGCACTTTAACTTCAGATCTGTTGTCTAAGTTTATTTGTCCAGCGATAAGCTCAGGTCTTGGCTCTATACTTTTTTCTTCCAGCTCAATCTGAGAATCTATTGGAACTCCCATATAGAACTTCAGAGCATTTTTAGACAACTCTACACCGTTGATAAGCTTTTGTTTATTGGAAGCGATATTGGTAAGCTGAACATTGGTTCTATCAAGATCAATTGGTTTTGCCAATCCATTGTCCACTAAGCTTTTAATAACATTTCTTACTTTTTCAGTATTAGAATAGCTTGTTTCTAAGGTTTTAAGATTTTCTTCCTGTACAAACACATTGTAATATGCTGTTGCTACATTTACAATGATCTGTTCATTAGTAAGCTGAGAGTTCAGTACATAGAATTCTCTGGTAGATTTTGCTGCCTTTAGACCGATGAAAACTCTCTGATCAAACAGAGCCTGGTTCAATGAAGCAGAAATATTGGAGTTCCAAGGCTGACCCATTTTAAAAATGTTTCGCTGGCCCATGATTTCCACTACTGTTTCCTGGATAATAGGATTATAAGAAACACCCCCGGCTACACTAATCTGTGGTAGAGCTCCGGCTTTAGCCTCATCAATCTTATATTCGGCTTTTTTAACCTGTAAGGCTGCTTTTTTAGCTTCAGCCTTATTCTGGAGTGCCTGTTTTATTGCTTCCTGCAGAGAAACCTGCTGCTGGGCAGACACTGATGAAAAACCGAAAATCATAAATGCTGCAGCTATCCCAATCTTTAGCTTTTGAGCAGTTATACGTTTTCTTTTCATAATTTTTATACTTCGTTTATTTTTTTAAGTTCTCTCCTATTTTTATTTCTAACTGACGAATCATTTTAAGAAATACTTTAGATTTTTTAATTTTTAAATAACATATTGAGAATGATCCCCTTTCTCACGGAAATAATCTCATCATATTCTTCATCACTAATTAATAAATTCTCCATGAATAATGGTCTTACGGCACTTGGGAAAACTAATAATGAAACCATATTCAGGATAAACTGAACCGGAGCCATTTTCTCAATATTACCTAGCTCCATTTCCTGTTTAATATTCTCGTACATTTTTTCCAGGATATCTTCTTCAATCTCCCTGTGGTGGCAGGTTCCTTTATTGATCTGTGAAACGATATAAGTTTCCAGATAAGGATACTGAAGACTTGTAGAAAGGCTGCTTTCTATAAACTGGCTGATCTTTTCTTTGAATGGAAGCTCCGAATTCTGAATGATCTTTGATTTTTCCTGCTCTACTTTCTGAGCTTCATCAAAGATGATCTGAATAAGTTTGTCTCTTGATCTGAAATAATAATTAATAAGGGTTCTATTCACTCCTGCTTCATCTGCAATCTCCTGCGTAGTAGCATCAAATTTCCCTTTCACAAAGAATAATTTCTTCGCTGTCTCCTTGATCAATTCCTGTGTTTGGTCTTTTTTTGCTTGATTTGACATTTTTGTTAAACAAATTTGTGCAAATTTAAATCGAATTTTATTTTTGACAAAATTGTTAAACAAAAAAATTAAACAAAATTATTATGATATGCATCATGTTTTTAAAATACAGTCTGAAATGATAAGAATGAAAAGTAAGATGAGAAATATTGTGAAAACCTTAATATAAAGAGATTGGAAATAGATAGGCACAAAAAAAGAGCAGAAAACTCTGCTCTTAATCTATAATAATTTAATTTTGTCGTCCGAGATATCGATAATCTTATCTTTATACAATCCTCCGATGGCTTTCTTAAAATTCTTTTTACTCATCTGAAGCTCTTCCTTGATCTCTTCAGGAGAAGATTTATCTGACACATACAGCAGTCCGTAATTTTCTTCTAGTTTATCTAAAATCTTTTGTTTGAATTCATCAATGTTTTCAAATCCTTCCGGCTGTAAGGAAACATCAATTTTCCCATCTTCACGAATCGCTTTGATATACCCTTTTTCTTCTGATAATGGATATAACTTTTTGAAGACATCAGAAGTGTATATCAAACCAATATATTGCTTATTAATGACAACATTCCAGCCCAATTCACTTTCATTCATCATGATAAGATCTACCTTATCTCCCTTTTTGAATGGAAGATCTTCATATTGTGGATTTCTCTTAAATTTCGTAGTTCCTGTAATCAGCTCCATATCCTCATCTACATAAAGATAAACAAGGTATCTTTTGCCTTCAACAATTTTGGTTTTCTGCTGTTTATAAGGAATAAACAAATCTTTAATGATTCCCCAATCCATAAAAGCACCACTTGGCAGACTTTGTACACAGCTCATTACTGCAAATTCTCCCACTTCTGCCAATGGAATTTCAGTAGTCGCTTTTAATTTATCATCGTCCTGGTATACAAAAACCTCAACATATTCTCCTACTTCCTGCTCTTCACGAATGAAGATTTTGGGAAGAAAAGCTTTTTCACCGGATTCTTCATCTATTAAGATCCATCCTGAATTGAGTTTTTCTGAAATTTGTAAAGTTTGAGTTTTTCCGAGTTGCATTGATGATAAAATTAGCTGACAAAGGTACGGAAATTTGAAGATTATAACCTAGTGAATGCTTTTAAGAATTATTTTATCTTTAGAACAGTATTTAAAACCTGTACATTTGAACAGAAAAAACTGAAAAACATGAAAAGATATTTTGCTGCAGCATTTCTCGTATCAATCATGATGATAAATGCTCAAATATTAGATAAAGCAGCTGTTAATTTGGCCTACCGCTATATGGGAAGAAATGTTTTGCAGGCTGGCCTGGAATTCAGATTGGGTAAATCTAGCTATAAATCTTTGATTATAGGACCTTCGATACTTTATACACGTTTTAATGGAAACAATAAATTTATTCCGGAGGCCAATATGTATTATATCAATAATGGTTTATTATATGGTACATCCATCAACCCATACGCAATAGAACCCAGAATTGGAATCTCATTATTTAATGCTTTATTTCTCAATACCGGCTATGCTTTTCCCATACATACAGAAAAATATTTTAAAGGAATCACCTTCGGAATACAATTTAATATTGCTCCCAAAAATTCGAAATTTTATGATAAAATGAAAGTAATGTAGATGAATGAGTGGTTTACTTGATGTTATTTTCACCTAAAATCTTTCTATTTCTCGTAACTTTCTCATTTTGTTAGTAGACACTAAGGCACAAAAGAGTTATAACACTAACTGCTTTAAGACGCAAGAGAATCAAAAGCTCTCAGCAAATAAAATACTTATTCATAGCCATAAATCTGCGTAATCAGCAAGATCTGCGAGAGCATTTATCCACATTCAATTTTTATCTCAGATAGAATCCCTGCCCCTTATATTTCTATTTAAAATGGTTTTCATTTTTAGCAAAAAAAGAGAGAAGTCAAAAAACTTCTCTCTGTGTATTATTTGGAAATATAATCCCTTAGCTCTCTTTTACTATTTTCAAAATCAAAGGCATCATATACTACAAAATACTTATTCTTATCTACACAGTTCGAATACATAGACTTTGCCAGTGCTAACTTATTTTTATCAAAACTTAATGACTTTACCAAATCTCTTATCTGCACTGCAGTAAACATAGAATTTCTCATCTGTTGATTAATCATAGCTAATTTTCCATCATCAAACTTTTCATTTTTCTGCAGCATTTCAAAAAACTGGCGGAAAGTAGCATTATCCATCACATTCCCAGGATTATTCCAATTTCCGGACTGGTTCCCGTATGGATTGTTCCAGAGATCATTCCAGTCATTAAATCCATATTGCCCTTGCACAGGATATGAGTCTAGCAGATACAAACCTTCATTGGTGAAGAAATCTAACACCATTCTGCTATTATTTCGAAGCATCAGAGAGGTTCTGTAAATTAAAAACCCATTTTCATAGATCGATATGGGTATTCTTCCGGATTGAAGATCAAAAAAACGATATTTTCCAGAGCCATTGGCAATCATCTGATCACCAACTTCAACGGTAAAAAAGCCTTGTTCGGGAATTCTTAAAAAAACCTCAGCATATCTATAGTTATTATTCCATTGGTAATTTGGATTTTTTATCCTGCCGCTTTCATTTTCTTGATTACGATCAAAGGTTTTGCTTTTTGTATCAAATTTGGGTATTCTCATTTCTGTGGCAGATGCTTCATTTCTCAGTAATTCACCAGCCTTCCCAGCCTGTTGAGCGAAAGAGCTGACACCCATCACAAGCATTAAACCTATAAAAATTTTCTTCATATTTATTTTTTCAAAATCAGTCTCCATTTCTATGCCAAAAAAACTTATCCCACCATTAAAGCTGAAATTCTAAACATCGACTATGTCTGATGTATGAATAAATCCTTCATGTACTTCTATTAAAAGTATATTCTACTATAACAATGAATAAAGTGGTTGGATAAATGCTAGGCCGCAAAGAGTTCAAATAGGATAATGTTTCTAAAGCGCAAGAAAAAACAAAAAGAGGAGCAACTGCTCCTCTTTTATTATTTAAATGATTAATTTTAATCAAATATTACATGTGGATAGATCTCTTCGCTGTAGCATCCAATGCAGCTTCTTTAATAGCTTCTGCATACGTTGGGTGAGCGTGAGAACTTCTTGCGATGTCTTCAGCACTTGCACGGAATTCCATAGCAATTACTCCTTCAGCAATAAGGTCTGCTGCTCTTGCTCCAATGATATGCATTCCTAAAACCTCGTCGGTTTTTTCGTCTGCAATAATTTTCACAAGACCATCGGTATCACCACTTGCCCGGCTTCTTCCTAATGCTCTCATTGGGAAAGATCCTACTTTGTAAGCTACTCCTTCTGCTTTCAATTGTTCTTCAGTTTTACCTACTCCTGCAACTTCCGGCCAGGTATATACAACTCCTGGAATCAGGTTATAGTTGATGTGTGGTTTTTGACCAGCTAATATTTCAGCAACAAGAACACCTTCTTCTTCAGCTTTGTGAGCAAGCATTGCTCCTTTGATAACGTCTCCGATAGCGTAGATGTTAGCCACGTTAGTCTGAAGGTGGTCGTTTGTTTTCACTCTTCCTCTTTCGTCTAGTTCTACTCCTGCTTTCTCAAGACCAAGACCATCTGTATAAGGTCTTCTTCCTACAGAAACTAAACAATAATCTCCTTCTACAACTACTTCTTCTCCTTTTTTATCTTTAGCAGTAATTTTTACAGTATCTCCGTTTCTTTCCACTGCAGAAACTGCTGTAGAAAGCATAAACTTCATTCCTTGTTTTTTAAGAACTTTAGTTAATTCCTTACTTAAAGCTCCATCCATTCCAGGAATGATTTTATCCATGAACTCAACTACAGTTACCTGAGCTCCTAATCTTAGGTATACAGATCCTAATTCAAGACCAATTACTCCACCACCGATTACAACTAAGTGTTTAGGAACCTCCTTAAGGTTTAACGCTTCAGTAGAAGTAATCACTCTTTCTTTATCAAGAGTGATAAAAGGAAGTGAAGACGGTTTAGAACCCGTTGCAATAATTGTATATTTAGATTCGATCGTTTCAGAAGAACCGTCTTTTTTAGTGATTTTAATCTGAGTAGCAGATTCAAAGCTTCCCAATCCTTCAAAAACAGTGATCTTGTTTTTGTCCATCAAAAAGTTGATCCCTTTAGTCGTTTGATCTACCACTTCGTTTTTACGCTCGATCATTCTTGCGATATCCGCTTGCGGCTCGTTGATGATGATCCCGTGACCTGCAAAATTATGTTTTGCATTCTCGAAATGCTCTGAGCTGTCTAGAAGCGCTTTTGACGGAATACATCCAACGTTAAGACAAGTTCCGCCTAAAGTTGAATATTTTTCAATAATTGCTGTTTTGAAACCTAATTGTGCTGCACGGATCGCAGCTACATAACCACCAGGACCAGAACCTATTACGGTAACATCGAATTGACTCATGTTATTTTATGAATTTGTTTATTATTATCTATCTTAAGTCTCACAAATTTACATATAAATTACCAAGCACCAAAGTGAGTTTTATCAATTTTGAGATCAAAAAATTTTGAATACCTTAACGCGGTGATCAATCCAGCTGTAGTCTGCCATTTCCGATCGTTCCGGCACTTTCAAAAAAAGAACCTCCATACACATACCATTCAAGACTTTCAAGATACTCCACGGCATTTTCCGGAGTGATCTGCGGGCGATCTTTTTTCGAAACAATTCCTTTATACCATCTTCCTGATTTGGAATAATGTTCATATTCAACAAAATAATGAATCCATATTCTCTGGCATAACTTACATTGCTGGATACTTACTTCTCCATATCTTCCGTTTGTATGATCTATTCCTAGTTCAGAACTTCTAAATTCGGTATAATTGTGGTCTGGTTTTTCACAAGCGCATCCTATTTTAGGAATCATTTTCATTATATTTCTTATTTGAAATACAAAAATACTAAAAACCCATCAACCTGAAATTAAGATCAACCGCATACTTCAGGGAAAAGGTGCTTTCTATAAAAAACTTTTATTCACTCAGTCTGATATTTTGTTTTTCAATCGGATATAAATTTTAATATTAAAAAAGATCATCATCAATGTCATGAACAAAGACGGAAGAATCTAACTATAGGGTTTATAGTCCGGTAAAAGAGTTCCTACAAATGCTGATAAAAGGACTCCCATCGTACTGATCATTTTACTGGAATGTTCATAACGCCACAAATTACCATATCGTGATCTGGGAATACAATACCGAAAAACATCATAGGAAATCACCAACAAAAGATATCCTACTCCTGAATAGATCACCACCGGATTCCAAAGAAAGCCAATGAATTTGAGATAATACATAAATACCAGAGCAATTGCCAAAGCTCCCAACATCGCCACAATATCTTTTATATAAAAACGGTTTGACTTTTCTTTTAAGATTCTAAAATCTGAATACGTATTGTAGGCAGCCAAAATGGTAATTAATAGGAGAACAGAAAAGCAATGCTTTCCAATATCATAGATCTACCAACATTATTTTCATCTTATTTATTTAAAAACTGTATGTTTTCTTCATGTCCTTCTTTCAAATACATTGCCGTAAAAACCAATGGCTTTTCTTTCGAGGCATTATCAAAATGAAGAATAGTAACATTTTTAGGCTCATAGAAGGCATCTCCTTCATGAAGAACCATACTCTCCTGTCCTTCTATCTGAAAAACAGCTTCACCAGACTTTATAATTCCTATTACCGGACATGGATGCAAGTGTTTGGGAGCAGCCTGCCCTCCAGCCATTGTTATCTCCTGAACTTCAGCAGTAGTGATTTTTTGGTTCATTGAAGCTTTCAGCAATTCTTTTCTGGCTATCTGGCTTTTTTGAGCCGTCGCTGTTATAGATATCAGCATGAAAGCAATAAGTAGGATTGTTTTCGTCATTAAACCTTAGAGATATGAATTATTTATGGATCAGGTCTAATAATACTTTTTCGTATTTATCTAAAATAATATTTTTTGAAAACCTGGATTTAATGGAGTTCTTTATAGCATCACGATTATAATTTTGATGCATTACTTTCATAATATGCTGTGCAAAATCTTCATAGTTTTCAATATTGGCAATTTCTCCATTCACATTATGCTGAATGATCTCGTTAATTCCTCCCGGACAATTATTGGCCAGCGAATACGTTCCGCAAGCGCCCGCTTCCAAAAGCACATTGGGAAACCCTTCATATCTTGAAGAAAGGATAAACAGATCCGCATACTTTAAAAACTGATAGGGATTCTCCTGTCTTCCATGGAAAATAACATTTTTCAACCCTAAAAACTCTTTCATCTGAAGCAAAACATCTTTGTCTTTTCCATCCCCCAGAATATGAAGCATTATATTTTCATTTTTGAGTCTAGAAAACACTTTCAGCAGGTTATCAAATCCTTTTCTAGCCGATAAATTACCAATAGCAACTACATTCTTATAGTTGTATTTATATGCTTCAGGTTTTAAGGCAATTTTCAATTTCTCATCAATAAAATCAAAGTCTACCGGATTATTAATCTTAACAATCTTTTTCTTTTTGATATTAAAATTATCAACGAGATCCTTCATCATATCATCACTCTGAGCAATGATTTTCTGATAGTTATTATAAAAATTATAGAAAAATTTGATCTCTTTTCTTGTCACATGCTGAGTCACTACGTTCGTTTCTCTTGCAATAAACTTCGTTCTGGGAAAAAGCTTGATAAATAAGGATAAATAAGCATTCACTTCTCCAAAACCGGAAAATACAATATCGGGTTTTCTTCTGTAAATTTCTCCTAAAATAGGTTTTAAAGAATGTCGGATTCTTTCTGTATTGATATCGATGATTTCAACATCTTTTTTCAGAAAATCAAGATATCCGCCTTGTTTACGCAATAGCAAAATCTTAGGCTCAAAACGATCCCTGGAAAGATGATTTGCAATGGTAGTAACTATCCTTTCTGCGCCTCCGGTTTCTAAATCCGGCAGAATAAATATGACAGATATTTTTTTCATCAGTTAAAGTTACTAAAAAGTTTAATTACAAATCAAATATTCCTTTTACCATTGCTGGCAAAACAAAATAATCTAACTCTTAAATATGTGTTTATTAGAAAATTGCAAAACCGTTTTTTTAATATTTACCGCTATAAGACACAAAGATTTTATCTAGGATAAAATTGTATATTACTGCAATCGGTCTTAGTTGTTATGAATAAATTGATTTGTAAAAATCTATGTCGCTATGTGGTTTAAAAAATGTTGAACTACATAGCGACATAGAATATTATAACGTTACATATAAGATTTCAAAAAATGAGTTAGAAAATAGAGCAATCTTATTTATATTTTCTAAAACACAAAAAAGTTCTTCCGAAGAAGAACTTTTATATTTTTTCATATTTCATTTCCTTAGTTGGCAACATCACTGATGAATTTAATTCTCAGCATTCTTACCTCTTCATCAGACAATTCGTCTCCGAATTCATCCAATAAAATCTTCATACTGTCACTTTCAGATTCATTCATAAACTCCATAAAACCATCTACAATATCTTCATCAAAATTATCTTCAATATAATAATCGATGTTTAATTTGGTTCCCTGGTACACGATTCTTTCCATTTCTTTTAAAAGTTCATCCATGGAAAGATTCTTGGCTCTTGCAATGTCTTCAAGATCAATCTTTTTATCAGTACTCTGGATAATGAAAACCTTATGGCTGGATTTATTGGCCACCTGTTTCAATACCATATCCTGAGTACGTTCTATATTATTGTCTTCAACATAAGTTTTAATGTAATCAGCAAATTCTTTACCATATTTCTTGGCTTTCCCTTCTCCTACACCATAAATTTTGTTGATTTCATCTATTGTAATCGGATATTGAACCGTCATATCCTCCAAACTTGGATCCATAAATACCGTATAAGGCGGGATTCCATGTTTTTTGGCTACTTTTTTCCTTAGTTCCTTTAATAGGGTAAACAGTTTTTGATCTAAACCTCCGCCTGCCTGTTGTTGCAGCTGGTCACTATCTGCCTTAGCTTGTGTAAGATCAAATTCTCTGTCTTCAGCGATTAAGAAAACATCTTTAGATTTACCAGCCAATACATTCCTTCCTTTTTCTTCGATCTTTAAAACACCATAGGTTTCAATATCTTTCTGTAAGAAATTCTGAACGGTTGCCTGTCTCAAAATGGTTTTCCAATAGTTGTCTTTTTCTTCTTTTCCAAAACCGAAATGAGGATTCTGCTCAAGTTTATAAGATTTGGTAACAGCCGTTTCTTTTCCAACAATAACAGAGATCAGATCTTTTGCTTTGAATTTTTCTCCCGTATCATTAATCAGCTCAAGAACCTTCGCTAAATCAGAAGTAGCATCTTTCAGTTTCGGAGGATTGGATGAGTTGTCACACATTTTAGCTCCATCACCTTTCACAGGATCAAAGCTTTCTCCAAAATAATAAAGAATATATTGTCTCCTGCTCATTGAAGTTTCAGCATAACCTACTACTTCATTGAGGAGCTGTAATCCGATTTCTCTTTCAGATACAGGCTTTTGAGCCAGGAATTTTTCCAGTTTTTCAATATCTTTAGGATCATAAAAAGCCAGGCAATGCCCTTCTCCACCATCTCTTCCTGCTCTTCCCGTTTCCTGATAGTAGCTTTCCAATGATTTCGGGAAATCATAGTGAATCACAAAACGTACATCTGGTTTATCAATTCCCATCCCGAAAGCGATGGTTGCTACAATAACATCTACCTCTTCCATCAGAAATTTATCCTGATTGGCTACTCTCACCTTCTGATCAAGTCCGGCATGGTAAGGCAGTGCATTAATTCCATTGACCTGCAAAAGCTGGGCAAATTCTTCCACCTTTCTTCTGCTCAGACAATAGACAATCCCTGATTTTCCTTTATGCTGATTGATAAATTTAACGATCTCTTTATCTATATTAATTTTAGGAGTTACCTCATAATATAAGTTCGGACGGTTAAAACTTTCCTTAAAGACCAAAGCATTGGTCATCCCCAGTGTTTTCTGAATATCATCCTGCACCTTCGGCGTAGCTGTAGCCGTAAGAGCGATCACCGGTACATTGGCGATCTTATCAATAATTTGTTTAAGATTCCTGTATTCCGGTCTGAAATCATGTCCCCACTCTGAAATACAGTGTGCCTCATCAATAGCAAAGAAAGAAATCTTAACTTCTTTCAAAAAGTCCAGATAATCATCTTTAATTAATGATTCAGGAGCTACATACAAAAGTTTGGTCTTGCCGCTTTTGATATCGTCAAAAACCTGCTTTGTCTGTGTCTTGTTTAATGATGAATTTAATACATGCGCTACTCCGTCATCAGAAGAAAGCCCGTTAACGGCATCCACCTGATTCTTCATTAACGCTATTAAAGGTGAAACAACGATTGCCGTTCCCTCCGAAATAAGTGCCGGAAGCTGATAACATAATGATTTACCACCACCTGTAGGCATCAAAACAAATATATCTTTCCCATTCAGTAGGTTTTCTATGATCTGTTCCTGTTGTCCCTTAAATGTAGAAAACCCAAAATACTTTTTCAATTCGCCTGATAAATTGGCTTTTTTTGCGCTCATCTAATTTTCTATTGCTAAATTTGCATCTAACCCAAAGTTATAAAAATTCTGCTTAAAATAAAAGCGAACGAATTTATAAAAAATAAAATTTATATTAAATATTGTTTTTAAAATATAACGTTTTTTAGAAACTTTTTTGTATACCTTATTGTCATAAAATGGATAGAACCAGCATTATATCAATTGCTAAAAGCACTCTAGAAATTGAAATTTCAGAATTAGAAAAATTAAAAAACAGAATTGGTGACCCATTTGCCCAGGCTGTAGAAATTATTCACTCTGCCAAAGGGAAATTAATTGTTGTAGGAATCGGAAAATCAGCTCACGTGGGTAATAAAATTGTTGCTACTCTGAATTCTACGGGTACCCCATCTCAATTTTTGCATGCTTCAGAAGCCATTCACGGAGATCTGGGAGTGATACAGAAACAGGATGTAGTGCTTTGTATCTCCAATTCCGGAAACTCTCCCGAAATAGCAAACCTTGTCCCTTATTTAAAGGATTATTCTTCCGCATTGATCGGAATGACAGGAAACAGAAGCAGTAAACTGGCTGAATTTTCAGAAATTATTCTGGATACCCATGTTGATGTAGAAGCTTGCCCTAATAAACTGGCTCCTACAAGTTCTACTACCATTCAAATGGCACTGGGAGATGCTCTTGCAGTTGCTTTAATGGAGCTGAACGATTTCAAGGCGAATGATTTTGCCAAATTCCATCCTGGAGGAAGCTTAGGAAAAAACCTGACTTCTAAGGTTGAACAGTTTCTTTCTTCACAAAAACCTCAGGTATCTGAAGAGGCTACCATTAGAGATGTTATTATTTCCATCAGTGCATCAAGCCACGGAATTACTGTTGTTACCAATGAAGATCAGATCGTAGGAGTAATTACAGACGGGGATTTAAGAAGAATGCTGATGAAAGGAGAAGATATTACTAAAGTTCTTGCAAAAAATATAATGTCTGCCAACCCAAGAACGATTGAAAAGGGCGCTCTTGCCAAAGAAGCAATGAAGGTTTTAAAAGAAAATAATATCGGTCAGCTTGTAGTGACTGAGAACGGAAAGTATTTTGGGATCATTGATCTGCATAAATTGCTTGATGAGGGTATCAACTAGACTTTAAATTAAGATGCACCATTTTCTAAAAGAACATATTCAGGAAATTATCACCCTTTCGGATGATGAATTTGAGATCGTTCAAAATCTTTTTGTAAAAAAGAGATTCCGGAAAAGACAGTTCCTCGTACAGGAACATCAGCCTGTACATGAAATTTTTCTGATAGAGAAAGGCATCCTTAAAAGCAGCTTTATAGATCATACAGGAAAAGAACATATTCTTCAATTCGCAGCATCTAACTGGTGGATTTCAGATTTTGCAGGATTTTTCAAACAGGAAACCTCATCACTTGCAGTGGATTGCATTGAAGATACAGAAGTGTTTGCAATATCTTATGAAAATCTGAATATCCTTTGCTCAACAGTGCCGGCCATAGAACATTTCTTCAGGGTAAAGTCTAATTTCGGGTATGTAGCTTTACAACAAAGAATTCTATCTTTAATGAGTAAATCTGCCAAAGAACGCTATGAAGACTTTATAAAACAATATCCCGGTTTTATAGATCACATTCCGAAACAGCTTATTGCAAGCTATCTAGGAGTCTCAAGAGAAACATTAAGTAGATTATATTAATAGAGATGTGACCTGTGTCACATCTTTTTTTGAGGTATGTCCTTATTATTGTTTTGTAAAAATTTCAATCTTTGTTCTATTATTTTAAACAACAATACCAATGAATAAGAAAGCATTAATCGTAGTGACAAGTGTGGAAAAATATCCTAATATGGAAAGAGCAACAGGCTTATGGCTGGGTGAAGCTGTTCATTTTTATGAAAAACTGGCAGAAAAAGGCTATGAAATTGATTTTGTAAGTCCGAAAGGAGGGTATACCCCACTCGATCCTATTTCTCTCCAGATGTTTGTACAGCCTGTAGACTGGAAATATTATGCTGATGAGACCTTCAGAAATAAATTAGGTAATACTTTACAACCAAAAGATATTAATTCTGATGATTATAATGTCATTTATTATGCAGGCGGGCACGGTGTAGTTTGGGACTTTCCGGACAATATAGAATTACAGGAAATAGCCCGCAGTATTTATGAAAATGGAGGTATTGTATCTTCAGTATGTCATGGAGCTGTAGGACTTTTTAATATTAAACTTTCGAACGGAGAACTCCTTATTGAAGGAAAAACAGTAACCGGCTTCTCCAATGCAGAAGAAATTGCCGCTGAACTGGCTGATCATATGCCTTATCTCACAGAAGATGTACTGAAAAGCAAAGGAGCACACTATGTAAAAGCAGATCAGGATTTTGTCCCTTTTGCAGTGGCTGACGGAAATCTGGTGACAGGGCAAAATCCTCAATCCGGAGCAGCAGTAGCAGAAAAAGTATTGGAGATTCTAAAAAATAATCTTTAACACAGAAATAAAACCTAGCAGACAGCCTTTTAAGCTGTCTGCTATTATATATGAACAGGTTTTAAAAAATAGGTCAACAATCTACAACATCAATCTACACAAATTCATGGCTAATAATTCTAAATACTGATTATTATTTCATAATTTCGCAGACTTAAACTGCTTACCTTTTTGGTGTGTATTTTGACAGATTCTATTATATGGACAATAACAAAGACATGTCCTTTTTGGGACATATTGGAGAATTAAGAGGACATTTGGTCCGTTCGATTATTGCTATCATCGTTGCAGCCTTAGTGGTTGGTTTCAATATCAACTGGATCATGGACCATATCTTTTTCGGCCCCACAAGAAATGATTTCCCTACTTTCAAAATTGTTAATCATTTTTCAAGGATGATTTTAGGAGAAGACAGCATCCATCTTCCGAAGGATTTTCCTGTACGTGTACAAAGATTATATCAGCAGTTCAATGTGATGATGGCTGTTTCCGTTTTTGGTGGAATGGTGGCTGCATTTCCTTATATCGTTTGGGAGCTATGGAGATTTATCAGCCCAGCCTTACACCCGAATGAGAGAAAAAACTCAGTTTATATCATTAATGCGGTATGGATGCTTTTTATGACCGGAGTTTTATGCGGGTATTTTTTGATTCTTCCTTTTGCGGTTAACTTTGGAGTACTCTTTAAAATTTCGGACATTATTGTTCCTCTCTATGATCTGAGTGATTATACTACATTATTTTTACAAGTAGTACTAGGTATGGGAGTTATTTTTCTATTTCCTATTCTGATCTATTTCCTTACCAGCATCGGAATTCTTACTCCTATGTTCATGAAAACTTACCGTCGTCATGCCATTGTACTAATTATGGTAGTTGCCGCAATTATTACACCGGCAGATGTATTAAGTATGCTGATGGCAGCTTTCCCATTACTGATCTTATATGAATTCAGTATCATGATGTGTACCTTCACTTATAAAAAAGTACAGAAAAACAATGGAACCCTTCCTGCGGTACAGAAGTAATCAGATAAAAAGGCAATAGCTTTTCATTAATAAAGATTTAAACAAAATCCGATCTACCATGGTAGATCGGATTTTATATTTTACTATATTGTCATCCTATTTCTATTTTTTTTCAATAATTTATTATCAAATCATAAGTTAAAATTATATTCAATAATAATACAAAACCAATCCAGATTCAATTATAAACAATTAAAATTAATTTTATTTAACACAATATCCTAAATATACCAAAACATTTATTAAATTTACACCCGTTAATTAAATTTACTAAAAAGTTATATGAAAAAGAAAATTATTCTTGTTTGCACTCTAGCTTTAAGCTTGACAGGTTTACAGGCACAACGCTGGATGCCAGTGTCTGAAAAAGTAACTCCTATAAGGAAAGAAGTCAAAATTGAATATGCTTATAAGTTTGATCTTGCTTCCTTGAGAGAAACTTTAAAAAATGCTCCGGAAGCAGGAACGGGAGGAGCTCCAATAGTTGTTTCCTTACCTATGGCTAATGGAAAAATCGAAAGATTTTCTGTTTACAGTTCTCCAACAGTTGCTAAAACAATGGCAGAGAGATATGAATTGGGAGCTTATTCCGGAGTAGGAATAGACAATCCTAATAAGCAGATCAGATTTACTACAGCTCCTAATGATTTCCAATCGATGTTGTTTGATTCTAACACAGGGAAATATGAATTCATAGAGCCAATGAACAAAGAAAAGGATATCTATGGGGTATTCTATAAGTCAGACAGATCCAGTGAAGATCCTTTTGAATGTAAAGTTTCTGAACCTGAAGCCTTAAAAAAGCAAATGAATAAGCTGGCGAGTACAAAAAATGTTCTGAACGGCTTCAAAAATCCTAATAAAAATAACGAACAAAAATATAGAACTTACAGAATTGCAATCTCTGTAAACGGTGAATATACTCAACTTGCAGGAGGTGTTCCTCAGGCAGCAGCTCGTATCAATGCTACAATGCACAGAGTAAATGGAGTATTTGAGAAAGATTTTGGTATTCACATGATTGTTCAGGATTTCCCTCAAATAATATTTACAGATCCAGCTACAGATCCTTATTCTAATGTTATTGCAACTACAAACCCAACTACTGGAGCAATATCATACAGCGCTCCTGGAGCATGGAATTTACAGGTTCAACAGACTCTTAGCAATACGGTAGGTGTAGGAAATGATGCCTATGACATTGGACACTTCTTTGGCCACAGAGGTGGTGGTGGTAGTGCCGGTGATGTAGGTAACGTCTGCAGAAATCCAGAAGACAATGATGATGACACATCAAAAGGAGCAGGGATTACTTCTCCTAACATCGTAGATCAGCCTTTTGGAGATACTTATGATATTGACTTTGTTGCTCATGAAATAGGACACCAGTTTGGGGCAGCTCACACTATGTCTATTGCTCTTCACGGAGCTCACATGGAACCAGGTTCAGGTTCTACCATTATGGGGTATGCAGGGATCACGAACTATAATGTTCAAATGAATTCTGATGCTTACTTCCATACGAAGAATATTGAAGAGGTAGCTGAATATACTAATTTTGTAACTTGTGGTACGATCACTCCTGTTGCCAATACACCACCTGTAATACAGCCAATGGCGAGCAGAATGATTCCAAAAGGTACCCCTTTTCTTTTAACTGCTTCTGCAACAGATGCACAAAACGATCCTATAACCTATACATGGGAACAGTATGATCTTACAGCAAGTGCATTTGGACCTGTAAATGCCTCCAGAAATAACGGGGCTAATTTCAGATCAATCATGCCTACTACTTCCCCTACACGTTATTTCCCTAAGTTATCAAATGTTCTTAACAATACTCCAAGCAGCACATCTTGGGAAACGGTATCCAATGTACCGAGAACGTTAAACTTCAAAGTAACAGCAAGAGATAATAATCCTAATTTCGATCAGCAACAGACACAAAGCAGCCTGATGAAAGTAGATGTAGGAAACGAAGGTCCTTTTAGAGTAACTTCAACTACAGTTTATAAAAATACTCCGGCGGCGATCACTTGGGATGTAGTGAATACCAATAATGCACCATACAACGTACAGAATGTTAAAATAGATTATACTATTGACAATGGTGCTACATGGACTGTTATTACTCCTTCCACTCCAAATGACGGGGCTGAACCTTTTGCATTTAATTCATTAGCAACCGGAACTTCTGTAAAGATCAGAGTAAGTGCTATTGATCATATATTCTATGCTCTAGGTACTGCCACAGTTGCTGATGCTTCAGCAGCTTGTAGTACAGCAGCTCCAACAGGAATTACAGTAACAGGGATTACAAGAAACTCTGCAAGTGTAAAATGGAATGCATTACAAGATGCTACATACTCTTTACAATACAGACCAACAGGAACAGCAACATGGACTACAGTTCCTGTAACAACAAACTCTTATAATATATCTAACCTGACTGAGGCCACTCAATATGAAGTACAAATAGCGACTAAGTGTGGTGTAGTACCTGGAGATTTCTCAGCATCTTCAGTATTTACAACAGCTTCTCTTACTAAGTGTACTCCTACAGTAGCTGGAAATAATGGAGCAGGTGGAAACTTTAACCTTGCCGGATTCATTTCCAATGTTACAGTAACCGGTGCAGGAATGAACCCTGTTTCAAATACTTCTGCTGCGTCTATATATACTGATTATACTACAGATCCTTCCAAGTTGATTACCCTTAAAGCAGGAACTGCTGGAAACTCAATCAGCATCACTAAATCATGGCCTACAGCTAGTCAATATTATAGTGGAGTAACGGCATGGATTGATTTCAACAGAGATGGATTCTTCTCTTCTACTGAAATGATCTATTCTAGTGAAGCTAATTCGCTTCCTCTTGCATCCGGAACATTCCCAGTACCAGCAGATGCTTATACCGGAGGAAATGTAATGATGAGAGTTGCCTATTCATATGCTCAAGCGCCTAGCAGTGCATGTAGCAATGTTCAGTATGGTGAATTTGAAGATTACCCTGTAAATATTCAGGCACAGCTTTCTACAAACGATGTAGTAAAAGACAAAGCTTCTATCCAGATCTATCCTAACCCGGTAACTGATGTATTGAATGTAACTCAGATTTCTTCTAAAGCTACATTTAGCATTACGAATATGGTAGGTCAGAAAGTAATGAGCGGCCAGATCTCAGATAATAAGATCTCCGTTTCAAGACTGAGCACTGGAGCTTATATTATTTCAATTGAAGATAAGGGAACCACTTCAAATCTGAAATTCGTTAAAAAATAAAACGTCCCACATTTATATTACAGCCCGGCCAATGCCGGGCTTTTTTATACAGTTCAGGATAATTTCGTCAGTATTTTCATACCATCATCATCCCGCTGTTAATTTAATTTTATACTTTTGAAAAGATTATTAATTTAATTTTACATGAAAAAACTGTCATACACGCTTTTACTGGTTTCCGGACTTGCTTTTGGGCAATTCTTTGAAAGAGATAAAGTGTATACTAAACAAGATACATTAAAAGGTTCCAATACTCCATTCAGAGATTTTTGGGATGTTAAAAAATATGATTTCTCAGTAGAACCTGATTTTGAACAGAAAAGCATTAAAGGCACCAATAAAATAAGCCTGGAAATCATAAAAGATGTTACCAATCCTGTTTTCCAGATTGATCTTCAACAACCGATGAAAGCCGGGAAAATTACGGCAAGTTTTCCTATTGCGAGTTCTAAACAAGATGGAGATTTCATATTCATCACCACCAAGAAAAAATTCAAAAAAGGTGAAAAATATACCATTGACGTTGACTATTCCGGAAATCCTCAGATTGCAAAGAATGCTCCCTGGGACGGTGGATGGGTTTTCACCAAAGATAAAAACGGGAATCCATGGATGAGTCCGGCAGTTCAGGGAATAGGATCTTCTATCTGGCTTCCGACTAAAGATATCTGGAGCGATGAACCAGACAACGGAATCATTATGAAAATTATTACTCCCAACGATCTTGTAGGAGTAGGAAACGGAAGATTAATCGATAAAAAGACCAACGGAAATAAGACTACATATATATGGGAAGTAAAAAATCCTATCAATGACTACTCTATCATCCCTAACATTGGTAAATATGTCAATTTTAAAGATACTTATGATGGTGAAAAAGGGAAATTGGATCTGGATTACTGGGTACTTGACTATAACTTAGAAAAAGCAAAAAAGCAGTTTGAGCAGGTAAAGCCAATGCTTTCTGCATTTGAGCATTGGTTTGGTCCTTATCCTTTCTATGAAGACTCTTACAAATTGGTAGATTCCCCTTATTTGGGAATGGAACACCAAAGTAACGTAGCCTATGGAAATGATTATCAAAACGGTTATCGTGGAAAAGACCTTTCAGGAACAGGCATTGGCCTCAAATGGGATTATATCATCATTCATGAAAGCGGACACGAATGGTTTGCCAATAATATTACGGCAAAGGATGAAGCAGATATGTGGATCCATGAAAGTTTCACCATGTATTCGGAAGTCCTTTTTACAGAAAGCTATCTTGATAAAAAATCCGCTGACATTTACATGATAGGTCTTAGAAGAAAGATCGAAAATGATGTTCCTATTATTGGACAGTATGGCGTAAGAAATGAAGGCAGTGGTGATATGTACCCGAAAGGAGCCAATATGATTCACACCATAAGACAAGTCATTAATAATGATGAAAAATTCAGACAGATTTTAAGAGGATTAGGTAAAGAGTTCTATCATCAGACTGTTACTACAAAACAGGTTGAAGACTATATATCATCAAAAGCAGGCATTGACTTCTCTACTGTATTTGATCAGTATCTCAGAACCATTAAGATCCCTACTCTTGAATATAATCAAAAGGGAGACAGTTTGAAATTCAGATATACGAATGTCGTAAAAGGCCTGAAACTTCCGATCATAATTAACGGAGATCAAACAATTAATCCCACTGAAGAATGGCAGACAGTCAAGCTAAAGAAGAGCACTCCAGTAGAATTAAACAATAATTATTATATTAATTATCTGAGCGTTCAGTAAACAAAAAAGCAAATTTGTACATCCGCAAGTTTGCTTTTTTTATTATTATTTAAAATTTTTAAGAAAAGTTTAATACTTGATCCGGTAACAAAATGGGAAAATAAACAACTATTTAACTATAAATTTAAACCTAATGAGAAAAACAGCACTTAGCTTAGGCCTTTTTGCCGCTTTTTTAGCGAATGCCCAGTCTATAAAAACTACCATTGACCTCGTTAATGTAAAAGATGATAAAGTAGCCATTACCATGGAATTTCCAAAAATGAAATCGGGAGATATCAAATTCCATTTTCCGAAAACAGTTCCGGGAACCTACTCTGTGGATGATTATGGAAGATTTGTGGAGGGCATCAAGTTTTATGACAATAAAGGAAAAGAACTGGCCTTCACAAAAGTTAATGACAATAGCTATTCATTAAAAAACGCTCAAAATCTGAGCAAAATCTCCTACCTTGTAAATGATAGTTTCGATGAGGAAATGGACACGTCAAAACATAAAGCCGTATTTTCTCCTTCAGGAACCGATATTGAAGCAGGAAAAGTCTATATGATCAATACCCATGGCTTTATTGGATATATTGAAAATATGCAGGACGTCCCTTATCAACTTGTTATTCAAAAGCCAACTGATTTCTACGGAACAACAGCATTGGTAGATCAGGATAAATCTGAATCTACAGACACCTATACTCTTGCCAATTATGCAAAGGTGACAGATTCTCCGCTTATGTACACCAAACCGGATTATATTACCTTCAATGCAGGAGGAATGGATCTTGTGTTGGGAGTTTACTCTCCTACCGGAAAATACAAAGCAGCAGATTTCAAGGATAATCTTGAAAAAATGGTAGTAGCCCAAAAGAAATTCCTCGGGGATATGAATACCAATAAGAAGTACGCCATTATGCTTTATCTGTCTGGTGGTGATGGTCCTATGGTAAAAGGTTTTGGAGCATTGGAGCATCATGAATCTACCAGTGTAGTACTTCCTGAAGCAATGCCTAAGGACGCTATTGATCAAACGATTACTGATGTGGTTTCCCACGAATTCTTCCATACGGTGAATCCTTTGAAAACACATTCTGAAGAAATCCATTATTTTAATTATGCTGATCCGAAAATGTCTCAGCATCTATGGATGTATGAGGGCGGAACTGAATATTTTGCCAATTTATTCCAAATTCAGGAAGGGCTTATCAACAAGGACGAGTTTCTTAAAAGAATCGGTGAAAAGATTACCAATTCTAAAAACTACAATGATACTATGCCGTTTACGGTAATGAGTAAAAATGTACTGCAGGATGCCTACAAAGACCAGTACAGAAATGTGTATGAAAAAGGAGCTCTTTTAGCCATGTGCATGGATATTGAACTGAGAAAATTGTCCAATGGAGAAATGGGTTACCGTGATATGATCAGAAAACTGTCTCAAAGATTCGGGGAAAACAAACCATTCAAGGATGATAAGCTGATAGATGAGCTGGTAACCGTAACAGGATATCCTCAGATAAAGGATTTTTATAATAAATATATTGCCGGAAGCCAGCCTACGCCTTATGCAGAATATCTGAAAATGGTAGGTGTGGATGTTCACAAACAGGAAACCGCTCCTATTTTCTGGCTTATTAAAGATCCGAATCAGACAGGATATGATGATAAAAATAAAGCCCTTGCTTTCGATGAAAATTCTACCTTATCTCCATTTGCCAAAAGCATAGGATTTAAAATCACCGATCAGGTACTTGCATTGGATGGAAAGACCATTGATATTCAAAAAATCCAGGACTTTATCGGATATACCAAAACGATCAAAGATGGACAGGAAGTTACGCTAACTATTTTAAGAGATAATGCTGGTAAAAAAGAAAAAATGACTCTTAAAGGGAAAGCGATCCTGGATAAATTAAGTGTGGAAACACTTCAGTTTAAAGCTGATCCAAGCCCGGAAGAACTGAAACTACAAACGCAGTGGCTTACAGGTAAAAAATAAATGTAAAAGCGAGGATCATTTTCCTCGCTTTTGTTTTTTATCAGCAGCTATCTTAAAAAAGTTCTAATCCTATGATTTAGAATTCCCATTTACCCCTTTTTAATCGTAATTCTGAAAGTCGTTCCTTTTCCAACTTCTGTCTGAGAAATCTTAATATCTCCGTTATGATATTCATGAATAACCCTCTGAGCCAATGATAATCCTAGTCCCCAGCCTCTTTTCTTGGTAGAATATCCAGGTTTAAAAGCATTCCTGGCCTGCTGGTTTGTCATCCCGCTGCCGCTGTCTTTTACTTCAATCAGTATGTTTTTATTTCTTTCAAAAACTGACATCACAATCACTCCTTCTCCTTTCATTGCATCCACCGCATTTTTCACAAGGTTTTCAATCACCCAGCTCATCAGGATTTTATTGTGTGGAACCAAAACCTTATAAGCAGGGAGGTGAAGGGTAAAATCAACTTTTCTTGAAATTCTTGTTTTTAAATAATCATAATTCTCCTGGATCGTTTCATTGAAATTCATATCATTCAGTTCAGGAACTGAGCCTATTTTTGAGAAACGTTCAGAAATAGTTCTTAGCCTTTCTATATCCTTTTCAATCTCTTTTACCCCTTCAGAATCCGGATTTTCCAACTTCATGATTTCCATCCAGCCAATCATAGAAGATAACGGAGTTCCAATCTGATGGGCAGTTTCCTTAGCCAATCCAGCCCAAAGATAACCCTCATCCGTTTTTTTAATGGTCTTAAAAAACCAGAAAGTAAACCCGAAATATAAAAGGATAAACAATCCTAAAATATAAGGCGAATACCGAAGATTGTTCAGCAATCGTGAATTGTCATAGTATACAAACTGGTTGTTTCCATCCGGTACTTTAATTTCAATCGGATTATAGTTTTTCTCCATATTCATAATCAGATTATGAAGCTTTTCCGGATTTTTGATGGTACTTTCAGGAATATTTCTATAATACCCAAGATCAAGAATAGGATTTTTATATTTATCCGTCACAATGAACGGAATGGTATTATTGATATTCAGAATCTCTGGCAGCAGATCCAGAACATCCGTGTCTGGACTTTTTACTTCCTGCTGGATTCTGATGGCTTTGGAAAGGAGATTTATCCTTTTAATTTCCTCTTTTCTCAGGAAATTAATCAATATAGTAGAAGATACTACAATGGAAATTACCAAAGTAGTCATGACCACAAAAATGATCCAGTTATTCAGTCTGGTTAATATAGATTTCCTCAAGGTTATTTATTTTAAAACAGTAAGAATCTTCTGCAACTCTGCACTTCCACTTCCCTGATAATTATTGATGATGATTGAAAACACATACTTTTTTCCATCTTTTGCGGTGTGATAACCTGCAAAAGACTTGGTATCCCTCATCGTTCCGCTTTTCATTTTCATCCCATTCTCCTGAACCGGAAATCCATCATAGTAAGCATCAAACCAGGATTGTTTTTTTGCATATAAAAGTGCCTGTACTTCAGCTTTTGCCGCAACATAATTCTGAGGAGAAAGACCGCTTCCATCAGCGAAATTAATCATATTCGTATTGATTCCTTTTGATTTCCAGAAATCCTTTAAGTAAGCAACTCCGGTTTTAAAACTAGGATTTCCTTTTTTCTCTTTTCCTAAAGTTTTAATCAGCGTTTCTCCATAAAGGTTGACACTTTTTCTCAAAAACCAATACACGATTTTATCCAATGTTGGAGATTGGTATGTTAGGATGATATTATTTTTAGGAGCTTCCAATACCTGTTTGCCTTCCAACTCTAGCTGCGAATTGGTAACTGCTTTTCCGGTAATTTCAATACCGGATTCTTTCAACCATTGTTTCACTTCTGATGCCAGCTGTAGAGGCGGATTAGGAGTAGAACCGGAAACAGTTACGGTTTTCCCTCCCGGAAGCATTCCATTGATTAACGCTACATTAGAATGAGGTGCTGTAAAAATCAAACTTTGATCGGAACTTCCCCCTGCTTTCAGGTCATTCAGCCATTTTACATTTTCCAGAGGATAAGAAAAGCTTTTAAAATCTGTCCCATTAATATTGATATCAAACTGATTTTCTCTCCAGTTGATTCCCCAGACTCCTGCTCCATAATAGTTCCCAAGATCATCCCAGGGCCATCCACCCGGAATGGTCTGATGATCAAAATAAGAGTCATCAATCACCAGATCACCTGAAATTTTTGTAATTCCGGAATTCTTAATGGCGTCCATCAGTTTCTTTTTAAAACTTTCGGGTTTATAAGCTTCATATCTCCAGCTCCCTAAGGTTGGATCACCATTGGAGCTGATGAAAAGATTTCCATTCAGAGTGCCACCGGATATATTTCCGGAATAACTTGAAGTTGTGGTATAGGTATAATTTTTTCCTAATATCTCTAATGCAGCTCCTGCTGTAAATATTTTTTGGGTAGAGGCCGTAGAAAGACCTTTACTCCCTTGATATTCGTAAATAAAATTGCCATTTTCATCAGACACATAGAATGATAAACTGGAAGCCACTGCTCCCGAAGAATCCATAAGGTCTTTGGTTGCTTTATCTAATTTCTGAGCCATATTCTGGGCTGAAACCATCTGTATAGAAAGTGAGAGAACTGCAAGTGTTTTTTTCATTGCATTGTTGTTTTATGCTAAACGTTTACTGGTGATTCTAAATCAAATATAGTTAAAATAAAAGCTTTTATATTCTTCAAGATCATCGGGAGTGAAAAGAATCTGATGATCAGGAACTTTCTCAAACGAACGGTCATATTTAAAATATTCCTCATAGCCATCTTCATCTATAAAAATATCCATTTGATATTCTTTTATATATTCTGACTTTCCTTCATACTCTTTTTCATGATATTCACTGGTCCCCCAAGGCTCATTATGGCAGCGTAAACAGGATTTATGAGACACAGCGATATGTCCGCATATCTCGCAGTCCTGGAGATTTTGGAACAGATCTGAAATTCTGCTCTGCAGATCTACCGGAAATAAGTGCTTTGGAATAGTCTTTAAAAGCAGATAATAATTCGGTTCATAGCAGGAAAAAGAGACACATTCATCAATATTAATATGCTTTTTTGTGTAAAGTTTCAATTTTTTCAAATCGAATTCCACTTCAGCTTCTGTAATATCCATCACATTCAGAATAAATGTCTTCTTATAAGTAATATTCTGTTTTTCATCAATTTCCATGATGGGTTTCTGATCAAGATAATGATTAAGGCATAATGTAGTTTCCCATGAATCAATCATTCTCATTTTCCCTTCATTGCCACAAATCTCACAGACCTTTTGAGACAGCTGAGAATATTTATTAGTAATTTTTCTCAGATTGGTATTCAATTCCTCATTTTCAGAATACATATAGCATCGCAGCGCTCCAAATTTTTCTTTTCCAAAAACATCATGTTCCATATTCCATCCTGCAATAACCAACTCAGACAGCATTTCTCCGATCAGATCATTCCAGCCGGTACTGTTCACTGAAAAATTCTTCAGATTGCGTTCTATAAAACAATTGATGTCTTCCTGATTCATTATAATATGCTTCCCGATTCTATTTCGTAAGGTTCTTTTCCTTTTTCAAAGATTCTGGTCAGTTCATTCCCTTCTACAGTAATTTTATCATTGATTCTTCTGATCCAGTTTCCTTCTCTGAGGCCTACTACTTTAAGATCATTTTGAGTAAGGAATTCCATAATTCGGGTTTCCCTTGTTTCTCCGTTATGTTTTAAGTCCGGATTCGGATCAAGATAATGTGGATTAAGATTGAACGGGACCAATCCCATACAATCAAAACTTGGTGGATAAACGATCGGCATATCGTTCGTTGTTTTCATATTTTGTCCTCCAATATTGCTTCCCGCACTGCATCCAAGATAGGGTTTACCACTAGTTACATTTTCTTTTAAAACAGACATCAATCCTTCCTCATGCAGTGTTTTCACCAATAAAAATGTATTTCCACCTCCTGTAAAAAATCCTTTTGCCTGATTTAAAGCTTCAACTTTATTTTCGAATTCGTGGAGACCTTTTACTTTGATATTAATCGTTTCAAAAAATGAGCGGGCCTTTGCTGTATAATCTTCGTGGGAAATACCTCCCGGTCTTGCAAAAGGAACAAAAATGATCTCGTCAATTCCTGTATATAACTGAATTAATTCTTCTCTTAAATATTCCAGATATTCTCCACCGAACAGTGTGGATGTGGAAGCTAATATGATATTCATGCGATATTTATGATTACTTTGATTATAAAAATAGACTTACAAAGATAGGTTCAAACATCAACGAATCAAAAATTAAACTAAAAAAAACATGAATCCCGTTAATATTTTCTAAAAAAACTTAAAGCCTCTAAAAATTGAGCTTTTATGGAATTATTCTTGAATTTTAGTTTTAAGAATTATAAAATATAAGATTATGAAAATACCGAAAATGAACATCAAAAACCTATTTGCAGGTTTAATTCTTGTAGGAAGCGCTGGTTTTGTAAGTGCTCAAACGACTCAAACAGATAGTGCCAGTACTACAGCCAACCAAACTGCTGTGGTCACACAATCCACTAACCCTACTATAGACGGTCTTAAAAAGCAAATTGAAGCTAACCCTAAAGATACGGAAGCCTTAGCAAAACTGGCTACTGCTTACCAGGAAGCATCAGATTGGACCAATGCAATTGATACCTGGAAAAAAATCTCTGTTTTATTACCTGATTGGGCTCCTTCTTATTACAGCCAGGCTTATGCTTATCAAGCTGCCAAAGATGATGCTAATGCAAAAGCTGCCTATGAAAAGTATATTGCAGCTGTAAAGCCGGAAGAAGTGGAACAAAATAAAAAGAATCTGGCTTATGCCTACTTTTATATTGCTTTTGCAGAACAGCAAAGTGATCCCAATAAAGCAAAAGAACACATTGCAAAATCCCTAAAATATGATCCTAACAATCAGGACGCTATCAAACTTAGCAAAACTTTAAATTCATAAATACTAAAAACAAAAACCGGAACATATTCCGGTTTTTGTTTTTTTCATTTTAATCATCTCTTCTGTAAAGTTGTTTTAATTTCTTACTCAATCTTCTTTCCAAAGAAATCTGTTTCTCCATGCAAATGCCTGATAATTTTCTCAATATTACGCTGAATACTTGCTTCAGTTTTCAGGTTATTGATGTAACGAATTAATTCATTTCGCCTTGACGGAATAAGTTTTTCAAAATTATTTGCAGCCAACGTACTGTCTTTTATCGCTTGCTCCAATTGAGGATGGATAGAAATACTCCGGTCAGCATGATCATATTCCAGCATCACTTCAATAGTTTCGCCAATTCTCTTGGGAGAATTTTTCAGCATGATTAGATTGACATACAGTCTCCATTCACCCAGATATTTCATCAGATTTTGCTGAAATTCCTTTCCATTCACGGTTCCTTTCACCGGAATTGGACTTTTATTTCTTCCTGATGCTTCAAAAATAGTCTCCAGAATTTCTTCGGGAATAAAAACAAAAGGATTGATTCCTATAATTTCCAACGTGGCGGTAAAAGTGGTGTTTTTCATTGGATATGAGTGTTAAAACAAAAGTAAGTATTAGATTTTATATTAGCTGTATTTTTTTCGCCCGCCATTATTACTCATTATTGATTGCTTATTACTCATGGTAAACTAACCGTCTTTTTGCTTTGCAAAAAAGACACCCCTTCAGAGAAGGGGAATGTAGGACTTATTTACTAAATTTTACCTGTTCCCTACTTGCTTCCTATAGACTTTACCTCCCTATTACTCTAAAACGCTACAACTCTCCCACTCAAATTCAAGTCTGAAAAAATCATATCCCAGAACTCGATTAAATGACTTATCTTTGCATTAATAAATCTATTTAACAAAATGAAATTTTTTATTGACACAGCTAATTTAGAGCAAATCAAGGAAGCTAAAGATCTTGGAATCTTAGATGGTGTAACGACCAACCCTTCATTAATGGCTAAAGAGGGTATTCAGGGAACTGAAGCCATCAAAAACCATTATAAAACGATCTGCGAGCTTGTAGACGGAGATATTTCTGCTGAAGTACTTTCTACAACGTATGAAGAAATGATTAAAGAAGGAGATGAATTGGCTGCAATCCACCCTAATATCGTTGTAAAAATCCCAATGATTAAGGATGGTATCAAAGCATTAAAATATTTTTCTGATAAAGGAATCAAAACTAACTGTACATTGATCTTCTCTCCGGGGCAAGCTCTTTTGGCAGCTAAGGCAGGAGCAACTTATGTTTCTCCATTCCTTGGAAGATTAGATGATATCTCTACAGACGGATTAAACCTTATCCAGGAGATCAGATTAATTTTCGATAATTATATGTTCGAAACTGAAATCTTGGCAGCTTCTATCCGTCACTCAATGCACATCATCGACTGTGCTAAAATTGGAGCTGATGTTATTACATCTCCACTTCCTCCGATCTTGAGCTTATTAAAGCACCCTTTAACAGACAGCGGATTAGCTCAGTTTATTGCTGATTCTCAGAAATTATCTTAATTTCTGACTGTTTTTTTAAGATATATAAAATCCCGGAACTTCGTTTCGGGATTTCTATTTTATTCATTTCCTTCAATAGCTTTTACCACTTTACAGGGATTTCCTACAGCAACTACATTCTCCGGAATATCTTTATTGACTACACTTCCCGCTCCTATTACACTGTTATTTCCAATCGTAATACCAGGAAGAACTACTACATTTCCTCCTAACCATACATTATCACCTACAGTAATCGGATGTGCATATTCCAAACCTTCATTTCGTTGTTTTACATCAAGCGGATGCCCTGCCGTATAAAAACTACAGTTAGGCCCAATAAAGACATTATCACCAAACTTAACCTTAGCACAATCTAAAACTACAAGGTTATGATTAGCATAAAAATTTTCTCCTACTTCAATATTATATCCGTAATCACACCAAAAAGAAGGTTCAATACATAAGTTTTCTTTGGTATTTCCCAGAATTCTTTTAAGCAGCCGGTTTCTTTCTTCTGTATCAGAATTCTTCAATCCATTATATTCTAAACACAGATCTTTACAAACCTTACGTTCACGGATGAGTTCTGCATCATAATTAGCATTATATAAAAGTCCAGCTTCACATTTTTCTTTTTCCGTCATAGAGATTAATGTTTACGTTTATGGCTTAATGTTGTTTAAAAATAGAGAATTAGTCCGTAAAAACAAAAACAGAACAACCTTGGGTCATTCTGTTCAGTAGAAAATAATAATTTTAGTTCACCAGATCCGGTTCTATCGGATTGTTGTCTTTTGAAGCATCTCTTTTGTCCGCTTTTCCATTTCTTTGAATACCTGATTGGGGTCTGAGAATTCTTTCCCGTCTGCTGTTTTTACTTTAAATGCTACTTTTCCTCCAGCTTCACCACCATTTCTCATCATCATTTCCCTCATATTCTTTGTAGGATCATTCACATAAGCTTTCCATGCTTTTTTAAACTGATCTTTGGTCACTTCAATATCCTTACCATCCAGTCCCAATATTTTTACATTCCCAGGAAGCTCAAGGTCTGTCTGCTTCTCCTGGGATTGCATATTTTTATTGCCTATGAGCTGCATACTGTGAGAACCTGTAGAATCTTCCAGTTTTACAATAAGTCCCGGAAGTCCATAGAACACATAAGGACCGTCCTGAATAGGAATATCCGTAGTAAACCATGCAGTCCAGTCTCTTCCGCCAAAACTTGTGGTTGCTTTTTGAGCATTATATTCTCCGATTTTTTGTTTTTCAGGCAAAATTTTCCATTCCGGTTTTTTATCTTCCTTAATTTTGTATTTATCCATGGAAATACTTCTGAAAAGATAAGTTTTAAAATCAGGATACTGTTTTGTTACTCTATAAGAAACCATTCCCGGTCTATCTCTTTTATTCACGCTTATACTTCCGCTTCCGGATTTCAGCTGTTTTTCAAGATCTGCCCGCCCAGTAGAATCTGCTACAAACTTATCATGACTGTAATAGTTAGATCCGGTTTTATCAATATCCAACAGCATCATTTCCTTCTTAACCTCTTCTTTATTATTAACATCAGGAATAAATTGGTATTCATAAAAAAACCTGTTGATCTGGGCATTGGTCAGAATTCCCAGAAACATAAAAAATAGAATTTTATTTTTCATAATGGATGATAAAAAAGACTTTGACAATATGATATTGGCAAAGCCTGGTTGAACTTTATTTCTTTGTCTGAATTCTTATTTCATTCTGAGTCCCTCGTACTACATTTTCCTTAATAATATTGACCATTGCAATATTCTCAGGTTTTATAGCGAGAGCTTCTTCCTTGGAAACTTCATTTCCGTTTACAAAGTATTTGATATTATCCCAACCTTTCACATCATACTTCTTCACTCCATTCATGGTAATATTCCCATTTCCGTCTTTTTTAATGAAGTCTGCCTGCATCACCATTACTTTAGGAGAGCCTGTTAGCGTAATAACTCTTGGGCTTGTCACTGTATTTTCCGCTTCCTCCTTAGCCTGTTCAATTTCAATTTTTGCTTTCTCGATTTCTATCTTAGCTTTTTCAGCTTCGATTCTTGCTTTGCCACTTTCAACCCTGGCTTGTTCTGCTGCGGCTTTTCCAATTCTTGCGGCTTCTTTTCCTGCTTTTTCAGCTTCTTTTCCAATTTTTTGAGCTTCTATCGCTGCTTTACTGGCCTCTCTTGCTGCTTTTTGTGCTTCTTTTTTATTTTACGAAGTTCTTTTTTATCCAAGGGATCCATGTTCTCAAGCTCCTTCATCTGCTGTTTCCATTCTGCAGAGTTGAAATATTTATCAACTTCCATATTGGCTGTAATATTACCAATCTCGCCGGCTAAGGAGCTTATTTCCTCAATCTTATCATCAAAAGCTTTAGATTCGGGGTCCAATCCTTCAAGTTCTTTTTCTTTTTCAGCCAGCTTTTTTTCAAGTTCAGTTAACTTTGGATCAGTACCAGAAGATCCCTGTCTGGTTTCTGCTATTTCTTTCTGTTCTGTTTTTTCTTTTACTGTATCATGTTTGATTTCTGAAACTGCTTTTTTAATAGAAAGGTTTGTTTCTTCAATTTCTCTGTTCTTAGCGTTTACCAGATAAGCAAAAGCTACTGTAAATAAAACCGGCAACGCAAGGATTCTACGCGCATACCCGAATTTGGTTTTTGGTTTTTGTAACATCTTAAGTCTTTTTTAAGGTTTGAACTTAGAAACGGACTGGCAGCAGGCAACTGGGTTCCGGAAAAGTGGCTTGCTAAAAGCATCTGCGCAAATGCTTTGGTGTCCGAATGCTTTACGGCTTTTTTATCAGCCAGATATTCGTGAATTAAACTAATTTCTTTTTTAATGATATGAAAGAATGGATTGAACCAGAAAACAGCTGTCACTACTTCAATAAGAATCTTATCAAAGGAATGTTTTTGTTCAATATGTACCATCTCATGCTTTAAAATCTGTCTGCCGATCTCAGAATCCAGGGTAATGGTATTCTTCCAGAAAAGATTTTTAAAATATGAAAACGGAGCTTCGGTCAGGTTTGTACGGTAAAAATTGATCCCGTCAAAACTTTCTTTCTGAAACTGTCCCTTAAACTGCTGAATCTTGAAGATCCCGTAGATAAGCTTCCCTAAAAAATAGAGAGAAACCAGTCCCAGAGCTGAAAAAATAATGCTAAAATAAAGGTTACCATTGCTTACGTTTTTTGTGTGTTAAAATTCTGAATCTTACCAAGAAGCACATACAGCTCATTACTTACTTCTATGGTGAAATCTTCTATTTTGACCAGGGGCAGCAGCAGCGATATCAAAATGGCAGACAAAAGATAGAATCTGTTGTAATGATGAAATGTCTTGTCTTTTAAAGACAACTGATAATACAGAAACATTACACCCGAACATAAAATTACTTTTCCAAAGTACAAAAGCAGAGTCTCCATGGTTATTAGTCTTTGTTTTTAAGTTCGTTAAGCAACATCTCAAGGTCTTCTACAGTCATTTCATTTTTTTCTACCAAAAAAGAAACAGCACTTTTATATGACCCTTTGAAATAATTCTTCACAAGGCTTTTCATCGTTTTGCCTGAGTACTGTTCTTTTGTTATCAACGGAAAATATTCATGCTGTCTTCCGTGTACATTATAGTCTACGAATTCCTTATCCTTTAATACTTTTAAAATAGTGGAAACGGTATTGGTATGCGGTTTTGGCTCAGGAAAGAGATCAAGAATATCTTTTAGAAATCCTTTTTCCAGTTTCCATACGTACTGCATTACCTGTTCTTCTGCTTTTGTTAAAGTTTGGTTTTTCATATCCTTTCATTGATCATTAAGGTGATATACAATAAATAATCCCATATCACTAAGAAATTAGTTATACAAATGTAGAAATAAAATTGATTCTAACAACTATTTTTTTAGTGATAAAAACAAAATAAATATAATAACCTGATAATCAGTTTAATAAATTCAAATCAAATATATTGATTTTTTAATAGAGTGAAATTATCACCTGCTTAATCAACAGAAAAAAATGTATTTCCGGCTGAAATTCTTAAAACTTGTTAATTTTTATTAAATAAAATTAAAATGAATTTGTTAAAACCGGGAAATTATATTTATTTTAGTGCCTTAAAAATTTCTCATGAAAAGATATAATTTACTGATTGTACTACTACTGCTCATTTTTAACGTTACTACAGCGCAAAAGAAAAAATCTCCTGCTGCTGACCTTAGCATACTAAAGGATACAAAATCAAAAATTGAAGCTACAGTTCCATTGGTCATTCAACATCTTCAGACCATTGCTACAAAAGAAGGTGACAATAATATCGTGATCAACGGAAAAACGGCACTTGGAAAAGAATATGGCATTTTAGAATCTGAATGGTTCTTATACAGAAACAATATGAAAAACTGTATTATGAACAATTCTTCCAAAAAAGCTAAAAAGTGTATGGAATATCATACTCAGTATCTTAGAAATACATTTATTAATTATAGCAACTATATTTCTAACCTTACGAGAAAGAATGGTTATTTAGGAGTAGAAGGTGACACAAAATTCGAGTTCAAACCTGCGGACATTGCAACTAAGCTAACCGAGGCTTACTTTAACGCCAATGATGCTGCGGGAAGAATGAAAGCAGACCAAAAAAGAGAATTCCTGGGATCAACTATGAGTGATGACAATAAACTTACTCCTTACGCCCAGCTGGCTCAATAATTAAAATAATACATTAATACTATATAAAAAGAGAACTGCAAAACAGTTCTCTTTTTTGTTGCAAAAATCCCCGCCCAAAAGCAGTTTTGTGGTACTAATCATAAAACCTGGGGAAAAAGTAGAAATAAGGCGGAGATAATTTGCATAAACTCTATAGAATCAACTGTCCTACCCTTGATCTATAAGAGCTGTACAAAAATAGGACTATGCCTTATAGCTATAAAAGAATAGCTGTAGAATTAAATGCTGGTAATTGTAGAAATAATACTACTCCTTATTAAGTATAAATAACTAATAGCAGAAAGAATTATCATCCCTTCCCAATTCTATTCATGATCTATTTCCACCAATGGTAGTAATTATGAAGTCCGTCATATTCAAATCCACAACGAGGATACAATGTATTTCCAATTTCGTTTGTTTTTTCGGTTTCAAGCATCAGCCCGCAAGCTCCTGTTTCTTCACACCATTGTTTGCTGCGGTCAATCAATGCCACAGAAAGTCCTTTTCCTCTATAATCAGGATGTACAAATAAATCGCTCAATAACCATTGCTTTTGTAGTTTCGTATAATGGAATAATTTATAAAGCTGTACAAACCCCACCGCTTTACCATCAAGCCAGACTAAGAAAATATCAGATTCACTGTTCAGGAATCTTTCTTTAAGAAAAAGCTTTTCCTTTTTCCAGATTAGATTCTTGTCTGTAAAAAATACGATAAAGATTAAATAACTCTGCCGTTTCATTAAGATCCTCAAGACTTGCTTTTTTAATTGTGTAATTCATTGTTGTTTATTTTTTAATTAACAGTGCAAAAGTATCTTTAAATAGGACCGGAGTTATCATCCAGATTAAAGTTATACAGCTGGTCCAGAAATACTTTATATAGTAATCACCATCCAAAATACAGCACGTTTCGGATTTTGTATACGTTCTTAACTTCAGATCTTTGTTCTGTAAAAACAAAACAATGAAAGATCTACTCCAAAGAATTGAAAATACAGATTGGCTAGCCATTACGGAATCTATGCACCAAAACGGCTATGCTATTCTTCCCAGCCTATTACTGGATAATGAATGTGATCAGCTGATCTCAGATTATGATCAACCGGAATTCTACCGTAAAACAGTTATCATGGCAAGGCATCGTTTCGGATTAGGTGAGTATAAATACTTCAATTATCCCTTACCAGAAATACTTCAAACCCTGCGTACTCATATCTATCCACATCTTGCAGTTATTGCCAATACCTGGTTTAAAGCCCTAAATATTGAAACATCTTTTCCATTGGAACACGAAAACTTTCTCCAGCAATGTCATTGCAACAATCAACAAAAAGCGACTGCTTTGATTTTGAAATATGGTAAAGGCGGCTTCAATACTTTGCACCAGGATTTATATGGTGATATTTATTTTCCTATTCAGATTGTCTTGATGCTGAGCGAACCTGAACAGGATTTTACAGGCGGTGAATTTGTCCTTACCCAACAAGTTCCAAGAGCTCAGTCTAAGGCAATTGTTTTAAAACCTCAGAAAGGAGACCTCTTAATATTCACCACTCATTTTAAACCTGAAAAAGGAGTAAAGGGATATTATAGAGTGAATATGAAACATGGGGTAAGTGAAGTAAAAACCGGAAAACGTTATGCCTTAGGAATTATTTTCCATGATGCAGAAAAGTAATGGGTTAAAAGGAGGAGGATGGAAGATGGAGGTACTGTTAAACGATAAAGTAATGATGAGCCTTCTACTGGAAAAAATAGTAAAATAATAAACTTCAGACTTGCAAAAACATCCCTCTTCCAGTTTTCAACCTCCATGCTAACAACACATACCTAAATTCATTGATTAAAAAAATCATCTCAATTCCAGGCTTCAAGAGCTTCTATCTTCCATCTTCCAGCTCCCTACTAAAAATATGATACCACATTCACAACTTTCTGCTTCTGAGCTAAGAAGTAAAATCCAGAAGCAGGAAATTCTTTTGGGCGGTAACAAAACATTGAAAATCTATGGATTGCTTACCTGTAAATCAGGAAAAAGAATGAAAAAAGAAAACAGAGTCTTCTTTACTGATCCAGCAGATGCTTTACAAAATGATTACCGCCCCTGTGGTCATTGTATGAGAAAAGAGTATCAACAATGGAAGTTGCAGCATATCTAATATTTAAAGTAAATGATAAATTTTATGTAAATTAGTAACCTTTTAACAAAAACTAATTACAAAATGACCCCAGAGAATAACTATATAGAGATCAACAAAAACTCATGGAACAACAGAACAGAAACCCACTTACATTCTGAATTTTATGATGTAGAAGGATTTTTGAATGGAAAAAGTTCCTTAAATAATATTGAATTGGAACTGTTGGGAGACCTACAGGGAAAATCAATTCTACACCTACAATGCCATTTCGGACAGGATACTATTTCACTAAGCAGACTTGGAGCCGACGTTACAGGTATTGATTTATCAGATAAAGCGATTGAAAGCGCAAAAAAACTGGTACACGAGACCAATTCAAGTGCCCAATTTATCTGCAGCGACGTTTACGATCTTCCTAATCACCTCGATAAACAGTTTGATGTTGTTTTTACCAGCTATGGAACCATTGGCTGGCTGCCAGATCTGGACAAATGGGCTAAAGTTATTTCTCACTTTTTAAAGCCTAATGGAAAATTTGTATTTGTTGAATTTCATCCAGTAGTCTGGATGTTTGACGATAACTTTGAAACCGTGGGCTATCGGTATTTTAATTCCGGAGCCATCGTAGAAACTGAAAGTGGAACTTATGCTGACAGAGGTGCTGATATTACCCAATCAACTATAACATGGAATCATGGATTAAGTGAAGTTCTGAATAGCGTGATCAAAAACGGGCTTGAAATCAACAGCCTTGATGAATTTGATTATTCCCCTTACAACTGTTTCAATGGAACGGTTGAAGTTGAACCTAAAAAGTACAGGATAGCTCATTTGGAAGATAAAATTCCTATGGTTTATTCTGTAGTGGCTACAAAGAAAGACCATTAATTTATTTCTCACAAAGCTATGTGCAATCTATAAATCAGCGGATACTTTTGTTGAAAAGCGCAAAAGAATCAATGATTTTCAGCCAGCAAAATACTTCAGCATTCCTTATTATTATCTTATTTTATATGCCCTTTAGTTTGTGAAAAGAAATTAAGTTTACAAACTAAAGAGCACATAGATTTTATACCCAATAAAATAATTTGTGTATCCGTGGCAATTATAACAGTATGTTTTCGTAATATTTAATTTTATCGGAAATAAGATCTTTGCACTTTAAAGTAAGCCATTTTTCAAAAAAGAATTTTGCGTCTTTGCGATATCCAACCTATATTTATCAGTAACAACAGAAAATAAAAAAGAGAAGCAATATAAAATTACTTCTCTCGTTGAGTAGCGGGAACCGGACTCGAACCGATGACCTTCGGGTTATGAGCCCGACGAGCTACCTACTGCTCCATCCCGCGGTGTATTTTTAGAGTGCTTACCGAAAGCACTTGCTTAGTAGCGGGAACCGGACTCGAACCGATGACCTTCGGGTTATGAGCCCGACGAGCTACCTACTGCTCCATCCCGCGGTGTATTTTTAGAGTGCCTACCGAAAGCACTTAACTTAGTAGCGGGAACCGGACTCGAACCGATGACCTTCGGGTTATGAGCCCGACGAGCTACCTACTGCTCCATCCCGCGGTGTATTTTTAGAGTGCCTACCGAAAGCACTTAACTTAGTAGCGGGAACCGGACTCGAACCGATGACCTTCGGGTTATGAGCCCGACGAGCTACCTACTGCTCCATCCCGCGGTGTATTTTTAGAGTGCTTACCGAAAGCACTTAACTTAGTAGCGGGAACCGGACTCGAACCGATGACCTTCGGGTTATGAGCCCGACGAGCTACCTACTGCTCCATCCCGCGGTGTATTTTTAGAGTGCTTACCGAAAGCACTTGCTTAGTAGCGGGAACCGGACTCGAACCGATGACCTTCGGGTTATGAGCCCGACGAGCTACCTACTGCTCCATCCCGCGATATTGGATTGCAAAGGTACGAATATTTTTCACAATTCCTAATTTTTCTTTTAAATAAAGGACTTTTATGAAAACTATTTTATTATTTGTATCTTTGTTTTATGGCAAAGATATTAAAAATTTATCCCGACAACCCACAGGAAAATCTTGTGAATGAAGTCATTAAAACATTAAATAATGGTGGATTGATTATCTATCCTTCTGATACAATTTATGCGCTTGGCTGTAATATTTTTGATATAAAAGCCATGGAAAAGTTGGCTCAACTGAAAAAATTGAAGCTTGAAAAATCAAAGTTCTCCATAATCTGTAATGATCTGAGCCACCTTTCTGACTTTACAAGACCTATTGATACTTCGGTTTTCAGGTTTCTGAAAAGCCACCTTCCGGGACCGTTCACCTTTATTCTTGAAGCGAACAAAAGCTTACCTTTAGCTTATAAAGGGCATAAAACAATTGGTATCCGTGTTCCAGATCATCCTATTCCTCAACTTATTGTAGAAAAACTGGGACATCCTATTGCTTCAACTTCCATCAGAGATGATGATGAAATTATTGAATACTCTACTGATCCTGAATTGATTGCTGAAAAGTACGATCATCTGGTAGACATTGTTATTGATTCCGGATATGGAGACAATGTAGCGTCAACGATTGTGGACCTTACCTCAGGAGAGCCTGAAGTAATCCGTCAGGGAAAAGGAATTATCTAATTCAAAATTTTTGATATTTAAAATTCTGATGTACGCTACAGCTGCGGTTGATAGATTTTATGGGGCTTAATGGAAAATATTCGATAGGAATTCTACTCACATTTGTGCTTTTAGGCATCGTGATGCTTTATGTTTTCCCTGTTATCAGTATGATTACAGGCGCAAAGACTATTACGGGAAATACTTTCTCTATCAGCAGAATTGCCTTATGGACTGTTTTATTCATCATGTTTCTCTACAGTCTTTTTATTGAAAAGGGTTCTTTTTTACTTAAAGTAGAAAAGAAGTATTCTATTGCATTCAACATAAAGGCTGTAATCGTTTTATACCTTGTCTGTGTCTTTGGAGGTGCTGTTTTGAATGGAATAATTCAGTTTGCAATCCATAAAGAAGATAGCACCAAAATTTTGCAATTCACCACCCTTTTTAAAAATGATTATTTTTTAATTATTTTTACATGTTTTACAGCCGGCGCTGTAGAAGAGCTTCTGATGCGGGGTTATATACAACCCAGGATTGAGAGAATATACAACAGCCCGTTAGCTGGAGTTTTAGTCTCGGCCACCTTATTTGGAATTCTACACAGCACTTACGGAACCATTGGCCAGGTCGTAGTACCTTTCTTTATTGGAGTCGTTTTTGCTATGTTTTATAAAATATATTCAAATATTAAAATTCTTATTGTCTGTCATTTTATGGTTGACTTCGTCACTTTGATGGCTATGAATTTTATTGATTTTAAACATTTATCTGTATTTTAACATTATGAAAATTGTAACATCCCCTGCCAAATTAATGAATGTAGAAAACTCAACAGATCTGTTGAAAGCTACTACTCCTAAGTTCATTGAAGATGCAGCTTTTATACAAACTTATTTAAAAGAAAAATCACCCAAATATCTTTCCGAGCTGATGGAGATCTCGCCAAAACTGGCTGATGAAAACTGGGAAAGAAATCAAAAATGGAAAGCAAAACCTACTGCTAAAGAGTCTGCACCTGCTATGTTTGCTTTCACAGGAGAAGTCTACAGAGGGCTGGATGCCAAAACACTTGACAAAGATGCTGTAGATTATCTTCAAAAAAACTACAGAATGCTTTCCGGATTATATGGTCTTCTGAAGCCTTCTGATAAAGTAATGCTTTATAGGCTGGAAATGGGTCGTCACTTTGAATTCGACCAGTATAAAAACTTATATGAGTTCTGGAGAGAAAAAATCACAGAACAGCTGAATAATGAGATGAAAAAAGGAGAAATTCTGCTCCACTTGGCCAGCAATGAATATGGAAAGGTGATTGACAGAAAGAAACTGAACCATAAAGTAATTGATTTTGATTTTTATGAGCTAAAAGACGGCAAACTAAAAACTATTGTAGTCTATACCAAACATGCCAGAGGACTTGTGGTAAGATTCTGTGCAGAAACTAATGCTAAAACCCTGGATGATGTAAAGGCTTTCAATTATGAAGGATACAGAATTAATGAAGAAAAATCTACAGACACTAAATTGGTTTTCACAAGATAAATGACAATATCAGCATTTAAAAAATATTTCAAAGCAGAACTTTCCGACCTTTATACAGAGTCGGAAAGCGCTTTTTTGACCTCCATATTGATTCAGAAAATTGTAGGCTTTGATTCTTTTGAACAAAGAAGATTTTCAGAACAGGAACTTCTGATAGATGATGAACAAAAGCTTTGTCAATTAGTTTCTGAATTAAAAACCGGCAGACCCTATCAGCAGATTCTTGGAGAAACAGAATTTTACGGCATGACATTTCTTGTGGATGAACATGTTTTGATTCCCCGCCCGGAAACAGAAGAGCTTTTGGAAATTGCCATCCGGGAGATTCAAAACTCTGAACATCATGGTTCAGGATTAAAGATTCTTGATATTGGTACGGGAAGCGGGGTAATTCCTTTGGTTTTAAAGAAACATTTTCCCACTGCTGAAGTTTCTTCAATAGATTTTTCTGAAAAAGCTTTAGAAACAGCCAAACGAAATGCAGACTATCATCAACTTGATATTCAATTTATTCATGCAGATTATCTGAATATAAAGCTTACTGATCAATATGACATTATCATTTCAAACCCGCCGTATATAGGCATTGAGGAAGAAACAGAGATTGAGTATTCTGTAAAAGGATTTGAACCTACCATGGCTCTTTTCTCTCCTACTTCTGATGCTTTGATCTTCTACAGAAAGATTGCAGAGGATTCCAGAGAACATCTGAGGGATAATGGATTTTTATTTTTAGAAATTAATCAAAAACTAGGGCCAGAAACATTGGAATTATACGACTACTTCTCCAATGCACAGTTAATAAAAGACTTATCTGAAAATGACCGTTTTATTTATGGAAGAAAATAAGTAATTTTATACTTCATAAAACATAACCATACATCCCAAAATCATGGATATCAAGCCACACAATGCCGGAGATATAAAAATTGCTGAAGTCACTTCCGATCACATTATTATTCAATCTGCTGAAGACGGATTGGATCTTATGGGAAACATTTATTATCAGGGATTTGATAAAGTTATTCTCTATGAAAAAAATATCACCCCCAGTTTCTTTGATCTGAAAACCAAAATTGCAGGAGAAATTCTGCAAAAGTTTTCCAATTATCAGATCGGATTGACTATTATTGGGGATTTCAGTAAGTATGAAAGTAAAAGTATGAAAGATTTTATCTTTGAAAGTAATACAACCAGGCATGTTAATTTTGTAGAAACATTGGCAGAAGCCCTCGAAAATTTTTCAAAATAACCAAAACTGTAATAAGGCCTCTATTAGACAGCAATATCTCTTATTCTTATTAAAAATCCCTTTGAAAACAATTTCTAGATATTATAAGATACCCTGTAAGACTAATTACAGGGTTTATTTTTTACCCCACCCATTGAAAATCAACATATTCCCTATATCAAGCTGTGCAAAAATAATCTACAAAAATTAATTTTTGAATAAAAATACTAATGATAAATTAATTTTTAGTTTAAAAATTAAACTAAAATGAATTTAATCACCATAAAACAGGCAAATAAAATGAATTATTCATATATTTGCATAAAACACAAGGGTTATGAATTATACTTTTTTTAGTAGCCATTCAACATATTACGGCTATTTAAATCATTCTATTTTTTGAATTGTCTTTACAGAATAAAGAAACATTCCCAGTTATAGGGTTTGTACTTTACAGCTGTTATTGATCTTCAAAAAATTTCCATATTCAAGCTTATTTAATGGCATATCAACTCCAAGGAGTTGTTATACAACTTTTGCGGGCATCGCTGAAGCTAACCGAAAAATCTAATAAGATTGCCCTTTTAAAAAATAACCATAAAAACGCAATTAAGAGAGTATTAACGCTAAAAACAAATAAACGTACAATAAATACACTTACATGAAAAATTATTTCGTATCAATTATTTTATTTTCAATGAGTTCGTTTGCTTATGCACAAGTTGGGATTAATACACCCAATCCGGATGCAAGCGCAGCATTAGAAGTTTACAGCCAAAATAAAGGAATGTTGATTCCCAGGCTTACCACGGCTAAAAGGGATGCGATCCCCAATCCTGCCAATTCACTTCTCATTTATGACACAGATAAAAAGTGTCTAAGTCAAAACATCGGAAGCCCTTCCAATCCGGATTGGCTATGCATCAGTGGAAATGCAGTTAAAATGTTTTATATGCCAAGTGTATCTTTTGATACTTCTCAAAATGCCACTGCTCAAACCAAAGACCTTTATACCTTATATAAGAATCAATTTGGAACTCCAAAAGCAAAAAGTACAAGTGCTCCTGCTTCTATTCCTTTCTTCCCATCTAGTAAAGATCTTTACTATTATGTAACGGATGCTGATCCTAATGTCTTCAGAAATATTTCTATTTCGGATTCCGGAGTCATGACATATGACGTGAGAGCTGCCGCTACAGACTGTTCATTTATTAATATCGTTTTCGTTGTAAAATAATGGAGTTATGAACAGAAATAGTATAATCTTACATTTTAAAAAATTCTGTTTATTGCTTCCTTGTCTATATTTTCACAACACATTACTGCCCAAAATCAACAAGGTACGGGTTATCCTTATTTTGTTAATTTTACCCAGGGCCTACAACCTCAGGAAGCATATAAGGTGGCAACAAGCGGAGTTCAAAATGATGCAACTTTTACCACGGAAGGGTTAAGGCTCACCCGGAATGTAACTAATATATCCGGTGGTGTTATCCTTGCAGACAAAAAATTCACCAGTGATCAGGGAATTAAGTTCGAATTTGAATACGTTATCTATGGTGGAAATACCAACGGAGGTGACGGGATTTCTATATTTTTGGTAGATGGATCTATTCCCAAAGATCAGCTTAATCTTGGCTACTTTGGTGGTGGATTAGGCTATACTTTTGTAATGAGAAATCCAAGACAAGGAGGAAATCTGGAAGGTTTAAGAGGTGCTTATTTGGGAATCGGTCTTGATGAATTCGGAAATTTTAAAACCAGATTTCGTCAAGGAGACAGAACCAGAAATGGTCTTACCGATGTATCTATTGCCGATGGCCGGAATAATGTAACTTTAAGAGGTAAACGCGGGAATCAGTATCTTTCATCTTCTGAACCTGCCGGATACAATGGTTATCCACTGCTTTACAGTACGGCAACTAATGCTTCTCCTTCAAGCAGCAACCGTTCAGTATACTTAAATACTCAGACCGGAAAGCATATTGCTACTCAAAACTCAACTTTTAGCCAGTTTACGATGGAAAACGGAGGGAATACAATTCCCCAGAATGATTCTGATGCCAGATTTCGTAAGGTATATGTTACCCTGGTACCTAATCCTGCGGGAGGCTATAATATTACATTAGAGATCCAGCATGGCAATGTTAAGGAAAAAGTTATTGATAATTATTATTATCCAACATCTTTAAAGTATACAGAGAATGCGATGCAAAATAACCAAGTCAGAACACTGGATACTTCCCCCTTCCACTTTTAGAATTGGATTTGCGGCTTCAACCGGAGATGCTAAAAATATACACCTTCTAAAAAATCTGGGAGTTACCAAGCCTTATGCTGCTGAAGTTACCGACGATCTGTTTGCAGGATGTCCAGGAATAAAATCCATATATTCTCCCCTTCTGAACGATGCAGCTTATACATCAAAAAGCGGTCAAAATCCACCTGTTGCTTCTTACGATAATATTGACTTCAATTCATTCCGCTTTTTAGATATCAATGGTGCCGTTATTCCTAATATAACCGGTGGTGTTTATACCAATAGCGAAGGAACCTGGACCTACTATCCGGCAACCGGAAAATTAGCCTTTAAACCAGCTAACGGATTTACCGGTGTCGCTAAAATAAGATATGACATCAAAGGCGGAGGAAGGAATGGCTCTGAAGTCCCTTACAACCAAGAAGACTATCGATCTATGCCGGGATTAATACAAGTTAATATTTCCAATACTAACAATTGTAGTAAAGCTTGTGTGATATCCAATAAGAATGTCACTCAAAAAATACAAATCAATCCATAGCAGGAAACACCCTAGAATTTAAAAACCGACTTTTGTCGGTTTTTTTATGTTTACAGATGAAAGACTTGAAACCTATGGTCCCATTGTAAAAGATCAATTCATTAGAAATCAACTCTTCATTTTTTTAGATTTAAAATAATCAACAGCATCTTCTATCGCTTTGTCTATTGGCTTGTAATGAATATCCAGATCTTCTGCTGATTTTTGGTTAGCGTAATAGTTATGAACCTGAAGCGCCTTCATGTTAGAAGAACAGAGATTCGTCTCTATATTTAATCCTCTCAAAAGATCTCCTGTCCAGCCTAAAATATTCAGGAATACATTAGGAATTGGCATCATAAAAGGACTTTGATTTGTAATTCTATTTACTTTTTTGAAAAACTGTTTGTAGCTTAGATTTTCATTAGCCAATAAGTATTTTTCTCCATTCTTTCCACGCTCCAATGCATGGATCACTCCATTGGCAGCATCTTCAGCGTGAACAAAGTTTTTTCCTCCTTTCGGATAAAAGATCAACTTCTTTTTCCAAGCCCAGAAAATTAATTTACCTGAACTTGGTTTTCTATCATAAGCTCCGATCATAAAAGTAGGATTCAGAATGATAAGTTCTGTATGCTTACGATTTTGCAAAAGATAATTTTCAGCATTCAATTTACTTTGAGCATAAAAAGAATCTGTAAAAGGGTGTTTCTGAACGTCATCCTCATTTCCCGGATATTCCTCACTCCCAAATCCTATGGTATTGGCCGAGCTTATAAATAAAAACCTTCTCACTCCACAAACTTCCGCCTGAGATAAAAGATGTGCAGTAAGATCATAGTTTACTTTTTTATAATCCTCATACCGGATCAGATTCTGGCTTGTTTCTGCGGCGATATGAATGATGCAGTCAACATTTACCAGATATTGTGAAAGATCAGAGGTCAGATACCCCTCAATCAATTTGAGGTTTTTATTTTTTTCGCCCAGATACTTGCTTTTCTGGCGCACCAAAGCAATAACAGAATAACCATTTTGTAATAATTTAATGATAACATTGGTTCCCAGAAGCCCTGTAGCTCCGGTTACAAAAACTTTTTTCATGCTTCGATCTCTCTTTTTATGGCTTGTGTCATCAGAGGAAGTTTAATCCAAATAGGAAGAATCTTCATCACTAGCCAGCTTATTGGATTGACCATAATTACGGAATCTTTTTTAAATAACCGCTGAATGGATCGAGCTGCTACTTTATCCGGATTTAAAAGTGTCAATCTGCCCCAAAAACCCTGTTTTTCAATCCTTTTACAAACATCGGTATTGGTTTTCATGGCTCCGGGATTCACCACACTTACAAAAACATTGGTGTCTTTTAATTCTTCATGCAGCCCTCTTGAAAAGGAATGGATAAAACTTTTGGAGGCAGGATACACCGTTTTAAATCCTATCGGAGAGAATGCGGCCATGCTTGAAACGTTCAAAATATAGGCTTTAGGCTGTTTTAAAAGATTCGGCAGCAATTGATGGGTCATCAGGGAAGTTGCGGTAACATTGACCTGTAAAATGGTGTTGATATAATCCGAAGTGGCCTCAGTAAACTTCTTTGTTCCTCCAAGGCCTGCATTATTGATCAGAATATGGATATTAAAAGACGAATTAAGCCATTCTGTAAGCTTCATCACATTTTCATTAATGGAAAGGTCCACTTCATAGCAATGCACTTTTATATGATACTCTTCTTTAAGTTTCAGTGCAACTTCTTGTAAATTCTGATCAGGAAGACTGACCAAAATAAGATTGATATTTTTCCTGGCCAGATTTTCAGCAAAAGATTTTCCCAAACCCTGACTTGCTCCTGTGACCACAGCGTATGATTCTTTGGTATCCATAAGATTAAATTTTACAGGACAAAGCTATCATAGAAATACCCTTTAAATGTTCCGGATTATCTGAACGAACGTATTTGCTTAACAAAAAACGAAAACAATATAAAACACTAAATAACAATGAATTAATCGCCTTCAAAAAGTAAAAGTTTATAAACCTGAACTTATTTTTTGAATTCAGAAGGGGTTTTTCCGGTCACTTTTTTGAAGGTCGTATTGAAGGAAGTTTTGGAATTGAACCCTGACTCATAAGCGATTCCCAGGATGGATAACTTGCTTCCGGAGTCTTTAAGAAGCTGTTTGGCATATTCAACCCTGAACTCGTTCACATATTGGAAAAAATTCTTTTGAAAACCAGTATTGATGACATATGACAAATGATGGGTAGAAACAGAAAGTATTTCTGCCAGCTTAATTAGGTTCAGCTCACTATCCAGATAAGGTTTCTGGATGCTCATTATGTTTTCAAGCTGAGCTTTAATTTTTATCAGTTCTTCGTCCGGTATCAGCTTTCTTCTTATCTCTTCAGGATCAGAATCATCTTGGATAGAGATTAATTCCTCCCGTTGTTTTTCTTCTAATGGATAAATTTCTTTTTGCTTTAAAGAATAATATCCAACGCAATAAATAACCACAAGGAATACGGCATTGATAAAGAAATTTAATGATTTAGGATCATAAAACAGGTTGTATACTACGTAGATAATGTTGACAGCAAGAATAACCAGGATAATATATTCCAGCCAATTCAGGTTGATTCCTTCGGTATTGGAAGAGAACTGCTGAATCTTTCGCTGATGTTTTCTGATGGTAATGTAAGAAAGTACTGTATAAAATAATGCCTGAACCAAAATAAGGATTATACTTAGAGACTCGAACGGGCTGGTATATCCTATTCTAGCCAATACAAGACATGTTACAAATGCTGCTGGCAGCAACAGATACTTTAGGTCTGCTATTGTAAACCTAAAAGAAGGGTTGGTATAAAATAATACGCTGAAATAAAAAAGATAGGGGTCAGATATTGTATAATCCGGACCCAAAAAAGGGAATGAAATTCTACTGTTGCCCCTGTTATGAGAAAAAGAATTTCATCCAGCCAGAAAGTAGACCAAAGAAAGAGAAAGATTCCGAACCAGAAATTGGCTTTCCGGTTAACTTTTAAAGGGTTTGCAATATTCAGTAGAGAAAGCAAAACCAATGAACCATAGATAAGTATCACGATGAAACTGTTGAATTCTGATGTGTTCATTGGTTTTGATATTTTAGATTAAAAATAGTCTTTTTATCTTATTCGTTTCCTTACAAAAATCTGATACCCCAGATAAATTAATGGTAGTGACATCACCCCAAGATATACAATATTACTCATGGCCAACTGTGGATGTAACACAATAGAATATACCAATCCGAAAAAGGCTCCTCCAAGGTGGGCAGCATGTCCCAGATTATCCCATTGCTTAGGATTCAGCATCATGTATACAGAATATCCAAAATACAATGTTCCGAATAGCCATCCCGGTAAGAAATTCACACTGATCTCATTCGGGGCCATTGCTATAGAGGCAAAAATAATTCCCGAAACAGCTCCTGAAGCTCCGATTGCCGAATACCACGGTTGTTTCTGATAAATCTGTAAACTAAACAGGTTTCCAAGGATCATGGATCCAAAATAGATAATTAAAAACCCAATTTCTCCAAAGATATGAACCACCACTCCCTGAAAGAAGTATAAGGAAAGCATATTAAAGAACAGGTGCATAAAATCTGCGTGTAAAAATGCAGAACTTATCAGTCTTATATATTCTTTACGGTTAGCAATTGCTCCAACATTGAATTTATATTTTTCAAATAAAAGCGTATTGTTGAAACCCATGTAACTGAATACACAAGTAACCGCAATAATGATCAAAACAATTATATCCATCTGATGTTTTTTTATTGATTGTTAAGTAAAAAGAATGATCTCCCTACTCAGTTTCATTTCCCTCTTCAGCTTGAAACAGATCTCCGATAATCCCACCATCTTCATCCATATCTCCTGTTGGTTCCGGATCTTCATATACTTCCGGTTCTTCTTCTACAGGTTCTGGGATGGTAATATTAATGGCTTTTACTTTAAATTTCGTAAACTGATTGCCTATCGCTTTTATTCCTTTTACGGCAATAAACTCGTCGATATTGATGGTTTCCGGATCACGATCTTTGCCTTTATCTTTTGCAAAAATAATTTCTGCGGTTACATCATTGGCAACGATTACATTTTCAATGAATGAGTTCGGATGCTCGGATGGCATAAAGGTCTGTACGTTTACCGTATTTTCCAGCAGGAATCGTTTGATAAAATAGATTTGCTTTTCCCCATCATAATAAATACAGGTAATCGGCTGCTCAGGTTTCCACTTTTCCAATACCAGATATTCATCATCAAAACGGTTTCCTAAATCAAAAGAAACCAATTTTACTTCACCGTTGGTATTGATTGTTAAAATTTTATCATCTCCTTTGAAGCTTCCCAATAAGGTACCTCTTGCATCAGCATTCAGTCTTCTTACCGTATCATCAAACCAAATTCTTCTTGGTGCCAGTGTAGAAACCCCTTCTTCTTTAAGGTCTACTTTCTTCACCGCATATTTCGTCACCAGGTTTCCTTTTGAATCTCTTCCTTTAATGGCCAGATCGGAGAAATTGATCTCCATTTTATTCTTTCTGATTCTAGGATTTGGCTTTAAAAGTACCGAAACGGTTTCTGCTTCCCCATTTGGGTTGGCTGAGAAGTATAACGTTTCCGAGCCTTTTTTGTCTGATGCTAACGGATAATCTGTATTTCTTGTGACTCCGGTTACAGAGAAACGTTTCATATAATAAGGTCCTTCTCTCCCTTCACGGTAGATCATATTGTACACCGTTCTCTTATCATTTTTCTTCCATACAGCAACGTGGAGAATATCTTTTCCGATAAATGTTTTAGCTTCCACTTTTACCACTTTCATGCTGCCGTCTTTTCTGAAAGTAATGATATCATCAATATCTGAGCAGTCAAACATATACTGATCTTTCTTCAGTGAAGTTCCAATGAAGCCTTCTTCAAAGTTGGCATAGAACTTCTCATTGGCTACAGCTACTTTAGTGGCATCAATGGTATCAAAGATTCTCAGTTCTGTTTTTCTCTGCTTGTCTTTTCCGTATTTCTTCTGAATATTTAAGTAATAATCAATAGCATACGTTATCAGGTTGGCAAGGTGATGTTTTACCTGCTCAATTTTACCTTCAAGAGAAGCTATATTTTCTTTAAATTTATCTAAATCGAATCTTGAAATTCTCTTGATTCTGATCTCCGTCAATTTTAGAATATCTTCCTCAGTTACGGCTCTTAAAAGATGCTTGGTATGAGGCTTTAATCCTTTATCAATGGTTATTAAGACGTCTTCCCAGCTCTTCACTTCTTCAATATCGTGATAAATTCTGTTTTCGATGAAGATTCTTTCCAGGGAGGAGAAATGCCAGCTTTCCTGAAGCTCATGAAGTTCTATTTCAAGTTCTTTTTTCAATAACGAAACTGTATGATCCGTATTCATTTTCAGAATATCGGAAACATTCATGAACATTGGTTTATCACCAACAATCACACAGGCATTCGGAGAAATTGTTACCTGGCAGTCTGTAAAGGCATACAGGGCATCAATCGTCTTATCCGGAGAAACATCGTTATGAATATGAATCAGAATTTCGACTTTATCAGAAGTATTGTCTTCAATTTTCTTGATCTTGATCTTCCCTTTTTCATTGGCTTTCAAGATAGAATCAATCAGGTCACTTGTTGTTTTGGAATATGGAAGCTCAGAAATCACCAGCGTATGTTTATCCGTCTGGGTAATTTTGGCTCTGGCTCTTACTTTTCCGCCTCTATGACCATCATTATATTCTGATACATCCAGATAACCAGCTGTTAAAAAAGTCCGGATAGATCTCAAATTTCTTTCCTTTTAGATAGGCTACAGATGCATTGATAAGCTCATTAAAGTTATGCGGAAGGATCTTTGTAGAAAGCCCTACTCCAATTCCTTCTACCCCTTGTGTAAGAAGCAGTGGAAATTTTACCGGAAGATCAATGGGCTCATTATTTCTACCATCATAGGATTTTGTCCATTCGGTAGTTTTGGGATTAAAGACTACTTCCAGGGCAAAAGGGGTCAGCCTGGCTTCAATATACCTCGCTGCTGCTGCAGAATCTCCTGTATAGATATTTCCCCAGTTCCCCTGAGTATCTATCAGGAGTTCTTTTTGCCCAATCTGAACCATGGCGTCTGTAATGGAAGCATCACCGTGAGGGTGATATTTCATGGTGTTTCCCACGATATTGGCCACCTTATTGTAACGGCCATCTTCCAGTTCCCGCATAGAGTGCATAATTCTTCGCTGAACAGGTTTTAACCCATCAAATATCGAAGGAATGGCTCTATCCAAAATCACATAGGAAGCATAATCCAGAAACCAGTCTTTGTAGAGACCGGAAACTTTCTTCAGGCTTTCTCCCTCATGCGAATATTCTTCTGTCGTCATCTGTTATATTAATCTTTTTTCTCTTTATTAGCTTTTACCACTTTATTCAGAGAGAGTTTTAAATCGTTTATTTCTTTTCTGGTCAAGTAAGAAACCTGGTACTTCAGAATCGTAGATCCATTATTCTTACTTGAGACGGTAATATATAATCTTTTGATAAAGAAAATATTAATTACGTCATATTTTATCAGTTTATATTTCGGAAACTCATCATGGAGAGGTTTGCTCAAAAAAGGAATGATATTCCTGTTTTTAAAATGCAGTGCTTCTCCATCACTGTCATATTCAAAAATCTGCCGCCCGTTAAGATGAAAGATTACTAATAATAATATGGGAACAATTATCATCAAATAGCTTTCAACTCCTAATACATTAAATCTGTATTCATTGGCTAAAAACCCAACTATTCCAAACACTGCAATCATTATCAACAGTGTATTAATAAAGTTATAAAATGATGTTTTACTACGGTTACTTAATCTCATTGTGATTCTTATATGGTGTTCATCAGTTGTTAGCTGCTTACTTCATCAAGAATGTGTTTTTTATCAATTTCAGAATCGTCTTCCACTACCAAGTTCTCAAGAATGAAAGTCTGTCTGTCGGGTGTATTTTTACCCATATAAAATTCTAATAGCTGCTCTATGGTCTGATCTTTTCCAACCACTACCGGCTCTAAACGGATATCTTTTCCGATGAAATGCTTAAACTCATCCGGAGAAATCTCCCCTAATCCCTTAAATCGGGTGATTTCAGGATTTTTTCCAAGATCATTCAACGCTTTTACCCGCTCCGCTTCTGAATAACAATATCGGGTTTCTTTTTTATTTCTCACCCTAAATAATGGGGTTTGAAGAATATAAAGGTGTCCATTTTTAATCAGATCCGGGAAAAATTGCAGGAAGAATGTAATCATCAACAGGCGGATGTGCATTCCATCCACATCGGCATCCGTTGCAATAATTACCTGATTGTATCTCAGGTCTTCTAAGCTTTCTTCAATATTTAAAGCAGCCTGAAGAAGGTTAAACTCTTCATTCTCGTACACTACTTTCTTCGTCAATCCATAGCAGTTCAAAGGCTTTCCTTTTAATGAGAATACCGCCTGTGTTTCTACATCTCTTGACTTGGTGATAGATCCTGATGCAGAGTCTCCTTCGGTGATAAAGATCTGCGTATCTCCTTTTCGCTCAGCTTTCTGATCGTTATAATGCTGTCTGCAGTCACGAAGTTTCTTATTGTGAAGAGATACTTTTTTAGCTCTTTCTCTGGCCAGCTTCTGGATTCCGGAAAGTTCTTTTCTCTCTCTCTCAGAGATCAGAATCTTTCTTTGAATGGCTTCAGCTATTTCAGGGTTTTTATGCAGGAAATTATCCAGTTTACTTTTTTAGAAAATCAATGATAAAGGTTCTTACGGTAGGTCCATTAGGTCCCATATCATTAGATCCCAGCTTCGTTTTGGTCTGAGATTCGAAAACCGGCTCTTCTACATTGATGGAAATCGCAGCAATGATTGATTTTCTGATATCAGAAGCATCAAAACTTTTATTGAAAAACTCACGGATCGTTTTTACATATGCTTCACGGAAAGCATTCAGATGAGTACCTCCCTGTGTTGTATTCTGTCCGTTAACGAATGAGAAATAAGTTTCCGTTTGTGATTTATCAGAATGGGTAATGGCGACTTCAATATCTTCATCCTTTAAATGAACAATCGGATAAAGGATATCGCTTTCCAGTTCTTCTTCCAAAAGATCTTTCAGACCGTTTTCAGAAAAATAGGTTTCCCCATTGAATAGTATTTTCAATCCCGGATTCAGATACGCGTAGTTGCGTAACATTCTTTCGATATACTCTTTTCTGTATTTGAAATGTTGGAAAATTTCTCCATCAGGAATAAAAGAAATTTCAGTTCCGTTTCTGTCTGAAGTTTCTTTTTCATCAAAGTTTTCTTTGATCATACCGCGGGAGAATTCCGCTGCTTTCATTTTTCCATCACGGAAAGAGCGTACTCTAAAGTAGTCTGAAAGGGCATTTACAGCTTTTGTCCCCACCCCATTCAGTCCGACAGATTTTTTGAACGCTTTACTGTCGTATTTACCTCCGGTATTCATTTTAGAAACGGCATCTACCATCTTCCCGAGTGGAATTCCACGCCCAAAATCACGAATGGTAACTTTGCCGTCATCCAGCTTTATTTCAATTCTTTTTCCGGCTCTCATCCTGAACTCATCAATGGAGTTATCCAGAATTTCTTTAAGCAAAATGTAAATACCATCATCGGCAGAGGATCCGTCACCCAGTTTCCCGATGTACATGCCGGGACGCAGACGGATATGTTCCTGCCAATCGAGGGTTCTGATATTCTCTTCGGAGTAGGTTGGATTTATTTCTTGTGACATATATAATTTCAGCAAACATACAAAAGTACGAAATTGTCTAAAATTATCCGAATTTTACTCTTCATTTTTTATCAACATTCTTCCTGAAATTTGTATTTAGATAACAAAAAAGTAGACTTATTTGAAAAAAAATAAAGGGTAAATGTCTGTATGCCGACACTTACCCTTTGAAATTATTGTTGGGCACTTTCCAGCTTGCCTATTATATTCTTAAGCATTGCTGGAACAATGAGTCTATGAAAAGGACGTACTGGTAAAAAATACAATACCCCCAGCCAGTTATGGAACTTTACTGTAGTGGAAATGGTTAAGGAGTTTTCATCCTGCCCACCTTGGTTCTTATCAAATAAAAGGGAAACCCTGAAATCCAAATGTTTATCATCTTCTCCAAGAACAATCTCGTTACTTGTTTTATTAAAAACTTTAAAAAGACCTACACGTTCTCCGACTTCACATGTAAAACTATCAGCTTCTTTTACCGGATTACTCTCTGTACCTGTTTTCAAGCCGAAGAATCCCACTACTCTGTTTCTGAAAGCAAACATTCTCTTTCCCCATGTTGGCCCACTTGTGAAAAAAAGCTTTCCCAATCTGGGCAATAGTGAAATTCTGTCCATTTCCTACCAGTCCGCCTTCAAAACTATCTGCATAATCAAACTTTTCATTTCCCTGAGACAAAATGGATCTTGCCGGAAACTCAATCTTCTTAATTTTCATGATCATTGGTTTTAAAAAATTATTTTTAGCATAACAAATGTAAGCATCATTCAGCATATTTAAAAGCAAAAAAACATATTTTTCAAACAATCGTTTAAATTGCTTTTATTGTAGAAATGGGCCGTGATTTGTTGGATAACGCGAAGACGCAAAGTTTTTTAGATTCATACAGTGGTAAGGCGCAAAGATTTTATTTCCGATAAAATTGTGTACGGTTAAATATGATGATAGAAGTTTTTCGGCAGCTTTCCTTGCTGAGAATCTTGCATCCTTTTGCGCCTTAAAAACACCATATTATTTAAATTATTTGCGTTTTCCAACCTAAAAAAGTCTCGCAGATTTTGCTGATTACGCAGATATTTTAAATACCACCAATAGAATATAAAATCTTTAAAAACTTACCTTGCTGAAAATCTTAGATTCTCTTGCGCCCTAAAAACAGTTCCTATGATAATTCCTTGCTCCCTTGCGTTTTCCAACCTAAAAAATCTCGAAGATTTTACTAATTACGCAGATATTTTAAATACCATCAATAGAATATAAAATCTTTAAAAACTTACCTTGCTGAGAATCTCGGATTCTCTTGCGTCCTAAAAACAGTTCCTATGATAATTCCTTGCGCCCTTGCGTTTTCCAACCTAAAAAATCTCGAAGATTTTACTAATTACGCAGATATTTTAAATACCATCAATAGAATATAAAATCTTTAAAAACTTACCTTGCTGAGAATCCCGGATTCTCTTGCGTCCTAAAAACAGTTCCTATGATAATTCCTTGCGCCCTTGCGTTTTCCAATCTAAAAAATCTCGAAGATTTTACTAATTACGCAGATATTTTAAATACCATCAATAGAATATAAAATCTTTAAAAACTTACCTTGCTGAGAATCTTAGATTCTCTTGCGCCCTAAAAACAGTTCCTATGATAATTCCTTGCGCCCTTGCGTTTTCCAACCAAAAAAAAACTCTTATAAATACTGTACACTGTCTAAAAAGAATTTTTACAGCATGAGAAACATTGATAATAATAGAAGTATTTAAATGAGCAACATTTTAAATAATTCATTAAATTCGGTATCAACAAAATCTGTTTTTATGATACAACTTCCTTTATCAAAACTTTCCAATGTGGGAACTACTATTTTCAGCCAAATGACGCAGCTGGCCAATGAAAATGAAGCAATCAACCTTTCTCAGGGATTCCCTGATTTCATGCCGGATTCCGAATTATTAAACAATGTAGATCACTTTGTAAAAAAAGGTTTTAATCAATATGCTCCATTAGGAGGAATGATGGGCCTAAAGGAAGAAATCGCAAGAAAAATTGAAAACAGCCACCAGAGTTCTTATCATCCGGATTCGGAAATTACAGTTACTGCAGGCGGGACCCAAGCTATTTTTACCACTATTGCTGCTTTTATCAAAAAAGATGATGAAGTCATTATTTTTGAACCTGCTTACGACTGCTATGAGCCTACTGTGGAGCTTTTTGGAGGTATTGTAAAACGTTTTGAAATGAAAGCGCCGGATTATCAAATCGACTGGGCAACTGTAAAAAGTCTGGTAAACGATAAAACCAAAATGATTATTCTCAATAATCCGAATAATCCATCTGGAAAAATCTTAAAGGAGGAAGATATTAATGAATTGATTCAATTGGTAAAAGGCACTTCGATTCTTATTTTAAGTGATGAAGTGTATGAAAATATTGTTTTTGATGGAAAACAGCATTTAAGCATCTGTAAATATCCTGAACTTAAAGAAAGAAGTCTTCTTGTGGCTTCATTTGGAAAACTTTTCCATGTTACAGGCTGGAAAGTGGGATATTGTGCTGCTCCCAAAGCTTTAATGGATGAGTTCAGAAAAGTACATCAGTTTAATGTTTTTTGTGTGAATACTCCTATTCAGCTTGCATTGGCAGAGTATATGAAAAATGATGAACATTATCTTCATCTTAATCAGTTCTTTCAGGAAAAAAGAGATTTTCTGAGAAAGGGGCTTTCAGGAACTTCTTTTGAATTATTGGATTGTGAAGGGACCTATTTTCAGGCTGTAAAATACACTAAAATTTCAGATAAAAATGATTTCGATTTTGCCAGTGAACTGACGATCAATCATAAGGTGGCCAGTGTTCCGTTTTCTTCATTTTACAAAAACAAGCTGAATGAAAATGTGATCAGGTTATGCTTTGCCAAGAAACAGGAAACCCTGGAAAGAGCCCTTGAAAACCTTTCAAAAGTATAAGCATTTTCAAAAACTGCCTGTTTTTTTACTTATCAATAGAGAACTTATTCATTTTTTTCAAGTATAAAAAGGCATATCTTTATTAATATTTTTCTTCAATAGGTGATTTACTGTTGAAACTTTTCATATATTCGTAATATACAACTCATTAAAAATCAGAATCATGAAAAACAAAGTATCCCTAAACGCTAAGAAACTTAATAAAAAAGAACTGCGAACCATCAACGGAGGACTTTTAATGTGTCTTGATCCTTCATTAAGATGCAGACAGTATCATCCTAAATGTGCAGAAGACCAATGTAAGCCGGAACAACCCAGAGAGCCTTTGAATTAAAACAATAACCAAATGATCACTATCATGAAAAAATACACTTCTCTACAAGCAAAAAAACTCAGTAAAAAGGAATTAAAAATTATTGCAGGGGGTATGCTTGACTGCATGCCTGCTCAGAAAATCTGCCTGCCTCATATGGAGCCATGCCCCACCAATGTTGATGAAAATGGCTGTGCTATGATTTCACCTCATTGCGGGCAAAAAATATGCAGACCTTAATAACAATCAATCTATAAAATCTAAACTATGAAAAACAACATTCAACTTAACGGTAGAAAACTGAACAAAAAACAATTGATCACCATCAAAGGTGGCTTAAAAATATGCAGGCCGGAAGGTTTTACAGAATGTAAAGAATATGGGAAATACTGCGGTGAACCGGAATGTAAAGCTCCTTTTTAATCCTAAATTAATACCGTTATTAATCTACTTAAAAGTCTATCTCAAAAAGGGATGGACTTTTGTTTTCACATGCTGTTATTTCAATACAAGACAACAAACACATTAGTTTGAGATCATCACAAAGCTTATTTATCCCTAATACGGGATTTATATTTGATATTTTCCGTATATTCGTCATATGTAACTCTTTAAATATCAAACCATGAACAAGCAACATTTAAACAGAGGAAAAAAATTAGCCAAGAATGAACTGAAAATGATCACAGGCGGAGGAGACGTAACATGTAAAATCTACGGAGACTACTGTTATTATTATGGGTCAGGATGCAGGGAACAAGAATGCCAGCCGCCCATTCCTGTTGATCCGATCGACTAATAGACAATTATAAAAAATAAAAGAACCGGCATGCTTTACCGGTTCTTCTTGTTTTACTTGTATACCAGAAAAAAATTATGAAATATTATATTATTGATGCTGTCTTTTAAAGAAACATTCCTCCTGAAGCCTCAATTCTTTGCCCGTTAATCCATCCTGCATCATCAGTGCATAGAAATGCCACCACTCCACCAATATCGTCGGGAAGCCCTACTCTTCCTAAAGCTGTTGAACCAGCTATCATATCATTGATTTCTTTATTATCTCTTACTCTTCCGCCTCCGAAATCGGTTTCAATAGCGCCTGGCGCTATTACATTTGCTTTTATTTTTCTGGAGCCCAATTCTTTGGCCATATATTTAGTCAACATTTCCACTCCTGCTTTTATAGAACCATATACAGATGAACCAGGTGTTGCAAATCTGGCCAATCCAGAAGAGATATTGATAATTCCTCCCCCATCATTGATGAAAGGCAATAATTTTTGAGTTAAGAAAAAGACTCCTTTGAAATGAATATCCAGCATATCATCCATCTGCTCTTCCGTTACTTCTGTAATTGGAGCATATAAAGCGGTTCCTGCATTATTCACAAGGTAATCAATAGCAGCATTTCCAGTAGTCTCTTTTACGTAATCAGTAACGTTTTTCACAAATGCATCAAAACTTTTACGATCTTTAGTATCTAACTGAAAAGCTGTTCCTTTTCTGCCCATTGCTTTTATTTCCTCCACTACAGCTTCTGCTTCTTCTTTATTGCTTCTATATGTAATGATAACATCCAGTCCTTTTTGGGCAATTTTAAGGGCTGAGTTTTTACCTAATCCGCGGCTTCCTCCGGTTACCAATACTATTTTTGTTTTTGCTTCCATATTTTTGGTTGTTTTAGTGATACAAAGTTGGGGCATTTACAGTAGAAAGAGTTTACCTAAATCAATCCGAAATTTGCAAAATTCAAATCAGGATCGAAATTCTAAAGGGGTAAATGTGGTTTTTCTTTTAAAAAAGTTTGAAAAATGGGCAATTTCTTCGAAACCAAGAGCATAAGAAATTTCAGATACATTCCATTGGGTTTGCTTCAAAAGAATTTTTGCTTCTTGAATGATACGATCACCGATAAATTCCGTCGTGGTTTTTCCGGTACTTTCTTTTAATCTTTTGTTGAGATAATTAACATGTACGGACAGCCTTTCTGCATAATCATTTGCGGCTCTTAATTGTAATCTCTGTTCAAGGGATTCTATAGGAAACTGCCTTTCTAACAATTCTATAAATAAAGAAACCACCCTCATTGAAGCATCTTTTGAAACTGGAATTTTTGAAGCAGGCTGCAACTTTTGACCGTAATGAATAAGCTCCCACACGTAATTTCTGATCAGATCATATTTAAATACATAATCTGAATCTATTTCATTTTTTATCTTTTTAAAAAGTAATTCTAATTCATCTGCCAGTTCATCATTAATTTCAAAGATGGGAATTGCTCCGGGCTGAAAAATAGGTAAATTTTCTAAGGTATTGTGGGAGGTTTCTCTTATAAAAAAATCCTCCGTAAATACACAAAAGCTACCGGATTGCCGGGTGTCTTCCGGAATCCAATGATAAGGAACCTTTGGAGTGGCAAATAACAATGCATTGTGTTCTATGGATATCGTCTTATCGGCATACTCCGCTCTGTTCTTCCCTCTGATCAGGCTAATTTTGTAATACTTCCTCCTGTTATACGGCATTTCTGAAGTATTTTTAACCCGTTCAAGAGTCTGGGCAATATCAAACACATTAAAATGGCCGATATCTTTATGGAGGCCTTTAGGAAAAATATCTTCCAGGCTTTTCCCTAGTTTAGCGGTCATTTCTCTGTAAAAATCATCCAGTGAAGAATGGGCTATTTTCTCCATACTCAATCAGTTGTAAAATTCAAATATACAAAGTTATGAAGTCTTTTGTTTATTTGTATGTTTTTTAATGGTAAAGATCTGTTTCCTGCTGTTAAAGACTTTTGGCTGATATTCCAAACTCTTTTTTGAAAGCAAAAGAAAAGTGTGAGAAATCTTCAAAACCGAGATCAAGATAAATATCACCCGGCCTTAGTTTTTTCTCTTCAATAAGAAAACGAGCTTCCTGTAATCTTCTTTTCACTAACCAACGATTGGGTGTATCATCAAAAATCTTTTTAAAATCTCTTTTAAATGCTGATAGACTACGCCCTGTAAGAAAAGCAAGCCGTTCTACATTCACATTGAACTTATAATTTTTCTGCATAAACTGTTCAAGATCCAAACGGCCAGGAATTCCAAAATCAAAAAGAATATCAGATAATTCAGGATGTATCTGCAGGAGAATAAGTAAAAGTTCTTCTCTTTTTAAATCAGAAAACGCAGTACTGATATTCCCTGAATCTGTATAATAGGGTTCTAATGAAATTAAAAAATGATCTATCAGTTTATCTTTTTTTATAGAAATAAATGCATCTTTTGAATGAAAATTCTGAAATGACAAGCTATGTTTTTTTTGAAATTCTTTCAAAAATAATTCATCAAAGATAAAAATCACCTTTTCAAATTCATTATTATCTTTCTGTTTATTATAACGGGCCAGCCTGTTTTTTCTTACCATACAGCTGTCTCCCGGCTTAAGGGTATAGTGTTTATTTCCGTCATATCCATTCATTGTCCCTTTTGCCAGGAAAAGGAAAAAATGCTCTGTTATAAACTGTTCAGGAGAAATAACAGGTCCCACAAAACAGGATTTTATTTCAGTGATCTTCATGTTGTATTATTTTACGTTTTTCCACCATTGTTTAAAGACTTGAGACCGATCATCTAATCTTACAATTTCCCCTATCATCGGGGTAGCCAGGCGGTAGTTTTTTGATTGAGATAAGGTAAAAATCCGGTTAAGAGGTTCATTCCAGGGATGTCTTGCCAGGGTAAATTTTGAGTGGTGAACTGGCAACAGGTTTTTAGCTTGTAATTCTGTAGTTGCCAGAGCTACCTCTTCAGGTAATTCATGTACAGATTGCCAGGCTTTGTTATATTGCCCGCACTCCATGATTGCCCAATCTATAGCAGGATGATTTTCAGCTATTTTTTTAAAACGGCCACTGTATCCACCATCTCCACTGTAGTATATATTTAGTGTAGGTGACTGGATAAAAAAGACAACCACAGCGCCTGTGAATCCGTAAATCCTCTTCCTCCTGCATGATGAGTATTTTCCGCATATATTGTAAAGCCTTGTTTTACATCCAGCTTACCACCCCAGTCTTTTTCAATAATTTGCTGCGGTTTATACCCCCATTTTTCATAATGAGCTCCTGCTCCCAATCCACAAACTACAAATTTTACTTTTGATTGTAAAGCTTTTACGGTTTCATAATCCAAATGATCGTAATGATCATGGGAAAGTAGCATATAATCAATCTCAGGCATATCAGTCACGGTATATATATCACTTCCTTTATAAGCTTTTACACCCCATGGTAAAGGAGATGCTTTGCCGCTAAAGACAGTATCTACTAAAATTTTAATTCCATCTACCTGTAAAAAGAAAGACGAATGACCAAACCAGACGAGAATATTGTCATGAGGTGAAATTGCCTTAAGATCTGTTTTTACGGAGGGTAAAATACCTTCAGGTTCTGTGTGCGGATTGGTTTCAGCCAGAGATTTCCAAATTTCTTCTACAAAACTGTAGCCCGGAGTGATCACAGGTTTTTCTTCAAGGTTTCTGAATTTTCCGTTTTTATAGTGCGCTGATTTTTTTACTAATTCCAGTCTTTCTCCTTCAGGTAATGCTCCAAACTGCGGCTGTTTCATATAAAAGTAGACAATAACTACTATGATTAAAATGAGGCACAGAACAACAGCTCCTCCTGTTTTTATTATGGTCAAAAATTTCTTCATCGGGCCGCTTCTTTTATATCTTTTACCTCCATAACAGTATTTTTATACCCCTTTTCAACACAATGAATCATTGCGAGCCCTACTTCTTCCATTTTACAGATCCAACCGGGAAAAAGTAAATACCAAACCGGTGATAAGACATCGAAAAAACGATAAATAAAGCGAACATTTTTTTGTTCTTTTACGGGTCTCATAAATCCTGGACGGAAATTATAAACAGCTTTAAAAGGCAGTTTCAGCAATGCATTTTCTGTGCGTCCTTTTACTCTTGCCCACATTACTTTTCCTTTCTCTGTGCTATCTGTACGATTTCCTGAGACATATATAAAGGTCATTGCTTTGTTTATTCGAGATAATTCTTCGGCAAAAGGCAGTACAAAATCATAAGTCTTTCGGGTAAAACTTTCTTCTGTTTCGCCTACAGAACTTGCCCCTGCACAAAAGAAGCAGGCATCATATCCGTTTAGTTCAGCGCTGTAATTTTTAATTTCAGAAAAATCTTTTACGATCAGTTCTTTCAGTTTAGGATGCTTATGTTCTGAAGGTTTTCTGGTGATGGTTAATACTTCCGTGACTTCCGGACGATTCAGACCTACCAATAAAACTCCTTCACCCACTAATCCTGTTGCTCCTGTGATGATTACTCTCATTTTAAACCTGATTAAATTTAATTAAACTTTCTGCAGCATCTACTATTGCCTCTTCTGCACTTCTGGGCTTCCAATTTAATATTTTTTTTGCTTTTTCATTACTTGCTCTTTTTATGAGACCTAAATGAGGAGTAATCATTTTTATTTTAGGATTGAAAACCGAGATCACTCTTATGATCCAGTTTGGCAATTCTTTTTTAGGGACTTTATGGGCAACATGTCCTAAATTTTTCCTTAAGATGTTGGCTACATCCAGCATCGACAAAGCTTCTCCTGCAACAGCAATAAAACGTTGTCCACTCGCTTCAGGCATCGTTAAAGCTCTAAAATGCAGATCTGCAACATCCCGGACATCCACATACCCTGTAATAAGCTTAGGACAGCCTCTCATTTCTCCATTTAACATCTGTTTTATAATCTGGATAGAATGGGCATAATCATTCGATAACACAGGTCCCATAACTGTCGTTGGATTAACAACAGACAACTCCATTCCTGCGCCTTCATTCTGTATAAACTCCCAGGCTGCTTTCTCGGAAATGGTTTTAGAGCGCTGGTAGGGAAAGACAGTATCATTAAGAACAGTCCAATCGTCTTCTGTATAAGGAGTATCTTTAAGTGTTCCATAACTTACTGCCCCAAAAGCAGATGTTAATACCACTCTTTTTACGCCTGCTTTCTTTGCGGCACGCATTACAAACAACACTCCATTCCTGGCAGGAATAACAAAATCTTCTTCTGTTTTCGCATCGGTATTGGGAGTAGGTGATGCTGTATGAATAACATACTGACATCCTTCAGCAGCTTTCTCCCAGCTTGCTTCATTTTGTAAATCTGCTTCGGCAAAGGATAAGTCTTCAAAAGAAGTAACTCCACCTTCTTTAAGCATTTCTTTTACCAGTTCTGCTTTTTTAAGGGAACGAAGTGTTGCTTTCACTTTATAGCCTTTATTGAGTAAAACAATCATACAATAGCAGGCAATAAATCCTGAACCTCCGGTTACCAAAACGGTTTCTTTTTTTCCATTTTCTTTACGTATTTATAAAGCAAATTTCCGTATTAAAGCACAAACAAAATGTGTTGAAAAGTTCATTTTTATGTGTTGAAAGGTTCACCTTATGGGAGAGATTCAATATCGCCTCAAATTATTAATTTACCTGCATTCAATCAAATTATTTATCATTTTTTCCATAAAAAGTGATTTATATTGAATTATTTTTACTACATTCGCTATAACTAACTCACTAAAAATCAAACTAATGAAAAATCAAATTTCACAGTTCAGTAGAAAACTTAACAAAAAAGAGCTAAAATCCATTACTGGTGGATTACTAAACTGCATGGAACCGGTACTTTGCCCAATTCCATATGAGCCATGTGAATCTCCATATCCTAATGGCTGTACCATTATTTCTCCTGTATGCGGACAAAAAGAATGCAGACCAGCCCCTATCACTATAGAATAACCACAAAACTAAGACTATGAATAAAGGAAAAAAACTAAACAAAAAAGAGCTGAAAACCATAAAAGGTGGATTACAAATGTGTCTTGATCCTGAAACAAGACGCTGTATAGATACCGGAATCCGATGTGCGGAAAGAGAGTGCAGATATGTACCTGAACCTCCATTTGACTAATACCCAAAATCATTTCATTTAAAAAATAAGAAATTATGAAAAATCAAAACTTAAACAACGGAAAAAAACTAAATAATAAAGAACTAAAAAGCATTACCGGCGGATTAAGACAATGTATAGATCCTATGACCGGCCAATGCAGAGCTTTTGGGTTTGGATGTGCTGAATTGCAGTGCAGACCTGTGCTAGAGCCATAGGCAACAGGCAATGAAGGAACCTTTTTCTATTTACATATCCTCCGTTCGAATAACAATGGTACGCCCATTTTTAAAATAGAGAAATTATGAAAAATCAAAACCTAAATAACGGCAAAAAGCTGAACAAAAAAGAATTACGATCGATCAAAGGCGGATTACTGCAGTGTATTGATCCGGCCACAGGTTTCTGTACAACTATTGGCCCAAAATGCTTCGAAAGAAGATGTCAAATCATCATTCATCCGCCCTTAGACTAAACATATACTTTATGTTATTTTTATAATTTGAGCACTTTCATTTTTTTGAAAGTGCTTTTTCTTATAAACAACTCATTTTAGACTACTGTTGATCCTATCATTTTCAGAATCCATTTACCATCTTTAAATTCTACGGAGTAATCATTTGAGTAACTGCTTCCCCATGTATCAATATAATAATAGTCAGGAATTTTAGGATCTCGCTTCAGCTTAGATACACCATGGTCTACAACATCAGTCACTCTTGTATAATAGGTTTGTTTTTCTTCATTTTCAGGTAAAAACAGGACTCTGAGAGAAGGGTTAATCTGATGGAAATAATCACAGTCACTTGTGAAAACCTCAAATGAATAATGTAAGCTCTTAAAATTTTCAATTCCGGAATATTGAGGTAACAGCATTTCGTATAACTGAGTAAATTTATTGTTCTCAGACCGGAACATAGGGTTCAGATCATTAAAATCATCAACTCCGTCACCATCTGTATCTTTATTATTTTCATTCAATCCAAAACTTTTCTCGAAAATATCATTATACCCATCATTATCCGAATCTTTAAACAAATCCTTCAAGTTAATTTTAAATAATTTACCATCTTCCATCGCAGAATAATCGTCATAGCCTGGTAGCCCGGCAACCTTGATAATCTTTACAAGGCTTCCTTCTAACTGAAGAAATCCGTCTTTAATAATTGGTTTTTCCTGAATTTTATTGATATAATAATGACTAAAACTTATGCCTAAAAAATAAGCAGAAGGCTTATTATCCTGAATTTTCAATAACCAATATCCTAAATTATTATGACCTAAAGCGTATGTTATATTCCCCACTTCCTGCCGGATGGAAAATCCAAACTCATCATGAAATTTTTCCTGGAATATTTTAAATTCTTCTTTGTGGGCTTTCCATATTTCCTCATTATCCCAAAACCGATCAGATTCTATGCTGTCTTTTTTAAAATTTCTGTATTGGGCAAGATTTACAATTTCAAGATATTCTGGTTTGTGTTTAAGAATTTGTGCTACAGTATAAGGATTATCTTCTTTATACTCATATTTTGTATTGTCTTTCGCATTGATAAAACATCGATCTTCAATATTTTTGGTACAGGATACTAATAAAGTAAATAGGAACAAGCCAATATATTTCATGTTAAAAAGTTTTCAACATCAATGCAAAAAACGCTCCCAAATTATATTATGGAAGCGCTTTTTTATAAACTAACTTTAATATTTTTTCTTATACATTGAATCTAAAGTGCATGATGTCACCATCCTGAACGATATATTCTTTACCTTCTACTGAAAGTTTTCCGGCTTCTTTTACTTTTACTTCTGAACCGTACGTCATGTAATCATTATACTTGATTACTTCTGCACGGATGAATCCTTTTTCAAAGTCTGTGTGGATTACTCCGGCAGCCTGAGGAGCTGTCCATCCCTGTCCGATAGTCCATGCTCTTACTTCTTTTACTCCGGCAGTAAAGTAAGTCTGAAGTTTTAAAAGGTCATATGCCTTTCTGATCAAACGGTTTACTCCCGGTTCTGTAAGACCTAGCTCATCAAGGAAAATTTCTCTTTCTTCGAAAGTTTCCAATTCGTTGATATCAGCTTCGATCTGAGCAGCTAATACTACTACTTCAGCACCTTCATTTTTAGCCATCTCTTCGATCTTAGCAATCCATTCGTTTCCGTTTTTGATAGAGTTTTCATCTACGTTGCAAACGTAAAGAACCGGTTTGTTGGTCAAAAGCTGAACATCAGCTATGATTGACTTTGTAAAGTCATCCATTGCAAATTCTCTTGCATTTTTCCCGTCTTCAAGGAATTTCTGTAAATTTTGAAGCGTTTCGTAAGTAAGGATATCTTCTTTCTTACCGGATTTGATGAATTTTTTAGCTTTTTCTACTGCTTTCCCTACTGTTTCAAGGTCTTTCAATTGAAGCTCAATATCAATAATTTCTTTATCTCTTAACGGATCTACTGAACCTTCTACGTGAACGATATTTCCGTTATCAAAACATCTTAAAACATGAATGATCGCCTCACACTCACGAATATTTGCCAGGAACTGATTCCCCAATCCTTCTCCTTTGCTGGCACCTTTTACAAGACCTGCAATATCAACGATCTCAACTACAGCTGGTAAAACTCTCTCAGGTTTTACGATTTTCTCCAATTCAAATAATCTCTGATCCGGCACTGAAACGGTTCCCAGGTTCGGTTCAATAGTACAGAAAGGATAGTTTGCTGATTGAGCTTTTGCGTTGCTCAGACAGTTAAAAAGTGTTGATTTACCTACATTCGGCAGGCCTACAATTCCACATTTCATATTGTAAAATTCAAAGTTTAAGGTTTAGGTTTGAAAGTTTGTGGTTTAAGATTCAAAATTTTTCATTCTGATTCCCGATTCCTAAACTTTCAGCGTGCAAAGATAGTGAATTTTAAGAGAGTTTCATAATAAAAAAATCTGCCAGCATTCTGGCAGATTTTCAAACAGTTTCGCTTCATGGATGATTTTTATGGATTATCTCCTGTGGCGTTCTGAGCCAGAGGAACATCATTCGGAGCTTCCTGTAAAGTTTTATCTAAAGTAAATAAAGATTCGTCTGTGGCTCTGTCACCACCTGCAATTTTCAATTTATCAATCAGATTCTGAGCTAATGTTTCTTCTTCAATCTGTTCCTGAACAAACCATTGCATAAAATTCCACGTAGCCCAGTCTTTTTCAGCCATGGAAAGGTCTACAATTTTATAAATAGCCGTTGTATTGTCTACCTCATGTTTGAAAACACCTTCAAAGCAGGCTGTAAGGTTTTCAGGATCAGCTGGAGGTGCCGGAATGGAATCTACTTTAGGCTTTCCTCCTCTGTTTAAAATGTATTCCATAAATTTAATCGAATGGTTTCTTTCTTCCTGCGCATGACGGTAGAGAAAATTGGCAATTCCCTGATAGCCTTTATCATCGGCCCAAATTCCATACGATAGAAAAACGTGTGATGCATGAATCTCCTTGTTCATCTGATCACTAAGTGCTTTTTCCACTTTTGCGGAAAGTCTTTTAGTATTCATAAATGTTATATTTTGGTGATTATGGAACTGATCATGCAAAAATGATTCCGCGAAGGTTTCTATTTTACTTAAAAGCAGTTCAATTCAATATGTATCATACTGATTTTATTTATTTTAAGATAATAATTTATAGTAATTCTAAAATAAAACGGTATGGAAAACTTGGTGGAACTTTAGTTTTATTAATACTTTAGTCATTTGAAATAACAATCTTTGTATATAGGAAGTTTACTTAAGTTTTGAAAATATTTGATTTTCATTCGTTGTATTTTTATAAGTTAAAGGATAAGATATGGTTTGTTGAGTGTTATTTTTAATTTAAACGCAAAGCTCACAAAGGTTTTTAATATAGAAGTGGCTTATACGTTCGCAGAGACGTTAACACTTAGCAGAGAACAGTGCATTCTTACTTAAAAACTGATTTATTTTCCCTTCGTCAGAATTCAAATAATAGAATAAAAAAGGGTTCAACTTTTCGTTAAACCCTCTTATATGTTAAAAAAGTTTAATGGTCATTTAATACCATCTTTGTTTTTTTATTTGATTTTTTTTGCCATATAATCACTTTCATTTCCCAGTCTATCGATGGCTTTGATTGCAACTCCGTTCAGCTTTTTACCATTTTTGAATTTTGGAATATCTTTGAAAAGGGTATCCAAGGGTAAAATCTCTGTTTGCCATACCCCGTCATACTGACTGAAAAGTACCCATTGAAACACTTCTGAAGCATTTTTTGTACTCCACCTTGTCTGGGCAAAGCTTCCGTTATCTGTAATAAATAAGGTTGGGGTTTGTAATGGAATGGTTTTGATCCATGGAGATTTCGGAACTAATGCTTTTTCACTGTAAGGACCGTTTTTCAAGGTGGGAAGCATTCCCGGATTCTTAGTAAGACCGGCAATACTCCAGTGAATTTCACCGGCATCATTCTTCAGGATCTTTCTGGAAATTTCAATTTGGTTTCTGATTTCTGTTGGACGATCATACGTTTTAATCTCAACCGTATTTAAGCCTGGCCATAAGTGGCGTTTCATGGTATTTTCTGACTGCCACCAGTTTAGCAAAGCTTCAAATCCCTGTCCTTTTGAATCAATTGGCCAGTATAATTGTGGAGAGAAATAATCTACCCAACCCTTGTTTAGCCATAATTTAGCATCAGCATACAGCTCATCAAACTGAGATGATCCTACAATTCCTGCAGGATATCCAGGTTTCCAAATCCCAAATGGACTGATTCCAAACCTTACATTATTTTTTTCTGCATGAATTTCTTTATAGATACGTTCTACAAATTTGTTTACGTTATCTCTTCTCCAGTCTGCTCTTGACAGAGTTCCGCCACTGTTTTGATAGGCACTCCAGGTCGCATAATCCGGGAAATCTGCTCCTTTGTTGTAAGTAGCGTACGGATAGAAGTAATCATCAAAGTGAATGGCATCAATGTCATATCTTTTTACGATATCCTTTACTACGTTGGATACGTGATCCTGTGTTTTTGGGTTAGCCGGATCAAACCAGTACATCCCATTTTTTAACCTTACCACAATGTCAGACATTCTGTTGGCCATTGACATTTTATTAACATTACCTCCATTGGTGTGGTGGGCACGGTAAGGATTCAACCAAACGTGTAATTCCAATCCTCTTTTGTGGGCTTCTTCAATCCAGAATAATAACGGATCATAGCTGGGATAAGGAGCTGTTCCTGTTTCTCCGGTTAAAAAGTAAGACCAAGGTTCGATATTACTTGTATATAGCGCATCTGCAGAAGGTCTGATCTGAAAAATAGCTGCATTGAAATTATTATCTTTCAGCATATCCAGCATACTGATGGCTTCTGCTTTCTGCTGTTCTACGGTCAGGTTGTTTTTTGATGGCCAGTTGATATTCGCTACACTGGCAATCCATGCCCCGCGGAATTCTCTTTTGATCTCCGGAAGGTTGGTTCTGAATGTTTCTTCCGTTGATGTTCCTGTTGTAGGTTTTACTGCTACAGGAGGTTTTGGCTGGGTGGTAGTAGTGGTATTAGGTTTTGTTGTATTTCTAACAGGCGGAGTCTTTGTTACATTGTTCTGAGTAGAACATGAGGTGCTGTAAGACGCTAGAACTCCCATTAAAACGATAAGTTTTAGTTTACTCATTTTCATAGCCGCAAAACTACTTTAAATTAAATTTTAATACTTTGGATATTGTTGTGAAAAAATAAACATTTTTTCCTATTCTTTAGAAAAAAAGCCTCGAAAAATTCGAGGCTTTTCTATATGATATGATTGTAAATCGAAATGATTACGCTTTCGCTGATCTTTCAACTCTTTTTCTTTCTTCTTCAGAAAGGATTTTCTTTCTCATTCTGATAAAGTTTGGAGTTACCTCGATCGCTTCGTCAGCCTGGATATATTCCATACATTCTTCAAGAGAGAATAAGATTTTTGGTGCAACCCCTGTATCTTTATCTTTTCCAGAAGCTCTCATGTTGTTCAACTGTTTTGCTTCTACGATGTTTACTACAAGATCTCCAGGTTTGTTTTGCTCTCCAATGATCATCCCTGTGTAGATTTCCTCACCCGGATCAACGAAGAACTTACCTCTATCCTGTAGTTTAGCGATAGAATATTCTGTAGCAGGACCTGTAGTTTTGCTAATCAATACCCCATTGTTTCTTCCCGGAATAGCTCCTTTGAAAGGCTTATATTCTGTGAAACGGTGAGCCATGATAGCTTCCCCAGCAGTAGCAGTCAGCATTTGAGAACGAAGTCCGATCAAACCTCTTGAAGGAATCTCAAATTCCATGTGCTGCATTTCTCCTTTAGTTTCCATAATGTGAAGGTCACCTTTTCTCTGAGTAGCTAAATCGATAACTCTTGATGCGTATTCTTCAGGAACGTCAACTACTAAAGATTCGTAAGGCTCACAGCTAACTCCGTCAATTTCTCTTAGGATAACCTGTGGCTGACCGATGGTCATTTCATATCCTTCTCTTCTCATGGTTTCAATTAAAACTGATAAGTGAAGAATACCTCTACCGAATACTAAGAACGTATTAGCATCATCAGTTTGTTGAACTCTTAATGCTAAGTTTTTCTCTAATTCTTTAGTTAATCTTTCTTTAAGGTGGTTAGAAGTAACATATTTACCATCTTTACCGAAGAAAGGTGAATTGTTGATAGAGAACGTCATGTTCAATGTAGGCTCATCAATTGCAGTTCTTTCCAATGGTTCAGGATTTTCAAGATCTACGAAAGAGTCACCGATCTGGAATGCATCAAAACCTACTACAGCACAGATATCTCCAGCTTGAACTTCAGTTACTTTTTTCTTTCCTAATCCTTCGAAAACGTAAAGCTCTTTTACTTTACCTTTCAACACTTTTCCATCTGCCTGAGCAAGACCAATCCATTGAGATTCTTTGATCTCTCCTCTTGTTACTTTTCCGATCGCAATTCTTCCTAAGAAAGAAGAAAAATCAAGAGAAGTAATCTGCATCTGAAGGTTCCCTTCAGTTACTTTTGGAGCTGGTACGTGTTCTAAGATACCATCTAATAGTGGTAAAATATCTTCAGTCTGCTCTAATGAAGTGTTGAACCAACCTTGCTTAGAAGAACCGTAGAAAGTTGGGAAATCTAATTGCTCTTCAGTAGCTTCAAGGTTGAAGAATAAATCAAATACCTGATCGTGAACTTCGTCCGGACGGCAGTTTGGTTTATCAACTTTATTGATAACCACTAATGGTCTCAATCCTAATTCTAAAGCTTTCTGAAGTACGAATCTTGTTTGTGGCATTGGTCCTTCGAACGCATCCACCAACAGGATAACTCCGTCAGCCATTTTCAATACTCTCTCTACTTCTCCACCGAAATCCGCGTGACCAGGAGTATCAATTACGTTAATTTTAGTGTCTTTATAAGTAACAGAAATATTCTTGGATAAGATGGTGATCCCTCTTTCTCTTTCAAGGTCATTGTTATCCATAATTAATTCTCCACTCTCCTGATTTTCTCTGAAAATGTTGGTTGCGTGGATGATTTTGTCAACCAAAGTCGTCTTCCCGTGGTCAACGTGTGCGATAATCGCAATATTTCTAATGTTTTGCATATAGGATTTTTACGAGTGCAAAAATAGTGATTTTTAATGAAAAACAATTTTATTGGATAAATAATTAACATTCTGTTTAAAATACACGTTTACAGGGGTATAAAAAAGAGTGTTGAAAAAACACTCTTAAACGGTTATGGACATAAAGACGAATCACATGGATCAACTGCCGGTGCATCGCCACATATAATAGCAAAATCACCACAATTACTGGAATCTCCTGTAGGCCATCCCCATCTTAGTGCACAAGTATCGGGATCCTTACATCTTACCATTCCTTTTGCAATTCCTCCTGTGAGTGTTTTCATTTCACTTCTTGTCATTTTTCTTACATTTTTCATAGTTATAAAGTTTTTGATTGTTGAATGATAAATGTAAGAAAAAACCGGATTCAAAAAATATTTTTTTTGAAACTAAGCATTATCAATCAATGCCTTATCAACCTGTACAACAAGACAACATCAATTAAAACTACGATGAAAAATTTCACCAGAAAAGATTTTTTGGAAACTTTATGATGAAAGATAACCATTCCTGAAGCTGCACCAATAATTCCAATCAATGAAAGAACTAAAAGAGTATTCTCGGAAATCCGCCATTGATGTCTTTTGGCCTGCAGTTTATCAAATCCAAAAACTCCAAAGGTAATAAGGTTAACGATCAACAGAAAAGGAATCATTCTACAATTAATTTGTCGCAAAAGTAAAATTTAATTTATAGATGAAAAAAATTTAGCAAGAAATCTATACCTATTTATATGTAATGCTTGTTAACTGAAGATTTTTTAAATTTGCCACCCATAAAAAATGAATCAATGACAGTATATGATTTAGCAGGAACTTATTCTATCAAAGGAAGGAATCAGGAAGCCTCTGACCAGTTTTCTTATCAGGGTACCTTAATTTTATCTGTTAATGAAAATGCCCGCATTATTGCCCAATGGATGATTGGCGACCATATACAGAATGGGACAGGCTTTTATAAGGACAACATATTAGTGCTTAACTTTAACTATGAGGGTGATGATCAGCAAATTTATAAAGGTGTGGCCGTGTACCGTTGTTTAAGTAAAGATGTATTGGATGGTTTTTGGTCTGAAAAGCATGGGAATCCTTTGTATCTGGGGAGTGAATATTGTGTGAGAATTGAGAACCCATTTTTTTGAATTGATGGTTGAAGGTTTTATGGTTATTAGAATCGTAATGGATTAATCTATATAACAAAAACTTCTGAGAATGGTTCTCAGGAGTTTGGTTGTAAAAATTCTCAAAAAGTTTTCATTGATACTTCCTGCATAAACATTTTTTTATAAGCTTTTACTTCTCTAACTGATGTTTCAGATTTTAGAATGCTAATTAAATTATTATTCTCGACTGAATCTTCTGTTTGAATTAGCTCTTCAAAAGTTTGCGCTTCATCCAATTCTTTGGGATAAACAAAATAAACAGGAATAATCTGGTCTTCATTAATACCTAACTCTTCATAAACCTTATTTAATCTTGAATATCCTGCCAATTGTCTTGCATCTTCCTTAGTAGGGTTGCCATTTTTGTAACGTGGTTTATATTTTGCATCTACTACTGCTTTGAAATCCTTAGTATTTATGATAAAATCTAACTCCTGGTAGTGTATTTTTTCATGATACTTTACTTCTCCTTCACCACAAAATTTTTCTCTCAGCTTTTTGAAAGTATATAGTTCAAATAGCTTACTCATATCAAGCCAATGGGGTGGATATTTTTTAATATTAGAAATCCTTGTGTCATAGTTCAGGTCCATCATCTTCAAAATCTGATTTCCCAAATTAAATGCTATATTATAAGCCTTATAAAAAGAATTTCTTTCTTTGCCTTCAAATGATTTGAATTTGTTATCAGATACATGTTGAAACGCAGCATTATTATAATTTAATAATTCTAAAAGCTGGCTTTTAAATATCGGATCAAAATTTCCTATAAATGAGTAGATAATTTGTGATACATATTTTAGAAACTGATTTTCAAAAGTATCAAAACCAAACTCCTGATAGGTGCATACGGTATTAGTTAATCTCTGTTTAAAAACATTTTGCTTTAGCTGCTGATTAACTAATATCTTACCTTTAATTCTACTTCTTAAATTTTCTGTCTTTGGATAATAAGATTTTTTCAGTCCTTTTTTAACAATTTGCTTTACAATCATTAAGAACTGTACAATTAAAAAAGGAGTTAATTCAACTTCATACTCTGCTGGAACCTCAATCCATTCTGCGTCATAATCAACCTCCATCAACCCACCTAAATGATTAAAGTTTTCTGAATCATGTAGTGCCTCTATTAACATACCTAGAAAATCAAGTCTTTTGAGCTTATTATTCAACTTTGGTTCTATCAATACAGGAAGTTTCCACTCATTAATATATTGTAAACCTATATAATAAGATGTTTCTAACTTTAAAGTTCTAATCTTCTCTGAATCAGCCTTTGAATCAATCTTTAAACAAACAGCTTGATTCTGTTTAAAATAAAGCGGCTTAGGAATTATTAAATCATCTTCCCAGGCATAACTCTTCCGGAGATAATCCAAATGACATCCACTGTAATAAAAATGATTATGCTCCTTAAGAACTAGCATAAGTAGCTTTTAAATCATTGATTTTTGATAATGCACTTTGATTAAGTACACCGTCTTTAAGGTACTCATTAAGCAAAGGAATAACCTCGTACTTCATTTTCATATCAAATATCTCTTTTGCTTCAACAGCATTCCTAGCTTCCCTTTTCTTTGCAATAAAATAACTGTGTCCGATCTGAACATCTTTTATTTCAAATTCACTATTAACATTAGCATTAATGAAAATACTAGCAACCTTTTCAAAATCAGTAGTATTAAAATAAATTTCATTTGTTTCTTTCAATGCTTGGGGTAAAACATCTACAAATGCAAATCTTCTTCTAATCGCATAGTCTATATGACCTACACTTCTATCTGCAGTGTTCATTGTTCCGATGATATAAAGGTTTGGAGGAAGAATAAATTTATTTTTTAACAATGAATCTTCAACTGTATAAATACTTTCTATCTCCTGACCTCTATACTCCAAAGCATAAATAAGCTCCCCTAAAACAGAGGATAGGTTAGATCTATTAATTTCGTCAATTATTAATACATAATCCTTTGCTTCAATAATTGATGGTGAAACTTCTTCATAATTTTCCGTTATTGAAGTTTTAAAGTCTGAAAATATTTTGTAATAATATCCGTAATGCTGTTTAGCAGATCCTGTAATATTTGACAAAGCTCTAAATTCCTTTTTATCATTAGGATTACTTAGAAAAGCTTCTTTAATATCTACAAATTTCATCCTATGCTTAGCATTTTCAAGCCAAGAATCACCCGTATAATAAAAAGCATTTTCATCAATGTCAAAAATTTTCACTTTATCGGTTAATCTATATTCTCCAGAGTTATCGATCGACGTTTGTACCAGTTCTACAAAATTATCAAACTGTTCATTTATCCAATCTCTCTTAGAAATTAGGTTATCCACACATCTTGATTTCTGATAGTTATTGAGAGCTAATTCAGCAAACGCACCTAAAACCTTGTTTACACTTTTATATTCTAGTTTATCTCCTTTCGATTCTGCGACAATTCCTCTTACAAAATCTTCGTATGTATAGCTTGGATGAAATTGAATTAGCTTGAATTGTTCACTATTTTTTAAATCTTCTATACCCAAAATATTTTTAGCAATTTCTTTAGCTTCCCTAGTTTTCCCCGTTCCGGGAGGCCCTTGTAGAATTATTTGTTTTTTATATTTCAAAAGGCTTTCTTTTTCAACCATAGTAAATATTTGTGATGTATCAGTAGTTATATTTTTTGAGTTTTCAAAAATTAATTTATAAATATCAAATTGCTTATTTTTTAAATCATAAAACATTTCAAGCAAGCAAAGTCCATGAATTTCAAATGAATTAGCTGATAAATTAATTTCAAACCTTTTCCCAAAAAAAATAAAATCTCCTTCTTTAATATTTTTAAGATCTTGAATATTGCGATGGCCAAACGAGTAATCTTTTAAGGCATCATCAATTTTAGTTTTATTGACAAAAAATGAACTTATAAAAGGCGAAACATTTTCGATAGGTGCCAAATTATTCATTGATTTTTGAGCATTAAATCCTAGGCCATAACCAATTTCATCACCATCTTTATAAATATGATATTGCAGTTCACATTCACTTCCTTTATTTATTGTCCAATAGTCGTCTCTAACAGGTCCAAAAATTTCACTAGAAGAAGATATTCTAGTGTTACCATTAAGATTTATCCTTTGTTTTTGAAAATTGCCTATAAAGCTTTTACCAAATAACTCGTGTAATCTGTTTATAAGATCCTGTAAATTACTGAAAACTATCTGTTTGTTATAATCAAAAAATAATGCATAGTGCTTATTAAGTATAGATTGTGGAACATCAGATCCCTTTTCTAATGAATAAGTATAGAAAGGTTCTTTTTTTTGAGATATTAAAGCTTTAATTTCGGACGAATTAATTTCAAATGGAGTAATATTATAGCTCTCTTTGAAAGTTTCAACTAATTCATTGAAGTTTTTATCAATATTATATTCATTGAAATACGCTTTATAACTGGGTGTATTAGGTAGTACGACTTTTAAATAGAATTCCTTGAATTCATTTAAATTATTCATAGTTTATTAGTTTTATTTTTTTTATTCCTTCGAAAAAATATCCGCAAGACTCTCACTTTGTGCAATTACCCGGTCAGCTTCCATTTTTGCTAAATCAGGAGGATAGCCATATCGCATCAATATTTTCTTTACTGTAAGCCTCAGCTGTGCTCTGACATCGTCTCTTCTGCTCCAATCTACGGTAGCATTTTTTCTAATAACATCAACGATCAAATGAATCACTTCTTTCATTTTATCATCTTGTAAGAAAGAGGTAGAATCATTTTCTTTTAAAATACTATAAAAAGCATACTCTTCTGGAGTTAAACCTAACTCATCTGATTTTAAGTCATCTAATCTCATTTCTTTGGCAATATCCGATAACTCTTTTATTACCTGCGCTGAATCAATTTGATTGTTATGATAACGCTTTACAACAGATTCCAGCATTTCCGAGAATCTTTTACCCTGAGCTATGTTTTTTGTTTTTCTAACACGCACCTCATCGCTCAGAAGCTTTTTAAGAAGTTCGAATGCCACATTTTTCTGTTGCATATTTTTTACTTCCAACAAAAAATCATCAGATAAAATACTTACAGAAGGAGCACTTATTCCGGCAGCTTCGAAAATATCTATAACTCCATCACTAGATAATGTTTCATCAATAATTTGCTTGATTGCCGTTTCTATTTCAAAATCAGATTTTATACTATTCCCAGAAAATTTATTAATTCTCGCTTTTATTGCTTGGAAAAAAGCAACATAATCTTTAATTTGATCTGCTTCTTGGCTTGGTATCGACATCACAAATAACTTAGAAAGTACATTGACTTCATTGAGAAATCTATTTTTTAAAGTTTCAGCAGATAGTATAAAATTTTGTGCCCCTAAAAGAATTTGAAGTTTTTCAGAAGTATCACTAGAAAAATAAGCTTTATAATCGTAACCATTGAACATCTGATCTATAATCTCAAACTTCTCTTCCATGCCTGCAATAGCTTCTCCAATATCAACAATTGGGCTTCCTTCTCCACCACTTTCCAAATAAATAGCCATTGCATTTCGTAAGTCTTGCCCTATACCAATATAATCTACAATCAAACCTCCAGGTTTATCTTTATACACACGGTTTACTCTGGCAATAGCCTGCATTAGATTAGCGCCCTGCATCTTCTTATCAATATACATTGTATGCATACTTGGAGCATCAAAACCCGTTAGCCACATATCTCTGACAATAACCAATTTCAATTCATCATTAGGATCTTTCATCCTGTTTGCTAATGCTTTTCTCTGGTTCTTTGTTGTATGATGAGGCTGCAATATCGCATCATCATCAGAAGAGCTTGTCATAATGACTTTTAGAGCACCTTTATCTAGATCTTTATGATGCCATTCTGGTTTTAAGGCTATAATTTCATTGTAAAGCATAGCACATATCGCACGGGTCATACAAACAACCATTGCCTTTCCTTCAAAAACGTGCTGTCTTGCTTCAAAATGTGAAACTATATCTTTCGCTACATCTTTCAATCTTTCAGGATGTCCAACTACCGCATTAATCGTTGCCAATTTTTTCTTTGCTTTTTCCAACTGTTCTTCTGTTGCATCAGAAATAGCATTGATTTCCTCATCAATTGTAGCTGCAGTATTTGCATCCAACTTTATTTTAATCAATCTGGATTCATAACTGATGGGAACAGTAGCCTTATCATCTACTGCCTGCTTAATATCATATACATCGATATACTTTCCAAAAACGGCAGGAGTAGATTTATCTTCCTTTTCAATAGGGGTTCCTGTAAATCCGATATAGGAAGCATTTGGTAAGGCATCACGTAAATATTTTGCATTGCCATAACGTATTTCGGAACCTCCTTCGGTTTCCAATTCTCTTCCGGCAAAGCCGTATTGACTGCGGTGTGCTTCATCCGCCACAACTACAATATTCGAACGTTCCGAAAGTATATCATAAACATTACCTGTTTCAGGGGAAAATTTTTGAATGGTAGTAAAAATAACGCCTCCTCCTGATACCTTTAATAATTCTTTAATATGTTCTTTGCTACCCGCCTGTACAGGAGTTTGGCGCAAAAGATCAACACAATTTCCGAATGTTCCAAATAGCTGGTCATCCAGATCATTTCTATCTGTTAAGATAACAATAGTTGGGTTTTCCATCTGAGGATGAGTAATAATCTCTGCACTATAAAAAACCATCGACAAAGATTTACCGCTTCCTTGTGTATGCCAAACGACTCCTATTTTTCGATCACCATCATTGGAATGTGTAGCTCTGAGTGTCTGTTCTACTGCTTTCTGAACAGCATAATATTGATGATAGGCTGCTACTTTTTTTATTTTGATTTGTGATATCAGACCTGTTTCAATGTTTTTAGATTCTTCTTTCTCAAAAACGGTACAGTAGCGTATCAGCTTTACCAATGTTTCTTTGTTCAGCATATACTCTACTAAAATCTGCAGCTCTGTTTTATGTTTAGTGTTATCCTGATCTTCTTTTGGAGCTCTCCATGATAAATATCTTGAGAGAGGAGCTGACACACTGGAAGCCTTTGCATCAATGCCATCAGTAATCACACATAGTGAATTATAATAAAATATACTTGGAACAGCTGTTTTGTAATTTTGTATCTGTTTAAAAGCCTTCTCAAGAGTCGCCTTTTCATTAGCTGCATTTTTCAGTTCAATAAAGACTAAAGGTAATCCATTGATAAATATAACAACATCGAAACGTTTTTCATTATTATTTTCTTTAACCACAAACTGATTAACGACCCAAAAACTGTTATTTTCAGGATGAATAGCATCTAATAAAGTAACCGGAATCCCTATAATATTTCCGTCTTTGTTATATTCTACCTCGATCCCATTGGTCAGATAATTATGAAAACGCTCATTGTTTTCCATAATATCTTCGGTTCCCAGATTAATTAATTTCTGAAAAGATTCCACTCTCGCAGATTCTGGAACACGAGGATTGAGTTTTTTTAATGATTCTTTAAAGTGATTCTCTAATATAATAGAGTTAAAATTTTCACGTTGTGGATTATTACTATTAGGTGCAATATCGGGACCGTAAAAATAAGTATATCCTTGTGAGACTAACTGTTCTATTAATGAGTTTTCTATGGTGTTTTCGTTGAGCATGGTTTATTAATTGAGTTCTGAATTTAAAAAATCTATAATTCTTTTTTCTTTAATCAAATCACTCTTTTTTTCATATAATGGACCTATAAACTCTTTAATTGCTGGTTTATGAAATATCCATCTTATTTAATTGTTTTCATAAGCCGCATTTAAAATTTTTAATATGTCATCATTATTAAAGTAGTTCGTATACCCCGTCAATTTTTCGATCATATCATCTGTTTGACTAAAGCTAGATGAATTTACTAATGTTGCAATATTAGCAATATATTCACTCCTATTGCAAGTATTCACAATTTCGCCTGAATCTGTTTCTACAGCAATATTATTTCCATTATATTCAATTAATAAAACCTTATTATCATTAATATTATTCCAGTATTCTTTAATATGTTTATTCGTAATTTCAAGTTCTAATTCTTCTTTTAACTTTTGTAAGAAATACTCATCAAAAAACTGTGTTATACTATACGTTTTAAAATCTTCATAAGATTCAATAACAATAACATTTGAATGCGCTTGAAAAGCTCTTTTTAATAGAATATCTTTAGAACAAACAAAAATATATTTATTTGGTATCTCTTGTAAATATTCTAATACCGAAAAATATATTATCGCATCTTTAAATCCTTTATCACTGTCATCATTTTCAACAAAAGGAGGCTTTTTCAATAATGCTAATTCTTTTATTTGAGGTAAAACATCATTGCTTTTTAAATCAATAGTTTCAAATTTTATGGTTTCTTCATCTATTAATTTTTGTATAAATAAGTCAACATCAAATGCTTTTGTTATATTTTCATCTATACCAATAATTCTATGAAGTGGATTAGATAAGAAATTATCTTTTTTGCTTTTTAAAATAACTTTTTTTTGTCTTTTTATTTCTTCGATAACAGTAAAAGGAATTACAATCTCAGCATCTACAGCAAATCGCTCCAACTCTTTTCTACCTCCCAAAAAAGAATTTACTTCTGTATTTCTAACCGTATTTGTATCAAAAATCACTTTCTCTTTCATGATGATTTTAGTCATTAGTTTTTTTCACTCTTATCTCACCACTCATTAATTTTGGTAATAATTCATCGCGAGTCTGAATAAGAGTCTGAACTTGTTCAATATTAAATTTTATCTTATTAAATAAGGGCTTTATCATAATATCAAAATTCATTAAAAATTCTTTGTTAGGTATTACAAAACCTATAGCTTTAATCATTGTAGAATTAATAGCAGTTACAATTGATGAAGTACTTCCAAGAGAATTAAAATCCAAATTTTGTAAATATAAATAAATATATTCTGAGCTTAATGATGAATCCGATTTAACCTTCAAATGGGCAATTGCTTCATTAGATAACATTTCTTCTGTTGTTATAACGAGCTTACCAACAGTCATTTTAAAGCTTAAAATAGTTGTATTTTTGGGAATAATAGGAATATTAAACTTTTTAATAGCTTCATCAGTCAAAAATTCTGAAGTATTAAAAATAAATGTCCCTGAATTCCCTATGTCTTTAATCGAAATCCACTTTTTACCAATTGGTGTTTTAGAAAACCACTCTTGTTCTAGTCTTGGGGGAGTTCTTCCTATAGTTATATTAAATTCCTCTCCCAAATTACCTATTCTCCATCCTTCAGGTAACTCATCATCCACTTTATATTTCCCAAACCATTCTTTAAAAATAGTTTGCGCAGTTTCTTCAAGAGTTTTATTTTGAGCTTGCAATAATTCTATTTTATCATCAAAACTAGTGAGAATCGAGGCAATAGATCTTTGTTCATCATAAGAGGGAAGCAAAATCTCAAATCTTTCTAACATAGTTTTCGTAAGAGCATTTCTTGTTGCACCTGAAGAAGCTATCATCAAAAGCTGGCTTTTACATACTGGATTAAGAATTAAATATTTAAGAAAAAAACTATCAATCTTTTTCATATCTGCTCTTAAAATAGCAACATGTTGATTAACTCTTGCAGGTAAGACTTTATCAGGGACCATACAAGCCCTAGCAACAGAATCTCCAGTTATATTTAACAAAATATCTTTACTAACAACTGTCACACCTGCTAATTTTTTTGCTTGTGAATTATCTATAAATGCAAGACCTTGATATGAAAAATTAAAATCATGAATATTTTGACTTCTAATTAAGGAAATACCATCTTTTTTATATGCTTCAGCACCACCCGTTGGTGTTGAACCACTGCCTATTTTACTACAAGCCTCACCCAGCGTGCTTTTAGTCCACCCTTCAGGAATATTTTTCACCTCACTCATAACGTAAACCCAATTTTAGCCAACTGTGCTGCAATTTCATTATTCAATTCTTCTTCCTTACCCATCTGTTGTTTAAGAGTAGTTGTCAAAATTTTCATTTTTTCTTCAAAAGGTATTCCGTCATCCTCCACATCCATAATCCCAACATAACGACCAGGCGTCAATACATATGAATGCTTTTCTATTTCTTCTAATGTTGCACTTTTACAAAAACCTTTTTTATTATCATAGTTTTCACCTTTTCTCCAATTTTGATAGGTTTTTGCAATAAGATCTACGTCTTCATTTGATAAATCACGGTGTACACGGTCTTTCATAAAGCCCATTTCACTGGCATCAATAAATAAAACCTCTTTATGATGCTGACTTTTTTCTCTGCGCATAATCCATATACAGGCAGGAATACCGGTATTGTAAAATAATTGTTTCGGTAATGCCACAATACAGTCTACCAAATCACTCTGTACAAAGTTCTTTCTGATATCACCTTCTCCGCTTGTATTAGAGCTTAGAGAACCGTTACTTAAAACTGTTGCCATCACACCGCGGGGCGCTAAGTGATACAGCATATGCTGCAACCAGCCGTAATTCGCATTTCCATTGGGAGGAACCCCATATTTCCAACGTCCGTCTTCCTGTAAGATATTTACTCCCCAATCACTTTGATTGAAAGGAGGATTCGCCAAAATAAAATCTGCTTTCAAATCTGGATGAGCATCTTTTAAAAAAAGAACCTTCACTGTTCCATGCTACAAACTTAGAATTGATGTTTCGTATGGCAAGGTTCATTTTAGAAAGTTTCCATGTAGTTTGGTTACTTTCCTGTCCATAAACCGTAATATCACTTATTCTTCCCTGATGCTCGAGAACAAACTTTTCGCTCATCACAAACATACCGCCACTTCCACTTGCCGGATCATAAACACGGCCTTTGTAAGGTTCTATCATTTCTACCATCAGCTTTACGATAGCTTTTGGAGTATAGAACTGTCCTCCTTTTTTTCCTTCTGCATTGGCAAATTCTCCAAGAAAATATTCGTAGACTCTACCAAAAAGATCTTTGGAGTTTTCATTTTCAGTTTGCAAATCTGTATTGGAAATCAGATCAATCAATTCTCCTAGTGAAGTTTTATCTAAATTGGCTTTTCCATACACCTGAGGAAGAACATTTTTAAGTTCTTTATTTTCACGCTCTATGGCTTCCATGGCTTCATCAATGGTTTTGCCAATGGTTGGTAGCTTTGCGTTGGCGTGAATATGGCTCCATCTTGCTTCTTTTGGAACAAAGAAAATATTAGCTGCAATATATTCATCTCTATCTTCAGGATCAGAATATTCATCATTTTCTAATTCATTATGCTTTTCTGTAAAGGATTCTGAAATATATTTAAGAAAGATTAATCCTAATACTACATGCTTATATTCTGCTGCATCTATATTTTTACGAAGTTTATCCGCAGCTTTAAAAAGTTTTTGTTCGAAACTACTCGTGTCCGTCTTTGCCATCTAATTTTAATAGTTTAAAATTTGACCAAATATAGTAAAAGGCTCAAGTAATATCCCAAAAAAAGCTTAATTATTAGCTAAAATGACTAAACGCATTTAAAAATAGTAACAAAAAAACACGTTTTCAGATTGAGATCAAGATTAAATAAGTATTCCCCCTTAGTCAGGAACTTTTGCAGGCCACAGTTTCCACCATGGTGTTCAAATAAGCACACTTCACTCCACCACAAATAAAAACTTCATTTCCGCAAAACAAAAAAGCTGCTTTCCAAAGAAAGCAGCCCCTAGATTATTGATAAATCTAAAAATTATTTTTTAGCTTTTACATCGATAGCGATTTCGATGTCTTTGCTGATCATCCATTCTGCAGGATCCGTTTCAGTAGTTCCGAATTTGATTCCCCAATCTGTTCTGTTTACAGTGAATTTAGCCTGAATAGCTGCTGTATTATCTACTACATCTACTTTAGCAGGGAAGTAACGTTCATTGTTTTACCCATTAATGTCAGGTTTCCGCTTACTGTTTTGTTAGCTCCTGCTACAGCATCTTTTGGTGCTTCTTTCAGGTCTGCTACACTTGTAATTTTAAAGTCTGAAGCAGGATTTTTTGCTACATCAAAGAAATCTGGGTTCTTAAGGTGAGCTTCAAGATCTGCTGGTTTTTTATCTTTTTCAGTTACTGAAGCAGGATCAACTTTAATAGAAGTCATATCAATATTGAAATTACCAGCTACTACTTGTCCACCTTCAATGCTTAAATCTCCTGATTTTACATTAAGAGTTCCCCAACGTGGAGCAAAACCTCCTTTGTGGAAAGCTTTCCAGTTTACTACAGAAGCTGTAGTATCTACTGCTAATACTTCACCTTTGCTCTCAGCAACGGTTTGTTCGGTAGCTACTGATGTATCTGTTTTTTCTTTATTCGTACATGATGCTGCCATCAATCCTACTGCTACTAATGCAATTACGCTAATTTTTTTCATATTATTGAACTGTTTAAAAAAGTTTATTGTTTTCGGGTACAAAAATAGACAAACCTTATGGGTCTTCTCTTATCATACATCAAGAAATGTAAATTTCGCTACCAACGTTAGGAATTGTAACATGGTAAAAAATAAACGGAAACTGAAAATATTTATTTCATTATTCTATTTTGATTTTTATATTGTTCAACAAAATCATTGTTTGTTTTCAATACATTTCTTACTATTTTCCAAAATATTTTTATGTTAAATCCCTAAACCAAGAATAATTTATATATTTAGCCTTTACAAACTAAAATTATACCATGAAAAAATTAAAAAAAGTTACAAGAGAAAATCTAAAAGCTATTAAGGGAGGAATTGATTATTGCGCAGCCGGTTATTTGTATACTTGCGACGATATGGGTATATGTGAGCCGGAGCTTGGGATCCCTTGCTCTTGCAGATGTATTCCCTATGTACCATAAATTAGCTCCCTCGATTTAGAGGGATTTTTTTGCTTTATATGGAGCTTTCAAAATTCATTACCTTCGTTTCAATCAAATCAAAAATATGAATCCGCAATTATTTGAAAAAGTAGATGACTATATCAGTAACCTGATAGCTCCTGAAGATACAGTACTTCAGGAAACCATTCAATCTTTAGATGACGCTTCCATGCCTCAAATTAGTGTTACCCCCGTACAAGGGAAATTTCTTCAACTGATGCTGCTTACCTGTAAGGCAAAACGTGTACTAGAATTGGGGACTTTAGGAGGTTACAGTACTATTTGGATGACCAGAGCACTTCCTGCAGACGGTAAAGTCATTACCGTAGAATTTGATCCTCATCATGCTCATATTGCCAGTCAGAACATTGCAAAAGCAGGACTGTCTAAGATTGATTTACGTATCGGTAAAGCAATGGATGTATTGAATGAACTTATTGCTACAGGTGAAGAAGCTTTCGACTTTATTTTTATTGATGCCGATAAACCGCCTTATACCGAATATTTTGAACTGGCATTACAACTGTCACATCCTGGAACCATCATTATTTGTGATAATGTTATCCGTGAAGGTCAGATTTTGGATAAAAACAGTAACGATGAAAAAGTGAGAGGCGTACAGCGTTTTAATCAAATGCTGGCTAACAATCCAAAAGTTACCGCTACCATTATGCAAACTGTAGGAGCAAAAGAATATGATGGAATGGCAATAGCCATTGTCAATTAAATCTTAACAATCAAATTTTAATTCAAATGAAAAACTATTCAAGGCGGGGCAACTCGCCTTTTTTCGTTTTAAAGTCCTATTTTAGCTATCCGAAAACAGAACAATGACGACCGTAGAATTTATACAGAAGCAGCTCGATATTTCTGAGAAGAGCATCAACAATACATTACAATTATTAGCAGAAGACTGTACCATTCCTTTTATTTCCCGTTACAGAAAAGATAAAACCGGAAACCTGGATGAAGTACAGATTGAGCAGATCGCTAAAATCAGCAAGCAGTTTGATGAGATTGTTAAAAGAAAGGAATCTATTTTAAAATCGATAGAAGAACAGAATGCTTTAACTCCTGAACTGAGACAAAGAATTGAAGAAAGCTTTGATGTTCAGGAACTGGAAGACTTATATCTTCCTTTTAAGAAGCGTAAGAAAACGAAGGCTGATGCTGCTAAGGAAAAAGGATTAGAACCTTTAGCGAAAATCATTATGAGCCAGAAAAACGATGACGTCCAGTTTCTGGCCTCCAAATATCTGAATAATGATGTTCCTTCAGAGGAAGAAGCACTTCAGGGAGCAAGGGATATCATGGCAGAATGGATCAATGAAAATATGTATGTCCGTAAGAACCTGCGCCGTTTGTTCCAGCGTAAGGCTGTTGTTACTTCTAAAGTGGTGAAAGCTAAAAAGGATGAAGAAGATGCCCAGAAGTTTTCCCAGTATTTTGAATGGGAAGAGAACCTCAGCAGAACTCCTTCCCACAGGCTTTTGGCGATGCTGAGAGCAGAATCGGAAGGTTTTGTGAAAACCAATGTGGGAATTGATAAAGAAGAAGCCATCGATTTTATTGAAAAAGCCATCATTAAGTCTAATAATGAAAGTTCTGAACAGATTGCTTTAGCGATCAAGGACAGTTATAAAAGACTTTTGGAACCGGCAATTTCCAATGAAGCTTTACAGGAAGCCAAAGAAAAAGCCGATAAAAAAGCGATTGAGATCTTCTCTGAGAATCTGAGTCAGCTGCTTTTGGCTCCGCCATTGGGAGAAAAAAGAATTCTGGCGATTGATCCAGGTTACAGAAGCGGCTGTAAAGTGGTTTGTCTGGATGAAAAGGGTGATCTTCTTCATAATGAGACCCTTTACCCTCACGCTCCTCAGAATGAATCCGGAATGGCCATGAAAAAGATCCGTTCTATGGTGAATGCTTACAATATTGAAGCGATTTCTATCGGAAACGGGACTGCAAGCCGTGAAACGGAGTTTTTTATTAAGAAAATAGCTTTTGATAAACCTTTACAGGTTTTTGTGGTTTCGGAAGCGGGTGCCTCCGTGTATTCTGCCAGCAAAATTGCAAGGGACGAGTTTCCAAGTTATGATGTAACGGTTCGTGGTGCGGTTTCTATCGGAAGAAGGCTTTCTGATCCGTTGGCGGAACTGGTAAAGATTGATCCAAAATCTATTGGAGTCGGGCAATATCAACATGATGTGGATCAGACTCAATTGAAAAATGAACTGGATTCTACTGTAATGAAATGTGTAAACTCTGTAGGAATTAACCTAAACACTGCCAGTAAATCTTTATTAAGCTATGTTTCCGGGATTGGAGAAAAAATGGCTGAAAACATTGTGAATTATAGGGCTGAAAACGGTGCTTTTGAGGATAGAAAACAGCTTAAAAAAGTACCTAGACTTGGCGAAAAAGCCTTCCAGCAGGCAGCCGCATTTGTAAAGATTACCAATTCAAAAAATCCACTGGACAATTCTGCAGTGCATCCTGAAGCCTATAAAATTGTAGAAAAAATGGCTAAAGATCTGGGTATTAAAACCGATGAACTGATCGCCAATAAGGAAAAAATTGCTCAGATAAAACCAGAGAACTATATCACCGAAGAGATCGGAATTCTGGGAATCAAGGATATTTTAAAGGAGCTTGAAAAACCAGGCTTAGATCCAAGAAAAGCAGCCAAGGTATTTGAATTTGATCCTAGTGTAAAAAGTATTAAAGACCTGAAGACAGGTATGATTCTACCAGGAATCGTTAACAATATTACGGCTTTCGGATGTTTTGTAGATCTTGGAATCAAAGAAAGCGGGCTGGTTCACATTTCACAGCTTAAAGACGGGTTTGTATCGGATGTGAATGAGGTGGTAAAACTGCATCAACATGTGAGAGTAAAGGTAACTGAAGTGGATGAAGCAAGGAAAAGGATACAATTGAGCATGATTCTGTAAGTTGTATCTATTATTTTAACCATTAAGATATTTAAGGCGTTTAGAATATTAAGCTGAGCTTCGCTTTAAGGCGTTTTGCTTATAAAGATTTTTCTTTAATTAAGTTTAAGATTTAAACCCACCTTAATGGTTGAATAATCACCTCATGAAATTAAGAATCATTATTCATCAATTAAAAAAGAAATACGTTGAAATATAAAAATTTAATTTTCGATCTGGATGGAACTTTATGGGACTCCAGAGCAACAATCATTAAAATATGGAATGATGTTTTAAACAAGCATCAATTGATCCAACAGGAACTGAAACCTGACGATATGAATCAGTATATGGGCTTACTGGCTCATGATATTCTAAAGGATATGCTTCCAGGAGTTTCAGACCGCCAGATTCAGGAAATCCTTTCTGAAGTGGTTGCTCAGGAAAATAAGGTACTGCGTATACAAGGTGGCATTCTTTATCCCAGTGTGGAAGAGACATTAAAAAGTCTGGCGAACACTCATAATCTTTTTATTGTAAGCAACTGCCAGGATGGATACATAGAGTCTTTTTTAGAATATTATCAGTTCAATAGCCTCTTTACAGACTTTGAATCTCATGGAAGGACTCAAAAGACAAAAGCAGAAAATATTCAGCTTCTCATGGAAAGAAACAGTTTATCTATTGATGATTCTGTATACGTTGGAGACACTCAGACTGATTATAACTCTGCTGCGTCTAACGAATTACCTTTTATCTTCTGTGACTATGGTTTTGGAAAGCTTTCCAAACAACATGAGGTCCAGATTTCAGTATTTTCTGATTTAAAAAAGTATATTTAAATAAAGAGGGTGTCTCAAAAGTCAAATAATTTGACTTTTGAGACACCCTCTTTATTTTATCTTATCTTTTTATTTCTTCAGATTTATTTACTTCTGAATTTTTTATGTTTTTAATCAGCACTATATACTATAGTTCGCCTTACATTATTTCCTATTTGTTCAAGGGAAAGTTTTGTAACTCCTCCTTCATAAGTAAGTTCAAAAATTATTTTTGTCTTTTTTATAATAGTGTACGAAATTGATATTAGTGCACTTCCATTTTTGATTTCTTTTGCCCCATTCCTATATGGAAGGCTAACAGGTAAATTTTCAATAGCATCTATTTCATTTTCTGCTATAGTTTTTTGATATACCACTTCTGAAGTAATATTTTTAAAAATACACTCTTGTTTCAAGCCATCATCAAGATGAATATTTTTACAATTGCTAACACTTGGGTTTTTATCATTATTTATTTTAAGCGATTGATCTGAATTAAAATAACAATCAATTACCTTGTTCCATATATTACTATTATATTTCAATACAATAGGGTTTTCAATGTCATTTGTTACATCTAGTATTTTTTTATTTCCTCCGTCAATTATAATTGATCCAATAGTATTTTGGCTAGTATCTGAACTATCATATAACATTATTGTCATTCTATTTTTTTCAATTTTATCTATATTAATATCAATGTTTTTGATAAATGGATTTTGAATAGATGAACTGGCAATAAGTTGTCTTAGTAATTTCTTACAGTTATCAATATTATCTTTAGATGTGTGTTTCTGTGAGTTTTCTACCCCTAAATATTGCTTATTGGTCGTATTTACATTATTACGCTGTTTTCCATAACTATTATGCTCCTTACAAGAACATAATGCTATTAAAAATACAATTATGACTTTTAGAATATAGCTATTTTTCATCTTTAAAACTATCTACTATTTTTGATTTTATACCCTTTAGAGATTCTCGATATTTCTCTTGTGCTTTTATATCTTTGGCATTGTACCATCTTGCATAATTTCCATTATATCTTTGTATATATTCTGCTTTATACTCCATTCCTGCTACAACTGAAGGTAGTTTTACAAAGGCCTTGGGTTTCTTAGTTTCCTGAACATTACCTCCTTGCCCACTTAATCCTTTTCCTTCCATATGACTCCAAATACCAATAGGTGTATATTCTGGATGATTTTTAAAAGTTGTTGGATCCCACCCATAATATGGTGCAGAGCCATGAACCTCCATACCTCCTGTTCCACAATTTTTATACTGCTCAGAAGTAAAATGTGTGGTCTCTAACCGATACATTTTTTCAACAATGATTGCTATTTCTCTTCCGTGTTTGTCATATATATACAATAGCGCAACTCTTGCATCATGTTCACTGAAGCCATGCTCATCATTATATTCTTGAGTAGAAGAACTGTCGAAGGAATTTTTATATCCTTCTCTTAAAATAGGTAATGCATCAAAAACATCTCTTCTGCGTTGATGATTTCTTTCACCTTTATCAGTTAAAGGATTTTTATCCAAGTTAAATCCTATAGATCCAGTAAAATATTCAAAATGTAACATATAAATTGTTTCACCATTTAATTTCATTAAAGGAACATATTCATGTGTCTTTTTGATATATTTTAGCAGCTTTCCAGTTTTACCCAATTCTTGCTTTTGCACAACCTTATCTCCCTTCTTAACCTTAATACTTTTTGGATCAAGCTCTCCATACCTAATAATAAAATCTCTCCCATCTTTAAGAGTATGTCGGATACTGATTTGATGCGTTTCACAATAAAAATCCCTAACTTCTAAAACTTCGCCATCTGCAATGGCAACAACAGTTTCAAGGGGATTAGTGTATAAATCCCTCCCTGCATGTTTCCTTGTCGTACCGGATCTCCCTGCATTATATGTTGCCATATTATTTCCCGGTTGAGTGGCCCAGTTTCTTGCTTTTCCCCACTTTTTCATATCATCATTTTCTGGTTTAACAAGCAACGGAAAAATAATTAACTTATCTTTCTTCTTATCCTGTTTCGGCTCTTTAATAATCGCAGGAGAATCATTCGGATCTACTTTCACGGATTCAGCACCAGCACTTACAGGGATCACCTGGGATGTTACAGAGGTATTCAAATGCTCAACTTCTATAAAATACTCCCTTTCGTTGCCTTCGCCCCATTCGTAGCTTTTGGTATACATATCTTTGGTCAAAATAACACCATTGATAAAGTTTATAGTATTGTGAATCAACTGTACTGATACTTCATATATCAGATCATTGCTATACTGTGAGAAGTCTTCTTCCCAAATCCTTATTTTTATATTTTTCCCTTTCATGTTTTGGGTAGTGATCTTAACAGATACAGCATCTCCTGTTTTAGCATTTTTCAAAGGTTTTCCTGTAGCATCTGTAAATTCTGCACTTATGATTTTCCCTTCAGGATCTGCCTGTTTCTTTGCAGCTGGAGTTTGTGGAAATTTTGGGGTATCTTCTTTAGGTTTTGGTTTATCAGGTTTTACTTCCCTCTTTTCAGGAGCCATGGGAGGTTTCCTGTGAGCAGGATGATTTTCCTTTGGCTTCTGTTTTTCAGGAGGCTCAGGAATATGAGCAGGATTAGCCACATTTACATTGGGGCTGGCCTTTATAATATGTTTGGAGATCATTTCTGCTGTCACGTAATATTCATGGGTTTTACCCTCACTTTTATCTCCTCTGGCTACTTGAGCATTGGCAATCTGTACTGCCATAGTATAACTGGGCAGCCTGAAAACCACTTTAGCAACTCCTTCATGATCTACTTCTCCTACAAGAGGCACCGGATTGATCCTGTTCATCATGTTTATAACCGGATCGTGTCCCTTTCCTATTGCATCATCTTCCCATAAAGTAAAAGATACTTTATGTCCGAACATTCCCACACAATGAGCTTTGGCAATGAGTGTATCTGTATAATGAAGCTGTTTCCCTTTTTGCAATCGTTGAGAATTAATATCTAATACATCTACACGGAGAATTTTCGGTTCTTCAGCCTGCTTTGGTTTTATATAAAGTTCACCTTTATCTTTCCCTCTTTTCACTTCAATTTTTAAAGCTTTATATTGTAAACTTTTATGTGTGAATTGATACGTAATATGTTCACCTTCTTTGGTATTCCCATGAGCAATTCTCCATCCTTTTTTATCCTGTACATGAATATTCCATTGTATTTTGGGTGGCGGAAAAGAAAATGGGTTGGAAGATACCAGATTATAAAACACCGAAAGTGAATAAGCTTCTGTATTTCCAACAACAGGTTGGGTACTGCCTGTAATAGTCAATTTTGCCATGTCTGTTATTTTTGAAGTCTTTTATTCATAAATCGGATCGGGTTCTTCCAGTTCTTCCTGAGATTCTTTCAAATCCATAAACGGATTAATAAGATGGTAACTTTGAGGATCAGCCAGTGTTATATTCTGACGGTTCATCGTAGAGGATTGTCCATGATCTTTCACAGTAATTATTCCCCCAGTAGTGCACATAAGCTCAGAGATTTCTGAAAGACAGCTTTTGCCCATGACCTTTACCTTTTCATAGGTCTTCTGCCACGTTCCAGCAGGAGCATAAGCACAAGGTAAATATCCACCAGAAGATGGTTTTAATCGACACTTTCCGAAGCTTGGCCCAGAAGGAATAAACTCTATGTCTTCCTCCGTTACAGCAAGATAATCTGCTGAAACCTCTTTATGATTCCAATAATGCTTTTGATGGGAGCTAACCTTAAACTGCGGGAACAGATCTCCCTGATTGCAGCTGGCTTTGCCTTTTTGAATGACAAAATGTTTACCGTCGTGTGCTGATAAATTTTCTGACATAATTTTTGTGTTGGGTTCGTTCAATGATGTTTTTTAATTATCCCGCTAATTTTTCCAATTCAAAAGTGATGGACTTCTCATAATCAGCAATCTGGACATCAAATTCTGCTTTTACTTTCTGAACTGAAAAATCTTCAGCATTTAACGTATATATTGCCGAATGATTGGCTGCTAGTGATTTTGAATGAATCGTTTCCGATGGATTATATTCCCGACCAGAATCAAAAAGTTCCTCAACTGTGCGATAATCCACCGATTTTCCGGTCTGCAGCACTTCTATACGATTTGATTTTTTCTTCTGATATAATTTGATTAATGACATCCATCCTAATTGGAGAAGCCGGAGCCAGCCATGAAAAATTCTTCTGTATAAGGACCCGTACTATTTTGTGGGTTATAATGAGCCTGATAAAAGCTGCCAAAAAGCAACTGTATGGGCAATATATTTTTCAAGCTCTTATAAATAACCTTTAAATCAGCCATTTTATCTTTCATCTGATCAATATGCATGGATGCATACCTACCCTTGTGATAGTTCTTTAATGCCTCAATTTCATTAATGATATGTTGAATTTCTTTATGGGTTTCAGCTGCCACCAACTTTCCCGATCTCTCGATCATTAATGTTATCGGATAAATGATTTTTACAAACGCAGAAGCCAGACTATTGATCTTTTGTTCCAATTCTCCCCCATCTTTTGTAAAATCACTCATTGAAAAATGAATATAATGCCTGTTTTCCTCTTCTTTTAGATAATGAAAATGTATTGAATAAGCATATTAACTTTTCTGAATGCCATCATCACTTTCGGTTTGTATGACCCTGTATTTTCCGGAAACAGCCTCTGCATTAAAAAAAAGTTTTCCGTTTGGAAGTTGTTTAAATAAACTTTCTCCTCTTTCCTGTATGACAGAGTTTATTTTCAAAATCTCTTCCGGACTGGGAATACAAAGTTTCTGCAACAGCCTTAATTTTCCATTCTCAGGAATGATATCCAGAAAACTGCAGCACTGATTATGATATTCTTTGAGATATTGGGAATTTTCAAGCATAAGATCCTGAGAAATACTATCCAGTGTTTCACCAGGCTTTACAATATAAAAATATTGTTTATCTATAGGGTCTGTTCTACGGACCGGATTTTTCCGGTCTGAAATATCTTTTTCATAATGTGGTGTGTTTTTTTAATTCTAAAAGCTTTTTAAAATTAAAAATCCACCCTTTACCTCTTTTTGTATTTACATGTTTTTTTATTGCATATTATACCCTCTGACAATATGTACAACAAACAAAATATTGTACAAATAAAAAGACTGCCCTTTCGGACAGCCTTTTTGAAAAATTCTTTTTTGTAAAGAATCTTTTTATTATTTATAATCTTTAGAACTTCTTTTAGGTTCTTTTGCTTCCGGCCACTGTACCAGGTTTCCTTTATCGTCTTTAGGCATCACTCTTTTTCTCTGTTGGTAAATTCAGGATCTTCAGACGCCATATAGGCCAATGCTGCCGTTAGGATCACATTATTCTTCACCTCATCAAAAACGATTTTGTCGTAGGTATCTTTTGTTGTATGCCATGTGTACCCAAAATAGCCCCAGTTCAAAGAACCCAGCGAGAATCCAGGCACTCCTGCTGCAACAAATGAAGCATGGTCAGATCCACCGCCGCCAGGCATTCCAGGGAAGTCAGTCTTAATGTGGCTTCTTACTGCTTTTGGAACTCCGTCAAGCCATTTCCCTATATAATCATAAGCCTTTACAAACCCTTGGCCACTGATATTCACGACACGCCCAGTCCCGTTATCCTGGTTGAAAGCAGCCTGTGTTCCTTTTATAATCTGAGGGTTATCTGCTACAAAACCTCTTGAACCGTTCAATCCCTGTTCTTCGCTTCCCCAAAGACCAATGACAATTGTTCTTTTGTTATTGGGATAGTATTTTTTCAGAATTCTCATGGTTTCCAGCATCGTCAGGGTACCGGTTCCGTTGTCTGTAGCCCCTTGAGCACCATCCCAAGAATCAAGGTGAGCCGAAAGAATGACATACTCATCCGGTTTTTCTTTTCCTTTAATCATACCGATTGTATTAAAGCTTTTCGCTTCAGGAAGCACCTTAGACTGTGCATCAATTTTAATTTTAGGCTGTGCCCCTTTCTCTGCCATTCTGTAAAGCATTCCATAGTCTTCCACATCAATGTCTATCATTGGGATTTTAGATGTTTTTGCTCCAAAAATTCTGTTAGCCCCCATGATTCCGGTCCAGTTTGAAATGGCAATTCCAGCTGCACCTGCATTTTCCAATGCTTCTGGAAGGGTATTATTATCATACCCTATGTTCTTTACATAGGCTGTAAAGTCTTTGGAAGCCTGTTCTTTTTCAGCTTTAAGCTTTTCATAAAGTTCCGGGGTTGCAAATTCTTTGATCTGTTCATCAGAACGTCCGATCTTCTGATATTGAGCCATCAGTACAATCTTTCCCTTTACAGACGGAAGCCATTTGTCGAATTCTGCTTTAGATGATACTTTTGGAAGAATGACTACCTCTGCTTCAACCGCTTTTTTAGTGGCAGGACTCCACGCCAGCTGAGTAGCAGCCAAAGATTTTACTCTTGGAAATACCATATCAACATGGGTAGTTCCTCTCTGCCATCCTTTCCAGGTTCCAAATTGCTGAAGATTGGCATCAATTCCCCATGAACGAAGCTTTTCTGCACTCCATTCATTAGCGGCAAGCATTTCCGGAGTTCCCACAAGACGTGGTCCTATCCCATCCAGAAGTTCATAAGCCATCCCTTCAAGCTGGGAATTGTTATTAACCTCATCTACAAAACTTTTTACGATTGGGTGAAGGTTTTCTTTTGGGTCTACCTTTACCTGAGCCCATGAAAATTGGGCAGCCAGCATAACAGCCGGTACTGCAAAAAATCTATTTATCCTCATAATGTATATTGATTGCATTAAAGATAGAGGAAATTGCGGAGATGATAAAGAAATTAAAGTAAAAAAGTCTTTAGGCATCAGTATTTAAATCCATTTTAGAAGAAAAATGAAATTATTTTCCTGATCTCTTAATTTAACAATATAACATTTCTCTTTTATTTTGATCCGAAATCCGGTAAACTTCTGTTGATAAAGGCCTGTTCCTCTGTAGTAAGCAGAATCGAATTATTTTTATCTTCTTTTACTGAGGTGTTATCCCAGATATTTTTATTAAAATCTACTCTGGGAGTTAATCCATTTTTATCAGATTTCTTAAAAGTATTATAAATAAGCTCTCTACTTATTTTCCGTTCATGTTTAACCCCTTTATAATAAGCAATATATTTATTGCCTTCAATCCTACTCATCGCAGGAACATACACTCCTTCATTTTTGTAAAAATCAAAAACAAGAATTGCATTTCCCAACTGATAATCATACTCTTCCCCATTTCCTATTTTTCTTTTAACCATTGGGTACTGATCCTGCAAATAATGAATTTCAAAATAAGTAATCACCTTATCGGTCTTATTATATTTCATTTCTCCTTCCATATCAATTCCCAATCCTGACTTAATAGTAAAGGTGATTAATTGCTCATCTCCCTGTTCGAAAATCATCCACCCGGAATATTTTGATTCTTCATTTTTCACATGAGTCAAGGCTCTGTTCAACTCAAAATTAAAGAAATAATTACCCATATATTCTGGAGAGAATTTCTGTATTTCATTTACAAAAATGCTGTCTGATTTTAAATCCTTAAAATACTTCACATTATTCAGCTGCATTTGGAGGTTATTGTCAAATGATTTGTTGGGATTGTAAAAATTAGTTTTACTCCATAGCTTTGTTTCTGCAATGACTAAAAAATGAATTTGATGATTGTCAACCTTTTTTTCTTTAAATGTAACATCATAAAGGGAGGGCTCATTATAATATCTCTTTTTGTAATTTCTGGCCACATCTTCAAAGATTTTTTTCAGGTCCACCTTAGTCAGTTTTACCTCATCAATACTTTTATATCCTCTTTTCAATTTTATTGGAGAATACAATTTCTGAATAGATGCCTTTTGAAATCCCGATGCTGAAACTTCAAAATCTACTGAGCTTTGATCTACGGGCGCAAAGCCCTCTTCATTAGTATAAACAATCTGATTGTGCAGAAGAATTCTTGCATTAGGAATCGGTTTTCCATTTTCAGCATCTACTACCTGAAGTTTTTGAGCCGAATAAAAATTAAAAATCAGGATAAACAGCAAAAAGGAATGCTTCATTGTATTTCCGTGTAATTGATATTCCTAAAATACAAATTATACAGATGATAACCACTCTACAAGGGAAAATTTAATATTGAAACCCCAAAAGTATATTTCAATTTTTAAAATTCTTTTAAAATGGATGTCTTTGCTGTTTTTGAGAGGCCATCGCAACCAAGAGAAGATAATTGTGCTAAGGGCATAAAAAAACCGGCTACAAAAGCCGGCTAAAGGTTGAATTACTTCTTAGATTCTTCTACAGAAACTTTTCTGAAATCCTTGAACAATTTGCTTAATTCTAAAGCTGATTTACGAGCTCTTGTACCAGCTGCTTTGTTTCCTTTTTCCGCTTGTTGGTTTGCCTCAGTTGTGAACGCCTCAAATTCTGCGTTGATTTTTTCAATTAGTTCTTTCATTATATTTAAAAATTTAGGCTGCAAATATAGGTTTTATGGTGATTCCAGCCTAGTAGCAAGGAAAAAAGTTTAAGCAAAATGAGCGAAATTTTAACATATTTCTATTCACGAACCGATTTTTATCGATTTTTAACCTTCAATTTCGATATAAAACCCGTTGTAATCGTGAGTAAGTCAAATTTCACCACTGAATTTTACATTGATTATTCTTCTTTATTTTCGTTTTATTGATAACACCTTTCTTCTGTTTTTGGATTTTTATCTTACATTTGGAAAAAACGAACTAATCCATGATCAGAAAATTATTGTTCCTGGCACTCATACTGCCGTTCATTGCTTTTTCACAAAACAAGATCAATTATAAGGTTTATTATGATGCAGATCTTTCAAAGAATGGTTTAAAAGTTCAGGTAGATTATAAGCTGAAAAAAGCGTCAGATACTTTATCCTTCTATTATGCCAATGAAAACTGGGGAGAAAATGATCTTTTTAAAAACCTGGTCCTATTAAAGGAGGATAATCCTCATCTTACTTTTGAAATAAAGCCTGAAAGTAATGCCATAAAGATCCATCAGAACAAAGGAACCCAATTTTCTCTGACTTATCATATTAAACAGGATTTTACAGATCCTAATTATAAGATCTTCAACCGCCCCAGAATCAACAATGCTTTCTTCCATGTTTTAGGGAAAAATCTTTTTGTAGTTCCGGCCTCCTTTACAAAAATGCCGAATGAACAGGAATTTGAATTTTCTATTGAATGGTTAAATTTCCCTGAAAAGTTTAAGCTTCATAATAATTTTGCCTCTCAAGTTCGCAAGCAGAAAATCAAGGCTGTTCTTTGGGAAGGTTTTTACAATTCAATTTTTATAGGAGGCGATTACAGGTTTTATTCTTTTACAATACATGATAAGCCTATTTATTTTGCGTTGAGAGATCAATGGAATAACGAGTTGACTGATGAGTTCTTATTTTCCAATCTTAAAAAAGCCGTACAATCTCAAAGGGACTTCTGGCAGGATTATGATCAGGATTATTTTACGGTTACCATGACGCCCACTGTTTCTCAAAAAGACAGTTTATATAAAGGCTACAGTACTACAGGTTCTGCGATCAAAAATGCATTTATAATCCAGGGAACAAATAATCCCTTCAATAACAAGGATTCATACCGATATCTTTTTCATCATGAACTGATGCATGAATGGATCGGGAATACAATTCAAAATAAACATGAAGAACTGAATTATTGGTTCAGCGAAGGTTTTACAGATTATTATACTTATAAAAACAGATTAAGAATAAAAGATATTTCGATGGATGAATGGCAAAAACTCTTTAACAGCGAAGTCATCAAAAGCCATTGGAAAAACCCGGAAAGAAATATTCCTAATTATAAAATAAAGGATAACTTCTGGAAAAGCAGAAATGTAGAAAAGGTTCCCTACAGACGCGGGGCTATTTTTGCCTTCTGGCTGGATAATCAAATTATGCTGAAAACCAATTATAAAAAGTCCTTGGATGATCTGATGCGGGAACTATTGAAAATCTGTAAAGAGAAAAAAATAAAGTTTACGGATGAGCTTCTTCTTGAGCTTGCTCAAAAATATCTGAAACAGGATATTTCCTATTTCTTCCAAAAGCATATGATAAACGGCGAAGATATTGATCTTGCCAAGGAAAAATGGATCAATGGCTTTTCTTTCCAGGTTACTGATGGAATTCCTCTATTGGAAGTTGATAAGAATATCAGATATTTGATTGAATAAAGTAGAGAATTAACCACTCGTCCAATCTTTATCTTTGATCTGATACGAATATATTTGTCTTCCATTGTAATAATTGAGCTAATGAGACTTTTTCTTTTATTTTAGTTTCCATTGAGAATAAATTCATGAACTTTTGTTCCTGCTTCTTCTAATAAACGAAGGCTTTCGGAAGTAATTCTTTCTGAAAAGACAACCCGAAAATGGTGATCATACTTATCTGTAAGAGAAAATGTATTTCCAGGTGTGAATAAAATTTCATGCTTCTCACAATACTTATGAAATTTTTTCATATCCATATTGTCCGGCATTTGTGCCCAGATACTGTATCCGCCTTGAGGTCTGTGAAAATAGGAGCCCTCCGGAAAAGATTTCTTCAGCACCTCAAGCAGCTGAATAGCCTGCTGATTTAATTTTTTACGAAATGAGCGCAGATGTCTTTCATAACTATTCTCCTGTAGCAATTTCAGGATAAGTTCCTGGTAAAGCGGAGATACAGACCTGCCCAATGCAAATTTTGCTCTTTCTGCTCTTGCATAAAATTGCCCGGCATACAGCCAGCCCAAACGAATTCCGGGAGCCAGCGTTTTTGAAAACGAAGAATAGGTCATCACCCATCCTTTTTCATCAAAACTTTTAATACTGGATGGACGCTTTTCTTCAAAGTAAAGATCTGAATACATATCATTTTCGATAATACATACCTGGTGATCTTCCGCAATTCCCAATACATCCTTCTTAGTTTCATCACTCATCCTGATACCGGTTGGGTTATGGAAATTCGGGGTAATGATAAGAGCACGGATATCGTTTTCTGAACAAACCTTCCGAAAATATTCAGAATCAAAACCGTTTCTATAATGAACAGGGATCTCAATAACCTTCAGATCCAGATTAGCAATTACTTCCAAGATAGAAAATACACACGGGCTATCCACTGCTACTACATCTCCAGCCTTGGTTACAGAGCATAACGCAATCGTTAATGCCTGCAGAGCACCATCTGTGATGATCAACTCATCAGGATTGAGCCGGGAGCCATATATTCCCATTTGCTTTATGATCTGTTTCCTCAGTGCTTCAAGTCCATTGGAAGGATAATACCTCAGTAAAGAAGCTCCTTTTTCCCGAATTACTTCCTGCATGGTTCTTAAAATCAGCTTCTGAGGAATTAAAAGATCACCGGGCACAGCCGTATTGAAGGAACTAGATTCTGAAATTCTTTTGGAGGTCAGCAGTAGATTTTTCATAAACCCCTCATCCCGAACTACCGCAGGAAGCTTAATTCTGATCTCAGGAATATATTCTTCTTTTTTTTCTGTTACAAAATAGCCTGAACGTGGGCGGCTTTCAATTAACCCTTTAATCATCAGATATTCGAAACCACTTTGTACGGAACTTATACTCAGATTATACTTTTCTTTTATTTCCCGGATGGATGGCAGCTTATCTCCGCCCTGTAAAATTCCGTTTCTGATCTGCTCTTCTATGATTGCTGTAAAAGCCTCGTATTTGTAAATTTTCATCATCTCTCATTAATCTGTACTGAACAAATTTACAAAATTAGAATCTGTACCGGTTATATTTTAACGATCTGTATCCTTTATGAATGCGTTAATCTGATAATTTTGAAGAAAAAAGAATGAATATTGTTTCAAAATTTACCATAGGTTCCGACGAGGGTGTTGATGATCTTTTTACCATCATTAAATCTGCTGTAAACACTACTTATAAAGAACTTATTTCAGAAGAGGAGATCCAGCATTATATAGAAAACTGGGATCCCAGGAAAATGATTAATGAATTGAATAATCTTTCTAATCAGCTTATTATCATTTATGCTGATGAGAAACCTATAGGGTATGGTATTTTAAAAAGCGGTTCCGGATATCCAGGTTCTCAGAAAGGAAAAAGATTCACACAACTTGATTTTGTTATTCTCGAGGAATATAATACTCCTGAGACCCGTGAATCTCTATGGAAAAAATGTCGTACTGCAGCTTCGTTCACGGATATCATCTGGACCAATGTTCTTGCTGAAGATCCTTTATTGGAGTTTTTGAAAGAGTCTGGATTTGTTATTAAAGAAGATGCTCAAACAATTCCTTTTCAGCTTCCTTCTTATATCATAGAAATGCAGATCAGTAAGAATTAGTAAGGATCTTATATCAATATCAATTATAAAAACTATCAAAGGCAAATCTGAAAAACGAAAGATTTACCTATCTTTGATTTTTATAATTCTGGAAAAATGAGTGATCAACTGGAAACCATAAAAGACTACTACAAACGTACCCGCAGAAACATTCTCGAAATATCTGATGCTGATCTTGAGACCGGAAAGACCCATTTCAACATCATTCCGAGGAAATACTGCAGTTTTAAAAGCCCTTATAACCGACGTGATTATTATAAAATCTGTTTTATCATAGGAAAAGGAACGGCTCATTACGGAACTCATACGACGTATGTTGACCGCCCAGTTCTCTTTTTCCCTTCCCCTAATATTCCTTATACCTGGGAATGTGAAGATGACTTCCAGGAGGGGTTTTCATGTTTATTCAATCAGGAATTCTTTAATATCAATTCAGAGTTTAATCTGTTTAAAAAGACTTCATTATTTAAAGAATGGAGTAACCCGTTTATATTTCTGAATGAGGAACAGATCCAGCTGGCTACCATGTATTTTGAGCAGATGTACAAACTGAATCATTCCACCTATCCTTTCCGCTGCAGCGGTATTAAAAGCAACCTGGCTTCAGTATTGCATCTTGCCCTTGAAAATCGTGTTGAGGATGTGAGTCTTAATGAACTTCCTGCTAATGTCCGCCTGTACAGACTGTTTGATGAACTCCTGAATAAGCAGTTTCCTCTGGATTCGCCAGCCTATCCATTAGCTTTAAAAACCGCTTCTGATTTTGCAGATCACCTGAATGTGCATGTCAATCATTTAAATTCATCTGTAAAATCGGTTACAAGCCTTACTACCACTCAGATTATTAAAGAAAAAATATTTGAAGAATCTAAGAACCTGCTGAAATATACGAATTGGGATATTGCTCAAGTTGGCTACACGCTTGGTTTTGAACAGCCTTCCCATTTTAATAATTTCTTTAAAAAGCATGCCGAGACTTCTCCTTTGAAATTTAAGAACTCTTTCTAAATATTTGAATTTTGTAATTTTTACTTTGTCTTTTAAAATTTAATTTTCTATTCTTGAAGTATTTTTGCAGAGTAAAAAATGAATGAATATGTTGAGAGAAGCATCTGAGAAACGCATCAGATTAATAACCATTATGGCTTTCGTGTCTATCCCGCTTTCAGGGTTTGTCACTGATATTTACCTGCCATCCTTTCCTTCTATGGCCAAGGAAATGATGGTTTCGGAAAAAGATATACAGATCACTTTAACGTCTTATCTGTTGAGTTATGGAATTTCACAGCTATTTGTGGGTGGAATTCTAGACAGCATCGGCCGCTACCGACCTAAATTACTTGCTTTATTGGTTTTGATCCTAAGCAGTATTTTTATTACAATGACCAACAGTATTTTATTAATATGCCTGCTACGTATTCTTCAGGGAATTGCTGTTTCGGTACTGGTTGTAGCTACCCGCGCTATTTTTGTAGATATTTATGATGCTGAACGGGTAAAGCATTACCTGAGCTATTTTACGATTGCCTGGTCCTGCGGCCCTATCCTCGCTCCTTTCCTTGGGGGTTATCTTGAAAAGTTGTTTAACTGGCATGCTAACTTTTATTTCCTTGCCTTTTATGCGGGTTTTTTATTCCTGTTCGAATGGTTTTTCAGTGGCGAGAGTCTTCCACAGAAGAAAAAGCTGGATCTTTCAGAGAACATCAACCTGTATTCAATGATGCTTAAAAATAAGATCTTCATGTTGGGGATTATTATCCTGGGATTAAGTTATTCTATTGTAATGCTCTTTAATATTACCGGGCCTTTCATTATTGAAAACACCTTCCACTTTACTCCTGTAGTGATTGGATATTGCACTTTGATTTTAGGATTTTCATGGATGATTGGAGGCTTTATAGGAAAACGAAGATTGGGACTGGAATTTAAATCAAGAATTCTATTACCTATTATCCTTCAACTGATCCTGATTGCCGGATTAATCACTACCAGCTATTTTGCGGAGAGTCTTTATATTATGATTCCTTTTGCCTTTTTTATTCATATCTGTTCGGGGGTTTTATTTACTTCATTCTTTACAACGAGTATGTTGTATTTTCCTAAGAATGCCGGAACAGCCGGTGGGCTGATGGGCGGACTGGTATATGTTATCACTTCTGTGACCAGCTTTATAATTTCCGTAAGCGGAACAGTAACAGAACAAAAAGACCTTTCCTGGCGATACCTTATCATTGCAATACTGCTATTGGGAGTGATCCTTTTTATGCATCAAGCGGTTAAAAAAGAAAAAGCAGAGAATTGATCTCTGCTTTTTTATTTCAATTACTGGTCTATTATTGATAAAGAAGGAATTATAAGATCAGGATGCTGAAACTGATGTAAAAGGTCACAATCAGCAAATAGAAATATCCATTTATCTCTAAACATCCCTTTAAATTAATGGAATATCAGTGTTCTTCATTTTTTGCAGCGTATACCTATGCAAATTTATTAGTTTTTGAGTATTTTGAGAGTACAACATGAACTATAAGTTTAAATATTTTCTTTGAAGTGAAATATTTAAATTCTAAAAATAATTTTAAAATGCCCTTGCAATAGTATATTTGATAGCTTTACCATAAATCTCAAGTAGGTATTAATCCATTATATTAATCTTCTCATACTTTTTTTTTCAATAAAAAACTTTATCTTTACTCATTCATTTCAATCACAGATAATGTATTATCATGATTATGGGAATGATCTATTAACAAGGCAATATTATTTGGTATAATGAAGCCTATTTTTACTAAAATTTAAATTATAATGAATTATAAGCTCGAGCTCAATACTCAGGAGCCTAACTCTAAAATTGTTTTTCACAACATCATATTTGATACCTTCAAAATCAATATTGTTGAAAGATATATTGGGGCAATGAATTTCCGTCCGAAACTATCTAATGTTTTATTTAAAGTAAGAACTTTAGACAATCAACTTATTAACCGGAAAGATGGTAATATAAGGGTGAAAATTAAAGATGACAACTTTGATACGTATCAAAGATTAACACAGGCATTAAATTCTTACGAATATAAAAATAAGCTGATCAACAGGCAGGAAACGGATCAGAATTATGTACATTTTATATTGAGCCTGGTTATTGCAAACTATAATCTTAATTAATTTTTTGCACTTGATTCTTCATTGATGCCATCTCTTTTGAGCTCAATCTTTATCAATTTATCTTCATCATTGGATAGCTTATACTTTCCTATGAAATAAAAAATTTTTACCGGAGAATTTTCACTGAATTTCACCACTGAAATCATTTGAAACAATCAAATAAGCCTGGAAGCTTTGAAAACTTCCAGGCCATATTATATTTGAATATAATTGGTATTATTTCTTATTCAATCTTATCATTGATTAAGTAATTTCCTACAGGTTTTCTTATATCCTGCCGTTATAACTATTATTCCTTTCAAAATAAACCCATTATCAGCCAGAGTCTTTTCTAAAGGAATCTCAGTTGAAAATTTTTGTATAATAATCAACTATACTTATACAACAATAATTATTTTTCTCAATCTTATTAAAAATAAAAATTTTATTATATTATCCCCATTATACAATATTAAATTTAAAGAATAGGTAATATTAATATATCTTAATTTCCATTTTACCAATATGAACTAATAATTTAAAAAGCAAATGAAATTTACAATAGAACTTATTGATATCTACAATTGCCTAATAACATAATTTGTATTAAATTTGCAACCGATTCTCATGTTTAATTTGAGTTTTCATGGTTATTAGTTTTTATCCTCGAAGTCATTCGGGGATTTTGTTTTTATACTGGTTTAACAAAACATAAACTTTTTCTTAATTATCTTACTTGGCTTATAAAATAGTTTCAAGCTGTTTTCATCAACTAGAATAAATTTTAGTATTTGTACTGTTTGCGGAAATTACCCGGCGTTTGTCCTGTCCGTTTTTTGAAGAATTTTGAAAATTCAGAAGGATCATAAGTGAACTTTCTCGCAATTTCAGCTATGGCCACCTCTTCTTTTACCAATATTTCTTTTATAAGGTTAAAGTAATGATGATGGGAATCGTAATTTGAAAAAGATGGAGTATTCTTTCATCATTTATATGTAAATAAAAGCTGTACCGTGTATTAGTGCAGCCTATTTCGAAACGAAATATGGCCTGATGATGAATAAACTATATGATTACGATAAACCTACCTTTACAATAAATAGTATATATGACAATTTCTGAATTATTCCATCTATCACAGAAATCAAATACTTTAATTACTAAATACTTACATTAAAAACACAGTTAACTATTATAAAAAAATACGAAACCCTTATAGCGTTTCGCATTATTATAGCTTAAATATTGTATAAGAACGTTTCTTTTTAGCAGACTAGCTTGTTTAAATTACAATAAAAATCATACTACCACTTTCAATTGTTCCACAAAATAAGAAGGTGTAAACCCTGTTTGCTGTTTGAAAGCATTAACAAAAACCCTTGGTGTTACATACCCGCACTCTTCTGCGAGGGAAGCAATCTTATACTCTCTGTAAACCGGGTTGTCATAAAGCATCTTAATAGCATAGTTGACGCGAAGTTCATTAATGTAGCTTGTAAAACTATGATTTTTATAAATCTTAATGACTTCCGACAGATATTTCGGATTGGTTCCCAAGCTATTCGCCATCCAACTAAGGCTCAGATCCTTACGAAGAAACTTCTTTGAGCCTTCAAATTTTTCAAGTTTAAGAAGCAGCGCCTTTATGGTTTCGTCTGTAATGGTAATAGAGGATTTTATTGCATTATTTTCGGTAGTCTTCTCTTGTACTGGTTCTCTTGTACTGTTCTGATTTTCAAGATTCATTTTAACGATCAGATCATCATATTTTTTACGGATCATCTTATTGCTTCTTCTTCGGTATATCAGCATGCCTGAAGTTATAAAAACAAGAACAATAAAAGAGATAAGAACAATTGTTTTTATCTTTTTATCTCCGGCAATCTTAGTCTCTGAGATCACCTTTTTAACAGGAGCTTCCACAGCATCTTTTTCTGCGGAAATAATACTGTCATTCAATTTTGAAAAAGATCAAGGTATTTTTGTGAAGTTGTATTATCTCCAATTCCCAGGTAAGATTTTGCCAATACCATATATCCGACTCTTCTATTATAAGGCATGCTGTTAGACTTTTCCAAAACCAGCATATTATCTCCATATTCTATAGCTTTCCTATAATCTTTTTTCAGATGATAAAACTCTTGAAGTGCCTGATATAAGTCTATTTTTGTCTCAGGATTTACTTCTCCTTTAATTAAATCAAGTTGTTTAAGAGCTTCCATAAAATGGAATTCAGACAACTTGATATTCCTTCCTTTATTTCTGGAGTCTCTGTAATGAATTCCCAGGTTCATATTTACTGATACCAGCATATCAATTTTTTTGTCTAAAGGAACCTCTTTACTGGTATCGCTTATTTTCAGAGCCTCTTCCCTACTTTTATCAAGATAATACAGTACTTTTTCATCTGATCGTCCTTGATAATATGGAGCAAAATTATAATAAACCAAAGACGTCTGATAATGCTTATGATCTGCTTCAGAAATCAACTGCGCATATTTTAGAGCCGTTTCATATTCTTTCAGGCTCTCACCATATAGCCCCAAATTTTCGTATAGTATTGCTCTTTTATTATATAAAGTGGATAGTGTTTCATAATCTTTCTGATTAACGGCTACATTTATAGCTCTGTTTGATATTTTCAAAGCTTTTTTATAATCATAATCCTGAGAATAAATTAACATTATATTTTTTGTTGCTTCCAGTTCTCCTTTCTCACATTTCATAGTATTGGCAAGTTCATTAGCCTTTTGAAGGAGTCCAAGAGCTTCTTTAGCTTTTCCGTTGTTATTAAGAGAAATTGCCTGATCTATTAATTGATCTATCTTTTCATTTCCAGGACATAAAATTTTTCCTGCATGGATCATGGAGAAACATAAGAGACACAACAGAGAGATAAAAACAGTCTGTAATCTTTGAAAGAAACTTTTACTGTCTGAACAAATCAACAAGAATATTTGCAAATATAATTTTTCATTCATAAAATGATATGTTATAATAAGTTAGCAATTATTTAATTTAAAACACTAATAATCAAACTACTCAAACATCAAAAAATACTTATTATCAAGACTCCTGGAGCTGATGGTAAATAAATTGATCATTATGCAGAAGCTTTCAATTGTTCCACAAAATAAGAAGGGGTAAAACCTGTTTCTTTTTTGAAAGCATTCACAAATACACGTGGCGTTGTGTAGCCACATTCTTCCGCCAGATAAGTTATCTTATATTCCCTGTAGATTGGGTTTTCATAGAGTTTCCTGATGATATAATTAATGCGGAGTTCATTGATATAACTGGTGAAATTATGATTTCTATACCCTTTAATGACCTCAGAAAGGTATTTTGGATTGGTATTAAGATGATTAGCCATCCAACTAAGGCTTAAGTCCTTACGAAGGTATTTATCTGAATTTTCGAATTTTTCAAGCTTAGGCAGTAGTGATTTTACTGTTTCGTCTGTGATCACAACTGATGACTTCGATTCATTATCTTTAATATCTGGTAACGGTTCTGACGCTTTCTTTTCATCATTGATCTTAGTAATCAATTCCTCATATTTCTTATGAATGATCCTTTTTTTCTTCTCCAAAGGATAATAGTAACCACTGTTGCCATAAGAATGAGAATACCAATGATCATCAACTGTTTTTTTGAATTTTCCTTATGCCCGTTATCTACTTCTGCAACCATTTTCTTTATTGTAGTATTGGCATTTGTTCTCCCTGTAATCGTTATACTATCTTTAAGGTTGGTATATTGCCTCATATAATATTTAGATTTTTCCTTCTCTCCAATTTCCATATAACAGGTGGCAAGGAATTCAAAAGATTCCACTCTTGAAGAAGGACGGCTTTGCTGTTTTTCCAATTGCAATGAACGATTTGCATAATCAATAGACTTCTGGTATTCCTTCTTTTCCATATACAGCCAGCTCAGCTGATTAAAAAGCGTGGTTTGTGAACGGATAGGCAAACCATTTGTTTCTTCCTGGAGTTTTTCTGCTTTCAGAAGATTTTTTTCAGCCAATCCAAGATTTCCTTTTTCATCAGAATATTCAAGATAGAATATACCGAGTCGTATGTAAATAAAAATAACTTCATTATACTTAATCTTATTCGATATTTCTCCGTTATTATCTTTTATTTTTTGTCCGGCATCCAAAGACTTATTAAGATAGTATAAAGTTGAATCTTTGTATATTTTTTTTTCAAATTGATGATTCATACTGGCATAATAAGAATGCAGGTCCATATAGCATTGAGTCTGTCTCAAGTATTTCCGATCAGGATTCTTTATTGTTTTTGCAAATTCAATGGCTGTTTCCACATCCCTTTTACTATCACTATCGAGGCCCAGATACATTAAAGCCAATGCATTCTTTCTATATATACTGGATATAACCCCTGTAGGGTCATCTTTTCTATCTTTAATTATTTTCTTCAGCTCATTTCCCAGGGCAACAATCTCCTTATTTTTATCTTGTTCACTATATGTTGCCATTAAATAATCACTACTTAATAAAACCCCTTCTTCAAACTTTATTTTTTCTGATTCGAATTTAAGTTGCAGCAATACAGCTTCCTCTTGTTTTGGATTTAGGGAAGTATTCTCTTTGATATATTTCAACTTCCCAATAATCACCTCTTTTGTCATGGATCCAGAATTCAGAGGTTTTGCATTTTGGGCCAATGCTCCATAAAAAGACAAAAGGATAAAAAGTAAATAAATTTTCTTCATTTCAGTAAGTTTTAACTAGTATTTATGATAATAACATTATCAGTAATCTAATCTCAATATGAGCTTAAGGAAACTTCAATGCAATTATTACTCTATTTTTTATTTTAAATATTAATAATTATCAACCTTAAAATTCAATGATTCATTACTCTTCATAAGGTTGATTCTTTTTAACAACAAACCTTATTTATATTTATCATTTGCGCAAATTTAATGAAATATATACCCCAAAAATTCAAATACCTAATTGGGATTTTTTAAATTTTATTAAAATACATTAACATCATGCAACTAACTGATTTACAGTATAGCAAATTTGTAAAACAGATTAAACAGTACATGAAACTTTCCGAATTATTCATGTATCAGACTTGTACAGAGATTATGGCAGTCATAATATTGCATCAAAATGAAAACCGATTCTGAAAATAACATGATGAACCAACTCTTCTCTCTGCATTCATTTGGAGGGAGGAGATTTTTCTTATTCGTCTTACTGCTGATCAATTTTCAGATCATACAGGCTGTTTGTAACCATGGCGAATCCCCTTCATTAGAGGCTCCAAATATATCAACCGCTATTGTTATATCAGAGGGCACCATAGTTTCAGGTATGGAACAAATATATGTTTCCCATCCAAAAAAGGAAAAAATAAAGAAGGTTTTCAAAAGAAAAAGCACATTCATATCCAGCAAAAGAAAGCAAAAGAAAGAGGTGAACCTTTCTCAGCCTATTAAAAACAGTCATAAAACCATATTAATTTTCAGTAGAGATAGCCAATCAGAAAAATCTTTATTGGCGCTTTCTGAGAATGAAAAGCAAATTATCAGGCCACAACACATGATGAAATTCCTTCTGCTTAAGCCTGAAAGCAAAACATCTGTTTTATTCCATTTGCTGGATATTTATCTGAATAAAATCCATAAAAATCATGGGTTTTCTCATCTTAGTTTTTCTCAAAACTTCAACCGTCCTCCCCCTCAGATTCATTCCATTTTTCCGCTCATTTAATTTAGGTATCAAGCAGCCTTTATTCAATGAAAAATTTACCCTAATTCATCCTTATTTGCCAGGTTTACCTGATGCGAACAGGCTGTACTATTTATTAAATCAGGCACAAGATTCATAAGCAAAGTCTCATTAACAGCGCCCCTTTACAAAGTTCCCCTTATAAAATCACAGGTTGCAATTGGGAAAACTATACAAAATTGGCCTTAGATAGCATTTTTAAATCCTTCAATCCACTGGATATCCTCAAGAATATCACCTCATATAACCATTTGGGTAGAGATTATAAAGCAACGGAACTATAAGCCTCATCCTTACACAAACCTCTTGAATGAATACCCCTCAGGTTTCATCCTGATTTTAAACTTAAAAAACCTTTTAAAATGAAAAAAAAACCAATTTTATTAACAGCATCTCTTATAAGTGCAACTATTTTTGGACAAGTAGGCATCAATACTCCCAACCCGCACCCCAGCGCTTCTCTGGAACTTGCTTCTACCAATAAAGCCCTCTATCTAAACAGAGTAGCCAATCCTTCGATTATTACTGATCCGCAATCAGGAATGCTTATCTATGACCTTAATGATAAATGTGTAAAAGCCTACCAAGGTAATCCTGCGGGATGGTCAGGGTGCATTGTTGGAAACGGAGGACTTACCGGATCTGTTACCAGCCTTAATTGTGCCAGTGCGTATTTCACTCCAAGCTTTGCCACTGTCGGACAGACTTATAGTGGAACATTAACCATTCCTTATACTGGTGGTAATGGCGGAATATATCCGTCACAAACCACTACAGTAAAAGGACTTACGTTTGACCTTCCATTAGGAGTTTTTGCCAACGGAGATGGTAATGTGGTATATCATGTTACGGGAATTCCTATCACAGCTGGAACGACTCCGGTTAACATTACTATTGGCGGACAAAGCTGCTCAGGAGTCAATGCTATATCCCTTACAGTAAATCCCGCAACAGGTAATCCTGGAGGTATATTGCCTGGAACCGTTACATTATCAAAAAACCAAATATATTGGGTAGCATCTATACTAGACAGTGATTACTTACCTTATACAGTACCTACAACGCCTGCAAGTACAACAAGACCTGTAGCTGCTGACGGAACTGCAGACGTTCCAGTGGATGTACAGGGAAGTATAACCACTACAGGCACTACAGTATATATCCCGGCTACTGTTACGGGGAGTGGAGGCACTGTGTCAGCATGGAGCAATACCATTACCGTTCCGGCAAATCTCACAGAGAATGGTGTAGCAACACAGGTAACATTATCCTGGGCATCGCAAGCCCTTACAACTGCCAATAACAGCATTGCAGCTACCATAAAAACCGTTGGGAATGATTTACTTGCCAAAAAGTTAGACATCAATGCAGGGATAGGAAATGATTATCTGGGTATATTGTTAGGAACCTTCCAATATCCATACAATTCAGCAGGGAATCTCACTACTTATGAACTGCGCGATATACCGGGAATACCAGACAGAATGTTTGGGCAGATAAGCAATGGCGTATATGAGCATAATTTCCTTTACTTACCCATAACAGCAGAAGATGGTAAAGTGTGGCTGAACAATAACCTCGGAGCAAACTATGCCAATGTTAATGACCCCAACTTTAACCTTACCCAACAGGCAACAGAAACAAAAGATAAAAATGCCATGGGCTCCCTCTTTCAATGGGGCAGAAAACCGGATGGACATGAACTCATAATCAGAAATGTTAGTCCTCCTGACCCTACTTTCAATCCACCCGCTTCATATTATGACTCAACATATAAATATGGAACTCTTCAGGGACAAGCAACAACATGGAGCCCTACGACTCCTAATAGAATAAACGCATATGGAGCAACTTCTTCCAGTGACTGGTTATTGACAACAGTGACGACACCAGCACGAGCAGGCAGATGGTTGGCTTCTTCTCCCAACAACCCATGCCCTCAAGGTTTCAAAGTACCCTCACAGGCAGAATGGTCAGCATTAATGGCTGCTACCGGTGGACAAAATGTTGCAAGTAGTAAAATGTATGCAAGTAATAGCCCATCAAAATTGAAATTAACAGGAGGCGGACATAGCAATGCTGATGCTATGCAAGTGACCACTCCTACTATTAACGACTATAGCTACGGTTACTATTCCATAGGAGACTCAGGAGTTTATAACAATAATTTTGTAACCCATATATGGGCTGCCAGATTTGTAAATGGTGGTGCTACAGATGACACTAGAGTACAATATACCAGATCTGTACGTTGCATCAAGGAGTAAAATAAGCTAAAATCCATCTGTCGTTAAGCAGGCACTTTCCACCACCATGTATAACATGTGTAAATAGATTATTCTTCTGCTTAACGGTTCTAAACCTAAATAATTTAATCATATGAATAAATATATAACGCTTATACTCATCATGATGGGGAGCTTCGCTTCCTGTCAGGTTGGTATAGGCACTGCTACACCAAACTCAAGCTCAGACCTTGACTTGGGAGATGCCAATAAGGCTCTTTACCTCAACAGAGTATCCAATACCAATTCCATTAACGATCCACAGCCAGGCATGATGATCTATGATGTATCTGAACACTGTATAAAGGCCTATCAGGATAATCCGGCAAAGTGGTCAGATTGTATGGAATCAGTATCTGGAGTTGTTTCGGGATTTACCTGTGGTTCCGCGTCATTCACCCCAACAGCTATCCAAGGAGCAACCTATAATGGTACATTAACCATTCCTTACACAGGTGGTAATGGAGGAACCCATCCTGCACAAAGCTTTATTCAGAATGGACTTACGTTCACTCTTGCAGCCGGAAACTTCAGTATAGGAAACGGAAACCTTATATATAGTATCAATGGCATTCCTATTACTTCAGGAAATACTTCAGTGAACATCACGATGGGAGGAAAAAGCTGTAGTGGATTAACATTACCTGTAAATCCATAAAACAATAAAAAATGCCTAATAGATCTGAAACTAAGAAGATATTCCATTCAAATCATATAAAAACCTATTTAAAAAATCATGAAAAAACAATTTCTGCCCATCGCAATTTTTCTTGCTGTATCGGGCATTGTAAAGTCTCAGGTTGCCATAGGGAAATCGACAGTAACCAATACTTCGGTCTCCATGGAATTTGCAGACACAGAAAACCGGGGACTGATACTCCCCCTACGTAGAAACGAAAACAGGCATTACAAACAACGGTACCCTTATTTATGATACTGCCGACTACAAAGTAAAATACCTGAAGGATACCGGAACCTGGACTGATCTAAGTATTGATAATACCGGCACAGCCAGTCTTTCGGCCCAAACCAGCAAAACTGAGTCTACAACTGCAAAATCAGTCATCGGATCAGCCGCTGCCACAGACACTACTCCGGGGATATTGGTTTTATCCGATCCCAACAAGGCGATGATATTACCCAAAGTGGCCAGTCCGCACCTCAACATCATTGACCCCGCTCCCGGAATGATGGCTTATGATACAGTTAAACGACAACTTGCCGTATACAACGGCAAAGTCTGGACCTTTTGGAAGCCTTAATTGAATACATACAGCTAAAAACTATTACATCATGAAAAAACAAACCGTCTTTTTCTTCATATTGCTCATCATAGGTAATATGATGATTTCGGCACAAAGCTGCAACATTAATGCAGGAGCCAATGCCGTCATTTGCGGCACGTCTGCCAATCTATCGGGAAGTCCGGGAGGAAGTACAGTTGGAAATCCATTATGGACCCTCGTCTCGAAACCTTCCGGAGCTCAGGACCCGGTTATTGTAACTCCTTCAGGTTATAATACCAACGTCACCGGAATGACCTCTCCCGGAAATTATGTATTCCAGATTGCACAAAACTGTACTACCGGAACAGCAACCTCACAGGTAACCATTACAGCTCCGGGAGATGTTTCATCTTTTACTGCCGGGCCTGATATTACCAATATTTCTGCCAATACCGGAACAGCAACGTTAAATGCTGTAATCCCAGCAGGGTATACAGCTTCATGGACTTACTACAACATTTATAATAAGGAATATTATAACCAGACCACGACCACAAATGCTACTATGTCTAATACAACTACAGCAGCCCCTACTCTGACTCTTATCAAGAAAGCCAATCATGATATTGATCCAGCTTATCGTGCGGTATTAAGAATAACATCCATCAACAATCCAAACTGCTGGTATGAAGACGATGCTATTGTCAGGTTCATTCCTAATCCACAAATCAGTATCCCTGCTATCAATAACAGATGCTATCCATCAACAGATACCAACCGATACATCAGTTTGAGTGGAACGTCTCCAATGTTTGCAAGCAATACAGCAAACTCATCTGGTAATCCTGCATTTGGAACTACAATTACCATGAATGTTATCAGCCAGCCAGCAGGAGGTAATATTTCATTTTATCAAATCAGGAACAGTTCAATTTACTTCAATGGAGTAAATGTTACCGGAGCTTATGTATTCACCATAACGGTCACCAATGCCAATGGAACATATACTACGCCTCAGATTACCTACAATTACAATGGAGCTGATCCCAAACTGGTAAGCTTTATTGATGCTTCATATCCTGAACAAATGCAGTATTATTCTGCAAGTGGCACTGGAGGTGCTGTCTATTGTAATATGGCAGGGACAACAGTACCTATTACCATCTATTTCAAGATTGACCCCTCAGATCCCGCAACGCTTACCTCCACAGTAAGTAATTCTGGGATTGCTCCTCCTGGAGGAAGCCCCACTTTGATTTTGAATGGAGCAGGGACGATGAACAGAAATGTAGTAGTAACTCCACCTGCCGGAGGTTGGCGAGTGGGAACTTATGTGGTTAATTTATCTATTAAAAGTGGCGTCTGTGGTAATAGTCAGGATTATTACATTCATATTTCAGATGGTAACCGTCCAAATGTGGCTATACCCAATACTACAATCTGTTATACAGGATCAGGTATTGTAACGGCTACTGTTCCTTTACCTGCCATATATCAAGGAATGGTTAATACTAGTTATCTTCAAGGTTTTTTGGGTAAATATGATCTTACCTTAGTTTCAAAACCGGCAGGAGCTGCTATTCCTGTTTACGAAGCAAGTAATCTTAGAACACTTACCAATACTTCTACCACGATAAGTAACCTGGATAAGCAGGGAGAATATGTATTCAAAATAAAGCCTGTTCCTAATGCAGGAGGAGTAGACCCCAGATTCCTTGATAAAGAATATACCTGCTCAGGAACTTCTCCGGAGGGTACATTTTCTATATTTGTATCCCCACAGGTAAATGCTAATGCAGGCTCCAATCAAACCCTTGGAATGGGCGCTTCAGAAGCATCTCTCAATGGAAATAATCCTGGAGCCTCATCTTCAGGTTTATGGACCTTGGTTTCAAAACCAGTAGGTGCTCCAGATCCGTTGATTACCAATCCATCTTTGTACAATACCACTGTTACAGGGCTTATCAGTTCAGGAATATATACTTTCAGATGGACTATCACCACCGGTACTTGTACAAGTACCAGCGATCTTACTATTACTGTTACAGCCCTTGGTCCCGGCGGAGTTTCCGGAGCTGATTTCTGGGTAAAATCAGATGATGCAGGAACCATTGCTACAGCATGGAAGGACCACTCTGCCAATGCAGACCATATTCCGAATGTGGGTGGAGTGACATTATCTCCGGCGGATAGAAATCATAATTTTAACCCTTATACTACCGGGTACACCGCTTCTAAATTCTTTCATAATCCTACTTCGGCAATGAACCCTACCAATGCTGAGCTACCTAATATATCTCAGTCCATTTTTTTCAGCAGTAAGGCCTACAACAGCAGGAACCGGACGTATTACAGGAATTGATGATGAAGCAACCTATGGTTCCCAGCCTGGAGTCTCCATTGCGAATGGAAAACCGAGACATTATGAATACCTGAATGTTATAACCTCTACAGATTTTTCTACAACATTTAATTATGGTATTTCCAATATTTTCTCAGCAATAGCAAATAATTCAGTTACCAATGGAGGTACATCTACTTTTTCGGGTGGAGAAAAAAGGTTAGGACTGAATGGTGCTTATGAAACAACCTCTTTCAATAATTCCAATAAATTCCAGCTATATGGCCGTAATCTAAGAGTAGGCCATGCCGGCTGGGATGCATCAGGTGCTTTCCCTGGAGATATTATGGAAATTTTATGGTTCAAACGTACTTTAACAGTAAATGAACAGTCCAGAATAAATTCTTATCTGGCTGTAAAGAATGGAGTTACATTGAATGAGAATTACCTTTCCACAGCCAGCGATGTAATATGGGACAGAACCCTTAACATTAACTACAACAATAATATTTTTGGTATTGCAAAGGATAATCTAACCTTATTACACCAAAAGCAATCAGGAAGTACGAATAACGGCCAGAAACTCGTTATTTCCACCACAGGATTTGCGGAAAGCAACGCTACCAACACTACAGGTTTGGCTAATGACATGCAGTTCCTAATGACAGGAGATAATGGTTTGAAACAAAGCTTTACAATGCCATTATCTTACACCATTGGTTCTAATGGTGTGGTTAATCAACGTTTTGAGGCTATCTGGAAGGTACAGAATACCAATAACGTAGGAATCATAACAGTTGCATGGCCTAAAGGCTTGAAAAACCTGTACCTTGTACAGTCTACGGATGCCGCTTTTGATGCAACTGATACCTTTACTTCAATGACTACAGAAGTTACTGTAAATGGTGTGGTATATGATACGGCCAATGTAGTATTGTCTAATGGACAGTACTTTACTTTTGCAGGCTTTGTACAGGCACCAGGTGGAGTTGTTGGACCTGACTTCTGGGTTAAATCAGACGATGCAGGAGCTGTTGCTGCTGCATGGAAAGACCACTCTGCCAATGCAGACCATATTCCGAATGTGGGTGGAGTTGCCTTATCCCCAGCGGACAGAAACCACAACTTCTATCCGTACACCACAGGATATACTTCTTCTAAATTCTTTTATAATAATGCAGCATTAATGAACCCATTAGGCAATGTAGAGATGCCTAATACCAACACTTCTATCTTTTCAGCAGTAAGACCAACTACAGCTAATGGAACAGGACGTATCACAGGGATCGACGATGATACAAATGCTGCGGAACCAGGAGTTTCGATTGCCAATGGAAAACCAAGACAATATGAATTTTTTAATACCATAACTTCCTCCGATTTTTCTACAGCTTTTAATACTGGTATTTCCAATGTATTTTCTGCCATAGCCAATAATACAGTTGCTAATGGTGGTACATCCTCTATACCCGGTGGAGAGAAACAATTAGGACTCAATGGTTCTTATGAATCTTTTTCAGGCTTTCCTGCAGGTAATAAGTTCCAGATTTATGGTAAAAACCTGAGAATAGGCCATGCCGGTTGGGACGCACCTGGACCTTTCCCTGGTGATATTATGGAAATCGTATGGTATAACCGCTTGTTAACAGCCAATGAACAATCAAGAGTAAACTCTTATCTTGCTGTAAAGAATGGGGTTACATTGAGTGAAAATTATCTTTCTACAGCCAGCAGTATTGTATGGGACAGAACCACTAATGCTGGTTATAACAGCAATATCTTTGGTATTGCTAAAGACGATTTCACAGCATTGGATCAAAAACAGGCAGGAAGCGTGAATAATGGACAACAACTTGTTATTTCTACAACAGGATTTGCAGATAGCAACGCATCGAATACTACAGCATTGGCCAATGATTTACAATATCTTATAACAGGAGACAACAATTTGAGACAAAGCCTTACTATACCATTAACTTATAGTGGCGGTTCGAATGGAGTAACCAACTATCGTTTTGAGTCTGTGTGGAAAGTACAGAATACCAACAATGTAGGAACAGTAACAGTAGCATGGCCAAAAAGTGTGAAAAATCTTTACCTGATACAATCTCCGGATGAAACGTTCGATACAGCAGATACCTTTACTCCAATGGCTACGGAAGTAACGGTAAATGGAATTGTATATAACACTGTAAATGTAACATTAGGAAACGGGCAGTTCTTCACTTTTGCAGGTTTTGGACTTGCCCCGGGCGGAGTTGCCAGTAATCTGTCTTATTGGTATAGAGCTGATAAAAATGCAGATAATACAGGAACCGGAACAGATGTAACCGGATGGACAGACCTATGGAACGGAACTACAGTTTCACAAAGAGTAACTAATGCACTTCCTAAGTATGCTGTAGGTACATCAAGTTATTTCAACTTTAATCCGGGGATTAACTTTACAGCGATTAATCAGACATTAGGTAATATAGTCGTACAGACAGTTACCAATACCAGCAATGACATATTTACAGTTACCAAAGAAGGAATGACAGCACCAAGCAGTCCCAATCCACACTTCCTAAGCATAGGGATGGATAATATAAACACGACTATTTCAAATTGGGATTATATGGGAATGTATCCTACTACCAATGTAATAGAAAGAAGAGTTGTAGGTGGTGGTACACAAATGGTTAATTCTGGATTAATTTACTCCAGTACAATACCGAGCATTATGTACAATACCTTTACCAATACTACATTAGCAAGAGGGCTTAATGGTGCTGCAAACGCTGCTCCTGTAAACTATACTGGTGTAGGGCTTGCCTTAGGAGGACATATATTTGGAGACACTCGTTGGACAGGCAGCGGAAGTGACAACGGAGGTTTTATTGGGAATCTCGGAGAGACAATCATTTATGGTTCTGGTAACCTAACAGCCGCAGAACGTAGAAGAGTGGATTCTTATCTTGCCATTAAATATGGTATTACACTGGGACAGGTTAATACAGAGCACTATCTGAATACAGATGGAAACACGGTATGGAACGGAGCGACCAATACTACATTCAACAATAATATCTTTGGAATATCTCGTGATGATATAGAAGCATTTGAACAGAAAGTGTCAAAAAGTGTCAATGCAGGAACAATTCTTTCTGTTGCTACCATCAATGACTTTGCTTCTCCAAACCAACTTGCAGCACGAACAGGGTTTGCCAATGACAAAACGTATTTCCTATTGGGAGACAATAATGTCACGACAACACCACTTGTCAACATCACGATTTCTGGAAATATAATGCAGAGAATCCAGAGAACTTGGCTGTCTCAACGTTCAAATACTCCAGGAAGTCTATATTTTGAGGCAGATCTTTCAGCTTATGGTTCTGCTTTCACCTCTGGAAACAACATTCAGATGATTGTAGCTGATGATAATGCTTTCACCACAAATGTTAAAACTATTGCTGGAGTATTTACAGGAAGCAAATGGGTATTCATGAATGATTTCAATGCGGATAATACGATAAGATACATCACTTTTGCTGAAGCAAAGACTTATTGCTATAAGCCTGGAGCTCTCCCTACTGCCGGCAATCCTGCATTGTCTACTAAAGTGGGTATTACCGCTCTTGGAAGAGCCGGCGCCGGAAGTACAGACAACTGGCCAATGGTAAGAAAAGGCGGATGGCTGGCGATGGAAGCCAAAACCAAAGGTTTTGTCCCAAACAGAGTGAAGTTTAACGCATCCAATCAACCTGTTGCAGCTGATGGAATAACTCCGGTCATTACAACTCCTGTAGAAGGTATGATGGTGTATGACACCACCAATAAATGCATGAAGATGTACACTCTTAAAGAAGGTGACACTTCCATGGATTGGCATTGCATTTCTACACAGGCTTGTCCTGATTAAGAAGTACAGTGATTTTATTGATAGTTCCTTAGCTCCGGAAAGTTTTCTACAGCACGGAGCTAAGTCTATCAATTCTAAATCAATTAATTATAAAATTCTATAGGATGAATTAGATGATAAACACTAAGAAATATGATGATACAATGCCTGATGAATAATGCAGCATTATATCCTCACAACACTTTAGGTTCTGAAACACTAGATAATAATAAAAACTGATAATAATACCCTATCAATAATATTTTAACGGTAAGGCATTAATTGATCACCTATCATAATGTCCCCCCTTTATAAAAGAAATACAGCTTATGAATTCAAATTTTAGAAATATTCATATTGGAAACTTCATACACCTACGGGTTAAAGAAAACAACATTGACGTACCTCGAATCTGCAACTTTATGAAATGTACGGAAATTGAAATCAACGAAATGTATATGCAGGAAGACCTATCCACCGATATTTTATTAAGATGGAGCAAACTGCTTGAATATGATTTCTTCAGACTCTATTCTCAACACTTGATCCTTTATGCTCCTCCTTCTGCTCCTGTTCGGGAATCCGAGACTTCAAAACTTCCCCGTTTCAGGAAGAACATCTATACCCGGGAAATGATAGAATTCATTTTGGAATTGATTGGTAAGCAAGAGAAAACTAAACGCCAGGTTACAGATGAATATGGAATTCCCTACACCACTTTATGCAAATGGATTGCAAAACATAATATGTAAAATCTCTTATCAGAAATGAAAAGCTAAAAGTATTCACAAATAGATAATAGATCCAGAATTTTTAAATAATGTAATGAAAAAACAAAGTCAACCTAATTATAAAAGAATCTATTCAGATATCATTGAGAAGAAATTCCCTCATAAAAAAACAGAATGCGAAAAACTATTGGAAAAAAAAATGCTTTCTGCCATGGATATTATGGAACTGAATAATAGAGTTTTTGGAACTAAAGACCAAAATCTTAAAAAGATGAATCAGAAACTTCGCTCCTACAATGAATCGGATATTCTGCGCATCCTGGATTACCAAAAAAATCATCGAATGAATAATCTTCAGGTAGCCGAACATTTTGGGCTGAGCAGAAATACAATGACCAAATGGCGAAGAATGTTTCAATAACTTACAAATCATCAATTATTTTATTAAGAATATATTGAAAAATACTAAAGGAGTTCTAAGAAGAGCTCCTTTACTCATTTTAAAACTTTCATAAGTCTTTTTCTGGAAGAAATAATGATTTGAATTGGTGTGAATTTCTGCTGAAAGAATTACAGAAAAAAGAATTTATTGATTGACTTAAATTGTTAAAATTAAATTAAAATGAAGAAAAATTTTAATATTTAAATCACTTAATTTTGATTTTTTAAGAAATACTTAAGAAAAAAGGAGATATTTAATATAATTTTATAGCACTCTATTGACTTAAATTCATCTAATAATTATTATAAAATATCAATATGGAATTTTGTTAAAATTAAAATGAAATTTTTTAACATCAATCATATTCCTTTAAGGAAGGGCTATTGGAACAAATGTAGTATCTGTGTAGATGTAACAAAAATTAAATTTACAAAATAAAATAGCAAAGAATATCGATTTTTATTATAGTTTTAATTCCCAACAATATGATTTCTTTTCATATCGTTAAAAAAAAAGAACCAAAATTAAAAATAACAATATTATGAAACTACACAAGAAACTCTTATTAGGGTCTTTTATTTCAATGGCTATGGTATCATGTAATACTACAAATGATAGCGTAGACGAAAAAACTACACAAGAACAAGGTCTCTCTATGCTGCAAGCAATCTCCCCAGCGGATATCCCTGCAGGTTTCGAAAACACACATATGTGTAAAGATGTTTATCTTCCCGGAGAAGGATATACCCCAGGAGCGGCTTCAAAAGGAGCAGTTGTTACCAGTAAGAAATGGCCTAATGGCAGCGTGATCACCGTAAGTCTTAATGGCGGAACTACTAAAGTTCGTAACAAAGTGATGCAATATGCTAACGAATGGTCTCAATATGCCAACATTAAATTTAACTTTATCACCAGTGGAACAGCACAGATCCGTGTTACCTTCACTGCCAACGCAGGGTCTTATTCATATATAGGAAAAGACGCTCTTAGTATCGCATCCAATAAGGAAACGATGAACTTTGGCTGGTTTAATGATTCAACAAGTGATTCAGAATTCAGCAGAACGACCATCCACGAATTCGGACATGCACTGGGAATGATCCACGAGCATCAGCATCCTCTGGCAGCTATTCCATGGGATAAGCCAAAAGTATATGCCTATTATGCAGGAGCTCCAAACTACTGGTCTCAGGCTCAGGTAGATAATAACCTTTTTGCAAAATATTCAACTTCCCAAACTCAGTATAGTGCTTATGATAAATTATCTATTATGCACTATAGCATCAGTTCAACGCTGACTACAAACGGATTCAGTGTTGGTAATAATACTGTTTTATCTGCTACTGACAAGCAGTTTATTGCATCAGTATATCCAAAATAAGAAATCCACTTATCTCATATATAAGTCTACCTTGTGTAAAATCAGGGTAGACTTTGTCTGTTTGTATTATAACGCCTAAGACTAAAATTCTAAAGACTTTTTATAACAATAATAAAGTTTCTCTATTTGGATTGATTCGTTTTTCCCAAATATAACAAAAGCCACCTAGAGAAGGCGGCTTAATTAGTTGTTTTATAATCAGAATATTCTGATAAAAATTAGTTAGAAATTTCTTGTGACAGGAACACATCCGCAAGCACAGTCCCAAATGTCCTGCTCTGGAATACATTCATAAATAGAAGCACACATATAGATATATCCCACTCTGCAAAAAGTTGGACCTGCTCCTTTGATAGACTTCATACTGTCTCTTGTGATTTTCTTAAGATTTTTCATAGTTGTTTATTAGTTTGTTAGTTTTTAGAACATATCGTTCTCATTTCCAAATATAACTAAATAAAACTATTTTCAAAATATTAATATATTTTATTGTCAACAAAGATGGTTTGTGTATTATTGAGTACCTATTGTTTTTTGTGGTACTGCATTTCTTTAAATCTCTGAAAAACCTTTATCCTGTATACAAACAAGATGCTCATGCGAGAAACCTAATTTTTCTTTCCAATATTTTCAGCGAGTAAAAGGATCTCTTTATTTATTGCATCAGCATTTTCTTTTTCGTAATGATCGTACTATGACTTGCGTTCATAATCATTTGTTTTCCATTAGAAGAGAGCTCTTTTAGTTCTTTTTGCATGTCAAACCATAATTGGACTTGTTTTTCAGGGTCAATTCCTGATTTTCTGTATTTTTCTTTTTGGGATTCTTTATACTGTTCTGTAGCAGTAAATACCAACACAGGTAATGAATCTAAAGCCTTTGATTTACCAGCCCGCTTTAGCACATCATTAGTAAGTTCATTCTCTCTTAAAAACATACGATAAACATCACCAGAATAATTAGTGAGCAATTGTGAACGGCCATACAATTCTTTGGGTAAACCATCACCTTGATACGGTGCTTTACCCATTGTTTTGTTATAAATACCCAAAATGCCTAAGTCTGCAAGGATAGATCCTACTTCCAATAATTTTGCCTGCCCTTCAGGAACCAATTCTTTCTGAGCTAATCGCTTCCATTGTTCAGGATGACTTGAATCTATGAAAACAATTCCTTCAACTTCGTTTGGATAAAGATCCCTAAATATTCTACTATAAGGTCCTCCCATAGAATGACCCACCAAAATGTACGGTGGTTTTTCTCCAATTCTCTCTAATAAGTCATGAAGCTGATGTGCGTAAAATTCAGGAGATATATGATCACTATTACTTGATTCGCTAAACCATTTTCCATCTCTGTCATATCGGATCACTCTTGTTTTGTCTTTCAACCCTTCTGCTATCCAGTGCAGCATATCTGTATTGCTGTGTGCCCCAGCTTCCATAATAATAGTAGGCAATGATTTCTTTTCACCTTCTACCCTCACATGAATGTTGGTTCCATTCACATTAACTAATTGACCTGGTGGAACTGGTTTTGAACTCAATAATCGGTAACACATCCCGGAGAGCAGTAATAATATTAGAATTCCTATTATAAGTTTACCCGTAAACTTCAATATTTTCAGCGTTAATTTCATAGTTATTTTTAAATTTCATATTGACAATGGCGGAAATGCCGAGACAGAATCTTTCAACTACAATAAGCCTATGGAATCTTTGGGATGGGCATCGTTATTAATTTTTCGCAAATATAACAAAAAAGCCTTCTGAAAAGAAGGCTTGGGTATTATTCCATACCTGCTATTTTTTGTCGATGAGGTATTTCTTTTTTGATTTCCTCTTCTATTTTATCATGAAGTTTATTAATAGCATAGCCATCAATTATTTCCGCTTTCCATGATTCTATAGTCTCTGCGGTGGCACGGTCGGCGCGATCAAAAAAGAAATGCTGTTTGATGTCGAAGCCGCAATACGTATAGATACCTGTATCTGAAGTGAGCTTTAGAGCGTTATCCATTCCTATTTCCTGGTATTCCGACTTTGATTTTCCATGCGAATTGATAATGTAAGCGGCTTTGCCAGCCAGCAGTCCTTTTTGCACACCCTTGTCATAACGATAGGCAAACCCATAGCTAAATACCCGATCAATATACCCTTTCATAATGCCCGGCATCCCTGTCCACCATATCGGATAAATAAATGTTACCACTTCTGCCCAGGCAATATATTCCTGCTCAGTTCTGATGGCTTCATTAACGATACCTCTGCGTTGTCCGTCCATGTCTTCAAGGGATAACACCGGATCAAAATTAAGCTGGTATAAATCCCTGATTACAACTTCATGCTTTTGTTGCAGTAATGTTTCTTCAACCGTTTGTTTAAATAGATGATTTAAACTTGCCTTATTAGGATGGGCATAAATAATAAGATGTTTCATTTTGTTTGTTTTTAAGTAATTGAACAAAACAAAAGTAGGATGATCGCAAGCGGGAAAATTGTAAGAAAACGAAAAGGCTACTCTGCTGAAGCCTGACAAATATCTTGCTGGAATCTTACAAAATGTTTAGGAGAAAGATTAATGAAATGCTTAAAATCGTGGATAAGCTGGCTTTGGTCATAATATCCGCATGCATCTACAACTTCAAACCAATCTACATTTTTCGACGACAAAAGAACTTGTTCTATCTGTCTGATTGCTTTTAAAAAACGCTTATATCGGCTAACTTCTTTGGCACTGTATCCAAAATGCTTTTTGTGCATCAATTGTACATTCCTTTCCGTCTGTCCGGTTTCTTCTGCAATAGTTTTGATTGGATTTAGGGTGTCATCTTTAAAATTAGCCAGCAAAGCGGAAGTAGAGTCCTGTATTTTTAAATAGGGTCTACAAAAATCGAGAATACAATCTACTTTATCTGAAATGTTTGGGATGTCATTTAATTGATGCCACAAATAAGTAAAACAATTTTCTTCCATTGCTTCATCAGGATCTATTGGCAGATGGTCAGAAAGAAATGCTTGACCAAAAAAGCGATAAAAAGCATCATCTTTGAAATTAGCAACTAAAATTTGCGATCCGGAGGTAAGGGTATATTCAAAAGCAGACTTTATTGGGCCAAGTACGATACACCTATCTACTTCAATTTCATTTTGCACACTGGAAACCAACCGGGCTTTAGTACCGAAATTGAACACCATGATAGTCTGAAAAGATGGCAGCAAAGTTTTGGTTATTGAACCGGTTGAATTGTTTTCTGCAAAATAGAAATGAGAAAACACCGTCTCAAATTCTTTTGGAACAGGCAGTCTATAGTGGTGATATTGATCGTCTGATTTCATTATTTATAGTCCATCAATTTAGGAAAAATAGACCAAACTAAATTAGGAGTTTTTTTATCTTCCTGACTATTTCCTGGCGGATTAGATTTCCATGTGACAACCTCAGATATATTTATATCAATTAATAGTTTATTCTGAAACCATACACTTCATCAGAGATAAGTAAATATGCATTAAATAAAACATGTATACCACAACATAACCTGACATATTAAAAGATGCACAAAAAATTTCCAGACTCATAATAAAAAAGCCTCCCGTGTCAATAGGGAGGCAAAATTTCAAAACGAAATATAAGTTATGCGAGTGGTGTTAAACAAGTTTTCTTCTTCAAAACTCTTTTATATATTAACAATGGACGTGCCAATTAGATCACTGTTTAAGGAAATCGTTCTTTTTGTGGTATGAAAAAACCTCCAAGGGCATTAGGAGGTTGAATATCAAAATGATATTTTAAACTAGTTTTATTAAAGGTACATATTAATTGTAACAGGTTGTTAAAAAATAAATACCACATTTAATTATGAGCCTGTATTATGGCATACTGCTTGTTAATTCATCAAAAAAATAAAACTAGCAATGGAGCTGTCTCAGCAAGAATTAAGCAATAACGAAATCACCGTAACACTTGCGCTTTTAAATAATGATTTACAAGAAATGATGAATCATTGCCTATTATATAAATGGAAATATGAATTGATTAATTCCTATAATTTACAGCTTCATATTCCAAAAGACTCAGTTCACTTACTATTCTATTTAGGACACAAGATTTTATCAGGTATAAATGTTCCTGGAGATAATCCGAGTTCCAGAAATTATATGAATCAAGATTTCACTTAATGGGATACTGTCATCAAAACGAAAATTGGATATGATTTCCAATTCACTTACCAGAGTTTAATAGCAATAGTAAGAAAAATGAAATGATCCATTTCATAAAAAATCAAAAATTTCCAAAGAATTTACAGGAGACAATTGCTTTATTTATTGATCTTATATGTTATCTACGGCATAAAACTTGTTTAAAAATAAACAATAAAATAGTCGTCATGGACCGAATCAAAACCGAACCATTGCATTTAAACAACGATAAAAAGTTAATTGATGAATACTTCAGTTTGGTTATTAAAAAGGAGTTGAATATTGATATCAATGTCAACAACGAATATGTGGTTGTACAGAATGTTGTTTCAAAAAAATTAATACTTGTCAGAACATTTTCCGATAAAATCATAGAAAATCCATCATTATACCTTTTTTTATCTTCTTTAATTCAGCAAATCAATACCCGTTCGTTAACAAAAAATCAGTTGGTAACATGCCTTGAAGAAAAATAAAATCTCTCAAGTGTTTGAGAGATTTTATTGATGAACTGTTTGATATCTATCAGACTTGTTCTTTTATGTGCTTTGCTACCATTGTTTCAAGATCATCCAGATTAAATGGTTTTGAAACATAATCATCAGCCTTCGCTTCTGATGCTAAAGCAACAATATCATTATTGGCTGTAACATAAATTACCGGAATGTGTTTAAAAGCTTCCGTGCTTTTAAGAAGTTTTGTTGCTTCAACCCCTCCGATTTTTGGAATCCAGTTATCCATCAAAATGACATCCGGCTGATAATCTGCTACTTTCTCAAGAATATCGTGTGATGTTTCTGAGATTTTGACATCATATCCGTTTTCTTCAAATATGATGGTGATCACTTCTAAAATAGCTGTATCATCATCAAAAATTAAAATTTTCTTTTTACTCATCTTATTTAGATTATTTATATTCTTAAATATTATAATTGTTTTATATAACTTGCTAAAGTACCAGGTGTGATAATTAAATCATAATCAATTTCTTCTATAGCATGTCTGGGCATATAATCCACTTCTGCTGTTTCAGGATCCTGAATCCAGACTTTTCCATGATGCTTTTTGATATAACTTAACCCTTCTACTCCATCAGCATTAGCTCCCGACAAAAGAACCCCAATTACATATTCCCCGTAGATCTCTGCTGCAGATCTGAATGTCACATCTATGGAAGGACGAGAATAATTCATTTTCTCAGAGCTGTCTAATGACATATTTTTATTATTCTCAAACAATAAGTGATAATCAGCAGGAACAATATATATGGTATTCTCTTTCAGTTCTGTTTTATCTTCAACCTCTACAACTGGTATTCTTGTAAACTGCTGCAGTAAAGTCCTGAGAATATCTCCAGATTGTGCTTTACGATGAATCACCAATAAGATGGGAATAGGAATTTCATCATCCAGATTTTTAATCATTTCAATAATAACCTGAAGACTTCCTGCTGATCCTCCGATAATAATTAATTCCGTATTTTTTTGTGATTTCATCGCAGCAAATATTAATGATGGTCAATTTTTTTCCAGATTTTCTGATCTTCAATCTGATGATAATTCTTGTCAATAGTAGAAAACCGCAGGGTTTCTTTTGCTCCCAGTGCAAGAAAGCCCAAATTTTCCAGACTGTTATCAAAAAGTCTGAAAACTCTTTCCTGAAGATCCCTGTCAAAATAAATCAGTACATTTCTGCATATAATCAGTTGAAAACTATTAAAAGAGCTGTCAGATACAAGGTTGTGAGTTGATAAAATCAGCTTTTCCTGCAAGCTTTTATCAAATCTTACGCTGTCATAATTGGCAGTATAATAATCAGAAAAATCTTTTACTCCACCGGAAAGCATATAGTTTTCTGAATAAAGTTTCATCTGCTGTAGAGGAAAAACCCCTGCTCTTGCCGTTTCAAGAACGGCAGGATTCAAATCAGTACCATAAATCAGTGACTTATTATAAAGACCGGCTTCTTTCAGCAGAATCGCTATAGAATAAGCTTCCTCTCCTGTTGAGCATCCTGCAATCCATATCCTGATCAGCGGATAGGTACCTAACTGAGGTAATATTTTCTCCCGTAAGGCTTTAAAAAAGAGGGATCTCTGAACATTTCTGTAACATTCACCGTAACTTCCTCTACAAAACGTTTTAAATATTCAATATCATTGATAATGGTATATCTAAGCTCTGCAAAGCTTGTAAACCTGTCTAAAAGGCAAATACGATTTACTCTTCTTTTAAACGAAGCTCTGCTATAGCCTGAAAAGTCATAGCCATAAAGCTCGTAGACATCTCTGATCAGATATTCTATTTCTTCATCTTTTACGATACTTGGTTCCAGCATCTATGAAATTTTTTCTATTGCTACTATTAAAAGATCAACATCAATTGGTTTTGATACGTAATCATCTGCTCCTGCTTCCATACATTTCTCACGGTCTTCGGGCATCGCCTGTGCTGTTACCGCAATTACAGGAACATGTCTGATTTCGGGAGTACTCCTTATCATCCGGACTGCTTCATAACCATCTATTCCCGGCATCATCATATCCATGAGAACGATATAAGACGCGGATCCGGATTTCAGTATTTCCAGGGCCTCCTGGGCCATTGTACAAGATTCAACTGCATATCCACGCGCTTTAAGAGTTAATTTCAATGCAAATATATTGCGTGGGTCATCATCCACAATTAAGATTTTCTTATCCATCAGAATTTTATCTGTTTAACTTTCATACATCCAAACACGAAGGAGCGATAATAACTGATCAATATCTACTGGTTTTGAGATATAGTCAGAAGCTCCTGCCGTAATACATTTTTCACGCTCTCCGATCATAGATTTAGCAGTAATAGCTATAATAGGCAGTTTTTTAAACGCCGGCATTTTTCTTATTACTTTAATGGTTTCATAACCATCCATTTCCGGCATCATCATATCCATTAAAACAACATCTACATCAGGATTTTGGTTAATCTGCTCAAGGGCATGCTTACCATCCATGGCTACAATTACTTCAACTTTATATTTTTCAAGGGCTTTAGTTAAAGAAAAGATATTGCGCACATCATCATCGGTAATCAATATTTTTTTTCCACTCAGCACTTCCGTTAAAGAACCCAGCATCCTCCCTCTGTTATTTTCAGATGAACCATTTTTTTTCTTCCACCAGATGTAAGAATAACCCTACTTCATCCAAAACTCTTTGATAAGAATGTGCCGTTTTTACAACAATAGAATCTGCATATTGTTTTATGTTAAGCTCTTCTTCTTTAGATAAATGATGTTCAGTAAAAATAATAATTGGGAGATTCTCCAGTCCCTCATAGCTTTTGATGGATTCAATAATATGGTAATCATTTCCTTTTGCAGTCCCAACATCCAGGATGACACAATCAACAAGATTTGAAGTAAGTGCTTTTACGCTATCTTCAACATTGTGTTCCACCGATAAGGAAATATTGAAATTACTCAGAAAATAAGACAATGCATTGGCATGTTTGGCATTTTCCTCAACAATCAAAACTTTTTGAGGTCCCTTTTGTAATGCTTCTTCAATTTTCTTAAATACATCAGTCATTTTATCGAGAGCCACAGGCTTATTAATAAAATCAACCGCACCTTTCATAAGACTTTCTTTTTTCACATGAAGGGCAGACATCATATGGACAGGAATATGCTTCACATCAGGGTCCGACTTGAGTTCATCCATAACTTCCCATCCATCTTTTACAGGAAGCTGAACATCCAGTAAAATTGCATGAGGATGATATTGCTGAGCCGCAGAAAGGGCATAGTCGCCTCTTACCACCACAATCCCTTTATAGTTCTGTAAATGGGCATATTTCAGTAAAGCTTTTGCAAAATTGGTATCATCTTCAATAATAAGGATAATTTTATCCCCTTCCTGAATATTCTCTCTGTCATCCTCCACATCTTCAGGTATTTTTAAGGTATTTACCTGAACTGTTTCTCCTTTGTCAAGGATATTGTGGATTTCTTCAACATCTTCGCGAATGATTTCCACCAGGTCCTGATCAGTATCGGAATGAACGATTTTAGCTGCCGGATGTACAGGAATAATGAAAATAAATTCACTTCCTTTGTCCACTTCACTTTCCAGATCTAGTTCACCCCCTAAAAGTCTTGCAATTTCACGGCTTATTGAAAGTCCCAGACCGGTACCTCCGAATTTTCTTTTTGTAGAGCCATCAGCCTGCTGGAATGCTTCAAAGATAATTTTCTGTTTATCTGCCGCAATGCCAATACCCGTATCTTTTACTGAGAATATAATAAATTCAGGCTTTTCAGAATGTTTTTTGATATGTAAATCAATGCTTCCTTTCGTTGTAAATTTTAAAGCATTGGACAACAGGTTTCTTAAGACCTGATCAATTTTGAGACGGTCGCTTTCAATCACTTTCTGTACATCTGAATCAATCTGAATATTGAATGGAAGTGCTTTCTCCTGAAATACAGGATTGAAAAGACTTTTCAGATCTTTTACGATGTCTTCAACTGTCACTTTCTGGTATTCCAGAGTCATTTTACCGGATTCTATTTTTGCCAGGTCAAGAATTTCATCTATTAAGGTTAATAAACTGGTTCCTGAACTTTGAATAACTCTGGCAGATTCTACCTGATCTTCATTAAGATTTTCATCCGGATTTTCTGCCATTAACCTTGATAAAAGAAGGATAGAATTAAGAGGAGTCCGTAATTCGTGAGACATATTCGCTAAAAATTCAGACTTATATTTGGTGCTGAGTGCCAGTTCCTCTACTTTTTTCTGAATTTCATTATTCCGCTCTGCTATTAAATGATTTTTTTCTTCCAGCAATCGTGAGCGCTCTTCCAATTCTGCATTGGCCTGCATCAGTTCTTCCTGCTGTACTTTTAGCTCTTCTTCTGAAGCCTGAAGCTTTTGTGTCTGCGCTTCCAATTCGGTATTGAGATTTTCAAGCTCAGAGTGCTGTACCTGTAATTCTTCAGACTGAGCCTGGGTTTCTTCCAGGAGTTGTTGTTCTTTTTCTCTTCCTTTGGCAGCATTAAGGGCTATTCCTATATTTATACAACACTCCTCAAAATAACTTATCCGGTCTTCCTCAAAATTGGAGGTGGATCCTAATTCAAGTACGCCAATAGCATGTCCGTCTGCGAAAATAGGGATCAGAATTATGCCATAGATTTTAATGGTACTGCTGGCAAAGGTTACTACAAAATCATCTTCATGAAGATTATTATATACCTGTGTTTTAGCATTCAGGAAAGACTGCCCTACCATTCCTTCTCCAGGTTCAAAAGTTCTTTTCATATTGGTTTCTAATCCAAATGCTTTATTGAGCTTTAGAATACCTTCGTCAAAAAGATATAACGAACCGTTGATGCAGTTTCCATATTCAATCAACTGATATAAAGCCTTGTTGGACACTTCCTGTACTGATTTGTTGCCCACCAGGGATTCATTCAGTAAAGCAAGGCCTTTCTGACGCCAGTCGCTTTTATTAATTTTATCAAAAGATGTTTTCAGGGATTCGGTCATATGATTCAGGGATTCTACAAGCTCCCCAAGATCATCCTCCGAGTTATCCACTGCTTTCTCACTGTAATCACCATTGGCCACTCTGTTTGCAATTTTCCGAATGGCACTTACACGGCGTGTCATTTCCTGATCTTTATCTCTCAGCATTTTCTCAAGTTCATCTCTTCTGATAAGATCTGCACGCATTTTAAAATAGAAAAATGCAGTTACCACTACTGCGGCCAATGCAGAAAAAACAATAAAAATCACTGTTGTTTCTGATGAACGTGCTAAATCTTTATTTTTAATTTCAACCTGATTCTCTTCATATTGTACAAAATCTCTTACAATTTTACGGCATTCGTCCATATAAGCCTTACCTGTTACAATCTGCTGCTGGGTCATTATGATTCCTCGCCGTCTGTTTTCCACCAGATTTTTCAGATGATCCATCACCTGGCTGACTGCTATCTTCAATCCAGCCAGTCTTTCCTGCTGGTTTTTATCCTTTACTCCTAATGACTCTGCAAGCACTAAAGCTTGGGAATATTCTCTCATCCCACGTTTATAAGGCTCCAGAAAATCTTCCCTCCCGGTCAGCTGAAAACCTCTGTTTCCGGTTTCAGCATCCAGAAGTGCCACCAGAATATCTTTCACTGCCGTCACAGAACGTCTGCTTTGAGAAAGGCTTTCACGGTGGTTCATCTGATTCTGGATACTCCAGTATGAGGCCACTGAACTCGCTATTAAAATCAGAAGAGAAAGTCCTATTCCAAACTGAAGGTTTCGTATAATTTTTTTCGGCATGAAAATTAGTTTAAAGGTAGAGTAAAATAAAATGTAGACCCTTCATCTACAATACTGGAAACACCAACACTTCCATGATGCTGTTTGATAATTTCAGCACATATAAACAGTCCGATTCCCATTCCCTGGAACTGCAATGACGATTCTTCTACACGATAGAATTTTTTAAATACGGCATCCTGTTTAAAATCGGGAATTCCAATTCCAAAGTCAGTCACATTTACTCTGACTTCCTGGGCTTCTTTATCTACAAATGTTGTCACAATTACCTGGTTATTGTCAGGCGAATACTTAATAGCATTTGTAAGAAAATTAATGAGTACCTGCTCGATACGAATCTCATCCAACGGGATTAAAATATCAGGTTTTGTTCCGTGGCGTTCAATTCTTACCATTTGGTCATCGTGGGTCTGTAATATTGTTTCAACCGCATTACTGATGACACTTTCCAGATTAACGGGCTTTTTATTAATTTTAAGTTTGCCATTTTCAATTTTTGATACGTCCAGAAGATCTGTTATCAGGGTATTTAATTTTTCAATCTGTCCCTGAACTTTAGTAACAAATCCTGCTTCCGGACTTTCTTTATCTAATTTCAGCTTTCTTTCCAATAGCTGAACGTATGCTTTAATACTGGTTAATGGAGTTTTTAACTCATGGCTCGCAATACTTAAAAACTCATCTTTTTCCTTTTCTACTTTTTTCTGATCGTCAATATCAGTAAATGTTCCTACCCAGTTTTTAATACGGTTTTCATCGTATACAGGTGTTATTCTCAATAAATGGTAACGGTACTTACCTGAAATAATATTTTTAATCCTGATTTCTAATTCCAGTGCTTTCCCTTTCTTTCTGCATCTCTCCAATTCTTCTTTTATATCGCGATCATCAGGATGTGTTTCGGGAAAATTCTGTTCTGTGTCGGAATATTGATACCATTTACCATTTACAAAATCCACAATTCCATCCCCATTAAGGGTAAATGCAATCTGAGGAAGGGATTCCAGCATCAGATGAAAGTGATCTATCTGGGATTTCATAGTAACCTGGGATTCTCTTCTCCCCTTCACTTCAAGTTCAAGATTCTGCTGTGTTTTTTTCATGGCAAGATTCTGCTCCTGAAGGTTATAAAATGTTTTTACTTTAAGCAAAAGTATTTCGGGATCTACAGGTTTGGTAACATAATCTTTAGCACCGGAAGCATAACCTTGTGTGATAAATTTTTTATCTGTATTGACAGCTGATAAAAATATGATAGGTACATCTTTCGTTTTGCTGTAATCCGAAAGTGTTTCGGCCACTTCAAAGCCGTCCATATCCGGCATCTGAACATCTAAAATAATTAAGGCATAGTCTTTTTTCAGTGCTTTACCAAGAGCCTCTTCACCTGAACCGGCCGTTTCGACCTGAAAATCCTTAGATTCGAGTAATTTCTGAAGTGAATATAGGTTACTTTGGTTATCATCAACAATTAAAATCATAGAAGTTAAAATCAATAATTAGTTACGGATATTTTAGCTTCAAAAATACTCACAATATTCCGAAAAACATTAATTTTTAAATGATAATCCTTAAGAATTCCATACCACATTTCACATGAAAAAAAATCAATGGCACAGGGATTGAAACTGTTTATAATATTTTAAGAAAAAAACTCTAATTTCAGAAAAAAACAACCTATGAGAAAGACAATAAGCTGTATGAATATTGATGTAAACATCCTTTATTCATTCGGAGGTGAAACCGTGATATGCAAGCCTAAGGAGTTCATTTTCAAAGAAGGTGAGCATTCGCAATATTATTTTCAGATTATCAGTGGCAAAGTAAAGCTAAACACGTTTACTGAAAACGGGAAAGAATTTATTCATAACATCCTGGGCAAAAATCAAAGTTTTGGAGACCCATTACTGTTCATCGAAAAACTTTATCCCACCAATGCTGTAAGTTTACAGGCCACAGAACTGGTGAGGATGCCTAAAAATAATTTCATGGAAATGCTTAAAACCCATCCTGATCTTTCTCTGGAAATGAATATGTGTTTATCGCAAAGGCTATATTATAACAGTTTAATGGTGCGTAATATGGCTTCAGCAGATCCCATCCAGCGCCTTAAGGGGCTATTGGACTATCTAAAAAGTTATCATGATGGAGACTGCCAGCAGTGCTTTCCTGTAGAACTTACCCGTCAGCAAATTGCTGACCTTACCGGTTTGAGAGTAGAAACGGTAATCAGAACTGTTAAAAAGATGGTTAATCAGGAAATAATAAAAATGGAAGGCCGAAGAATTTTATATTAAAAATTGACTTCCTTATTTCCTATTATTTTATGGAAGACTGAGAGATCCATAAAAAATAGAATACAAATAAACTATTAAACCCAAAGAATAATGACCGGAACCTTCCGGCACCGGTCATTATTTTTAAACTAACTTAATCCATTAATTGGTTTTCTTTCTCCATTCTGCCTTTACATCTTCAGCGGCATCTTTGGTCTTTTCCCATGCTTCATCCGCTTTGTCTTTAATATCTTCCCAAGCATCAGAAACGTTTGACTTCACTCTATCTAACCAGTCTTCCTGAGTAGCCTCCTGATCATTTTTTCTTTTTTCATTGATATAATCTTTAGCCTTATCTGCTAAGTCACTGATCTTCCATTTTGCTTCATCCGCTGCATTTTTTAGAGAATTTTTTGTTTGATCTACTGCATTTTCCGCTTTGTTGTAATCTGAATTGTTCATAATATAATATTTTAGTAATTGGTATATAAATAAACAATGTTTATGCCTAAAAGAATATTTACAATGTTAAAATTTCTTAAAATATCAAATTGTCATTTAGCCGCTTATTGTATATTGAACTATCCATCTCATATTCAAAACAATATACCCCTTCAATCCTATTCTTACTATTAAAAAAGTCTATTTATCCTTAGCAAGGTTTTTAATCATTCCTTTAAAAATAATTCCATGAAACGGAAGGACCATCAACCAATATATTCTTCCCCACAGGCCTTTTGGACGAAATACGGCCTTCTGCCATATCTTATTTTTATACACTTTAAACATCAGCCAGGCTTCTCCCGGAAGTTTCATTTCAGCCAGCAAAATCAGCCTCCCTTCTTTACGGTCAGCATATAGTACCCTCCAGAAATCCAAAGCATCTCCTTCTTTAAGATCAGAAGGATGTCTTCTTCCGCGTCTGAGCCCAGGCCCGCCAAAAAATTTATCAATAAAGCCTCTTATTTTCCATAACCCCTGCCCATACCATCCATTTTTACCACCCAACTGAAAAACCCGGTTCACACAAGCTTCCCTGTTATCATACTCTTCTGTTCTGAGATCTGTAAAACATCCATATTTGGGAACATCCTGATATTCTTTTAATGTAGAATCATTCCGGCTGCTGATAAAACTGTCTTTCCAGCTTGAGATGATTTCATTGGACTGAATTTTTGCCAACGTCCTTTTGAGTGCGGTTTCATAAGAAAACGGCTGTATCTGTGTGATGGATTTAATCTGAGCCAGACTTTCAGGCCTGCACACCACTTCTATTTTCATGCTCCCCACAAGGGCCTTTGCCAGATTATAAGAGGTTGAAGTAATAAAATACAGCCAATAGGAAGAAAGCTTTGGAGTCATCACCGGAAGGGTAAAAATAGTCCTTTTTAAACCTCTTACCTCTCCAAACTTCAGCAACATATCCTTATAGGTGAGAATATCATCACATCCTATATCAAAATCTTTACGGTAAGCCTGTTCTTTAAACAAAACAAAAATCAGAAAATCCAGAACATTTGCAATTCCTATTGGCTGACATTTCGTATACAGCCACTTAGGAGCAATCATCACAGGGAGTTTTTCAACGAGATCTCTTATAATTTCAAAAGAAGCACTTCCTGAACCAATAATAATGCCTGCCCGAAGAACAGTAACAGGAACTTTACCACTCATAAGAATTTTCTCAACCTGATACCGAGAGCTCAAATGCTTTGATAATTGTTTTTCATTCACCAGACCCGACAGATACACGATATGTTTACATTGCGTCTTTTCTATGTATTGAGAAAAATTATAGGCACATTTCTTTTCTGTATCTTCATAATTCTCAGCAGCGCTCATGGAATGCATCAGATAATACGCTCCTGTAATATCTTCGGGAATATTCTTTAATGTTTCCGGTTTCAGAAAGTCAACTTCAATTACTTCAACGCGATTAACATCAATATCCATACCTGGCTCAAACCGCTTGACATCTCTGCAACAGCATACCACTTTATAGCCTTGCGCAGCAATGACACTGATCATTCTTTTACCAATATATCCGGTAGCCCCGGTAAGCAGAATTTTTTCCATGGGGTTCTGAATTTAAATGTATCATAAAAAACATTATGCCTTAGATCAAGACATTATATCTTCTCTAAAAGATGGCCGAAATAATCCTTTTTCTTAATAAGATAACTTTGATTCATCTCATTAGAGTCTATTTCCAAAGGAACTCTGCTGTTGAGAATGATATCACTGTTCTCAACAGATTTGATCTTGTCTGGATTATTAGTTAGTAAATTAACCTCTTTTATCTTTAGAATATTCAGCATCTCAACGGCTACATCAAAGTTTCTTCCATCCGCTGGGAGCCCAAGCTTCAAATTGGCTTCAACGGTATCCAATCCTTTTTCCTGAAGTCCGTAAGCCCGCAGTTTGTTGATAATTCCGATATTTCTTCCCTCCTGACGGAGATAGATGATGACTCCTCCATTTTCAGTCATATATTTCATAGCAGCATCCAGCTGTTGTCCGCATTCGCATTTTTTGGAATGAAAAACTTCTCCCGTAATACATTCTGAATGGAAACGTACATTTACTGCTGCTGTAAAATCTGTATTCTCTGCCACCCAAACCAAATGGGGACTCCAGTCTTCTTCACTTTCTGAAAATGCATATACCGTGAATATGCCGTAATCTGTAGGTATTTTTGATTGTGCTTGTATTTTGAGCATTTTTTTTCTCTTTTAAGTTGATATATTTATTTATCGAACGGGCTTTTTTTATCCTGCTTTACCCAGATAAGTTTTGATGTATCGTAACCGATCTCCTGAGCTTTGGTGATAAAATTTTGTTTTATATTCTCCGGAACAGTCTTTTCGCGGGACAGAATCCACAAATAATCTAAGTTTTTACCTGCAACCAATGCATACTTGTAATCTTCGAGCGCGACGACGTTATATCCGGCATAGAAAGGTCCGAAAAAACTTACTTTCAGTGCTGCTGTATTCTTATCTCCCCTGAATTTAGCGGTACCATTAACAGACACCCATTTGTTCTTTTTAAAATGATATCCGCTATTGACTACGTTTACACTTCCGTCCGGATTAAGGCTGTATTGTGCCATTGCATTATCAAGATCTTTTTCAAAACGGTAATCAAATCTTGCTATTTCATACCATGTACCCAAGTACCGTTTGACGTCAAACTGATTGACAGGTTTTGCTTTTTCAGGCATAGAAGAACAGGAGATCAGGCCATTTAAAAATCCGAAGCTTATCAACAATGTAAGTATGATTCTATTTTTCATTTTTCGTTATTTTTTTAAAGAAATAAATATTGAGTAAAAACTGGCTGTAACCGTAAACAGCATCTTCAACAGGAATAGTTCCCATTCTAATTCCTAAAAATTCATCAGGATTGTAATTAACAACCGGCGAGGGAATGAAAGAACCTGTAAGGATTCCGTTTACAGCAAAAAAACCGGGCATTAAAATCAGATACACAAAACTGGCTTTTCCCAACCATTCTTTTTGAGCGATAAAATGCAGATAGCAAAGCGTAAGTATCGTTACAATTACTGTCAGCAAAGTATATATTCGTTCATAATATAGAAGACCTATGACACCAAGAACAATAACAGACGTAAACACAATGAGATTGTTTAAAACACTAATCCATTCTAGAGTAAAGAATTTTTCCAGGCAATAATAAGTAAAAACACAGGCGAAGGGAATGCAGTAAAAAAACAGCCATTCTTCTACCGGCAGCCCCGCTATTTTAATTCCCAGGGTATAATGGAGATCAAACCACCACACTCCTTTCGCAGTAAACCATATATCCCAGACAATAAAAGGAATGGCTACAATTGTAGATGAGAGCAAAAATTTTCCGAAAAGCTTATTAAATTGTATCCTTCCATCAAAAGAGGCTAAGAAACAAATAATTACAGTGAAAAAATTAATCAATATGTAAGTATAAGGCATCATTTTTTATTAAAATACATGTTAAAATATTTAAAAGGAACCCACAGAAAACCGAAACATTCTCCATCTTCTTTTCCCAAATGCTTGTGATGCTGCTTATGAGCACGTCTGATAGCAAGAAAGTACGGATTCTTTGTTTTAGTGAAAATCTTTGCCCTCTGATGAATAAAAATATCATGTACAAAGAAATAAGCCATTCCGTAAAGACTGATCCCCAAGCCGATAAAAAACCAATAACTAAAATCCTGTTGTACTCCCAGATATAATAAAGCGATAGCCGGGGTTGCAAAAATGAAAAAGAACCAATCATTTCTTTCAAGTTTCCCGTCATGGCTATGATCGTGATGATCCCGGTGAAGGGCCCACAAAAAACCGTGCATAATATACCTATGGATCAGCCATGTAGCTCCTTCCATGGAAATAAATACGCATAAAACGATTAAAACATTCATTTTAACTATTCTTATTGTTAAAAGGTCATTCAAAACCCTGTATCTGAAATCGAAAATGGTTTTTAGTTTTTCTTTTACAAACATCTGATGGGCTATTTTTCCTAACATTCCTAATGGGAGTTCATAGTCTACTGTATCTTTCATAAGGACTCCATGCTCATTAGGAATAAATTCATGAAAATGGTTCCAGTGCTTATATGGACCCTTTTTCTGAAAGTCTGTAAAGCTTTTATAGTCATCCACCTGACTGATAATTGTCTTCCAACTCAATGGAATTCCCAGCAAAGGAGAAACTGTGTAATCTATTTCCATCCCTTTAAAAATAGGCCTATCCTTCACATCGGAAAGCACTACAAAACCCATGCTCTCAGGAGTTATTTCTGATAAATTATGAGGGGAGGAAAAAAATTCCCATGCTGTTTCAATATTACAGTTAAGCTGTTGTTCTCTGTATAATCTGTACATCATTTATTTTTTATTAATCGTTAAACGTTTCAAAAAATCATTCTTAATCCGGAAACTTATTGTCAGAAATAAGCAGACTTGTAACGGATATAACTTTTTGAACGCCACCAACAGCTTTTGTGAATTGGCAATTCTGATTCTTTGCTGGAGCATATTCTGGGAGCTTGTTTTCTTTATTTTTTCAAATAGGGAGAGATAATATCTGTAGGCAAGGTATACACCGAAAATAGATGAGCCCGGCAGCTTTTTTATACCCTGCAACGCTTCTTTAAACTCTTCTTCAATCTCCTTTTCAATATGGGTTTTTACTGTATTATCAAAAACTGACATATTCACGGAAGGAAAATAAGTTCTTCCTAAGATTTGATAATCATCTTTGAGATCTCTTAAGAAATTAACCTTCTGAAAGGCAGATCCTAGCTTCATTGCATATGGTTTAAGCCTTTCATACTGTTTCTTATTGCCTTCAGTAAATATCTGCAGACACATCAAACCTACCACTTCCGCAGATCCGTAGATATATTCTTTATACAATTTTGAGTTATAATCAATTTTATGAAGATCCATTTCCATACTGTGAAGAAACTGATCGATCAGCTTCTTGTCTATATCATATTGACGGACGGTTTCCTGAAATGAATGCAGAATCGGATTGAGCGATATACCATCCTGCAATGCTTCATGGGTTTCAGCCTTTAATCTCTTCAGAAGCTTCTCCTTATCATAACCATGAAAACTATCCACAATTTCATCTGCCAAACGAACATATCCATAAACCGCATAAACCGCAGGCCTAATGGAAGGCTTCAAAGCCAGTATTCCCAATGAAAAACTGGTACTGTATTTTTGTGTAGCGCACTTACTAACCTCGTAAGACAATTCATCAAACAATTTTTTCATATTATTTTATTTTTAGTTTACTAACTTCAGATGCTACAATTTTACCCGAAATTATAGAAGGAGGAACACCTGGCCCGGGAACCGTTAGCTGCCCTGTATAAAAAAGATTCCTCAGCTTTCTGTTTTTTATTTTAGGTTTTAATACTGCTGTCTGAGATAAAGTATTGGACAATCCATAGGCATTTCCCTGATAAGCATTATAATCGGAAATAAAATCACTTACACAATAGCTTTTTTTATATTCAATTCTGGAAATAAGATCAATCTCTCCCGTATGTCTTTCTATTCTATCAAGCATTTTGATAAGATATTTTTCTCTTACAGTTTCCTCATCATCTATTCCTGGTGCCAGAGGCAGCAACAGAAAAAGATTTTCACAACCTTCCGGAGCTACCCCCAAATCTGTTTTTGAGGGGCAGCACGAATAAAAAAGTGGTTTATCAGGCCATTTTTTATCTTTGTAAATACAGTCTATATGCTCATCAAGCTCATTTTCAAAGAACAGAGTATGATGTTTTAAATGAGGGATCTTCCCTTTTACCCCGAGGTAATAAATAAGGCAGGACGGAGCAAATGTTCTCGTTTTCCAATATTCATCATCATAGTTTCTAAGTGCATCGGGGATTAAAGTTTCTGTATGATGATAATCTGACGATGCAATGATGGCATCAAATTCATAGTTTTCATCATTTATTGTTAAAGAAGACGCTCTTCCGTTATCCGTGTTGATTCTTTGTACTTCATGATTAAAATGAAAAGTTACCCCTTGTTTTTCTGCAACCTCTTTCATTGCAAGAATGAGTTGATAAAATCCTCCCATTGGATACTTTGTGCCTAATACATACCCACCATAATTCATAAGGCTGTAAAGAGCAGGAATATCCTTGGGGGAAGCACCAAGAAATATAACCGGAAATTCCATCAGGGATCTGAGTTTGGGATTTGTAAAATAACCTGAAACATATTTCCTGAAATCACTTAAAAGATCAAGCTTCAAGGCACAACCTGCTATTTTTAAGGAAGCAAATTCGAACCAGCTGTAACAGGGCTTTGTTACAAACTCTCTCATTCCCACTTCATATTTAAATCTCGCAGACTCCATAAACCGGTCATATTGCCCGGCCGCTCCTGTTTCTATTTTTTCAAATAGCTCACGGATTTCATCATTTTTTTGGGGAACGGCAACATTTTCTTTTTCAAAGACCATCTCAAACTGGGGATCTAAAGAAATCAGTGTAAAGAAATCAGACGCTTTACAGCCAAAGTCATTGAAAAAGTTTTCAATAATATCAGGCATCCAATACCAACTTGGGCCCATATCAAAAACATAACCTTCTTTTGTTTTAAATTGTCTTGCCCGTCCTCCTGGCTGCTGATGCTTTTCAAATACATGCACTTCATTTCCTGATTTTGCAGCATACGCAGCAGCAGAAAGCCCGGAAAATCCAGAACCTATCACTGCTATTTTCTTTCTTAAGCTTCCCGTTTTCATTGTTATTTATTTAATAGTTTTAACACAGATTTCTACTATTTCATTAATTCAATCTTTTATACACAACATCCAGGAGGTCGCTAGAGTCCAGATACATACGGTAAAAAGAATCATGAAACTCGTCCAGTTTAGAAAGTATGGCAATGAGCAGCATCTGTTCAGAATGACTTAGGTTTCCTACTACCGCTCTTGAAGCTTTACGAATCCCATCCATATGTTCCTCTAATACAGCAAGCCCCTTCTCTGTTATCTGAATATGTTTTGTTCTTTTATCTTCTTCTGAAACAGTCTGTTCTGCCCAGCCATTGCGGATTAAACGATTAATAATAAGTATCCCTGAAGATTTTTCACTTACATTATATCTTATAAGTTCCATTTTAGACATTGTTCCTCTGGTCTTCAAACCGATCAGATAAATAAAGTCATCCTGACTTGAAAAAATTGAATTACCAATTGAACGTGAATACGTTTTCGCATACCTTCCCATTTTTATCAGTAAAGTATTGATGACACTGTCTGCACTTCTTCCCAAATCTTTTCCTACCCAATCCGGTTCTTCTATTGAATCCCCCCTATGCGAAGCATTGATCCATTCTGTAAAACCCTGAAGGTCGTTACTATACATCGCTTTCCCTTCATTCTGCTCTATAAATTGCTGAATGAGTTCTACAACTGATTTTATAAGATCAAAATTCATATCAAACAAATTAGTATACAAATATACATATTAAAGTATATAAATATACTTTTTATTTATTGAAATTGAGAAATGAAAAATTAAATACATAAACAAACGATATAAATAAATTTCATAAAAACATAATAATCAATCATATAAATACAAATATTTACATTAAGATTAAAGAAACAGAACAGAATATAAATAGGATATAAATAGACTATAAACAAAAAAAATGCAAAAAGAGATAGTAAAAACTAATAAGGTATTCTTTACCAATGAAAAAATAAAATAATTAAAAACACACTCCGAAATAGAAGTAGAAATAGAAATAGAAATAGAAAAAATAAGTTATTTAAGAAATAGGTTTATTTATATTCAATTTTAGTAGAAAACTAAGTTTGAATAAAATGCATTTCGAACACAAGATTAAACTCCAACACACTTACATCTAGACATTAACAATAGTTACAAAAAAAAGACGGACAAAACATTATAAAAATGTCTCGTCCGTCTGAGTGACCGCAGAAGGATTCGAACCCTCACTGTCGGAGCCGAAATCCGAAGTTCTATCCATTAAACTATGCAGCCGTATTCATTAGTAATAAATGATAAGTAATGCGTAATACAATATTACTTATCATTCATTGCTTATTACGTATGATTTAGAAGGTAATCTTCACACCACCCAAAATTTGTGGGCCTAAGACTTTATAAGCCTTGTAGGTTTGATATTTTGAGCTTAGAAGGTTATTTCCGAGTGCGAAAATACTGAAATTTTTGTGAATTTTATACTCTGCAGAAAGATTTAAATCGGCGTAACCACCAACTTTATCGTTCGTGTTTTCTAATGATCGGTAAATCATTCCATTAGGAGCTGAAGCATCTGCAATTCCTTCGATTGAAAAAGAGTTGGTTGTTCTGTCGCTTGCGAAAATTCCTTTGAAACCTAGCAATAATTTCTTGTCAAGCATCGTATATTTTGCGCCAATACTAGCGTTCACTAATGGAACGTTGTAGATATTATCGTAGTTCTTCAAGTTATATTTTGTAAACCTTACTTCCCCGTCAATCATTAAGTTTTCTAATGGGAAATACTGAACACTTCCTTTGATATCACTTACATTCCCATCATCGTAGATTGCAGAGAATGTGTTTGCATAGTCATAAGCGGCACGGTTCAGGGTATAATTATTATCAAAAAGATTGTTTGCTCTGAAGAACATGATGTCTTTCATTTTTCCGAAACCGGCAGAAACATCATATTTCAATGTTTCATCAATATCTCCTCTTAATCCTACATAAAAGTGATATTTTGTTTCTGTAGGCTTTAAATACTGGTCAGAAAGCACATAAGGATTCTCCTGAAGAAGATCTCCGTAAGTATTAAGCTTAAGACCACCGTCTACCCCACCATAGAATTTAAATTCTTTAGCAGCAGCCACCTGGAACTCAGCTTGTGGAAACCAATAGGTTTTATTGTTCTTCACCTGATCCATGTGTATGTTTGAGTTTTTAGCATTCAGGAAAGAAAATCCTGATCCTAGCATCAAATAAGATTCTCCTTTTCTGAAGGTCACTTTTGGAGTTAAGCTGGTATTAAAGAAATTGGAAGAATTCTTATCTACCATTTCAAAGTCTGTTTTCACAGCTTCTAACCCTACCCCTAAATCCGCATTCAGATTGATCCCTGATTTACCTAACTCAACAGCATGCTTAGAGAAGTTAGCTAAAACCGAAACCTGGTTTTCCTGAGCGTCAAAATGATCTTTCAGGAATGAAGATTTTACTCTTACATCATTCAGAATCTCATTAGAATAGAAATCATAATATCCATTCACTTTGAACTGATTGACTTTTTGCTTTAAATCAACGTCTGCTGAGGGCGTTAAAGCATAAATCCCGTAATAGTTATAGTTATTCAATCCATATTCAGCATTGATATTGAATTTTCCTTTATCTCCATAAGAGTTAAGGAAAGCTCCTATGGTTGCTGATGTTTGTTTTGATTTCCAGTCGTAATCATTTTTAAGACCACTTGTAGACAACAAATGTACATCTGCTCCTACTTCGAACTTATTTTGAAGGGTTTTGGATACATTTCCATCTAACAGGATCTTCCCATAATTACCCATTCCAAATTGGACATAGTTATTCTGGGCCGTCCCGTCAAATTTTGGAGCTACATCCTCCCCTTGAATGGTAGAAGTTTTGAAGTCAGAAACTGCAGGAACATCTGTAATAGTATATCTTACAGGAGTCTGGGATTTCTCTTCCGGCGGATAGTTTTTAATGGTTTCCACGGAAGTCTTCTTTTCTCGATCTTCTTCACCTCCGGTTCTCTTTTTTTATTAAGAACCAGCTTTTCCTCTTTGATCTGGGAAAACGCAAACTGCGAAACCCCTAAAAATATGATGGATAATAATTGAATTTTTCTGTTCATTACTACTTCTTGTATTTATGTATCCATGTAAAATGCACTAATGTCTGTTTACATGAACAGGATACTGCATTTTTACTTTTTAATCTGCTTTTTAACTTCTTTCGCTTCTGCTACGATATCCGGGAAGCTCTTATAATTGGCAATAATCTGGTCACAAGTATAACTAGCCTGGTAATTATCTTTTAAGCCGATATAGTTTTTAGCCATCAATACCAAGGCTTTTGCACCCCAGTATTCTTCAGATGCATAATTATTCGCAAGCTTGAAAATTGTTTCATTAGAAGACTTAAAGGCTTTTCCTTTATTCTGATAATACGCTTTTGCATACAGTGCTTCTGCGGCTACCGAAGTGTTGGACGATTTTTCAAGAGAAACATAAGCTGCCTGAGCATCTTTATCTTTTCCTGAATTCATCAAGCTTCTCGCCTTGATAACTTTCGCCGTCTCTATAACTGCTGCTGAGTTTTTGGAGTTGGCAATCACTGCATTGGCCAGTTTTTCTGCTTCAGAGAAGTTATTTTCATCCGCATACAGCTTCATCAGCTCAACATTCGCATAGTTTTTAATGCTTATATTGGAAGAATTCTTAATTCCTTCAAGATATTTTTTAGCTTCAGCAGTATTCCCTTGTGCAATGAAGATCTGTGCTAAACGGGTTTGAGCATCATCCTGATAATCATTCTGAACTCCGGCCACCTCTTGCAAAACAAGTAAAGCTTTTGTAGAATTATTAGTTTGATAATAACTTTCTCCCAATTCATATTTAGCCTGATAAAGCCCTTCTCCCGTTGGATTCTGCGTTAGATATTTCTCATAATAAGAAATCGCGTTTTTGTAGTCTTTCTTCGCGAAATATTGTTTTCCTGTAGATAGGTTGATCTCATCAATTTCAGATGCATCAACATTTACGCCTATGCTTCTTGCAAAGTTTTCATAGCCTGCCACATCTCCATTCTTCGTGAATACAGGTTTTGCAGCCTGAACTATTTTTTGAGCATATGCTGTATTTTTATACTGTTCTCCCAATGATTTCAGCTCAGAAAGTGCTTTATCACTCTGATTCTGGTCGATATAATTCTGTGCTCTGTAAATAGAAGCATTAGCGATCAGGTCTTTATCTGAAGATGTTTTTATAACTTTCCCAAAATAATCATTGGAGTTTGCAAAATCATCCTGAGCTGCGTAAGCTGTTCCTATTTCGTATTGTGCATCATCATAATATTCAGAATCCGGATATTTGGATAAAAGATTCTTTAAATTGGTAATCTTCGCCTGAGTATCTCCTTTAAATCCTAAAGCCATTGCTTTCTGATATAAGGTATAATCTGTAGCATCCTGGTTCTTATCATAAATCGCAATGGCCTCGTTCAGGTCGTTATTTGCGTAATGAATATCCGCTAAGCGAAGCTCTGCATCATTTTTAAATTCAGGTTTTGGATTTGTAAGATATTGTTTGAAATAAGTAGCTGCCTGATCGAACTTCTTAGCCTTGAAATAAGCATATCCTAAATCATATGGCAGTTGCTGCTTTTCCGGGAAGTTTTCATTAAGCAACTTTTCATAACGAACAATGGCAGACGGATAATTTCCTTTTTGATAATATACCTGAGCCAGCCAATATAAAGCTCTGCTGTTAAATTCTTTATTGATATTAAAGCCTAAGCTTCTCAAGAAATATTTCTCTGCTTCATCATAATTCCCTTTATTGAACTCTTCTGTTCCTAATAAATAAGAAACTTCCTGATCCACTTTATTGATATCAGGTGTTGAGCTTTGTAATCTATCAATAGCGTTTAATGTCTCTTTATAATTTCCTGAATACAAATATGATTTCACCAATAGTGATCTCATTTCTGAAGCATTGGAAGCATTTTGGTTATCATTGATATAGCTTTGAAGAACGGTAGAAGGATTTTCAAACGGGTTTCCGATATCGTATCCTAATTTCGCATACTGTTCGTGTGCTAGCTTTTTCACTTTTGCATCATAATCCATCTGATAAGAAGAACGGAATGCAGAAAGGGCTTCCTGCTTTTTATCAACCGCTAAATAAGCATTTCCTAATTGATAGTAAGCATTCTGTGCTAATGCTGAATTACTGTTAACAAGCTGGTTATAATAAGAAACCGCTTCATCATACTTTTTCAGCTGAGCAGCCACAAACCCCATTTCATAAAGGTCATTTTCAGAAGGATTCTGCTGTACATTCAGGTAGTCCTTCAAGTGGGGATAAGCAGCATTGTAGTCGTTCTTCATGAAGTAACTCTCCCCAATGATTTTATGGACTTCTGCTTTGTATGATTCTGAAATATTTTCATTCAATAATGCATTTCCTTCAGAAATTGCTTTATCATAATTCTTATCATTATAATACATCTGTACATAATACGGACGTACCAGCCTTGAGAATTTATCCTGATCTTTTATAGAGTCAAAATATTCGAAAGCCTTATCATTTTGCCTGTTACTGTAATACAAATGTCCAAGCATGTAGGCAATATCTCCTTTTTGCGACTGATCGGCAGTTTTGTAAGCTTCTTCCAGAGCATCCGTCGCGCCCTTAGAATCTCCCATCATAAATTTGGCATATCCTAACTTCAGAATATACTGCGTATTCTCCTCTTTTGACAGCTGATATTGGTTCACCTTTTTTAAAGTTTCCAATGCTTTGTCAAAATCTTTTTTGCAAGATAATAATCCGCTAAAGGAAGATTAGCCTGAGCAAAATAAGCAGAATTAGGATATTCTTTCATGAAAGCCGTTAATCCTTCTTCAGCATGATTTTTCTGAAGAATCACACCGATCACATTATCAAAAAACTGAGCCGCCTCCTTCTTTGAACGGGACAAATTCTGATTGTAGAAATATTGTCTTGCGTATTCGTATTGGGAGGCGTTGTATATTTTAGTCTGATAAAGATTTTCAGCTAGATTAAATCTGTAGTTTTCTTTCTGTGTAAAATATTGGGACTGTTGAGCGTCGGAAATTCCGAAATAGATAACCGCAGCTGCTAAAAGTATTTTTTTTGATTTCATTCTTCTTGATATAAGAAAATTAGTCTAAATAAGTTAACGAAAATATTAAAAACTTATTGTTTAAGCAAGTTTTAACAGATTTAATACCATAAACAGGTGTTAGCAAGAGTAAAAAACTTTTCACTATTGTATGATAAAAATTCTTACTTTAGTCTGTTAAAAATGTAAACAATTTCAGTAAACAGTTAACAAAAATACATTTTGATCTGATACTTTTTCAACAGCAGCTAAAAACATACCATAAATACACTGTAATATGAAATTTAAGATACTTTTAGCATTAATTTTTGCCAACCTTATACAGGCTCAAAAATTTCACTTTCCGAAAACAGCTGTTACAGACACCCTTATTTTGGAAAAGCAAATGCCCATATTAGCTGTCCAGCTAATTCCCAATCTACAGACTGTACAACACAAACCTCAGAATACTGTAGATGTATCAGATGTCCTTTTCAGACTTCAAATCATTGCTAAGGATTATCAGAAATCTCTTGCTACACTTACCGAGTATCGGAATCAGTTTGCTGACCATAATATGGCCGGGTATAAATTTATGAGCTATGAAATCTACAGCATGGCTAAATTAATAGAAACTAAAATATCATTTTCAAAAGGGCTTCGGACTGCATTTGATAAAAAGTATGAAAGTCTTCCTGAACACTTACTTCCAAGGGTAGGACTTGCCGTTGCTGGTGATGTAAACAATTTCAGAAAATTATTTAAAAAGGCTCTGAATAAACAGAAAGGAAAAGACAGTATAGATTACAAATCGGCTTTGGCATTATGCAAAGCTTATTTGGATTATAAAACTTATTCCGGCATCCAGCCTGAGATCAAACAGCTATTGACAGCAAAGGACAAGGAAAGATTTATTACAGAAACAAAAGATCTTAAAATCCAGAATGGAAATACGCTGACCCTTACCATTATTAGAAAAAAAGGGAATAAATCTCCCCTTCCTGTTATTCTTACCAATAACATTTATGCCGGAGAACTAGACCGCTTTTTCGGAACAAGAGCAGCGACTTATGGATATATAGGACTTGTAGTCAATACAAGAGGCAAAAGAAATAGTAATGATGAAAATAATCCTTTTGAACATGAATCACAAGATCTATACGAAGTAATCGATTGGGCAAGCAAACAGCCCTGGAGTAATGGAAAGGTTGGCATGATTGGAGGAAGTTATCTTGGTTTCAGCCAATGGGCAGCTGTGAAAAAATTGCATCCTGCTTTAAAAACCATTGTACCACAGGTTTCTGTAGGAATTGGAATAGATTATCCTGCCCGGAATAATGTATTTATGAGCTATATGCTGCAATGGATTCAATATGTTACCAATAATAAGTATACCGATGAGATAGATTTCAACAATGCGGCCAAATGGGATTCTATCAATACAGCATGGTATAAAAGCGGAAGTTCATTCAGATCTCTGGATAGTATCAGCAAAAAGCCAAGCAAAATATTTCAAAGATGGCTGGATCATCCGGGTTATGACCAATACTGGCAGAAAATGGTTCCTTATAAAGAGGAGTTCGCCAAAATCAATATCCCAATTCTTACCACTACCGGCTATTATGACGATGACCAGATCGGGGCATTATATTATTATAACCAACATCTTAAATATAATAAAAATGCGGAACACTATCTCGTGATTGGCCCTTACAACCATGGCGGAGCACAGAGTTTCGGATTTACATACGTTGAAGGAAGTCCTATAGATCCGGCAGCCAGAATCAGTATTGACGATCTTGCCTTTTCATGGTTTGATTATATTCTTAAAAATGGGAAAAAACCGGAACTTCTAAAAGACAAGGTTAATTTTCAGGTCATGAACACCAACTCCTGGAAACATGTTTCCTCTTTTGATAAAATGCATACTTCCTACTTGAAGTTTTATCTTCAGAACAGTAAAAATAATTCTTCTGTATTTAGTAAGCCCACACAGCAAAACTTTACACCTCTCACTGTAGATTTCAACAATAGAAACGATAAAGACACTTATTATGCAGTAAGCAAAAATGACAGCATTAAGACTACAAATTCTACTTATTTTGTAAGTGAAGTATTGGATAAGGATATTATTATCAGTGGAAGTATTTCAGGGTTTTTTACGATTTCTACTAACAAAAAGGATTTTGACACCAATGCTTCTCTTTATGAGATCAGACCTGACGGAAAACTTATCTCATTATCTTCGCATATTGCAAGAGCCAGCTATGCTAAAAATAATGAGACGCGCCAGCTTCTTACTCCCAATACTATTGAGCAGATTCCTATAAAAAATGCCTATGTTATGAGTAAAAAGATCGAAAAGGGAAGTAAATTACTTTTGTTGGTGGGCGTTAACAAAAATCCGAACTGGCAGCTCAATTACGGAACAGGTAAAGATGTAAGTGATGAAACGATACAGGATGCGGGAGAACCTATGCAGATAAAATGGTATAATGACAGCTATGTGGAAATACCTGTTTATTAAGACTAAAGGATTTTCGTTAAGCATTTTTATCTAAATGTTCTTAACAGCTGTTAACATCAAAATAAAAAATCATTACATTTGTTTTTTTCAAATCAAATATAGTTATTGAATGAGTCAACTTTTTAGAAGGAAAGTCTATTCGGATACAGATACTTCAACAGGACTTTTAAGAGTTTTAGGTGTATGGGACATCGTATTTTTTGGTATTGCGGCAATTATTGGAGCTGGGAGTTTCAGCAGTTTGGGAGAAGCCGTTTTCAGAGGTGGCCCTGGTGTGATTCTTCTCTATTTGATTTGCGGCTTTGCCTGTGGTTTTACCGCTCTCTGTTATGCTGAATTTGCCAGCAGAATTCCTACAGCAGGCTCTGCCTATACATATGCTTATGCCAGTTTTGGGGAATTAATTGCCTGGATCATTGGCTGGGCTTTGATTATGGAATATTCTTTCGGAAATATTTATGTAGCCTTTTCATGGTCTGATTATTTCACCAGCTTTTTAGGACGTCTCGGAATGCACATTCCTGATTACCTAACCTGCAGTTACACAGAAGCGAAGAAAGCTGTCTTAAACGGTTCTGAAAACAAAGAACTATTAAATGCATGGAAATCAGCACCATTAATTGGAAACTTAAAGTTCATTGTTGATATACCGGCATTGGTCATTAATGGTTTAATTACATGGCTTTGTTATGTTGGGGTAAAAGAGAGTAAAAACTTTAATAATTCTTTGGTTATCTTAAAGCTAGGAGTAATTCTATTGGTAATCCTGGTTGGTTTTGCTTATATCAATACTGAGAACTGGACACCCATAAGTCCTGTGACAGGAATTCCATCCTTTATGCCTAATGGATTTACAGGAGTGATGAGTGCCGTATCAGGGGTTTTCTTTGCCTATATTGGCTTTGATGCTTTAAGTGTTCTTTCTGAAGAAACAAAAGATCCTCAAAAAACCTTACCAAAAGGAATGATCATCTCTTTGGTATTGTGTACAGTAATCTATATTGCTCTTACTTTGGTATTGACAGGAATGGTAGATTACAGAAAATTTGATGGTGTGGGAGACCCGCTTTCATTCATCTTTGAAAAAACCAATGCGAATGTAGCATGGATGGAGCTTGTGGTTTCTTTTGTAGCTATTGTGGCAATCACCACTGTACTATTGGTTTTCCAGATGGGCCAGCCAAGAATATGGTATGCGATGAGCCGTGACGGATTGATGCCTCAGAAGTTCCTTAAAATTCATCCAAAATATAAAACTCCATCTTTTGCAACCATCGTTACAGGGATTGTGGTAGGAGTTCCTATCTTATTTACAGATAAAACCTTCATCCTTGACTTTACGAGTATCGGAACCATCTTCGCATTTGTTTTGGTTTGTGCCGGAGTTTTAACACTTCCTGCCAAAGAAAAAATAAAAGGCAGATTTCACCTTCCTTATATCAATGGTAAAATTATTTTCCCGGTTATTTTCATCGGTGGACTAATTGCTTTCTACTATTGGCAACCTGAGTTTTTCCAAACGCTAATGAATTGGAGCGATCCTAAGGACGGAGAGTTCAGAGCCTCTATTTTCTTCTTTATTCTCATCAATCTCATCTTATGTGGGGTTACTTTTATCAAGAATCTTTCTCTTATCCCATTAATAGGATTAAGTTCTTGTTTATACCTTCTTACCGGAATGAGCCATGAAAATTGGTTCTGGTTTGGAATGTGGTTCCTGATTGGGATGTTTATTTACTTCTTCTATGGTTATAAGAACAGTAAACTTGGAAAGGAGCTAAAGAATAGCTAAAAACAATACATAACAACATTAAAAAGGCAAAATAGCACATCCAGCTATTTTGCCTTTTTGCTTTTTTATCTCTTATATTAAAATCGGCAGAATTATTGCTGTAAATCCAACAGAAACAATAAACTAATGCCACTATGTCTGAAAGAATCAAAACATACAAAGAGTTTTATCAGTTTTATCTTACGGAACACAGTAAAACAGGAACCCGAATCTTTCATTTTATTGGAACACTACTGATATTTGTTGTAATAGGATATGTTATCAGTTCAGGAAAGGAAAGATTTCTATGGTACATTCCGATCGTAGGATACGGATTTGCCTGGTTTAGCCATGCAGTTATCGAAAGAAATAAGCCAGCTACCTTTAAATATCCGTTGTGGTCACTGATCTCAGATTTCAGGCTTTTCTTTGAACTTTTAATCGGTAAACAAAAGTTTGCAGGTACTGACAATCAGGTGCAAAATCCATAACGTCATACCATTCTATTTTTTACTTTCAACATGATTTTTTTAACCCATTAAGAGAAATTAAAATAGTAGGAATATGAACATTACGGCTTGCTTTTAAAGGTGGGCTGTCGTTCTGAATATATTGGAGTGAAATGAAGAATCTCACCTTCGTTGAAATGACAATGGACTATATAAATTGTAGAATCTCTTTAACATCAAGACGCCTGAACTCAGATTAAATTTATTCAGATGAAGTTGAATTTTTCGGTGCAGTTATTTTCCCAATACAATATCCTAAAGAGGGCAGAACAAAAGACAATACAAGTGGCAATACAAGGGAAAAACCTGTTCTTTCCAGTTTCACAATCAGCGGAAATAAATAGCCATTATAAGCTACTAAAGTCAGAGTAAAAATAAAACTATCATTTCCCATTGACAAAAGATTAAAATCATTTCCAAACTGGTCAAACAATCCGGACATTGCAAAAAATACAATGTTCCCAAAAAACATCCATAGGACAGACCTGTAAGCCATTTTTTGCTTTGCGTTAATGTATCCGGCAAGAATTAAAAAAAGCGACATAGCTGCAGAAATCGAATAATCTACAATGGTAATAACCTCTTCACTACTCCCCTTTCCAAAGAAATAAATGGCATACACCACTAAATTCAGGAGATAAATAACAGTAACATAATTCATAGGTTCATCTTAATATACAGATTCTACAATATCGTAGTGAATGGTATTTAATAGCTTTTCCAACTCGGGATCTTTATCTTTAACCGGAACAGGAATATAACTTGAAAAAGTCATTGTTTTGTCCTTATTTACAGTAACCACCACTTCTTCAAGAATATTCTTATCATCCACATAAAACTGGATCCTGTTCTCTACAATTTTCCAGAAGGAAAGCCTTGGCTCTGATGGGATACAATCTCCTACTTTTCCTTCTATATAGTTATACACCGCAAAACCATCTTCTCGTATAGCATAGTTGCGCATCAGTCGGCAGTTGTCAAAGTCTTTAACTATCTTCTTTTTCCCTTCATAAAATCCAGCTTCTTTCAGCTTCCAAAAACCTATAACATCTTCCTTCTTAAGTTTCTGTGCGCTTACCAAAGTGCTAAAAATCAAGACAGATGAAAACAACAGTTTCTTCTCCATTATTTTTTCTTTTTCTTTTTAATACTGGGACTTTTAGGAGCCTTATTCATCTCTTCACCCAACTCAATAAGCCCCATTGACATCAGAGAGGCCGGGTCACCATGCTTCTCACCTTCTTTCCATGTTTCAAAAGCTTTTTCACGAAGACCTAAAAGATGATAATAAGCCCCCAGAATATTATATCCTTCCGGTTCTCCAAGGTCTATTATCTTTTTGGAAAGCTCTATTAATTCCGGATGGGGTTTCAGCTTCTTATCTTTAATTTTTTCCAGATCTCCAAAAAAACCGGGAGTATATTCCATCATTTTTAATCCAAAGGCATTAAGACAAGCTTTAGCCAGCCCTTGATTACAAAAGTCATCGCTGATTTTTGTATAATCGTTGGCATTGGAGAACAACGCATCCAATCCGGACATATTTTTCGTCTTATCGTAGTACTCTGACAATAAAATGGCTCTTTTCCGGGCATCCTCCGGGTTTACTCTATTATTAACTTCGGTGCTGTCTTTTTTACGAATCCATACTCCATTTTTAACCCAATCTGAAATTCCGATTAATTTATCTTTTTTAATCTTAAAAATAAATACGTCTTTATCCGGGATCACAATTAAGCTATCATTTCTGGTAAAGTAATAGCTGCTTTTAAATCCGTTCGCTATTTTACCATTTCCATCAAAATTGAAACTTTTATAAAAAGTCTCGTTTCCCTGTTCTTCAAAATAGCCTTGAAGTGCATTATCTGCTTGTTGAGCCAATGCATTAGTCGTGATACATACAGCGGAAACTAATACGAATATTTTTTTCATCAATTTAATTCTTACTCTTCTTTTTTAAAAAAATATACACCCTATATTCTTTTAATTTTCTTCATCAAACAGAATTCTATTCAGAGCTTTTGATTCTGTCCATAATTTCCTGGACCCCAATATTTCGCATCTTCATACTAGCTCTGCTTACGATATGATTTTCTCTGATTTCGTTAATTGGATCCTCAAATTAAATGATTAAAAAACGAAAAAACAATCCCTGAAATCCACTAATTCAGGAAAATTTCGGCATGGTAATTGCGAAGTAAGGTCTAAAATCAAGTTTATGAAAAGTATAGCAACAATTCTAAAAGGGGCAGCACCCGCATTAGCATTATTCGCAATGACGCAATGTACAACAACAGCTGGAGTATCTGCCGGAGATGAAAAAACGTTCATCGTAGGACCACAAACAGCAGACTGTACAGGAGTAGCTCCAATGAAATGTCTGCAGGTAAAAGAAAAAGCTTCAGAAGACTGGACTAATTTTTACACAAACATCGAAGGATTTACTTATGAACCAGGGTATGAATATGTTTTAAAGGTAAAAACAGAAAAAATTGCCAACCCGCCAGCTGACGCTTCTTCAATAAAATATACATTGATAAAGCAGGTTTCGAAAACGAAGAAAGATGCCGCAGCAGCAGGTGAAAAAACACTTATTGTAGGAGCACAAACCGTAGACTGTTCCGCAGGAGCAGGCCGTATGAAATGCCTACAGGTAAAAGAAAATGCTTCTGAAAACTGGAGTAATTTCTACAGCAACATTGAAGGATTCACTTACGAACCGGGTTACGAATATGTTTTAAAAGTAAAAACAGAAAAAATTGCTAATCCACCGGCAGATGCCTCTTCAATAAAATATACATTGGTAGAACAGGTTTCTAAAACAAAGAAATAAAACAAAAACGCTTCAGGAATTCCTGAAGCGTTTTTTATTTTATGGTTTGGAAGTCTGAAGCTGGATGCTTGCAGTTACCATCAGCCGGTGAACATATTTTTATCGTATTGTATAGACATTCCCCTGGAAGTAGTTTAAAATAACCCTTCATCCCTACTTTCGGCAATCACAGCTTCCCTCTTCCAGCTCCCATCTCCCTTTCTTTATTAATATCCTGCCTCCTTTTGTGGTGGGTCAGGGTATTTTCCTTTGCTAGCCTCTCCCACTGTGTTGGCAGTTGTCATTGCTACCACAAGGTCATTCAGCATACTGCTGGCAGCCGTTGGTGAATTGGGAAGAAGTACAAGGTTACTTCTGTTACTTGCTCCTACGGAATGTAGGGTATCATAATGCTGCGTCACAACGATAAGGGCCGAAGCTTCATGTGAGTTTATTTCTACATTATTCAGCATTCTTACAGATTCTTCAAGTCCTTTTGCAATCTCTCTTCTTTGATCAGCAATCCCCTGCCCTTGTAGTTTTTTAGATTCTGCTTCCGCTTTTGCCACAGCCACGATTCTGATTCTCTGAGCTTCTGATTCATATTCTGCGGCTGTTTTTTCTCTTTCGGCTGCATTGATACGGTTCATAGCATGTTTCACCTGCTCATCCGGATCAATATCCGTTACCAATGCCTTGATAATGTCATATCCGTAGCTGTTCATTGCTTCCTGCAATTCACTTTTTACCGCTACTGCAATATCGTCTTTTCTTACAAAAACATCATCAAGCTTCAGTTTAGGAACCTCTGCACGCACAACGTCAAATACAAAAGAGGTGATTTGATTTTCCGGATTTTCTAAACGGTAATACGCATCTCCAACCTGATTTCTGATTACCTGATACTGAACAGAAATTTTCATCTTGATGAATACATTATCCAGTGTCTTAGTATCAATCATTACATCCAGCTGCTGGATTCTGAGATTTAATCTTTTCGCGATCTGATCTATGATGGGAAGCTTAAGATGAAGTCCTGAATGCTTTACTCCCTGGAATTTTCCAAAACGTTCAATGATTGCAGCCGTCTCCTGTTTAACCACAAAAAACGATGCAAATAAAATAATTAACCCGAAAATAATAACGGGAGCCAGAAAAATACCCATAGTTTAGTTTTTAAATATTGATTCTTATAAAGATAGAAATAATATTTAAACCGTGGAAGACTTACAGGGAAAGGAAGTTTGAGGCTGGAAGCCGGAAGTAATTGAAGTGCGAAGTAGTAACTTCCAGCTTCCTTTCTTCCTGCTTCCAGCCTTTATGTAATAGGCTTATACCGTCATTCCGATATCGATTCCTTTAATTTTTCTATAAAGGTCAGTCGCGTAATTATCTGTCATTCCGGAAACAAAATCTATGATTCCCAATACTTTCTGGTAATCGGTTCCGTTTTCATACACAAATTGTCTTGGAAGCAATTTCAAGGCTTTCTTATCATAAGATTTTCTCTCATCCTCTGGTTTCAGGATAGAAGGAATAAAATGATCCAGTAATTCATACATTACGTTGTATCCGGCATTCTCAATCTCTACAACCGCTTTATGGTTGTAAATTTTTTCGATAGAGAATGATTCTATATCCTGTAAAGCAGTATTTTCAGATTTGTAAACATCCAAAAGTCCTTTGTCCAGGTTCCCTTCCAGAATGGTTTCAAAATTTTGTTTATAAATTTCAAGTGACTTATTAATCAAGGCATTGATCGCTTTTGCTCTTAAATATGAGATCTTTTCATTTTCATTGGAAATGGAAGTCAATTTATTTTTAACCTTATCAATATCATTACTTTCTGATTTTACCAGTTCGAAGAAAAGATTTTCACAATCGGAAGTGGATACAATTCCCAATCTGTGGGCATCTTCCATATCGATAATGTTGTAGCAGATATCATCAGCAGCTTCTACCAGCCAGACAAAAGGATGTCTTTTGAAAATATGCGGTTCTTCACATTCGGAGATGAGTTGAGTTCCTTTTGCTATTTCAAGGAAAATATCTTTTTCATTCTGGAAAAATCCAAATTTCTTACGGTGAATAATTCCTTTTTTCTTGGCTACTGCTTCACACGGGTATTTTGCGATACTGGCCAATGTAGAAAATGTAAGCTGGATTCCACCAGCATCTTTTCCCTGCTGCTGCTGAGCCAATACTCTGATGGCGTTGGCATTTCCTTCAAAATTAACCAGATCTGCCCATTCTTTTTCATTGAATTTAGACTTCAGGTCTTTTTCATTTCTTTCAAAATAGCTTGCTATAGCATCTTCTCCTGAATGTCCGAAGGCAGGATTTCCAACATCATGACAAAGACATGCCGCCGCAATTACATTTCCTAAATTATATAGATAAAAACTTTTTGAATCTTCGGTCAGTTCGCTTTTATAATCCTCAGCAATGAATTCACCAATAATACTTCCTAAACTTCTTCCTACAGATGACACTTCCAGGGAATGTGTCAGCCTGTTGTGTACAAAAACACTTCCGGGAAGAGGAAAAACCTGGGTCTTATTTTGCAGTCTCCTGAATGCAGAAGAGAAAATAATTCTGTCGAAATCCCTTTGAAAATCAGTTCTTGAAGCCTTAGTATTTGGGTTGTTTCCTGTACGTTGATTGGTGAAAATCTGGTTTAAATTCATCATTTTTCAAAATTACTCCAAATTTTAGTTTTATGGAATAGTATTCAGATATTTCTTAAACAGATATGATCATTCAAAAAATCTATTGCTGTCAGAGTCTTTTCCGTTGGGTAATACCGCTGAAAACATCCTACATTTGATAAAACTTAAACTATTAAAAATGAAAGACACTGCATGGCTTGATAAATGGAATGAAAGATATACCCACGAGGAGTTTGTATATGGAACAGCACCTAATAATTATCTGGAAGAACAGCTCAAAAAATTAAATCCCGGCACCATTTTGTTTCCTGCAGATGGTGAAGGCAGGAATTCTGTGTATGCAGCATTACAGGGTTGGAAAGCGTCCTCTTTTGATATCAGCGAGCAAGGCAGATCCAAAGCTTTACAACTTGCAGAGCAGAATGACGTGACTATAGATTATCAGGTGGGTGAACTTCAAGCATTAGATTATCATGAACAGCAATTTGATGCAATCGCTCTTATCTATGCTCATTTCCCTGGAGATATTAAATCATCTGTTCATCAAATGCTGGATCAATATCTTCGTAAAGGCGGCATTATTATTTTTGAAGCCTTCAGTAAAAAGCATCTTGATTATGTCACCAAAAATGAAAAAGTAGGTGGACCAAGAGATGTAAAGGATCTGTTTTCTATAGAAGAAATTAAAGCAGATTTCCCTAACTATTCTATCCTAGAACTTCAGGAAACTGAAATTGAGCTTCAGGAAGGTTTATTTCACAACGGAACGGGTTCTGTCATCCGTTTTGTGGGACAGAAGCAATAAAAATAACGGCACTATTTACTATTCTGCAGGAATCTGGTTTTGGATCTTAGAACATTACCGAGATTCCTGCAGAATGACAAATGAACAGATGAAATCATTATTTTAAGTTCCAGTTATAACCCGATGGATTAATATCTGCTATATAATTTTATTTTTTCGGAATAGTATTTGAACTTTTTTATTGAAAAATAACATTATGCCTGAAGGTCCATCTATTATTTTAATGAAAGAAAACCTGCAGCAGTTTGTTGGCCATAAAGTAACAGACATATCAGGTAATGCAAAATTTGATAAGGAAGTATTTAGCGGTCAGATGCTTCGTGAGATCCGCACCTTTGGTAAGCAAACTTATCTGGTCTTCGAGAAAGCAGCTATCCGTATTCATTTACTGATGTTCGGCTCTTATGATATTAATGAACAGACAAAGCCTGACAAAAGCTTAAGGTTAGCTTTATTTTTCTCAGGCGGAAGCATGTACTTTTATACCTGTTCTGTAAAATTTGTTGAATTAGAATCCCTTTCTGCTATCGATTGGGAAGCAGATGTGATGAGCAGTCTCTGGAGTTCTGAAAAAGCAGAAAAGAAACTGAAATCCAATCCGAAAATGATGGTATGTGATGCATTAATGGATCAGAATATTTTTTCTGGAGTCGGAAATATTATTAAGAATGAAGTTTTGTTCAGAATTGGTGTACAACCGGAAAGCATGATAGGAAATCTTCCGGCTAAAAAGCGTAAGGAACTTATTGCAGAAGCAAGAAATTACAGTTTTGAATTTCTGGAGTGGAAAAGAGAATTTACTCTTAAAAAACATTGGCTGGTACACACAAAATCCATCTGCCCAATCTGCGGACAAAAACTGATTAAGAAAAAAACAGGAATTGGAAAAAGAAGGAGCTTTTATTGCGAAAATGACCAGAAGCTTTATTAAGTAGAATCTTTTTTGATAGATTTTATGGGCAGTAAGTTTCCACTATAGCTTATGAATTATCAATCTGCCCCTAAAAGCCCGCCAGCATATTTTGTGAAAAAATCGGCTTTATACACTTCTCCAATAGGAATTTCAGCTTCTTCAATGTATATATTATGATTATCAAATGAATCGATATAATCTGCATTCACCACATATGACTTACTGACCCTGATAAAATTCTCACCGGAAACTTTCTGATGAATTGTCTTAAGGTTCATCGCTGTAATAAGTTTTTGCTGTTTGGTATGGATGACTACATAATCCTTCAGTCCTTCTATAAATTTAATATCTGCAAAATTGATCTTGTAAAACCTGCGGTCTGCTTTAATGAATAAAAAATCAGCAGTATTGGACTCCACCGTATTTTTTATGGTATCATTAGAAAGAAGTTTGGTATATAATACAGCTTTATTGATTGCCTTTTCAAGTCTTTGCGGATCAATGGGTTTTAAAAGATAATCTACTGCTTCCAGTTCATAACTTTTCAAAGCATATTGGGAATAAGCTGTCGTAAAGATGATCAGTGATCTTTTGGGAAGCATTTCTGCAAATTCCAATCCAGTGACCATTGGCATTTCAATGTCAAGAAAAATAAGATCTACGTCATTATCTTTAAGGAAATCCAGGGCAGAGGGAGCATTGGAAAATTCACCCAGAATATCAATCTTTGACGTCTCATTGATGAGGGAACGCATTTCTCCTCTTGCTAAGGGTTCATCATCAACTATAATACAATTCATCATATAGGAATTTTTAAATGGATAGTATATTCTTTAGATTCTGAATCTATTTTCAGATCAAAAGTATCATTATAAAGAAGTTCTAATCTTCTGGTAATATTGGCAAGACCAAGGCCGCTGTTCTTCTTATCTGAAATAAAATAATCAGGATCTCTGGAGTTCACGCATTTAAAATAGAGATTTTGTTCTTCAATACTGATATTTATTTTTACAAAAGATTCTTTCCCACTGATATTCACACTATGTTTTACTGCGTTTTCTACAAAAGTTGTAAAAAGATTCGGAGGAATAAAGGTCGTATTGATTGTTCTGTTCTCAGCTTTTGTTTGAATATCAAAGGTGAAATTTTCACGTCTTATTTTTTCAAGGTTTAAAAAATTAGACAGAAAATCAATTTCTGAGGTTAGGAGTGTTTTTTCTGCACTGTTTTCATAAAGCTGATATCTGAGAAATTCCGAAAGCTTAACAATCACCACTGAAGCTTTTCCAGGATCTGTTCTGATAAGAGCTTTTACATTATTCAGCATATTAAACAGAAAGTGAGGATTGATCTGATTTCTTAATTCATTCAGTTCCATCTGCATGGTAAGATTACTTAGCTCATTGATTCGTTGATTATCTTTAATCCATTTCTGCAGCAGCTTGACCGTGGTGGTTGTAAAAATGATAGGAATACACATCAACACTCCTTCATAAACACTTCCTTTTTCGGTTTGTCTGGGGATATCTCCAGCCCTGAAATCAGCGAAAACCGACCTGAAGCCAAATCCTATAATATTAATTCCTATCACTCCCATAATGATAAGAAGCGACAGATATGCAATATATCTTGTTTTAAAAAAGAGCTTAGGCACAAGGACATAAATATTAATATATATCATTGTAATAAGTATAGAATACACAAAAAGCAGTACATACAGCTGATGTATTCCTGAAAATGACTGCCAGAATCTGGCACTATATAACCAAAGGAAAAAGGAAATCAGAAACAGCAGGTGCCTGGCATATTGGTAACGGCTTTCCACCAGAAAGTCCATTGCAAGTGTTTCTTTAAAATGCCATAGTCTGTACTTCATATGCTAAGGTTAATATATAAATACAAAAATAGATAATCCATCAGTTTCTCTTATAATATTATACGAAACCTATATTTTATTATACCAATTATAGCTTCTATTCATGATCGGATTTCGTATAAAATAATGGCAGTTTTGTATAAAAACAAATTGCAGAACCCAAATTCTATCTTTCTTTGCAATGTTTAATCAGTGTATATGGAATTAGCAGTTTTTCAGGAATTAACGGAAGAAATCACATCAGAATGTTTTTTTATGACAGAATTACAACAGGAAGAAAAGGTAATACAGCTTATTGATCTTCATCATTTTGTAGAATGTTTTGATTCGGAGATCAACATCCTCCACTATATTCAGCATCCTATTAATATTATAGAACAAAACGGAATAAAAAAAGGAATTCTTTTTTATAGCCTGAAGCATTCAGCTTTTCCAGACTGCAATACCTGTGAAGAATTTAAAAGAAGACATTCTCTTTCTGAGCTATGGTTTGTATTTGTAGAGGAAGAAACCGTACCCCATACGGCCCGCCACACCGATTTTATTATTGAAAATAGTCTGGAAATTTTCTATGAGAGGATTTTTTTATTTCAGTTCTTTCAATCTAATATACAGAAGTTGAAATGAGTAATCAATAATAAGCAATGAGTAATACCATAAATGATGATTCATGATTGATACTGGATGGATGTTGGTTGATAGAAAATGATGTAATGAAGAATTAATGGGTTCCCATTTTTGAAAACATATTGATTACGATTACCCCCAAAATAATCAACCCTATTCCGATAATGGCAGGCAGATCCGGAACCTGCTTAAATGCAACAACTCCAATTATTGTGATGAAAACAATACCTACTCCGGACCATATTGCATACGTAATCCCAACAGGAATCTGGCGAAGGCTCAGACTTAAAAAATAGAAAGCACAGGCGTATCCTAATATGGTAACAACAGACGGCCATAGTTTAGAAAACTCTTCTGATTTTTTTAGGAAAGTAGTCGCTATGATTTCAAATACAATTGCCAAAGCCAAAAAAGATAACTGCGTCCCATAAAGTATTATTTATACAAAAATAGTAAAACCTCTCTCCTATTCCCAAAAAGAAGGCTGCAACTTCTATATTTCGTGTTCTTCATCTACTTGTAAACCCCAGCAAGCTGACAAACAAAAGATTTTTTTCCAGTTGTGTCATAAAAATAATGTCATGAAATCGGACAGCTGACAAAAAAATCGCCACAAAAATCAGCAGTAAAAATAAATTTTCTTAACATAGAAATCTCTTTCTTACTGAAATTTTACATCTGAAAATATCCATTTACACCAATACTATGCACCGCATTATTTATTGTTTGTTTTATCAAGTCTAATATAGAAGTCTGGAAACGGTTAACGTTTTCACATATTTATGAAGACAGAACAATAAATATATTAATAAATTCACAATAACACATTAACAAAACGTAAACAAAAAATCTCTTAAAAATTAAATAAAACACCCATAACACACTGATATACATCATAGTGTTTTGCTTTGGCACGTGATTTGAAAGCTGTAATATTGCAATTGAAAGATTAATAAAAAAAAGTCAAATAATTAAAAATAATACAAAATGGTAACTTATATCGGTATCGCAACATGTTTAGTAGTATTCTCATCATATTTTATGACTGTAAAAAGAGAAAGAAACTAATCATTAAAATCAAAAAGCCTATAGCAAAACTATACTAATTATATTGTTTTATGTTTTTACTCTGAGAAATCAGATCGCTCTTTTACCAATGAGGTAAAAGGGCCCAAAAACATAAGCAGAAAGATCTTAGTTTCATAACAAATTTTAATATCCAAATGATAAATCCGGGCACTAGTCCGGATTTATTTTTTTAGTTATGATAATGAAAAGAGACTATTTATTAAACCCTCCTCATTATTTATTACCCCTCATTAATTACCCATTCTCCCCCTGGTCTAGCTGTTTATTCTCAATCAGGATGCTTCTCCCCATTTTATAAAGCCTTATCTTTGTTAGATTCAAGAATTTATTAATTATCATTATGAATCTGTACAACCTCATTATTCAAGATAAAGAGCCAATAAGTCTTAACGATGTATTTCTCAATAAAAGCAACAGAGATCAGCTTATACAACTGATTAAGGAACATACGTACAGCAAACAACTTCAGGAATATGGACTTCCTGTAAATCATAAGATCCTTCTTCAGGGAAGCTCAGGATGCGGAAAAACAATGACAGCAAAAGCGATTGCCAATGCCCTTGGAAAAAATATTATCATTTTAAACTTAAGTAATATTGTTTCCTCCAGAATTGGTGAGACTTCTCAGAATATTAAAATGATTTTTGATAAAGCAGCCAGAGAAAGATCTGTTCTGTTTCTCGATGAACTGGATCAGATCGGAAAAGCAAGAGGCAGTGATGATAAAGATGTTGGTGAAATGAGAAGATTAGTGAACACTTTACTTCAGCTTATTGATTATTATCCTGAGAATGCACTTTTATTATGCGCCACCAATCACCCTGAAATTATTGACACAGCACTACTAAGACGTTTTCAGCTTAGGATCAATTACGAAATGCCTTCTGTGGAGTTTCTGGATACTTTCTATGACACACTGCTCAGCCGTTTTCCAGATGATATGCGGACTATTGAAAGAAAATACTCCATTTCTTTTGCAGAAGCTAAAGACCATGCATTAACAGCTGTAAAAACGACTTTAATTCAAAAACTGGAAGCTAAAGAAATCATTCCATCATGAAAGAAAATATCCTTCATAACCTGAATATCATCAATACGCGGATTAAAGATGCCTGTGAAAAAGCAGGAAGAAACCCTGATCAAGTTCAACTTTTACTGGCTACTAAAACAGTTTCTGCTGAACGTATTAAAATCGCACTGGAAAACGGACAGACCTTAATCGCTGAAAATAAGATTCAGGAGCTGAAGGAAAAATACGAAGACCTGAAAGAAATACCTCACATCAATCATTTCATCGGGCATCTTCAGACCAATAAAATCAAAGATATCCTGAAATATGATGTCACCTGCGTACAGTCAATGGATCGGTTAGAACTGGCGGAAAAACTGCACCAAAGACTTTTAACGGAAAATAGAACGATTGAAGTTTTCATTCAGGTCAATACCTCTAATGAAGAAAGTAAATTTGGAGTGGAGCCCAGTAAAGCCATTGAATTAACCAGAAAAGTTTCCGAATTTTCTACATTAAAAGTAAAAGGATTAATGACCATTGGCTTGTTCAGTGCAGAGACAGAAAAGGTAAGAGAATGCTTTAAAATCCTCAAAAACCTGCAACAGGAAATCATCAGTGAAAATATTCCTAATGTTGAAATGAATGACCTTTCCATGGGCATGAGCGGAGATCTTGAAACAGCCATAGAAGAAGGTGCCACCATTGTACGTGTTGGAACCGCTGTATTTGGAGCAAGAATCTATCCGGACAGTTATTACTGGAATGAAGAAACCAAAGTAAATAAATAATAAAATTATATGTTCCCATTTATTTATACATTTAAAGTAGAAATAACAGCAGATAGGACCTCAAAAAATATAATTGATGCTGCACGTGATTCTTTCCTAGAAAGAGAAATGAATGATATAGAAATACAAGGCAATACTGTTATCGGAAAAGACAGTCTTGTTAAACTGGACTTTTCAAACAGATATCCGCTTACCCTATCTCCCGGTAAGGAATATTTCACCTATGATGAAAATAAGAAAGTACTAACCTATAAAGTTGAAGTTCTTTTCAATTTAATATATGCCTCTGCGCTTTTCTTAATCCTATATTTCTTTGTTCATCAATGGATAATAGAACTTGTCATCCCTTCTTTATTTTTTATTCTTATCACCTTTATCAGTTATTTTCAATATCAATCGGTAATTAATAAGGTTTCCAGAAATCTAAATAAGAGGCAGTAAAAGCAGCTTACATTTAGTCCACAAAATCGGTATACTTTTTGATTATAAAACATTAATAACCAAATAAATGCAACTATGATCAAAAAATTACTATCGGGCTGTCTATTGTTGGCAGTATTATTCTTTTATTCTTGTGAAAAAGAAAACACACAGATGAAAAGTGGAATTTCCATTGAAACCATTTCAATGATCACCGTTCTTACTATGGGAGTAGCCATTTTGGTGGCGTACAGCTATAAGAGAAGATAATGAAATAAATATAACAGATTGAGACTTTCAAAATTTTGAAAGTCTTTTTTATAGAGCTACAGCTTCATAAAATCTCCCTGCTTTGCAGAATCATAAAAAATCCCTCTCAACAATGAAAGGGATTTGTTATATCTAGAAAAAACTCTAATTACATATAAGCTTCAATTGGCTCACAAGTACATACTAGGTTTCTGTCTCCGTAAGCTTCGTCTACTCTTGATACAGAAGCGAAGAATTTGTGGTCTCTTACCCACTCTAGCGGATAAGCTGCCTTTTCTCTGCTGTATGGTTTATCCCAAGAATCAGAGATCACCAATTGTTCTGTGTGAGGAGCGTTTTTCAATACGTTGTTGGCCGGATCAGCCTGTCCGTTAGCAATCTCATCAATTTCTTGTTTGATAGAGATTAAAGCTTCTGCAAAACGATCGATTTCAGCCTTGCTTTCAGATTCTGTAGGCTCTATCATTAATGTTCCTGCCACAGGGAAAGAAACAGTAGGAGCATGGAATCCATAGTCCATCAATCTCTTCGCCACATCAGCTACTTCAATTCCTAAAGACTTGAACTGACGGAAATCTACGATACATTCGTGAGCCACTCTTCCGTTTTCGTTTGAATATAAGATTGGGAAATGCTCAGCTAAAATTTCCTTAAGGTAATTTGCGTTCATAATAGCATGACCTGTAGCTTTTTTCAATCCATCTGTTCCTAGCATCTTGATGTAAGCATAAGAAATGTTTAGGATCAATCCTGAACCGTAAGGTGCTGCAGAAATACCATCGATAGCTTCTTTAGTTCCGATTTTGATGTTTGCATTAGAAGGAAGGAATGGTACTAAGTGCTTCGCTACACAAATTGGACCTACTCCAGGACCTCCACCTCCGTGAGGAATTGCAAAAGTCTTGTGAAGGTTTAAGTGGCAAACGTCTGCTCCAATGTTTCCTGGACTTGTAAATCCTACCTGAGCATTCATGTTAGCACCGTCCATATATACCTGTCCTCCGTGCTCGTGGATTAAGTTTGTAATTTCTTTGATGTTAGCATCAAAGAATCCATAAGTAGACGGATATGTAATCATTACAGCTGATAAGTTCGCTGAATGTAATTCTGTTTTAGCTTTAAGATCTTCGAAGTCGATTTCTCCGTTTTCAAGATTTTTCACGACTACGATTTTCATTCCTGCCATTGCAGCAGAAGCCGGGTTTGTTCCGTGTGCAGACTGAGGGATCAATACTACATTTCTGTGGTGGTCTCCTCTTGAGATGTGGTATTCTCTGATCACCATTAGTCCTGCATACTCTCCTTGAGCTCCAGAGTTTGGCTGTAATGAAGTTCCTGCGAAACCAGTGATTGTTGCCAAATCTTTTTCAAGCTCTGCAATCATCTGTTGGTATCCTCCAGCCTGATCCACTGGCACGAATGGGTGTACACTTCCCCAATCAGCCCATGAAAGCGGTAACATTTCAGTAGCTGCGTTCAGTTTCATTGTACAAGATCCTAAAGAAATCATTGAATGTGTCAACGATAAATCTTTTCTCTCAAGACGTTTGATGTAACGCATCAATTCAGTTTCTGTATGGTATCTGTTGAATACTTCTTCTGTAAGAATCTGATCCTTTCTAAGGTTTTCTTCAGGAATACTGTATCCTTCTTTAATTTCTAATTTGAAAGTCTGCTTGTCTTTGAACTGAGCAAAAGAAGCCATCAGATAGTTTAATTTCTCTAATGTAGTACTTTCGTTGATCGCAATACTTACCACCCCTTCTGTGAAGTAGTTAAGGTTGAGTCTGTGATCCTGCATCATTCTCATCAGTCTTCCTTTTTCCTCTTCCGGCATTGTAATTTTTACCGTATCGAAGATTGGCTCTTCTACTACCTGATATCCTAATGCTGCAAGACCTCCTTTCAAAGCATTGGCTTTAAAGTGGATTTGGTCTGCAATATAGTTTAATCCTTTTGGACCATGGTAAACCGCATACATACCTGCCATTACTGCTAAAAGAACCTGAGCAGTACAGATATTAGAAGTTGCCTTCTCTCTCTTAATATGCTGTTCTCTTGTCTGTAATGCCATCCTTAATGCACGTTTTCCGTACATATCCTGAGAAACTCCAATGATTCTTCCAGGGATATCTCTTTTATATTCTTCTCTACAAGCAAAGAATGCTGCGTGAGGACCTCCGTATCCTAATGGAATACCAAATCTCTGTGAAGTACCTACTGCGCAGTCAGCACCCATTACAGCCGGTGATTTTAATTTCACCAATGCCATTGGATCACAAGCAACCGCTACCTGAAGGTCTAATTTTTTATATTCTACGATATTTTCTGTATAGTCCAGAACAATTCCGTTTTTACCAGGGTATTGTAATAAAACACCATAATAAGAAGCATCAAATGCATGTGTCTTATGGTCACCTACAACCACTTCAATTCCCTAATCCTTCAGCCTTGGTTTTCAATACAGAGATTGTTTGAGGCAATACAAGGTCAGAAATAAAGAATTTATTAGCTTCTCCTTTCTTCTGATCTTTAGTTCTGTTGTTGAAGAACATGTGCATTGCTTCAGCAGCAGCAGTAGATTCATCCAGCAAAGAAGCATTCGCAAGACCAAAACCTGTAAGGTCACACACTACAGTCTGGAAGTTAAGAAGAGCTTCCAGTCTTCCCTGTGCAATCTCAGCCTGATATGGAGTATATGCAGTATACCAGCTAGGGTTTTCGAAGATATTTCTCTGAATAGCTGATGGTAAAAGGGTATTGTGGTATCCGAAACCGATATAACTTGTATAATCAGTATTTTTTGATGCCAACTCCTTAGAGTGGTTTAGCATTTCGTATTCCGAAAGTGCATCTGAGATCTCAAGATCTTTTTCTAAACGGATAGAAGAAGGAATGGTCTGAGAAATTAACTCTTCAATACTAGAAACGCCAAGTTTTTCCAACATCGCCTGTTTATCGGCTTCATTTAGGGAAATGTGACGGCTCACAAACTGTTCTGTATTCATTTTTATTTATTAGATTTTGTTTGTAAAAAGATGGGTAAAATTACAATTTTTTACACGATTGTACAACAGCTTATCACCAATGATAATTCACTAAATAGTTCAATTATCCCAAACCTACTAGCTTTTGATAACTGTCCAATAAGGTTTACCCCATTTTAAACAACTATTATCTTTCTTTTACAAATAGTATTCAATATTATCAATGATTCTTTATTAATAAAACAATGAATCATTCATTAAAAAAACAGATAAAATTGTAAGTAAGGATTAAAAATAATCCCAAACCTGTTTTTATTTATAACAGGTAAAAAGTAAATATGTTAGTATGAAAAAATGCGAAAAGATCCACCTTCAATATAGTAAAATTTTATAACATTTTGTTCTGTAAAGAAGCACCCAGACTGCTATTCATCAGGTTTTAAGAATTTTATGAAATTTTATTAATTATATTTATTCTAAATTAATATATTTGCAACATGAATATGATTGTCCCGTTTAAAGTTCCGCCTTTGGCACCTGTGTACTCATTCAACAACGAAGAGATGTTTTGTGAAAAGAAATCTTGCTGCAAAAAATTCAAAAAAGGGAAAAGATGTAAAAAGTGTCCTGGAAGGAAGAAAATGGCTTAAAAGAATTCCTTTATCAGAAAATATAAAGCAACTGCCAGTATCATAACACCCCAAAACAGCATTATAATCTTAGGCTGACCTGATTTATTAATCACCGTTCTGGGCTGTGGCTTAAACATTTCATCCACTGTATTTTTGAATTGATCTGTATTATTCTCAAAAACCTCAGTAATTGTAATTCCCTGCACTACGGTTTTATGTAATAATGAATTGGTGGCATGAAGCAATAGCTGGAATTTCCCGTCTTTAAATTCTGTAATCTTAAAGATCCTTTCTCCATAAGGTTTTTCAAGTCCGAAAGGCAGAACCTTTACCACATCCGCATTGCTGGTCTGCCAGCTGATAATAATCTCCTCTCCTTTTTTCGCATGAACTTTATTGGCTGTAAAAGTTTTAATAGCAGGTGGGATATTATACCTGAAACTTCGCTGATGGCTTTCTAAATTCTGGTCATAAGATTTTCTCCTTGAAGGCTCACTCAATGTTTCATAAGCTTCCTGAATTTCACGAAAGCGATCTGCAAAAAAATCATCATTCTCATTTTTATCCGGATGATATTTCAGAGAGAGTTTTCGATACGCTTTTTTGATGTCTTCTTCTGAAGCATCCTGGGATATACCGAGAAAATAGTAGTAATCTTTCATTGAGTAATACAAAAATAAGGATTTATTTTTCTTTTTGCTTTGTATTCATCCTAAATAATAAGCTGTTATTTCTCAGAATTTCAAAGTCTGATATCTTTGTTGGAAAGCGCAAAGTCGCAAGGAATATTGAAAAACTTTATGTTTTTAAGACGCAAAGATTTTATCTTCGATAAAATTGAATACTGCATTTTTGATGGCCACTAATGCACGAATGGGTTTATTTGTAGAAAATCTATGCTTCCTTTAGTTTGTAAAAAGAAATTAAATTTCTGAACTAAAGGGGAAATAGAAAAGATTTTTTTATTAATAGTTAAATTATTCGAGCATTCGTGGTAAAAAAATCTGTGCTCTTATGTTTTTCAACAAACTATACAAAGTTAATTCCCTATACTCTTTACAGTTATTTACGACTGATCCATTCTTTTGTGGGAAGAATCCAGTCTTCCAGAGCTTTAAATAAAAAACCGTGATTCAATCCTGTATTAAGTTCAATCTCTTTAAAATCTTTAATATTTGATCTGATAAATCGCTGCTCCTGCGATAGAGGAACGTGGCCGTCATCTGACTTTTCTGTAATGGAAAGTATTCTTCCATACAATTTGAAATTCGGGTCTTTTTCTAAAGAATCATCTTTAAAACTAGCACCAATAAAAACAAATTTCAATTCCGGATTTTTTTCATACCAGGAAATATATTGCGCAATATAACCACCTTGAGATGTTCCTACCACTGTAATATTTTCAGCTTTAACTCCCTTTTTAATCAGACGATCAATCTGCTTCTTTATTTTTAGAGCATATCCTGCCGGATCAGTATTAGGCTTTCTTTTCTCAAAAAGAATAACATTAGTACTGTCTTTCAACTGGTGTAGGACTTTTTCATATTCTACAATACCATATTTAGGATGTGCTTCATCCGCAGAATGGTCCTCCAGAAATTTATTGTGCAGAAAGAAAATATATTGCTTCTGCTTCAATTCAGATTTCTGCCCATAAGCTGCCATAGAAAAAAGAGTGAGGATAGTGATGAAAATATTCTTCAGTTCCATTATAGTATAATATTAATAAAAAGAAAACAAATTTAGTCTTTAATTAATACATTCACTGCCAAAACATTCTTAAATTCTGGTTAATGGTTTGATTGGCTTTAAAATAAAAAATTCGGGCTCGGGAAGCTTTGCTTCCCGAGCCCGAATTAAACAATTTCAATTTAGTTATTTACTTTTTATGCTTCGCAGGTATTATCCTTTTACAGCATCTTGAGCTGAATTCTTTTTTGAATTTTCCTTTCAGTTCCTGATAGTCCTCATCATTCATTTCTCTGATCTTGTCTGCTAATCCGAAAGGAGATTTTTCTTTGATTCCATACTCATCAAAAATGCCTCTGATAAATCTTTTTCTTTGTGCTGCTTTTTTAGCGATTAGGGCTACACCCACAACGGCTAGGGCTCCAAGAGCTCCTTTTAATGCTGAATTTTTCATTTTTTCAAAATTTTAAATTTTACTACTTCTTGTTTTTTATAAAGACGAATGAATTTTAATTTTACTTTACTACTTCTTTAAAAATTTCAAATTATTCGTTATTTCTGTTGAAGAATCCTCCGGAGCATCTGTTTCTCCAGGCTTCTTTAAATTTCTCTTTTTCTTCGGGTGATAAACCTTCCATTTTTTCCCTCATCTTTCGCTCCTTGAAATCTCTCATTCCTTTACCAAAATGGAAACCTCCAAAAAGAATTTTACTTAAGATAAGAATCCCCATCGCCTGCCAGAATGTAATGGATTTTACCCCTAAAATTTCAGGAAGAAGACAATTCCACAGCGACATTACAATCCAGGTAACGGCTAGGAGAATTAATGGTGGACATAACAATAAAAAAATCCAGCCCTTTTTGTGTTTATGATTCATAATTTCTTTTTCTAACTTTTTAAATCTTCGTATAATCTTCTCAATCTGTTTCTAAGATGCTTTACAGCATAGTTTTTTCTACTGATGATGGTTTTGATGTTTTCCCCTTGTTCATCGGCGATCTCCTGGAGGGTTTTGTCGTTGAGTTCGTTTTCTACGTAGACCAGCCTTTGTTTTTCGGGAAGTTCATCAAGCGCTTCAAACAGTTTTTTCCAGATCTCATCCTGAAACATCTTTACTTCAGGTCCGGCACTTTCGTCCATCAATAAAATATCTTTGATGGAAAAGCTTCCGTCTTCATCTTCATAGACGAAATCTTCCAGATTTTCTGTTTTCTTTTACGATAACGGTCTGTAATTTTATTCGCCGTTACCCTATACAGCCAGCCCCCAACATTCACGATCTCGGAAAGATTGGTAAGACTGCTGAACTGATACCACACTTCCTGCAGAATATCTTCCGCATCTTCCGTGTTTTTCACTTTGGGACGAATATAAGACATCAGCTTCCCTCCGTAGTTGGAAACGGTTTGTGAGATGATGCTTTCTTTATCCTTCTGTGGCATTGTTATTTTTTCGACAACCTCCATACTGCTATGACGGCTATCCTTTTGGATTTACTTTAATAAATTTAAAATATTTTTCTTACAATTCAACTTTTCCTGTATTCATCGGATTTTCATTTCATCTTTTTTTTGTATTATCTAAAAATCTGTGAGAAGTTATTATTGAGGTTCTTCATTCTGCTTCGCTTTATTCAGAATGACAAAAAAGCTGTTGATTTTTTTTTATCTCGCTGATTGAGCAGATTTGGCAGATGATTGAGGCTAAAAAACTGCAACGTCTACGAAAGACAGTTTAGATTCCATGCTACGCTCCGTTTCGCTCTGAATGACAAAAATGGTTATCTTATAATTAATCTATGGAACAATAGCTTTTTCTATAATACGAACTCTTTAGGAAAAAAACTACGAATTAAAAATCTGCGAAATCTGTGAGATCTGCGAGACAAATATATGCAACATTCAATTTTATCGCAGATAAAATCCTCCTATGTTTGTATAAGTTATAATTTGCTTTATCTCAAATATTATCTTAGCCATAAAGTGAATAAGAATGAGAGTTGAATAAAAATCCAATAGTTCAAAGAAACATATTCGGCGCAAGAAACGACCTCATTCTTTTTTATCTTTTAGAGTCAGAGCAGAATGTAAGGAATTAAAAACCTCATTTAATATCCAGAATATCCAATCAGGAGAAAAGACGAAGGAAGATATCTCACTTAAAAAGTAATAAAAGATGAAAGTATTAAAACAAGTAGCCGGTATAGATGTGTCTCAAAAAGAATTAGTAGTTACTTTAGGTTGTCTATATGAAGATCAAACTATAAAATTTCTAGCTTATAAGGTATTTAAAAACACAGATGTTGGAATCCCATTATTGATTAATTGGATTGAAAAACAAAGTGTTGAAGATCAGGAAATTCACTATGTTATGGAAGCCACAGGGGTTTATCATCAGAAGTTCGCTTATTATCTTGCTGAGAATAATAAAAAGGTCTATATCGTTTTGCCCAATAAAATAAGTAGCTACCTAAGAACTCTTGATATAAAAACGATAACTGATAAAAGTTGTTCTCAGGCTATTACTCAGTTCGGTCTTGAAAGAAAATTAAATCATTGGAAAAAACCTGATCAGACTTATAATGAGCTGCAACAGCTTACCAGAGAGCGCGATCAAATTGTTCAGGAGCGGAATGTGATAAAAAATCAGCTTCATGCAGAAACTATTCAAGCTTCTCCTCATTTAAAAAGTATAGAAAGAATGCAAGCTCGTATGAATTTGCTCAATGCTCAAGAAAAAGCAATAAAGAAAGATATCGATACTATTATCAATACTAATCCTGTGATAAAACAATTGATAGAACGACTTACAACAATACCGGGAGTTGGTGTTTTAACTGCGGTTACTGTTTTGGGAGAGACCAATGGCTTTGAACTGATTAGAAACAAGTCTCAATTATCAAGTTATGCAGGGTTAGATGTTAGAGAAAAACAATCTGGAACGTCGGTAAAAGGTAAATCACGGATATCAAAAAAAGGAAATAGAATGTTAAGGAAATGTTTGTTTTTGCCGGCTTTAACAATTGTGAAGTGGGATGATAACTTCAAAGAAGTTTATATAAGACTCACTTCAAAACATGGAATAAAAATGAAGGCTTTAGTAGCAATCCAAAGAAAAATATTAGAATTGATCTATATTCTTTTTAAAAAATGAAACCGTTTATGACGGTAAATATAAATCAAAAAATAGCGTGAAAACTGAGATAGTATAGCACGCTACAGAGTCTAGCTCTAGGCCGACTTAAAAAACAAATTTACAAAAAAATATAAATATTATTTGCAGATTAACACAGAATCTTGCGCTATAAAACACAAAGTCTATCAATAATCTTGCGTCTTTGCGATTTCCAACCTCTACATTTAAATTTCATAGAGAATAAATTCGCTCGCAATGAAAAAAAGAAACGGAAGACATCACATCCTCCGTTTCCAAAATTATAAAAATTGCCGGTTTATTTTTTATTGAAATTCTCAGCAAAGAATCCCAGCATTGCTTTATACAGTTCAATTCTATTAGGCTCTTTTCCAAACCCATGTCCTTCATCATATTTTACCATGTAAGGAACTTCGAAACCTTTGGCACGCATTGCTTTTACAATCTGATCAGACTCATTGATATTTACTCTTGGATCATTCGCTCCCTGTACTACAAATAAGGGTTTCTTGATTTTATCAATCTGAAATACGGGTGATACTTCTTTGGCAATTTTAGCTTCTTCCGGATTATCCAGGTCATACCAGATCTGTTTTACCATTTCTTTATAAGGCTTCCAGTATTCCGGGAAAGAAGCAAAGAAGGTGAAAATGTTAGAGACTCCTACGTAATCTACCCCACACGCATATAGATCTGGTGTTTTGATTAATCCCATTAAAGTAGCATATCCTCCATGGCTTCCCCCATAAATTGCAATTTTATCTTTGTCTATCCAACCTTGACTGATCGCATATTTCACTCCATCTTCCACATCATCCATGGCCTTCCTTCCGATCTGCTTATATCCTGCTTTCTGGAACTCTTTTCCATATCCTCCTGAAATTCTGAAATTCACTTGAAGAGTTGCATACCCTCTGCTTGCAAACAATTGAGCTTCAGGATTGAATCCCCAATGATCTCTCACTCCCTGAGGACCACCATGAGGATTTACAATCAAAGGGACCTTTTTACCTTCCAAAGCTGCTTTAGGTAATGTAATATATCCACGAATGGTTAATCCATCCCTGCTTTTGAATTCTATAGGTCTCATTTCAGCCATATCTTCCTCTTTCAGCTGTGGCATAAGATTATAAAGAAGTTTTGTCTGTTTGGTTTTGGTATCATACTCGTAATAAGTTCCGTATAATTTGTCACTTCCTACTACGACCAAGAGCTTATCATCATTATCATCAGAAGAAACAACACTAAATTCTTTATCTCCAAACTGTGCTTTTAATTTCTCATCAACTTCTTTATAAAATTTACTTACTGGGACTGTTTCTCCTTTCAAACCTTCATAGCTGATGTAATCCAGTTCGTAGTTTCTGTTCTTGCCAGCCAGGCTTATCGAACTTACATCAAATACGGGATTAGCATATACTTCTTTAATGACTGCATTTTTTTTCAGATCATATAAAACAATTCTTGTCTTATCGCTATCCAGATTGGTCACTACATAAGCCTCATCTTTATTCTTAGAATTATCGTTAAACTCAATAATACTGAAAGTATCTGACCAGTCCGCAGATTTCAAAAGGTTGAATTTTCCTGTCTGCAAATCTTTGTAATAAGTTTTAGTGGTCAATCCGTTTTCAAGAACATTATAGCCTCTTAAATTACCTTCTTTATCAAAAAGATAACCGTCGATAGGACTATTGACATCTTTATTTTCATAAAGTTGTGTCATTTCTCCTGTTACAAAATTGATTTTATAAGGTTCAAAGATCTGCTTATTGTTTTTATTCATTGTCACTACAACAAAATCAGTATCTTTTATGGGAATAATCTCACCTAGGGTAATTCCGTCAAATGGAGTTAAATCTTTAAGATTAGTTCCATCCACATTCGCGGCATACAAGTGGATATTCTCATTTCCTCCCTTATCCTGAGTATAGAATAAACGGCTCTTATTTAGCCAGCCATACGCTTTTATCAGATCATCCTTTTCAACAATGGCTTTGGTAATTTTCCCTGTATTCAGTTCTTTAACATAGACATGATTTTTACGGTCCTTATCTTTTTCCTTATAAGAAAGATATTTCCCGTCAGGAGAAATTTTAAATACAGAAGCTTTTGGCCTTGCAAAATAATCTTCCACTTTGTATGTAAAGTTTCCTTTGTCGTAGGAAACCAGTTTTTCAAGATTGGCTTTAGTAGATGGAAGGGTGGGATCTCCCGGAAGTTTATTTGCTGTATTTTGAGCATTGATCATAATAGCAGAAAGTACGATATAAGCTGTACCGAAAATTTTGGAATTTAGATTCATAACTTACGTTTTAAAATTAAAAACAGAGTCCCCAATATTTTAATCAATAAAAAATCAGATTCTTTATTAATAAGACAACTCAAAACTCAAAACGTTACAATATTTAACATTTATTTTGATCGTTTTAAATAAAAAAACAGCCCCGAAAGGCTGCTTATATGTATTAATGTAAATATATTCCGAAATACCAGGTCCATGCAATTAAAATAATCTGCATGGGAATTCTTTGGGTATAAAGGTATTGCATTCCCGGGCCGGTATAATCTGCTTTAAAAATATTAATCTTCTTTTGAGATGAATGAACATTGGCTACAAAAACCAATACATAAAAAACAATCAGTAAAATGGCAGTCATTTCACGGATAGCAGGAATCATCAGCCCTATTCCGGCAGCAATTTCCAGAAAGCCTGTACCATATACCCAAAACATTTTAGCAGGGATAAAATCAGGAGATCATCATGGCCATTCCTTTTTGAAATTTAAAATGGGAGAAACCTGTAAATATGATAAAGACCGCCATTCCAAGATTTCCAGAAAATAAAAGATCCGGCTTTCCCTGAAATAGCATAGTTCCCAGCAGAGCCAATATAAATGTACCGAAGAGAATAACTAATAGCTTCATAGTTTTGTTGAATAGTTAGACAATAAATAATAAGAAGAAATACACAATGGGATGTTAAAGACTTTATAAGATTTTATTTGAACCCGAATCCAAATCATTCTTTCCTTCTACACTTCACTCCGGTTAACTCCTTCGGCCAGACTTTTTACAACCATCAGACCTTTCGTAAATCCGGTATCCATATGATCCCGCCATTCACTGTCTACCTGGACTTCAGTATGAAGCTTGGTTCTTCCATCAAAATCAGTCAGGAAGTATTTTTCAAAACAGCCACTCCATTCCATGACTTCTTTGCTTTGTGTATCTTCTACTCCATTTTCAGTCATCCCCAAGTGTTTAAAAACGATTTGATGAGGCTCATCCAGGCTGTCTATGGTAGAAACCATTCCATCTCCTTTTTCATTAAGAAAATAGGTTTTCCCGCCAACCTGCCAATCGGATTTCATGACAGAAGATCCGGCCCCAAAGTATTGTGTCCATTGACCGTAGGTTTCAGGTCCCCAGAGAATATCCCATACTTTTTGTAAGGGAGCCTCTATTATTGTTTCGTAAGATAAGGTTTCCATATTTTAGATTTTTGTGATTGGTTATCTCTCTAAATGGGTATTTCTTTACAGCTGATTTTCCGAAAGGTGTTTAACAATATTCATTGCTTTTGGAAATTTTTCTTCAAAAAAAGATTTAAATTCAGCTGGAGTATTAATTACTGTTCTCAATAAAGTTCCTTCATCATTTTCTTCAAGGAAGTAAGCCTCTGTTGCATCGCCCCATTCCTGGGCTACTTCAATCCCTTCATAAATCTCCCCTAAATGCAGAAATTTTATTTCCTGATTGGGAATCACTTTTATAACCCTGCTGTACATCCCATTGTTTTTGGGGTCCAGGAATTTAACAATACTATTTTCTTCTAACACGCCTTCATAAAAAGAGCCTTCTGTAAAAGCAGTAGTCCATTGTCTGTAAGTAATTTCACTCCAAAGGACGCTCCATACTTTTTCAGGTTCTGCATTGATTTCTATTTCATATGATAATTGTTCCATATTTTTTTATTTATTAAGTGGTATGTTTGAGTTTTTCAGAGAACTTAAGAATATAAAAGGAGAGGCTATGTGATCATTTTTAGCCTCCGACAAAATCTCCACCATTGATATGAATTACTTCCCCTGTGATATAACTGGCATCTTTAGAGGCGAGAAAAACATAAGCGGGAGCTACTTCTGATGGCTGCCCTGCACGTTTTAACGGAGTATCCTTTCCAAAGGTTGAAAGATCATCAAATGCTTCTTTTACAAGTGGCGTCCATATAGGTCCGGGCGCTACTCCATTGACCAGAATTTCTTTTTTAGCAAGATTATCTGCCAATGAACGGATAAAGGATAAGATGGCTCCTTTAGTAGCTACATAATCAATTAAATGATCGCTTCCCCGATACGCCGTAACCGAAGTTGTACAAATAATACGGCCTCCTTTTTTCATCAGCGGAAGAAAATTTCGGGTAAAAGAAATCATAGAAATGATATTGGTATCAAAGGTTTCTTTAATCTGCTCATCTGAAATTTTTTCCAGACTATTTTTAGAAGTATGAATTCCTGCATTATTAACCAGAATATCAATACTCTTCCAAGCTTCTCTAATCTTATCTGTACATTTATCTCTAAATGTTTTCCGGGTAAGATCACCTTTAATCAAAAGGCATTTCCGACCTTCTTTTACTACCAATCGTTTGGTTTCTTTAGCATCATTGTCACTTTCCTTATAAATAATAGCAACATCTGCACCTTCCCTGGCAAAATGAACGGCTACTGCCTGCCCTATTCCACTGTCTCCTCCGGAAATAACAGCTTTCTTGTTCCATAACTTCTTGCTTCCCTGATAATCATTCCGGATAATTTCCGGAAACAGTCCTTCTTTAGGGACTTTTGATTTAGATTGTGATTTGTTCTGTGTTTTCATAAGCAAACCTTTTATCTAGATAACATCAAACAGCAAGCCGAAATATATTTATGAATTATAAGCGTCTTCCAAATCCTGTATAATAATTTTCTGCATTTTCATCATCGCCTGTACCACTTTATAAGCTTTTTCCTGATTAGGATCATTCATCAGCTGAATCAATTTTTTAGGAACAATTTGCCAGCTCAAACCATATTTATCTTTTAGCCAGCCACACATACTTTCTCTTCCGCCGTTTGCTGTAAGTGCGTTCCAGTATGTGTCGGTTTGCTGTTGGTCATCCGTCATTATTACAATAGAAATTCCTTCATTGAAATCAAACTGATGATCATACGAATTATCCATACAGTATAAAGTATAATTTCCAATGGTCATTTGAGCATGCTGCACATTTTCAGCCGGCTCCTGTATACTATGCCCTTCTCCTCCTTGTCCGTAAGTTAGAATCCCCTCTATCTTTGAATCAGGGAAGGTCTGGGTGTACAGTTCCATAGCCTCTTTAGCTTTACCATTATTTTCATGAATAAACATCAAAGTAGGAACGATCTTTTGCCCACCTGCTTTTTCTCCAAAAAACAACTGCCAGGTTACTCCATATTTATCTTGTACCCATCCGTATTTTGTACTCCAAGAATAGGAATCAAGTTCCATTAAAGCTATCCCGCCCTCTATCAATTGGTCCCAGTATTTCTGAACTTCATCTTCTGTTTCACAAAGTACTGTAAAAGAAATGGAAGGATTCTTTTTAAATTGTGGCCCGCCGTTAAGCAACATTAGTCGTTGACCAAACAGATCAATGTTCATGACAACCGGAGTGTCTGCAGTTATCTCTCCTCCAAAAACTTTACAGTAAAATTCGGCAGATTGTTTAGCCTCTCCGTCATACCACAGACATGGGAAAATATCGTTATTCATAAGTTTATATTTTAAAGTTGAGTTCTATGCTGTTTATTTGTCTGACAAGTTTGAAAGTTCTGCATCATTTATTATGCAGAGATTCTTCATTATGCCCTGCTTCATTCAGAATGACAAAGTATTATTATAATTGTTTTTATATTAACAAATTAAAATGTGCTAAAGACAAACATAAAGCAAAAGAAATATAATGTCCCTGCATTCAAAGAAAATTATTTTCATCTAATTGCAACGACACGATAAAAATCAAGTCTTTTACATTTATGTTTCTTTAAAACACATTTGATGCTCCTTCATATGATCTTTCAGCTTCATCATTGTATTTTTTCCGAAACCATGCAGCTGTAGAATTTCTTTTTCAGAATAATCTGACAGCTTTTCCAAAGAATCTATCTTCTCCTTTTTCAAGGCTCTTCTTGCGGGTACAGCAATAACTCCCAGAAGAAAATCATCTTCCGGATCATAGCTCATCGCATAAATGGAATTCAAACTCTTTGACATGATAACTAAATTGATCATGGCTACAAAAAATATTTTTAATGATTCTCAACATACTTATGGAAATTATTGAGAATAGCGTACCAGCCATCTCGCTGCATTTCCACAGAATTTTGTTTCTCAGGATCAAAAATCTCAATAACCTTTGTGGTATTCTCATCGATCTTATCAAAAATAACCTCTACCTTACGCCCATCTTCCATGTGATATTTTATAAGTGCGTGGGGAGTAACTTCATCATATACCCCTTCAAAATCGAATGCAAAGCTTTTATCTTTTGCTTCCATTTTGTTTTTAAATCTGCCTCCTACTTTCAGGTCATTTTCAGAACTTGGACAATGCCAGCTTTCATGGGCAAAATTCCATTTGGTAATGTGTTTGGGTTCGTTGAAGTAATTCCAAACTTTTTCTACTGGGGCTAAAATGGTAATGTCTATTTTAATTGGATCCATAGTTCTATTTTTTTTGATGTTTACACAAAAGAGCTGCCCGAAGACGGGCATCTCTTTTTATAATTAGTTAAATATAAGATTATTTCCCGTATTCTTCATTATAATTTACCATCCAGTGAACACCATATTTATCCTGAAAACTTCCAAAATAGTCGCCCCAAAACTGATCTTCAATGGGCATTTCTACATTCCCGTCTTCAGAAAGACCTTTGAAAAGTCTGTCTGCTTCTTCTCTTGATTCCGGAAAAATAGAAACGTAATTATTATTCCCTACATTTAATTTCTGTCCAAAGCTTGGAACAATATCAGATGCCATTAAAAGATCACCTCCGATTGGCAATGCAATATGCATCACTCTGTTTTTTTCTTCTTCAGAAAGATTTTCGGTACCGGGAGCATTTCCCATTTTATGAATCTCACCTACGAATTCTCCTCCAAAAACTGATTTGTAAAAATTGAATGCTTCTTCAGCTTTTCCATCGAAATTTAAGTACGGATTTAATTTTGCCATGATTTTTAAGTTTAAAATGTTATGTATTATTTTATTTAATCACAAATGACACTCATGTTTTAACAAATGACATCATATCCTGATGTGAAAAAATTTGAATGCAATCTGTGACTTTATTTGTTTAAAAAATTTTCTACTTCTTTAGTTGTAAAGTTGACTAGATTTTCATTGAAACTGCCATCAAAGTCAGCCATCATATAAGTTCCATGTCCTACAGGAAGGATCATCAGCTGTGAATGTTCTACCAGCCGCCACATAGCTACGGTATGCTCAGGCTTCATCACATCTTGGTCTCCACTAATAAACAAAGTAGGTGATTCGATAGACCTCAACACCTCATCATCCCAGTCAATAAAAGTCTGCATTCTTTTACTATCTTTTTCAAATAGGTTTTCCAGCTTGGAAAAATCCGGATTGAGATCCAAAAAATTGATTTTGAAAGGCTCAGGCATTGAGTCAAAGGTAGCCTCTTCCATCATTTCAAAAAAACCATCCATCATTCCGTTTCTTTTATAAAACGCTGAAGCAACGACCAGTTTTTCTACAATTTTGGGATGACGATATCCAATCTGCATTACGGTATTCCCTCCATTGCTGAAGCCAAAAAATGAAGCTTTATGAATGTTCAGTTCTGCTAAAAGTGCAGCTACATCATCAGCATCCTGCTCAAATGTTTCAGGAATATCACGATGCTCACTTCTCCCATGATTCTGGAGATCTATTCCAATAAGTTGAAACTTGTTTTCCAGCCTTGCAATGACCTCTTTGAAGTCATATAAAATAGAAGACCCGCCTCCATGAATCAAAACCAGAGGTTTTCCGGAACCGTAGATTTCATAATACAACTGAATTCCGTTAACTCGTTTATATCCTTTTTCTACCGGACTCATCATTAATAGGTAAGATTTTCATCTACATCATACTTCATTCCCGGATAGTCTAAAATTCTTCGCATCAAACCAATTTGCCCACTGAGATAGTCTTCACGGCCAATGCACATTCCTGCAAAATTGAGTTTAGTTTCTTTAATGAAAGGAATATTCATCCCTATTTCGAAGATTTCATCCAATTCTTCGTCTGTTACTTCAAACAATTTCTGATATACCTTTGGAGAAATATCATGGAAGCTTTTCTTCAAATTGGCTAATGTTGGATAGGTATAACTTTCATCCAATGTTTTTCCCTGAAAAAACAGGTCATTATTAGGGTCCTGATCCTGAAGACCTAATACCATTCCCAACCCATATCGCATATTCACGAAGTTTCCTGCCATCCAAACAATATGATTGGTTTTGTTTTCAATTCTTTTGAGTGCATCTTCTTCCGAAATGCCATCCAAAACATTCACAAAGCTTTGGGTGTGCATTCTATAAGCCGGAATAATGAGCTCCATTTTTTTTGATTTTGGTGTGTTCATTATTTTATTTTTTTGATATTAAACGGTTGGCAAGCGCAAAGGGCGCAAAATTAATTGATAAACGTTGTGCTTTAAGGCGCTAAGATTTTATCTTCGATAAAATTTCTGATGATTATCTTGATATTTAATACTCTTGTTTTTTATCTCGCAGATCTTACGGATTACGCAGATTTTTAAGGTTAATCCGGATCTTTGTACTATTGATTTCTTATTTTATTCCTCCGGATTTTCCTAAGAGTCTACGAATATAACCCAGCTGCCCCGAGTGATAGTTCTCATGAAAACAGAGTGTTCCAATATCATTAATATTTTCAGGATTGAATTTCTCTAGGGTATTTAATTTCGCCTCCAGTTTTTCCTGAGATTTTTGCAGATAGGATTTTAATTCTTCAAAATCTATAAATTCATCTTTCTTTTCTAAAGCCGCCACTCCTCTTTTGTACGCTGAAAACGGATCTCCATTCCATACAGATTCTTCTCCCAGAATATTTAATAATGCATTTCTTACATCAATCAGGTGCCCTAATATCCAATTCATACAATTTGCTTCTTCGTCAGGAAAAATCATTGATTCCTCATGGGTAATTCCCTCAATATTAATAAGAATTACTTTATAGGTCACTCCTACCTGGTGCTTTACCAATTCTATCTCATTTGATTTTGTTTCCATCTCTCATGTGATAATTTGATTAATAAACTATTCGGAAGGGATTTGAGAGGCATCCGCATACATCACTTCCCACTGATGGCCGTTTAAATCCGCAAAAGCACTTTGATACATCCAACCGTGGTCCATAGACTCGCTGTATTTTGAACCTCCGTTTTCAATGGCTGTTTTTACCATCTGATCTACTTCTTCTCTACTTTCTACCCCAATGGCAAGAAGTACCTGAGTAGTATCTCCTTTGGAAGTAGGTCTGTTGGTAAAGGTTTGGAAAAATTCTTCTTTCAGAAACATCGTGTAAATATGATCTTCTTTCATCACTACACACACTGCTTTATCATCCGAAAACTGTTCGTTAATGGAAAAACCGAGTGTTGTCCAGAATGCTCTGGTTTTTTGTACGTCTTTTACGGGTAAATTGACATAGATCTGATTGATTTTCATTTTGTATAAATTTGGTGTTAAACTTTAAACCAAAATTACCAAGGTGTAATGAAAATCTACTTGTCATAAGGCAAGATTTAAATCTTCTTGGGATGCGAGACCAATTCTTTACGAATTCTGCTCAGTGAAGTATCTGTTACACCCAGATAAGATGCAATCTGCTTCAATGGAGCAAACTGTACGACCTTAGGCTTCTGTTCCAGCAAATTCAGATATCTTCTTGTTGCTGAAAGGGTAAACATTTCTACAGAACGCTGTTTATAATCGAAAAGCTCTTTAGACATCCAGGCTCTTCCCCATTCTCTGAGGTTTGGAATTTTGTGGAATAACTCCTGAAAGGTATCATAATCCAGCTTCCAGCATTCACAGTCTGTGATACAAATAATATTTTCCTGCGTTGGAATTCTTTGAAACATGGATAAAACCTCAATAATAACCTCATTCTCTACAAAAAAATGGGTGGTTACTTCATTTCCGTTAAAATCATTGACAAATGAACGGGCTAGTCCGCTATCCAGAATATAATACTCATTGGCCATTTTTCCTTCCTCAAGAATAAAATCTCCTTTCTGGAAGGATGTTTTTTCATGAGCCTGAAATATTTCATCAAGTTCTTCCCGAAAAAAAAACGGAAAATCATAGCATATTTCGAGGGATTTGTGAGTCATTTGGTCAATTTTTTTTAAGACTTTAAAAATAAAATTTTTAATTGAATTAAAGGTAATTATTGTTAAACAAAATGTTCTAATTGTGATTTAATATCACATATTTTATTGAATTTAAGATAAATCAGCAGTATTTTATTATTAAACAGAAGTTTAAATACTGGAGAAAACCACCCCGTCAAATCTTCGATCTGACATCCCTCCACTGGAGTGGAATGGTTATACCCATATTATCGTTTTTATAGGGAAAGTTAAGATTTGAAATAGAATTTCTCAGTAATTGGACTTGCTCTTTTTTTTAAAATAAAGAAAGCTGAATGGCTTTAGGAGGACTAGGTTTCTGGGCATCACCCATCACCGTTTTCCCACCAAAACGCCATGAGTTCTGACGTTCTTCTTCAATGACTTCCTGGATATCAAAATCCGGAGTGAAATCTTTTTCAGCTTTGGTTACAATCTGATGAAGCTTATTTAAGGTATTCAGTTTATCTGAATTTCCAAGTTTGGATTTTTCTATTCCTTTTCTGAGGATAGTGATACTTTCATCATATACATTGATTGGAACCGGGAATGGATGTCCGTCTTTTCCTCCATGCGCAAAGGAAAACCTTGCAGGGTCACTAAATCTTGAAGGAGCTCCATGAATGACCTCGCTTACCAGCGCCAACGATTGCATAGTCCTTGGTCCCACTCCTTCCAGCATCAGTAAATCTTCAAAATTCTGCGGCTGTTGTTCACGGGTGATATACAAAAGTGCTCCCAGACGCTTAAGATCTACATCAGAAGCCTGTACATCATGATGAGCCGGGAGAATGAGCCTTGAAAAATCTTTCATGACGTCTATAGAATCCGTATGGGAAATATCCAGAATTCCCTTTCTGTTTTCAGCGGCTTCGGAATCTGTAAGGTTTAAAATACGTCCTCTTGAAATCCCATTGATTCCCGTATGAGGTTCTTCTACAAATGAAGTTATATTTTCAGAATGCCAATGATAACGTCTTGCAGTACCGTCAGACTCATGCATTCCCTGTTGAATGACGCTCCAATTTCCGTTATCTGATAGGATAAAGTTATGCAGATACAACTGATACCCATCCTGAATAGCCGTATTATCAACCTTTGCTGAAAGTTTACTGGCTCTTACCAGCTCGTGTCCGTTTAGACCTGTTTTTTCAGCAATCTGAATGAGTTCTGACGGAGTCTCTCTGGAAAACTTTCCTTTTCCACCACAAATATAAAGCCCCAATGATTGGGAATTAGGATTAATAGAACGCTTCAAAGCGCCCATTACTGAAGTGGTTATTCCTGAAGAATGCCAATCCATCCCCATCACGGCTCCAAAACTTTGGAACCAAAACGGGTCTGCTAATCTGCGAAGTACTTCATCTTTACCATAATCCGTCAGGATCGCTTCAACAATAGATAGGCCCAGAATAGACATACGTTCATACAGCCATGGCGGTACTTTGCCATAGTGAAGGGGTAAATCTGCTGTTCCTGAACGTTTCATTTTTTATTTTGTAGAACAAAGTTAGTTTTAATATTCGAAATGGATGATGATCACAATCAACCTTATTTTCCGAATGGATATTAGGATTACTTATATTTCAGACCATTAAAAAACTTATTGGGTTTTTAAAAGGTAAATACCAGGACAGAATTAAAAAGATTGAGTAGAGATTATTTCTTATTCTATTGAGTGAAATTTTAAATCTCCATGCTTTTTCTCATCGTATTTTTCATTGAAAATAATTTTATTTCCAAAAGGATCATTTACAGTAAAAGAAACAGCATCATAGAAAGTTTTTTCGAGTCCAGGGCGGTTGTATTTATAGTTTTTATCAATAAGTTCCTTATGATATTCTGCAACGCCTTCTCCCCAAATAAAAATACTGCTTCCAGGGCTTGCATCTCCATGATGCTCCGTCAGATGAATAATAATATTTTCTTTTTTCACCTCTATATAAGCAGGCATATTTTCTTCAAAACGGTGTTCCCAGGCAATTTCAAAGCCTAGCCAATCAACATAAAATTCAAGAGCTTTCTGGTAATCAAAGATTCTGAGTACTGGGATAATTTGGTCTGCTTTCATAATAAATCAGGGATATATAGATTTCTGAAATTGGAACGGTTAATTTTTAGGTTTTAGCTAAAACCAGATGATAATTTCTATTTTTACGCAAGCGGACTGAAGTCCGCTCCTATTGAATTACACAGCATTTTTATTGATGGGATAAGATATTAATTACTTTTCCGAATGGATCTTTTACAAAAAAGCGGCGCACTCCCCAATCTTCATTTGTAATATCATAAACAATTTTAAAACCTGCTTTTTTCATTTTATCATAAATTTCCTCAATGTTATCAACTTCTATTGACAAATCAGGAACTTCTGTTTCATTCCCTCCCTGTTGGGCAAAGCTGATCTGAACAGTCGCTTTCTCATCAGTACCGAGTGTTTTAATCCAGCCATGATCCATCAAAATATCAAGTTCTAAAATATCCTGATAAAAGAGGTTTCCTTTTGCAAGATCCTCTGTTTTTATATTAGCTACAATTCTTTTTACCATGTTTGATCTTTATTCATAAAAAAGCTCTGTGAAAATACTTAAAATTCCCCAGAGCCTTTTCAGTTTTTATTGTTAATTTATATTTTAAAGAGAAGATGCGGCTTCCAAAATCAGTTGTGTAACTTCTTTTGGATGTGAAGCCAATGAAGCATGCCCGGCATCCAATGTGATTATTTTTTTAGGCTGCATACGTTCCGCCATTTCTTTTTCTGTTTCCGCCGGAATCATACGGTCATCGGATGAAATCTGGTACCAGCTTGGTTTTGTTTTCCATGCCGGTTCTCCTGCAACATCTCCGAAACACTGCCCATGAATAGGTTTTTGAGACAATGCCATTACCAACGCTTTTTCATCATCCAGATCCTGACTGAATGCGGATTTAAATTCATCATATTTGATCCATAAAAACCCTTTATTATCTGGATAAATGCTTGCTCCACCCGGAGATTCTCTTCTTCCTAAAAGAGAGCCCAAACTATCACCTGCATCTGGTGCAAAGGCAGCAATATAAACCAATCCAGCTACTTTATCATGGTTTCCGGCTCCTGAAATAACCGCTCCACCATAAGAATGCCCTACTAACAGAACTTTCCCTTCCTGGGCATCAATAAGATCTTTTGTTTTATCAATATCGTCCTGCAAAGAAGTAAGAGGATTCTGAACGCTTCTTACTTTATACCCTGCTTTTACCAGGGAAGGAATAATGTACTGCCAGTGAGATCCATCTCCCCAAGCTCCGTGTACCAAAATAATGGTTAAATCTTTCTGTTCCATAATGATAAGTATTAAATTTTAATAATGTAAAGCTACACCCTAAAATATCACAGGACGTTAACTTAAGTTAATTTACGATCCTACTCCGGATTCTGCTTAATGATTGTTCTGTAACGCCCAGATAACTCGCAATATGTTTCTGTGCTATTTTCTGGAAAAGAAGAGGTTGTTTTTTTAAAAGGTTCAGATACCTGTTTTCCGGAGATAGGCATATCAAATCATCAATCCTTTTTTTGGCATCCAAGTAAATTTTCTCACTCATCACCCGCCCAAATTTCTGCCAATAGGCTTCTTTCTGATATAATGCCTGCAAATGCTCCTTACTCAACAATAAGATCTCACAATTTTCCAATGCCTGAATGTTCATATTGGATACAGTATCACAAAGTATGCTTTCGTAATCGGTAAAGAACTCATTTTCAAAATAGAATCCAAAGTTAATCTCTCTACCCTGATCATTGATATAAAAGCATCTTATTGTTCCTTTCTTGATAAATCCCAGGTATTTGCATTTGTCACCCTGCTTCAGAAAGAAATCTGATTTTAAAAGCTGGGTATCTTTAAGGAGGGCATAAAACTCATCAAAATGCTCCTGATCTACCTGAAAAAGTTCTCCATATTTTTCATAATGATCTGACATCATATTATTGTGTATTTTAGATTCAAAAAAAGCCTTGCAAAATCAATTTCACAAGGCTTTCTATAAAGATTATTTCTACTAATTGTTTAATGCTGCAAGCGCTGCATCATAGTTAGGTTCGTCAGCAATTTCTGAAACCTGCTCAGTGTAAACCACTTTATTGTTTTCGTCTGTAACAATTACCGCACGGCTTAGAAGGCCTTTTAATGGAGAATCTGTAATCGTTACTTCATAATCATCACCAAAGCTGCTTCTGAAGTCTGAAAGGGTCTCAACATTGTTCAATCCTTCTGCTGCACAGAATCTTCCTAATGCAAACGGAAGATCTTTAGAAACGTTGATTACCACTGTATTTTCAAGTTTTGAAGCTTCTTCATTAAATTTTCTGCTGGAAGCAGCACAAGTTGGCGTATCAATACTTGGGAAGATATTGAATACTTTTTTCTTTCCTTCAAAAGTTTCAAGAGTCTTTACTGCTAATCCTGAATCTACCAATGCAAAATCTTTAACAGTAGTTCCTACAGCTGGTAATGTTCCTATTGTGTGTACTTCGTTTCCTTTCAAAGTGATTGTCGTTGACATAATATTTATTTTTTTAGTTTTTCAAATTTAATCAAAAAGAAAATTTCTATGTGAAATATAAGGTTAAATTAATCTTAAAGTGAAAATAAAAATACTGTAATCTGGCCATCAGTTTTTTAAGTGATTTCCAATATCACTTCAGGTCTTAAAAACTTTAAAGTTGAGTTTAATATCAATTTTCACGGAACCGGAGAATACACAATTGTTCAGATATAAAAAATCAAAAGAACTTTTTTGCTTCTTTTTTATTTAAAAATTCCCTAAAAAAAACAATCATATTTAGTAAATTTGTGGGACTTTAATTTCAAATAATAAATAACAGTATAATGTCAGAAAAATCAAAAATTTACTACACATTAACGGATGAAGCACCAATGCTGGCTACCCACTCGTTTTTACCGATTGTAAAAGCTTTCACTAAATCAGCAGATATCGAGATCGCTGTTCCGGATATTTCCCTGGCAGGCAGAATTTTAGCTAACTTCCCTGAATTTTTAAAGGATGACCAGAAAATTGGTGATGCTTTAGCTGAATTAGGAGAATTGGCTACTCAACCGGATGCTAACATCATCAAATTACCCAATATTTCTGCTTCTGTTCCTCAGTTGGATGCAGCTATTGCTGAATTACAAGGAAAAGGGTTCGCAGTACCAAACTACCCTGCTGAGCCTAAGAATGATGAGGAAAAAGCAATTAAAGCTAAATATGCTAAGGTTTTAGGAAGTGCTGTAAACCCGGTATTAAGAGAAGGAAACTCTGACAGACGTGCTCCAAAAGCTGTTAAAAACTATGCAAAAGCTAATCCTCACAGAATGGGTGACTGGGCTTCTGACAGCAAAACAGACGTAGCTCACATGAACAATGGAGATTTCTACGGAACAGAAAATTCTACAACGTTAGAAAACGCTACAAAATACAGAATCGTATTCAAAGGAAATGAAGGAGAAACAGTATTGAAAGATTTCGCAGGTCTTCAGGCTGGTGAAGTAATTGATTCTTCTGTAATGAACCTTAATGCATTGAAAGCTTTCGTTCAGGAGGCTATTGAAGAGGCTAAGAAAAGAAATGTGCTTCTTTCTGCTCACCTTAAGGCTACGATGATGAAAATTTCTGACCCCATTATTTTCGGGGCTATCGTAGAAACTTTCTTCAAAGACGTATTCACTAAATATGCTGAGACTTTCAAGTCTTTAGATATCAATCCAAATAATGGTCTTGCTGATCTTTTCGAAAAAATCAAAGGAAATGCTCAGGAAGCGGACATCAAAGCTGACATTGAAAAAGCTTTAGCTGAAGGACCAAGAGTGGCTATGGTAAATTCTGACAAAGGAATTACTAACTTCCACGTTCCTTCTGACATTATTGTTGATGCCTCTATGGCTGCTCTTGTAAGAGGCGGAGGTAAAATGTGGAACAAAGACGGAAACGAAGAAGATACAGTTTGTATCATCCCTGACCGTTCTTATGCTGGTTTCTATCAGTCTGTAATTGATGATATGAAAGCGCACGGAAAACTAGACCCAACAACAATGGGATCTGTTCCAAACGTTGGATTAATGGCTCAAAAAGCTGAAGAATATGGTTCTCACGATAAAACGTTCCAATTATCTTCTGAAGGAACTGTAGAAGTTCAGGATGAGGCTGGAAATGTTCTTCTTTCTCAGAAAGTTGAAAATGGTGATATCTTCAGAATGTGTCAGACTAAAGATGCTCCAATCCAGGACTGGGTAAAATTAGCGGTAAACAGAGCTAGACTTTCTGATACACCGGCTATTTTCTGGTTAGATAAAGGAAGAGCTCACGACAGAGAGATCATCAAAAAAGTAGAAAAATATCTTGCAGATCACGATACGACAGGTCTTGACATCAGAATTCTTGATGTAAAAGATGCAATGACTGAAACGCTTAAGAGAGCTAGAGAAGGAAAAGATACTATTTCTGTTTCAGGAAACGTATTGAGAGATTACTTAACTGACCTTTTCCCAATCCTTGAGCTTGGTACTTCTGCTAAAATGCTTTCTATCGTTCCATTGATGAATGGTGGTGGTTTATTTGAAACAGGTGCCGGAGGTTCTGCTCCAAAACACATTGAGCAGTTCCTTGAAGAAGGATACTTAAGATGGGATTCTCTAGGTGAGTTCTTAGCACTACAGGCTTCTTTAGAGCACTTAGCGCAAACTCAAGGGAATACAAAATCTCAGGTGTTAGCAGATGCATTGGATGAAGCTAACGCTAAATTCTTAGCTACAGATAAATCTCCTGCCAGAAAAGTAGGTCAGATCGATAACAGAGGTTCTCACTTCTATTTAGCAATGTATTGGGCTGAAGCTTTAGCTAACCAGACTGCTGATGCTGAATTAGCAGCTAAGTTTGCTCCGGTTGCTGATGCAATGAAAGAAAATGAAGAAGTAATCAACGCTGAATTAATTGGTGCTCAAGGTAAACCTCAAAATATTGAAGGGTACTACAAAACAGATACGTATAAAACATATGCTGCAATGAGACCAAGCACTGTTTTAAATGAAATTATTGACGCAATCTAATTTGTAAAGATTCAGTTAATCATACAAAAACCTCGCAAATTGCGAGGTTTTTGATTTTATCAACATAACACCCTCTGTTTGTGATTTTTTCTATATTTACCAAAATAAAACTAATTATTATGAAAAACTCACTCTTTCTTTTATTAACGGCCCTATTTATTGTATCCTGTAAACAAAATACAAACAAGGACCAAAGTGGAACTAAAGAAATCACACCAGAAAAAGAAACTCCTGTCAATTTTGATTGGTTAACCGGAAAATGGAAAAGATCAAATGAAAAAGCAGGAAAAGAAACTTTTGAAAACTGGAACAAAATAAGCCCAACAGAATATTCGGGAATTGGATTTACCCTACAAAAAGGAGACACCATCAGCAAGGAAACAATGAAGCTTGTTAATAGCAGCGGACAATGGAATCTACTCGTTAAAACCCCAGCAGAAAAACAATTCGTTAAATTCAAAATGACTGAATTAAAAAATAATGAATTTATATGCATCAATGATTCTTTGGATTTTCCGAAACGAATTCAATATTCATCAGAAGGCAAAAAATTAAAAGCTATGATTTCTAATGAAAAAATGAAGATTCCTTTTGAATTTGAAAAAGCTGAATAATATCAACAAAAGCTCCCTTTTAAAGAGGGCTTTTTTATTGAATACAACGTAAACCAATAGGCAATTTTAAATAAAATCCATCAACATACAGCCTATATATTATCAATACCCTCTCTAAATATCAAAAATAAAACAACATTCATTTTATTTTCTCCATTTTTTCAATATGTTTGTAAAAAACAGACTGTCTTAATGAAAAAAATCTACATTCTTGCTTTTTCTTTATCAACCATCGCTTTTGCTAATGCTCAGGAAAATGAAAATCATATTGATGAAGTAAACATCCATGCCAGATCAAAAGTGATCAAAGAAAGAGAAGAGTTTAAAAAACATGCACAATCTACAGAACTGATCTCCGAATATGAAATCAATCGAAATAATCCAGCGTTTATAGAACAAAGCCTTAATACCATGGCCGGGGTTCAGGTAGAAAAAAGAACCCAGCTGGGAGGTCAGAGAATTGTTATACGAGGATATGGAAATGATCAGAAATTCAACAATTGGGGGATCAAAATGTATCTTAACAACATTCCGCTCACCGGAGCTGATGGGGTTACCGTTCTGGATGATGTCAATTTTGGATTGGTAAACCGTATAGAAGTAATCAAAGGACCTGCAGCCACGTTATATGGTGGCGGTTCGGGAGGAGCAGTAAGGCTCTATATGCAGCCTGAAAGCAAAAAGGGAATTCTGTTTCGGAACAGTTTATGACCGGATCTTTCGGATTATTTCAAAGCTCAACTTCTGCAACAAGTGTAGGAGATACTCATTCCATTACTGCCAATTATGGGCATATTGGAAGTGACGGATACCGCCCTCACGGAAAAAGCATTAAAAACTTTTACAATATCAATGGGGAGTTTAAACTTAATTCCAATCAGAAAATAACCTTATTAGCGACTCATAGCAATTCACTTGAACAGGTTTCCGGCCAGATTTCCTATGATGATTACTATAATGGAATTGATAATGGTAATTTTGCCTACATCAGACGTGGAGCGAAAACAAAATTTGTTACTTCAAGGGTTGGAATTGGCCATTTATGGAAAATAACGCCTAATTTTAAGAATAACACTACTATTTTCTACACCGGTACAACAGGTGAAAGAATTGCTGCCGGAGCGAATGAGACGTCTTCTTTTTCCAATTATGGGCTCAGATCTGTATTTGAATTCAATAAGGAGTGGGAGCATTTCAGAAGCCAGACGGAATTTGGTGTTGAAATTCAGCAATCTCAATCTACCATTACCAATTATCGCTATAAAAGTGTAAAAATTACAGAGGAACCTGTCCTGAGACCCTTGTATGATGGTTCCTACTTCAATAATACCAACAATCAATCTAATTATTTTGCAGTTGAGAAAATCACATATAAACCTTGGGATTTAATGTTCCTTGCAGGAGTGAGTATCAACCAGCTTAATTATAAAAGGAAGGATCTCCTGGCACTTCCAGGCTTGTTTGTTGTGAATGGTAAGGATCTTTACAATAAAGATTTGTCGTTTGACAAGAAGTTCAGTGCAGTGGCAAGTCCTCATTTTGCTTTACAGAAAACCTGGAACAACCAGATCTTCAACCTTAGTTATAGTGAAGGCTATAACGCTCCTACTTCTGTTACAGCCTTTATTACCGGGCTAAATGTAACTAATGATAATCTTGTTGCAGAAAGAGCAAAAATGTGGGATTTCAGTATCCAGGGACTGATAGATGATACTTCTATTGATTATCAGTTCTCCTTATTCAGCATTAATATTAAAGATAAGCTTACTCAGTTAGGCGGAAGAATGTCTAATCCGGAACAGACACCTTATACCTACTGGGCAAACACAGGAGAACAGAAAAACAAAGGCCTGGAAATGAGCATAGGCTATTCTTATCAACCTAAAAACCTGTTTATTTCCAGAATTCAGCCTTTTGTAAGCTATACCTATAATGATTTTAAATACTCTACTTATTTTAAAGAAAACGGGGATAAAGCCAATGTGGTGGGGGTTCCTAAAACTAAGGTATCTATAGGATTAGATTTTGATACTCAAATCGGATTATATTGGCAGAATACTTATAATTATATGGGCAGTGTTTATACTGATTTCACCAATACCAATAAAGTAAAGAGCTTTGGACTTTTAAATTCCAAAATTGGATATAAACATAGCTTTAATCAATGGGATCTGGATGTATTTGTAGCCGGAAACAACCTAACCAGCCAGATCAATTATACCTTCCTTTTCTACGGAAACAGTATTAATGATTCTGATAAAGATAACCAGTATAATAATGCAGCTATTTATACGGATGTGAATCCGGGATCGAGTAAGGCTTATTTTTTTACAGGATTTAATTTGAAATATAATTTCTAGAAGCTCTTCAACAAACTAAGAATGGTATTTTGAAAATTTGGACAATTTATATTTAGGCTTCGGCTAAAGCCAGATGAATATTGATTTATAGTGAGAGCGGGCTAAAGCCCGCTCTTATTGAATAACCACCCCGTCAGATTAAAAATCTGGTCCCCCTCCAGAGCAGTGGAATATCACCGCATTTTTACTAATGAAGACGAATAAACATTAGATTTTGTCTTTATACTTTATTCATTTTAGTGGATATTTTCCTATTCTCTGCTGGCTGATCTTTACTGTCTCAGTTCATAAAGATCTCCGGGATCCATTCAAATGCCGGAGCTTTTATCTTTGTAAAACCCAGCCCAGGCCATGGCAAATGAGAAGCAAATGCTCTGGTTTTTGTATCTGCCAGCTGCTTGAGAAACTTCTTTCTGGAGGCAGCAGCAATATCCAGATCCGTATCTCCTGAAAAGCCCCAATCAGGATGAGGGAAAAGAATGACATCTGAATGAATAAGATCAGCCACATACATTAGTTTTTCATTCCCTGAAGATATGGTAGTGACTGTTAAACCGGGAGTATGCCCTGGAGCTAACTGAAAACTGAAATGATTATACAACGTCTTGTTTAAATCATAAAATTTCAATTTTGGCTGAATCGCTTTCAATATATTCTGAAGGGCCGGGATAATTTGGGTGAGCATTTCGGGATGGGCTTTCAAGGCACTGTTATTAAAATCGTTAATGGAAGCATTCATCCAAAAATCATGTTCTATTTTCGAAATAAAAATAGCAGCATTGGGGAAAACAAGCTTATTCTGCTTATCTACCACTCCACCCATATGATCCGGATGGGCATGAGACAAGAAAACATCAGTAATTTCGTTGGCTGAGAACCCTGCTTTCTGAAGACTTTTTAATAAAAACCCGGTTCTTTCATCAGCAAACATTCCCATCCCTGTATCCATCAGGATCAGTTTTTCTTTTGTTTTAACAAGCAGGACATTAATTGCCATATCAATATAATTATCAGCCCTGAAATTGTCTTTAAGGATGGTTTTTAATTCAGAAACATTTCCTCTTGGCGAAAATGAATTCAGGTTTTCTTCATGGATATATCCGTCTGTAAGGATAAACAGCTCTAATTCTCCAAGTTTAATCTTTTTAAAACCAGAAAGATCATCTTCTGCTTTTTCCGGGACGATGTTTGTTCCTGCCAATACATTTGAAAAAGGAACAAGACTTAATGTTCCTACCAGCAATCCGCTTTTCAATAGTTCTCTTCTATTCATAATTTATGATGGTGTTTCTGCATTTATTATAACTAAAATAACATCTCCTGAGATGGAAATGTTTTATACTAACAAGTGCAATATATTTTATAGAAAAAACTGAGCTTCTGATATTCAGAAACCCAGTGTAAGTTTAGTGTCTAGTTATTAACCAGTTTCATTGAACCTTCATTATATCTTTCTCCTACATTAGGATATTTTTTCAGAATGGCATCAATGGTATCTAAATCTGACTTCGATAGCTCAATACTAGCTGCAGCCACATTTTCTTCCAGATATTTAATACGTTTGGTTCCTGGAATTGGAATGATATCATCTCCCTGATTCAATACCCATGCTAATGCCAGCTGAGTTCCTTTTACTCCTTTAGAAGCCGCAAACTCATTAATTTCATTAGCTAGTTTTGTATTATTCTCCAGATATTCCTGCTGATAACGAGGTAATGACCTTCTGAAATCGTCATCACCTAAGTTCTGTACTTCATTGATGTTGGCGAAAAGTCCTCTTGCCAATGGTGAATACGGAACCAAAGAAATCCCTAATTCTCTGATGGTTGGCAGAATCTCATTCTCCACATCTTTGGTAAGAATAGAATACTCTGACTGTAAAGCAGCTATCGGATGAATTTTATTAGCTTTTCTGATAGATTCTGCAGAAGCTTCAGATAATCCTATATATTTTACTTTACCAGCTTTAACAAGCTCTGCCATAGCGCCAACAGTCTCTTCAACCGGAACGTTTGGATCCACTCTATGGGCATAATACAGGTCAATAGTATCAATTTTTAATCTTTGAAGACTTAGGTCCACTGCTTGTCTGATCCATTCCGGAGAACCGTCAAAATACGTTCCCGGAGCACCGCTATGACTTGCTTTCCCATCCTTAAATCTGAATCCGAATTTAGTAGCAATGAAAATCTTATCCCTGTTGGGTACTAAAACTTTAGAGATTAGTTTCTCATTTGCTCCGTCGGCATACATATCTGCTGTATCCCAGAAGTTAACGCCTAAATCTAATGCTTTGTGCAAAGTATTGATACTTTCCTGCTCATCTGACGGGCCATAAGCAAAGCTCATTCCCATGCAGCCTAATCCAATAGCAGAAAGTTGTTCACCGGTGTTTCCTAATTTTTTAAATTTCATGATGGTATTTATTTTAATTTTCTACAGGACAAAATTAGAACATGAAACAGCCGCCATTGATATAGAATTCAAACTAAGAATTATAAAATTCAAACAAGGTTCAATCTTAAAGCATTCGGGGTTATTCCAGTCTGTTTTTTAAAATAGTTGGTAAAATAAGCAGGTTCTTCAAAGCCCAGTCCATAGGCAATTTCAGCAATATTCCAGTCTGTATGGGTTAATAAAGCATTAGCTTCCTGTATTACTCTTGCTGTAATCTGCTGGCTCGTCGTTTTTCCTGTAATTTCTTTTACAGAACGGTTTAAAGAATTAACATGAATGGAAAGACTCTGTGCATAATCATTAGGAGATTTTAGCTTCAAAAAAGCTTCAGGGCTGTCAATCGGAAACTGTCTTTCCAACAACTCCATAAATAAGGTTGCTACTCTTTGGGATGCATTCTGATAAGGCTCAAATGTTTCTGCCGGATGCATTCTCATGGTTTCATGGATCATCAGGTGAAGGTAGGCTCTCAGCATATCATATTTGTGGACATAGTCCGATTCAATTTCCTTCATCATTTTGGTATACAGATCCGACAGTACTTTCTGTTGATCTTCATCCAAAAAGAAAACGGGGGTTCCGCCAATTTTAAACAATGGTGAATCCTGAAGATTTCCTAAGCGGCTTCCATTCTGTAAAAATGATTCGGTAAATAGACAGAACCACCCCTTCTGGTTATCATCATCAGCTTCCCAGGAATAAGGGACAATAGGATTAGAGAATAACAATGCAGGGCGATCTACATAGATCCATTTATCAGCATAATGAATCTTTCCTTTTCCTATAATCAGTGAAATTTTATAATAATCTCTTCTGCTGTATGGTGATAACAAAGAACAGTGATCTCGTGAAAACACATTAAAGTGCCCCATTTTGTTGGATCCTAAGCAAAGAGATCCCAATCCGGGAGCATTTCGTTCGTAAAAACCTTCTATTGATTCATTTGATTCCATATTTCAAAGTTATAAAATTCAAACAAATTAATGGATATAATTTTAAGAAAGGAATTAGTGGGCTGGAAGCAGGGAGATGGAAGATGGAGGTTATTTTTTCACATTGATTTTATGGAAATTTATTTATTAGGATTATAGCCCACTGCTATCAATATTGTTTTTAATAGGGATATAGACAAGCAGATGCTTAACAACTATATTATTCATTATTCATTATTCATTATTCATTATTCATTATTCATTATTCATTATTCATTATTCATTATTCATTATTCATTACTTATAAAAAAATGGCCAGCACAAACGCCAGCCATTTCAATAGTGAATAATATATATAATAGTTGATAATGGTTAATCCCGGTCATCATGGTGACGCCCATGATTGTGTTTGTTTTGTTTTTTATAGTATTTAGCCCTTTCTTTATAATACTTATCCCGTTCTTTACGATATTTTTTATAATCATTTTTTCTTTCGTATATAAAGACAGGATTTTGTCCTCTATAATATCTCTTTTTAAAGACAATATATTTTTCTCTTCCCAGAATTCTTTCCAACTCAGAGTATCTATCATCTCTCCATCTTCCGGGTTCTACTACATATACTCTATTCCATGAATCATAATTACGGTATCTGTCATTTAAGGCATATATCTGGTTAGCCTGAGTAGTGGAAAGCAGTAGATCAGCCACTACAGTCTGCCAGTTAACATCTGAAATACTTCTTCTATAATCGTTATAATAATCAGATTGGGCATAGCTCAAACTGAACGTCCCAATTAAAAATGCTGTTAGCAATAACTTTTTCATTTCATTCCTCTTTTAAATTAAACATGTTCACATACTCAATTAAAGTGCCAATTATCAACTCCAATTCCCAATATTTGTTAATTAAAATCATAAATAACTGGTTATATTTGAAATAAATTATGAAAACAAGACAAATTATTTAATTTTAAATTAGTAAATAATGGTGTTTTAATAATGTTTCATATTATTAAACAGAGGTTTGAGTTTGGAATTTGAGATTCGAGAGTGAAATGAATTTTAAGGATGCACAGTGATCGTTATTAAATCACATTAATTATAATAAGATTGAGAATTTTAGGTTTTGACTAAAGCCATATTGAATGGATTTTATAATTAAAGCGGGCTGAAGCCCACCTCTATTGATGTTGATAACCAAACGCATAATAGTCGTTTAACGAAAAGATCTTTTATCTTTTATCTTTTATCTTTTATCTTTTATCTTTTATCTTTTATCTTTTATCTTTTATCTTTTATCTTTTATCTTTTATCTTTTATCTTTTATCTTTTATCTTTTATCTTTTATCTTTTATCTTTTATCTTTTATCTTTTATTTATCCGATACTTTTATAAAATTCGTTAAGATTCTCAAAAACTATTATTTTGTGTTAATTAATTTTGTAATTTTAAGGAAGAGAATGCTTTCAGGAGCACTCAAAATTATTATTTTATCCACCAAATCTCAATAATTATGGAAAATATAAAATTTATGGTATCTCCATATCAGGATGAACTGCAGTTGTTTATTGATGAGAAAAAAGCGGGTTATATGTCCATAGAGGTTGACGGACGACTTCTTATTGTATATTATACCAAGCTGGATGAAGAACGTGAAGGTAAAGGGTATGCCAAATTATTGCTGGATGAGCTGGTTCGCTATGCAGAAGAAAAAGATTTGCTTGTAGACCCGGAATGTGATTTTGTACGCCAACAATTTGAAAATCATCCCAGAAGATATAAAGACATCTGGCATGCCTGATCAGTCTTCCCACCAGATTGTAAATGGCTGATCTTTACGGTTCAGATCTACCACCTCTCCAATCATAGGAGTAAGGATGTCTAAGCTTTTTTCTTTTCCTAAACTTGTTATTTTTTGTAAAGGCTCATTCCAGGGATGAAGCGCCAATGCAAACTTTGCAGCATGTACGGGAATTATATGTCTGGCATCTATATCTACAGCAGCCTGAATAACATCTTCAGGTAAAGTATGGATGTATCTCCATGCTTCTCCATATTGCCCATTTTCAAGAATAGCATAGTCGAAAGGACCATATTTATCCCCTATCATTTTAAAATGGGAATCATAACCGCTGTCACCGCCAAGAAAGATTTTCTTTGTAGGTGTTTCCAGTACATAGGAAGCCCAAAGGGTATCGTTCTGCTTTACTCTTCTGCCTGAAAAATGTCTTGCTGGAGTAAAGGCTAGTTTGATATTGTTTTTTAATTCAATTTCAGCTCCCCATTCTTCTTCAATAAGTTGAGATTCCGTATATCCCCATCGTTCCAGATGGGCACCTACTCCTAATGGAACAATTGCCATTCCGGTACGATTTTTAATTGATTTAACCGTAGGATAATCCAGATGATCAAAATGATCGTGGGTAATAATAAGATAATCCAGATTCGGAATATCTTCAGGCTTAAAAATATCAGATCCCTTGAAGGCTTTGTTAAAGTATTTAAAAGGCGAACCATATAAACTTAATACAGGATCTATCAAAAATGAAACGCCGTCTGTTTGCAGATAATAAGAAGAATGCCCCAACCAGATGAAAATATCTGTATTCTTATCCAGAGTTTTCAAATTCGTATGAATGGAAGGAATTTCCTTTAAAGGCTTCAGCAAAGGATGTTTTTTTCCAAAAAGGAAATCATAGGTTACCTGGGGCATTTTATAACCTTCAGCAAGGGATGGTGTATGGCTGATATTCTGAAATTGTTTGTTTCGGTATAGCTTTGACTGTTTCATACGAGCCAAGCGTTTTCCTTTTGGTACCGCACCAAATGCAGGTCCGTTTATTACAATAAAATAAACTACCACCAGTACAACCACAACCGTAATAATCCAATACATCATTTGTAAAAAATAAACCTCAAAGGTATCAACTTTTGTTCTTACATGAAAATAAGATGCGTTTGAGTGTGTTTTTTTAACTAAATTTATCATGTATTTCAAAAAAATTATCATTAATTTAAGTGATCATTAATTTTAAACTTTCTATTTTAGCGGCTTAAAAAACTCAAAGATCTATTGAAAAATTACTCGGTAATATTTATTCTGGCCATGCTTTCCTCATGTGCGTCTATTAAAAAGCACAACGAACAGCGGGCTGCATGTATCCCTCCGGAGCAGCTTAAGGAAGATGTAGATTTTGCTTACTCAAAGCTCCAGCAGATGCACCCACAACTGTATTGGTATATTCCCAAGCAGGAATTAGATCTTAAGTTTGACAGTCTTAAGCAGACCCTTAATGAACCGCTTACTCCGCTTCAGTTTTATTTTAAACTTCAACCTGTCATTGCAGGCGTGCGTGAAGGCCATCTTTCATTAAGAATCCCGAGAAAAAAATTCACCAAAAGAGAAATCAAAAAGCTGGACCAAAAAAAAGGATTGTTCAGCAGATTTGAGTATTACATTTCCGGAGATCAGATGTATATTACAGAAAACAGAGATTCTATTGAAAATATTCATCCGGGAACGGAAGTTCTGTCTATCAATAATATCCCGGTTTCAGACTATATCAAAAAATACAGAAGTCTCATCAGCAGTGATGGGTACAATACTACTTTTCAACCTTATTTTTTAAAAGATCTGTTTTTCAATTATTATACTGCAGAAAACGGACTGGCAGACAGAGCCATCATCGAAACGCTTTATAAAGGTGAAAAAAAGACTTACACCTTAACCCGGGAATCAAAGTTAGACACCGATATTGAAAAGGATGAGCAAATGAGTAAGCGTACTCCGGAAAAAAAGCTTAATGATTATGTTGCTGCCAGTAACTCTTATAACCGAAGTTTTAAATTCCTGGATAAGGACAGCTCCATCGCTTATATAAAAGTGAAAAGTTTTTCCCGAGAATATTCTGATGAGTTTTATAAGAAGACCTTCTCAAAGATTAAGAATGCAAAATCAGAGTATCTCATCATAGACGTCCGTAACAATTATGGAGGTTCTCTTTATGAGATCAATAATCTGTATTCCTATCTTACCGATAAACCTTTTACGTTGATAAAACCTTCTCAGGTAACTGCAAGAGATATACCTTTGAGAACTAATTATTTCAGAAAAAGTTCTCCATTAGACTATGCCATTAAAAGCATCTCTTATCCGAGTTACTTTTTTGCCCAGGCTTTCAGTACTTATAAAAAAGATGGAAAAATTTTCTATAAAATGAAAGCCGACAAACCTACAAAACCTAATAAGGAAGCCTTCCATGGTAAAGTTTTTGTTTTGATTAATGGTGGAAGTTTTTCTGCCTCTTCTATTATTACCGCAAAGCTTAAGAATGATAAAAGAGCCACTCTTGTAGGGGAAGAAACCGGAGGCGCCAATGACGGAACGGTGGCTGGGTTCTATTCTTACCAGAAACTCCCTAATTCTGAAATTAGATTTCCAATCGGTCTGCTTTTTGTGCAGCCGAATATTGATTTTTCAGATACTAAGAAAGGAGTTATTCCAGATATAGAGATCAAAGAAAATATGCAGGATATTATTGATAAAAAAGATCCACAGCTGGATTGGATAAGGAGTGAAATCGAAAAAGAAAAGGGGGATAAAAATTAATTGGAAAGGAGGCTGAAAGTAGGAAGATATTGAAGAGGGAAGATCCAATATTTATTTTGCAATAAGATATTAAAAAGATTCCGGCGGGCTTTCAGCCCGCCGGAATCTTTTATTTTTTGAGCTCATTCAAAAGAGATTCTATATGATCGATATATCTTCCATAATAACGATGGAAAAAGAATTTACCGCTGACAAATAATAAAAACAAACCTCCAATGACGCTTCCGATCAGAATGAGTGCGATCTTCATCTCGCTTAAAGGTTGCGGCCAAGGTATAAATTCCAGTACAATCAGAATTTCACATACTATAAACGGTGCGAAACTGATATAATAGGATAAATAATATTGTTTATTCAGATTCAGCTGAGTTACGAGATCTTTCAGGGATTCGCTGGTCTTCAGTTCTGTATTGCTGATATCATTATACAGTTTAAAAAATTTACTGTAAAAGAAAACGGTCACAAGAAGCATTGAAGCAACCAAAACCGTAATATACAATTGAAGTTTAAAAGGTTGACAGAAGGAACAAACCATAAATGCAAAAATAAAAATTGCGATCACCCACCAAAATTCCATACGCATATTTTTGCGCACTTTTTCAAGGGGAAGATTTATTTTATTTCTTTGGTCTATGCTGATTTCAGGAGTTTCATCTGTAATATCTTCATTCCAGGTATTTTTCAATTCATCTATATTCATCGGATTACTGATTTAATGTTGGTTAGTATTATGTTGGTTTAAGATATCTTTCAATTTATTTTTGGCCCGGTTCATTTTCACTCTCACATTTCCTTCGGAGATTCCCATCTGCTCGGCAATCTGTTTTCCTGAAAAATCTTCCAGGTAATAGAAAATAAAAGCTTTGTCGATGGGATTAAGCAAATGAATGGCTTTATACATTTCCGCCATCCGCTCTTCTTTACCATCATCATATTCTTCTTGAATAATGGCCCGGTTAGAGAAATCTTCATTGCCGATAAAGCTTCTTCTTTTCTGGTTTTTAAGGAAAATAATTGCTGTATTTAAAGCAATCCTGTACAACCAGGTTGAAAATTCGCTTTCTCCCCTGAAGTTGGTATAAGCCTTCCATAGCTGAAAGGTAATTTCCTGAAAAAGATCATCACGATCGTCTTTTTCAGACATATACATTTTAGAAATCTTAAAAATGATTCCCTTATGCTTTTCAATCTTATGGATAAACTGTTGCTCTAGTGAGGTCATAGCTTGTTACTCTATAGAGTTAGTTTTGATTAAAAAAAATGTTACAGAAATAATTGAAAAAAATCCGGCAGAACGACAATGCCAGATCTCTTCCCGTGTTCTAAATTAAAAAATCCTTAAAAAACAAGAAGTTTATTAAGGATTTTATTTGATATTCAATACCGCTTGGGGTTAGTGCTAAAAAATATAATCAGTACTTAAAAAATTGGAATCATGCTCTCTTACAATGGTATTCAGTAATTCTTTATTGGAATCTGTAAGTTTCGCTGCTACCAGAGATCGGATTGAGAATGAGCGCAGGGCATCAAAAACAGAAAGCGTACCTTCTGCACTATCCTTTCTTCCGGTAAATGGAAATACATCCGGACCACGCTGTGCCTGGCAGTTAATATTGACACGGCTTACCAGATTTACAAACGGGTCAATCAGTTTCGCAACTTCCTGTGGATCTTCACTGAAAATACTTACCTGCATTCCATGAGAAGCGTTTACCTGATAATCGATTGGTTCTTCAATATCTTCAAATGGAACTACAGGAATTACCGGACCGAACTGTTCTTCATGATACAGTTTCATATCATTGTTTACAGGATAAACAACTGCCGGAAACACAAAGGATTCTTCTGTATAGCCACCGTCTTTATTTAAAACATCAGCTCCTTTCTGTAGGGCATCTTCAATACATTCTTTCAGATAAGGTGGTTTATTCACTTCCGGAAGCGGAGTTACTTTTACATCTTTTTCCCATGGCAGACCAGCTTTCAGAGCGGAAACTGCTTCACTTAGCTTTGTGGTAAATTCTGCAGCAACTTCTTTCTGTACAAAAATCAGTTTTAAAGCTGTACAACGCTGCCCGTTGAACGAAAGTGCTCCCAGGATACACTCACTTACCGCTACATCAAGATTGGCATTTTTGGTAACAATAGCAGCATTTTTAGCATCTAAACTTAAAATAGCTCTTAAACGATTCACCTTCGGATGCAGTTTCTTCAATCCATTAGCCACTTTACTGGAACCAATAAAGGCCAGAACATTTACTTTACCACTTTCCATGATTGGAGTAATAATTTCAGAACCTTTTCCATACAAAGTATTCACTGTCCCTTTCGGAAAAGCTTCTTTAAAAGCATTTAATAAGGGATAATGAGCTAATACACCATGTTTAGGCAATTTAAATAAAATCGTATTTCCCATAATCAATGCCGGAATCAATGTGGTAAAAATCTCGTTCAAAGGATAGTTGAATGGCCCCATACTTAAAACTACACCCAGCGGCGCTCTTCTGATCTGTGCGATGGTTCCTTCCGCCTCCTGAAAACGGGAAGATGCTCTGTCCAGATCTTTTAAGGCGTCTATAGTTTGGTTGATATAATCTACGGTACGGTCAAACTCTTTGGTAGAATCCGCCAGCGTTTTTCCGATTTCCCACATCAGCAGTTTGATAATCAGATCCCGCTGCTGGATCATCAAATAAACAAATTTCTGCATACATTTGATTCTTCCCTCTACAGACATTGTCGGCCATTCTCCAAGACCATTATCATAAGCTTTTACGCAAGCTTCAAGCACTTCCATGGCCTCGTTCGGGCCGATACTAGGAATGCTTCCAAGGAGTTTTCTCTCTAATCCGTTTTCTGTAGGGATACAGACTGGCGAATAAATGTTCTGCGTTTCTCCTTTCCATTCTACAAGTTCACCATTCAGAAGATATACTTTCTGATGGATTTCGGGTACCTTATATTCTTCGGGAATTTCGTTTTCAGTTTTAAAAATATTTTGAAATGATGCATTGTTTGCTGAGCTCATATTTTTTAGTATTTAATAATTTGAATCTGAATTTTGTAGAATAAAGGTAGATGTAAAAATTGATTTTAAGAATAAAGGTTCAATAGATTCGCTCTATTTAAGAGCTATTTGAATGAAAATTAACTCAGCCAACTGAAAAAAACAATATTTTTGTTAAAAAATAAATTTTCAATGTTTTCAAAAATAGTTTTCAGTACTTTATTTCTTTTCTCAGCACTTAGTTTCGCTCAAAAATCTAAAGCGATCAATACAGTGATGCTAAGAGGAACACCTGTACGTACTTATTCAAAATTACCGGAGGTCAACAAACCGGCTCCAAAATTCACTCTTACGGATGTGAACATGAATGATCAAAGTTTAGATGCTTACAAAGGGAGATATGTCATCCTGAATATCTTTCCTAGTGTAGATACGGGAGTTTGCTCAGCATCTGTTCATCATTTCAATGAAGAGGCAGGAAATCTTCCTAATACGGTAGTACTTTGTATTTCCAAAGACTTACCTTTTGCTCAAAAAAGATTTTGCGGGGCCGAAGGGATCAACAATGTGGTAATGCTTTCTGATTTCCGTTCTGATTTTGGATGGAATTATGGAGTAGAAATGATAGAATCTTCTATGAAAGGACTTCTCAGCAGAGCTGTTGTGGTGATTGATCCTTCGGGAAATATTATTTATGAAGAGCAGGTACCGGATATTTCTCAGGAACCTAATTATGAAGCGGCTATTGCGGCTGTGAAAAACTAATTTTTACTTTAGAATATTAAAAAATCTCCGGCGATCAAAGATCGCCGGAGATTTTTATTTTTATTATCTGATTTTCTTTTTCTTCTTCGTAGTAACCACAATGGCACCGTTTCTAGCTTCTTTACCATACTTTGCTACAGCTTCTTGCGCAGAAAAACTATTGATTGTCTCAATAATTTCAGTATTTATCACACGTAGCTCTTCTATAGAAATCTTTTTACCATCCAGTAAAACCAGCGGTCTGTTTTCCGGGGTTAAAACGGGAGCTCCAATTCTTATAGATGGGTTTCTATTGAAAGAATCAGTAGATATGACACTCATCTTAACTCCTGGCACATTCTCTGAAGTCTTCATTTTTCCAATTTTTGTTTCCTGTGCATTCACAGGAGTTGTAAAACTGCCAAATGCTAACAGCCCCAACGCCAGCTTACTCGCTAATGAAAAATTCAGGTTTATTCCTAATTGATCTTCCCGGAATCTTCCACAAATGTCTTTATTGAATTCTAAAGTATTAATCAATTCTTCATCTGAAAAAGCAGTAAAATCGTGAACTGTTTTAGAGCAAACGGAGCAAAACTTTCCTTTTTCATCAGTTCTCATGCTGTTCCAGTTTTCATGACATGGTTTAGGGATGGTGATTTTCATAGTAATCTTTTACCTATAAAGACGATCTTGGGATGGGAAAGGTTGGAAAACGCTAAGGCGCAATTGATATTAAAATCATAATGCTTTAAGGCGCAATGATTTTATCTGCGATAAAATTGAAATTACACCCTGTTTTATTTCCACAAATTCTCTGCAAAGGAGAACTAACATTTCATTATGGTAAACCATAATTATTCATGGTAATAGTTTCTTACATTTGAAATATTATAATTGACTTAAACCATGCAGAGAACAGCATTATTAATAATCTTAGTCTCTTTTTCATTAACAAATTGCAGAAAATCCAATGTAGATGTCAATGAAAATTTAGATTCCTTAAATCAATACCTAAATAATAATGATGAAATAGACTCATTAAAAATGCATGGGTTTGATGGCTCTGATTTAGAAACCAAAACTTATGATGTAAAAGGAAAAAATATTTTTCTTAGAGATGGGCCTGGAAATAATTATAAAAAGCTGGTGAACCAAAAAGCAACTGATGCTATTGGAGAGACTCAATATATGCAGATTGATCATACCTGTACCATTTCTATTGAAGAAGAAAGAAATAATTGGGCTAAAGTAAGAGTCGTTGAACCTTCTTATTTATCAACAACACATTATGGATGGATTCCATTAAAAAATATTATAAAAGATAATATACAAACCTCTAATATAAATTTATCATCCATGAAATATGAAATCATTTCCACAACTGAAAATAATATAAGTAAAAATTACAATATCTACCTTAACATAGATAATTTATCAAAAGACGAAATCTCAAACTTTATTAAACATTTTAGACAAGAAAACTGTTCAGATTGTACAGTAAGTATTTTTGACTCAAAATCAATCGAAGATCTAATAGATATATACCCCCTGAGTAAGACTGAATATCTAAAATTTGCAGATCATCTTGTTGCCACGTCTACATTTGATGCTCCAAAATCAATCAACTTTTACCCTCTTCAAGACATACAGTATAAAGAATATGGCGGAAAAAACTTTAAAGAGCAAAAGATGAAATAAAAACCTATCATAAATTCCACCAAACTAATGCTCCAAAAATAAATTACTATACCAATACTCTATATGTATTTTGGAATCAAACTATTATTATCCTATTTTTCAGATAAAATTTTAATCTTGAAATATTAGAAATATATGGGATTTGAGTACAAATTAAAAACAAAGCTTACAGACCAACAAACTGCTGAAATAGAGGATTTGTTGGAAAACTCTGCTCTTTTTGAGAAAAAATATGAATATACCCATCAGCTGTTCTGGGATTTCAGGCATGCAGAAAACACGGGGAAGCTTCCTAATATGAGTATTATTTTTGAAGAGGATGGTATTTATATTTGTCAGTGGAGTTCATCTTATGTATGGACAGATCTTGATGAGTTGAAAAACTACATCAAGAAAGAACAGATTGCATATGAAATTATTGACTATCAGGATTAAAAATACTGCAATATAAAAAGAGGCTGTCTCAAAAGTCAAATAATTTGGCTTTTGTTATTCTGACGAAGGAAGAACCTCTCTGATAACCAGACATATAAAATTCTTCACTACATTTCATTCAGAATGACACCTTTGAGACAACTTCTTCTATTTTTTTAAACAATATCATTAGCATCTTTCACCAGATGAAAATATCGTGGATCGGGATATTGAAATTCATAATTCAACTCTGAAATTAATTTTGAAGGTGATATTGTTCTGCCTCGGGTGGTACGTTCACCTGAATATTGCAGATCTTTCTGTGCATTGATGATCTCTTCTTTATTCGGATGCACAGACGCCACCACGTTATAAACTTTGGATTGAGAGTTATTCTTTAGCATTTTTTCAACAACTGAACAAATGTCAGCATAATGAATATGATTAACCAACAGATCCAGATTGGATATATTATAATTCTTTAAAAGCCTCTGATCCCCCATTAATCCTGCCAACCTCAAAATATTGACTTCAGGAAATCTGTTTTTTATAATGCTCTCACTTGGAACATCATCTGCAAGACGATCATCTTCTGTAAACTCTTTTTCAAGATCAGGATATACTCCTGTAGAGCTCATCAGATAAAGTTGGCCTTTATAATCTCCAAGAAATGCGAGTAAATTCTTAGCTCTCTCATGCAAAGGGATTTCAGCGCCTCTTACTCCTGAAAACGGAACCGTGATAATCACAGCATCCAACTGTGGGGCTATTTCCCATTCCTGCTTTGTTCCAGATATATCGTCATCCGGAAAGCTGATCTGAGTGATCTGGTATCCTTTAGCGGATAGATCTTTTATTTTAGACTCTGAAGTGGTGGTTGCAAAAATCTCATATTGATCCGATAACTTCTCTGCTATATGAGTGCCTAACCAGCCACAACCTATAATTCCAATTTTTTTCATTTTTTAATTTATGAATCTATTTGTTAAAAAACAAATCTTTGTCTACGAATCCATCAACACTTCTCCATCTTTCAGAATAAGATAGTCCTGTCCTATCTCCCTGGAAGTTTTTTGCAGATCATTCTGATCAAATAATTGAGGAATATAAAATTTTTCATGGGTAAATAATCCATAATGTATAGGAACCAGCGTTTTAGCATGTAAAAGATGAGCCGCAGCAAAAGCTTCCTTCAAATTAAGAGAAGCCGGAACCGGGCTGTATTCCAATCCAATAATTTCAAAGTTAACGACTACTCCATTTACAGGTAAAAAGGCATAATCTATATCCTTATTTTCTTTTCCAAGCTTCCAGAACTGGTTATGCCAGATGGTATCTCCACCATGAAAGATTTTAATTGTTTCATCCTCCACAATCCAGGAAGACTGAATTTCCCCTACTCCATCCATTGCAAATACTGGTTTAAAGGTTATTCCATTTTCAGTGAAGGTTTCATCCAGATTCAGAACTATTATTTCAACATTTTCCATATACTTTCTTACCAATGGTTCCAGTTCCGAATAAACAATCAGCTTTCCATCCTTTTTCAGACATTTTTCCACAACACTTTTATCAAAATGATCCAGATGCATATGGGTAAATAAGATATAATCTGCCTTTACCTTATCTGTAAACTTAATCACTTCATCTACTGCTTCCCCTAAAACAGGTTTGTAATAAGAAAAATCTTCTGCTGCATCTATTAAAATCGTTTTACCATTAGAAATGAGCTTTATTCCTGCCCAGTTTAATTTTTGTATTTCCATAATTTCTTTTTTCACAAAGGAAGAGACTTACGGAGGGCGAGTCAATAAACAAAAGTTAATTAATTAGGCTCGAAGATGGAAGAGTGAAGCTGGAAGTTCATTATCATCCTGTAATTTCTGATAGTTTTTTTGAATCGAGGATAGCGTATATCTCTGTTTTTAATTCATTAAAAGACAAAATTAAAGGAAGTAAAGATGCCAGCCAAGCCAGTGCTGAAATTGATGGTTGAGGCACACTTCATCAAATCGATTAAAAATCGATGAGCTCTCTGCTCACTTAAAATAATGTGTATTTAAAATTGAAACTTTGCGTTTATAAAAAATAGGATAATAGCTCTTATTAAAAGTATGAGATCATTTATTATTACCTTGATAACTTCCAGCTCCCATCTTCAAGCTTCCAACATTTAACTAATCCTCTTTCTAATCCGGCTCAGAGAAATCGGAGTAATCCCGATATAGGAAGCCAGATATTTTAAAGGAATATTCTGAATATAATGGGGTTTATTTTCCAGCAGGTATTCATAAAGATCCTGTGGGGTATTTTTAAGCAGAAGCATTTCACGTTTCATAGCAGCATTCAGTTTCCTGCTTAGGTAATAGTTCTGTACAAAACGGCATTCAGGACTTACAGCGAACATTTCCTTGACTTCATCTAAAGTAATTTCCCAGGCAAGACCGCTGCTTAGGGATTCATAAATACCTTCAGAGCCTTTATTCCCTACTGTAAAAATATCACCGGGAAAGTAAAATTCTGCACAGACTTCAGTATCAATATCCGAGGTGCTGTTGATATAATATTTACGGACAAGCCCATCTTCTACAAGATAGGCTTTATGGTCCGAAAATATATTTTTCTTTGAAAATGCAACCTCAGCAAATTTTTCCCAAACAGGATCCCCATCCTCTACATTGAGGTGTGAAAAAAGTTTTTTGTTGATACTTGCCAATGTTGAATGTTTTACAATTTATAGTAAGTTTTCATCTACAAGATTCGGAAGGGTTACCTTTAAATTAGGCTCAGCTTCCATCGCTCTTTTAATAGCAAAAATAGCACCCTCATTTCTTGCCCAGCTTCTTCTAGAAATTCCGTTGTTCACGTCCCAGAAAAGCATAGACTTTAATCTTCTGTCAGCATCGTCGCTACCATCCAGAAGCATTCCGAAACCTCCGTTGATAACTTCTCCCCAGCCTACTCCGCCACCATTGTGAATGGAAACCCAGGTTGCCCCACGGAAGCTATCACCAATGACATTATGAATCGCCATATCTGCCGTAAATCTTGATCCATCATAAATATTGGAGGTCTCTCGGTAAGGAGAATCTGTTCCAGAAACATCATGATGGTCTCTTCCCAATACTACAGGTCCTATCTCACCATTTTTAATTGCTTTATTGAATGCTTCAGCAATCTTCATTCTCCCTTCAGCATCTGCATACAGAATTCTTGCTTGTGAGCCTACCACCAGTTTATTTTCCTGAGCTCCTTTAATCCACTGGATATTATCCTTCATCTGCTGCTGGATTTCTTCAGGAGAATTTTTAATCATTTCTTCCAATACAGCACATGCAATTTCGTCGGTTTTCTGTAAATCTTCCGGTTTTCCACTTGCGCATACCCAACGGAATGGTCCAAAACCATAATCAAAACACATTGGCCCCATAATATCCTGAACATAACTTGGATATTTGAATTCTCTGCCTAATGTTGGATGATCTGCCATTACATCAGCTCCGGCTCTGGATGCCTCCAATAAGAAAGCATTTCCATAATCAAAGAAATAAGTTCCTTTTTCCGTATGTTTATTGATGGCAGCAGCGTGTCTTCTTAATGTTTCCTGAACTTTTTCTTTGAATAGTTCCGGATCTTCTGCCATCATTATATTGGATTCTTCAAAGCTTTGTCCTACCGGATAATATCCACCAGCCCAAGGGTTATGAAGGGATGTTTGATCTGAACCGATATCAATTCTTAAATCTTCCTGGTCAAATTTTTCCCAAACATCCACAATATTTCCAAGGTAAGCTAAAGAAATTGTTTCTTTATTTTGCTGTGCTTCTCTTACTCTTTTTACCAATGCATCAAGATCTTCATGAATTTCGTTCACCCATTTCTGATCGTGGCGGATTTTAGTGATCTTTGGATTTACTTCTGCACATACGGTAACACAGCCCGCAATATTTCCTGCTTTTGGCTGAGCTCCACTCATTCCTCCTAATCCGGAAGTTACGAACAGACCTCCTTTCGGATCTTTATTGATTTTTCTGAAAGCATTTAAAGCAGTAATCGTTGTTCCGTGAACAATCCCCTGAGGACCGATGTACATATAACTGCCTGCAGTCATTTGTCCATACTGTGTTACCCCAAGAGCATTGAATTTCTCCCAATCATCCGGTTTAGAATAGTTTGGAATCATCATCCCGTTGGTTACCACCACTCTCGGTGCATCTTTATGAGAAGGGAATAATCCCATTGGGTGTCCTGAGTACATCACCAAAGTCTGCTCATTGGTCATTTCAGACAGATATTTCATGGTCAACAGATACTGCGCCCAGTTAGAAAACACGGCTCCGTTTCCACCATAAGTAATCAATTCATGAGGGTGCTGGGCCACTGCATAATCCAAATTGTTCTGGATCATCAGCATAATTGCTTTCGCCTGCTCAGATTTCCCCGGATAGTCTTCAATAGATCTCGCTTTCATCTCATAATCCGGACGGAAACGGTACATATAAATTCTTCCGTAATCCTCCAGTTCCTGCTTAAATTCAGGAATCAATTCAGCATGGAATTTAGGATCGAAATAACGTAAAGCATTCTTTAATGCCAGTTTTTTCTCTTCTTCACCTAAAATTTCTTTACGCTTTGGAGCATGGTTGATATTGGTCTCGTATGGTTTTGGTTGTGGCAGCTGATTAGGAATCCCCTGCTGTATCTGTTCTTGGAATGTCATATTGCTATTTAAAGGTCTATGTTTAAACAATGTTTGAAGTTTTAAAGATATTCAAATTATGAAATATAGGCAACAAAAGAGGGGAAAAGGAAAGCCTAAAACAATGATTAGGCAAAAAAGCTGATTATCAATCCTGTGAAAATATATTCAACAGTATATTTTAAATACTATATTTGAAAAGAAACACTCACATTCCCCTCCGCTGGAGGGTGGCTTTCAAAATTCAAAAATTTTGAAAGACGGGGTGGTGAAAAACACACAAATGACAGAAATACTAACCTCAATCAATGGAATTCCCACTCGAAAGAACTTTGTACAAAACCTACCCTACAACCCTTATTTAAAAGGATTATTAAAAGAAAAACGTAAAGCCAGAATACTGGGTGAAGTAATCTTCTGGAAAAAAGCCGGGCAAAAAAATTTCATAAAATTGATTTTGATAGACAAAGAATTATTGGGAATTATATTGTTGATTTTTATGTGAAAACGTTAGGGTTAATTATAGAAATCGACGGTTCAAGTCATGATGGGAAAGAAATCTATGATAGTATTAGACAAGAATAGTTGGAATCTTTAGGCTTGCTGGTTTTCAGAATTAGCGATTTTGATGTTAGAAATAATTTAACCTTGGTAATGAAAGAGTTAGAATGTTTTATTATTGCGTATTATGGAACCATCCCGTCTTTCAAAAATTTAATAATTTTTGAATCCATCCCTCCGGTGGAGAGGAATTTCTTCTTACGGGATAAGGTTATCATCCGAAAATAAAAAACCTCACTGAAATTCAGCAAGGCAAATATTTTACAAGGGGTAAACTCTACGTTAAAACATCATCATTTTCTTCTTCATGATCGTCCTCATTATCACTGAGGCTCCAATAATTGTTTTCTTCATCTTCTTCTCCTATTTCTTCCATTCTATCATCATCTTCTGCGCCGGGAATATCAAGCCCTTTATCAATTTTGTCGTCATCTATATCTTCATCCAATATAGGGTTACCGTCTCCATCAAGCGAAATATGCTTTTCTCTTTTAAATATATCTTCGTTGGGATCATAATCCATACGTTCCAATCTTCTATTCTGCTCATTAATATTGTTTTCTGGTGCCATAATGTTTAGGTTTTAAGGGTTAATATATTCAGAACAAAAATAATTCCAAGTTATGATGAATGATGAGAATACACTTCAGGATTAGCACAATACGGTATTTTTTCACCTTTTGAAAAAGCTATAATATTCTCAGCCGCCAGTCTGGCCATTCCGTTCCTGGCTTCAATGGTAGCAGATCCTATATGAGGTAATACACAAACACTTGACAAATTAAGAATAGGATTCTCGGCAGACATAGGTTCCGGATTGGTTACATCAAGCCCAGCTCCCCATATTTTTCCTTCAGCTAGGGCATTGTATAAATCCTTTTCCTGATGAAAGCCGCCTCTTGCCGTATTGATAAAAATAGCATTGGGATTCATCTTATCAAAAACAGATTGATTGAAAAGGCCTCTATGTTCAGGAGTATAATTGGCATGAACACTCAACACATCAGAATTTCTTATCAATTCATCAAAAGAAACATAGACTGCGCCCAACTTTCTTTCAGCATCTTCATTTCGATGGCGGTTATGATAAATAATCTCCATATCAAAAGCTTTTTTACACTTCTCAGCCATTTGAAAGCCAATTCTTCCCAATCCAAAAATTCCCAGCGTTTTACCATACAGTTCTTGTCCCAAAGCATATAAAGGGTCAAAACTTCCCCAGTTCGCGTCTTTTACTTTCTGAAAATTATAGCTCGCCCGTCTTGCGACTGACTGCATCAGTAAAAAAGCCACATCTGAAGTAGCTCTGCTCAATACATCAGGTGTGTTTCCAATCGGGATATTCCTTTGATTAGCTTCTTTGATATCCACATGGTCAAAGCCTACAGAATACAAGGCAATAGCTTTGATATTAGGGCAAGCATCGAAAAATGCTTTATCATATTTAAAATCACCGCCAATATTTAAAATGACATCAGTATTTTGACAATAATTCAGCCATTCTTCACGGGTCAGGTTTTCATTTTCAGGCCATACAATCTGTAATCCTTCTTCCTGCAGCATATTGATTCCAATTTCAGGAATTCTTTTATTGATAAAGACTTTCATTATTATTTTATTTTGATTTAAATAAAAAACCTCACTTGTAAAAAGTAAGGTTATTCAACTTTAATATTAAAAATTATTTTTTTTTTTATCGCGTGGTCCTTATTCTTTTCCCAAGCCTCAGAAGCCATTTCCTGCATTTCTTCCCAAACTTCTTTTGCCGGCTTTTGCGCGTGGGCCATAAATCCTTGTTTTGTTGCCTCCTGATTTTTGCTTTTCATATCCTGAATGTATTCTTTCGCCTGTTGAGAATAGCTTTCGACACCATACCCGGGATTGTTGTGCAGGTTCTTCTGAAGATTACTAAAATCATGCGATGCTTTGAATCTGTTTGTATCCATAACCATAAGATTTTAAGTGGGTTTGTTTTAAAAAGAGTCCAAATTCCATTCCGAACTGAACTAAAATTTTATTAAAAAAACACAAAAAAAATTAAATTATTATCCACAACAATGTTTTATTTTCAAAACAATGTCTTTCAGATATGCTGCTTCAAAGCGTACATTCTTCTGGCTACAAATGCACGAATTTTCATATGTATTAGTAGCCAAAATAAAGAACTGGTGTTTGAGACCAGTGCGTCTACCAGTTCCGTGACAGAACAATTATTTTAAATTCAGAATTTAATCTTAATTCTTTATTGATTTGTATTTCCCAACATCGGAACAAACTTATAGGCTCCAAATTCTTCTTTTTCAAACTCTGTTGGTCCTACTTTTGTGAATCTGTACAACACCTGTTCATCCGTTGGGCCTAACGGAATAACCATTATCCCCCCTATTTTTAACTGTTTTAGTAATTCTGTAGGTAAAGTTCCTGCCCCGCAGGTTACAATAATCTTATCGAAAGGAGCAAAAGTGGGCAGCCCGGCAAAACCATCCCCAAAACTTTGAAATTTAGGGTATAAATGAAGCTCCCTCAACTTATTTTTTGAAAAATCGAACAGATCTTTTTGCCTTTCCACAGTATATACATGAGCTTTCATCGCTATTAAAACGGCAGTCTGATATCCACACCCGGTTCCTATTTCCAGTACTTTTTCACCCGCTTTCACCTGCAGCAGTTCAGACTGTTCTGCTACGGTTGAGGGATGGGAAATAGTTTGATGCGCCAAGATGGGAAATGCCCGGTCTTCATAGGCAAAGTCTTCAAAAATACTTTCAATGAAAAGGTGTCTCGGAATTTCATTCATTGCCGAAAGTACATTTTCATCCGAAATCCCGATTCTGTATCTGAGATATTCTACTAAATTCTTTCTTTTTCCTTTATGTACAAACGAATCCTGCATGTGACAAAAGTAAGAAATTAGATTTTAGATTTCAGAAATCGGGTAAAAGAATTATCCACAAAAAAAGCTGTCTAAAATCTGACAGCTTCTGCTTTATCTATTAATTCCATTTTACAACCTGTGAAGTAACATCAGTATAGGTATTATCTGCACATCTTTTTCTTACATAGAACATATAAGAAATTGTCTTATTTAAGTTAACAAACGCGGCGTTTTTTCCAGGAAGAACCGGATCTCCATTTCCTGGAGCCGGAGGTGTGCCACTCGTCCCTAAATATACTTCATATACAGAAAGCCCATCACTTTCCCAGGAAACAGTAGCTGAAAAAGTAGGATCATAAACGGAGGAAGTAGATGTTGTATAATTAACATAGCCTGGTTTTACACAAGCTGTAGTATTTTCAGAAAGAATAGTGATTGGCCCTGCCCAATTACTTTTGCCATCAGTCGTTCCACAGTTTTTTCTTACATACAAATCATATTTTTTGCCTTTAAACAATGGAAGACTATAAGAAGTATTGTTCACTTCTGCTACAGTACCAGCTCCTAAAGAAAAGCCTTGTTCACCATACTGTACTTCAAAAAAACCTGTTCCCTGGGTACTATTACTGCTCCAGGAAAAAATATTGTACAGTGGCTTAAAACTTAAACTTGTTGGAGTTTCACACTTAGGTTGTGGAGGTTGGCTATTGTGTACTTCAGTGGCAATATTATCTCCAGAACCTGAGCACCCTGTAGCCAATAGTCCTGCTACAGATAAGATAAAATATATTTTTTTCATAGTTAATGATTTTTATAGAGCGCGAATTTAGTATAATTCTTTTAAATGATAATATTTGTACTTATTTCCATTTAATTAGGGGAATATCTAAGTGAAAAGTCATGTATTTTTATAATGAACATTCACTATCTTTACAGAAATTTAATACAGCTATGTTAAAAGCAGGTTTGGTAGGAGCCGGACACTTGGGAAAGATCCATTTAAAACTTCTCAATCAATCAGATCGATACGAGTTTGTTGGGTTCCACGATAAAGATGTTGAAAACGGAAAAAAATTAGAAGCCGAATTCGGATATAAATATTTTGAAAATTTTGAAGAACTGCTTGAGCAGATCGATATGCTGGACATTGTTACTCCGACAGTCTATCATTATGATTATGCATTAAAGGCTATAGAAAAAGGGCTTCATTTCTTTATTGAAAAACCCGTTACCCAAACGCTGGAACAGGCAGAAGAAATTCTTCGTTTATGCCAGGAAAAAGGAATCAAAGCGCAGGTAGGACATGTTGAGAGATATAATCCTGCTTTTATTGCCACCAAGGAATACATCAGCAACCCGATGTTTATCGAGATTCATCGATTAGCTGAGTTCAATCCGCGTGGTACAGATGTTTCCGTGGTCCTTGACCTTATGATTCATGATCTTGACATCTTGCTAAGTATTGCCAAATCTAAGGTGAAAAACATCCATGCAAGCGGGGTTTGCGTAGTAAGCAAAACACCGGATATTGCCAATGCCAGAATAGAATTTGAAAACGGATGTGTTGCCAACCTTACCACTTCCAGAATTTCTATGAAAGCTATGAGAAAGAGCAGATTCTTCCAGAAAGACGCCTATATTTCAGTTGATTTCCTTGAGAAAAAAAGCGGAAGTTATCAGAATGAAAGATGCTCCTGAAAACCCTACTCCATTTGATATGATTATTGAAAATGCTGAAGGAGAAAAAAATCAGATCTTGTTCGAATATCCAAATATTCAGGCTAACAATGCCATTCTTGATGAATTAAATTCATTTGCGGATGCTATTACTGGTGATAAAAATGTAGAAGTTTCTCTTGAAGACGGAACTGAAGCATTAAAAGTTGCTTTAGAAATTATGAAGCTTATCAGTTCAAAATAAAAATACGCTGCTTTCATTAGCAGTACTACTTACAATGCTATCTTACTGATCATCAGAAATGGTTATGAGATAGCATTTTTTATTTGTATGTATAAGAAACATTCATCATTAAATAAAATCTTTTCGTTAAAAAATTACAGATTTATCAATAAAAAAAACCTTTTAAAAACAAAAAAGCAATATATTTGAACAACAATTCAATAAACAATTGAAAAATTCTGTTTTACATATACAATGGATTTCTGACAATACATATGGTCTCAATATAGATTCTATGATGGTATCACGATTCATTATGATTAAACTCTAGACTCTCCTATTATTTAAAATCAAAACAACTATGAAAAGAGCTATCCTATTATCCGCTTTATTATTGTCTCAATTTGGGACATCACAATTATTAAAAACCTCCGGGCAAAACATCGTGAATAACAAAGGTGAAAATATTCAATTGAGAGGTCTGGGCTTAGGAGGCTGGATGCTGCAGGAAGGGTATATGTTAAAAACAGCTGATTTCGCAGGTCCACAATATAAAATTAAAGAAAAAATAGCGGAACTGATTGGCCAGGATGGAATGCAGGAGTTTTATAAAGCATATGTAAAGAATGGCATCACCAAACAGGATATTGATTTTCTGGCAAAAGCAGGGTTCAATTCTATCAGGCTTCCGATGCACTATAATCTCTATACACTTCCCATAGAAAAAGAAGCGGTAAAAGGTAAGGATACGTGGCTGGAAGAAGGATTTACAATGACTGATGATTTGCTTCAATGGTGCAAAGACAATAAAATGTATCTGATTCTTGATCTTCATGCCGCTCCGGGCGGGCAAGGAAATGATGCCAACATTTCAGATAATGACAAGTCTAAACCGTCACTTTGGGAGAGTGAGGAAAATCAAAGAAAAACGATTGCCCTTTGGAAAAAGTTAGCAGAACGGTACAAGAATGAGCCTTGGATCGGCGGTTATGATATTATCAATGAGCCTAACATTAATTTCACCGGTAAAAATCCAAATGGTACAGACGAAATGTCTAATGCCCCTCTTTGGAAGTTACAAAAAGACATCACTGATGCTATCAGAGAGGTAGATCAAAAGCATATTATTTTTATTGAAGGAAATGGCTGGGGAAATAACTATAATGGTTTAATACCGATTTGGGACAAAAATATGGCTTTCAGCTTTCACAAATACTGGAACTATAATGATGATAAAACCATACAATTTGCTCTCGATCTAAGGGAAAGGCACAATATGCCGATCTGGCTCGGAGAAACTGGTGAGAACTCTAATGTGTGGTTTACGGAGCTGATTCAGCTATTGGACAAACATAATATAGGATATGCGTTCTGGCCTATGAAAAAGATTGATAATATTGCAGGAATTACCAATGTAAAAACCACTCCGGAATATGAAAAGCTTTTGAACTATTGGAAAAACGGAGGTGAAAAACCTTCCAAAGAATATGCAAAGAAAGCTTTGATGCACATTGCAGACAACTACAAATTCAACAATGTAGAAGTAAAAAATGACGTTATTGATGCTATGTTCAGACAAGTTTCAGAGGCATCTACAAAACCATTTAAACATCATCAGGCTCCCGGAAAAGTATTTGCTTCAGAATATGATTTGGGGAGAATGGGTTCTGCTTACCTGGATAAAGATTTCATCAACCTTTGGGTAAGCGATCCGGCTAAAAGATCAGAATGGAATTCCGGCCAGCAGATGAGAAATGATGGTGTAGACATCTATCTGTGCCATGATAAAATAACCAATCAGTACTATGTAGGAAAAACAGAGACCGGAGAATGGCTGCAATATACAGTCAATTCCAAGGCAAATAAGAATTATACCTTCGAAATTAGATATTCAAGTATTCATTCATCAAAAATAAGATTGGAAGATGCTTCTGGAAAAGTATTAGCAAGTATCGCACTTCCGTCTACAGGCAAAGATGAAAACTGGACCACTGTTTCTACGAAAAACATTCCGCTTCAGAAAGGAGAAAATAAACTCAGAGTATTCTTTGAAAATGATGGAACCAACCTGAATTATTTTGAAATGAAATAAAGTGAGGGCCAGGAGGATGGAAGATGGAAACTGGTAGTTAATTATCTCACCAATAACTCTCAGATGTCCGTTTAAAAACACTCTTTTCTTTTGAATCCACATAACAATCATAATAATTATCTTAAATTGCAGATCCCTTTTAGTCCTTAAAAGGGATTTCTTTTAATCCTTAATCACTATGAAAAAAATAACGCTTTTTCTCCTTTTAACTTCTGCATTTGTTTCTGCACAAAAATCTACATTAGAACAAAAAATAAACACTATTATAAAAGGGAAACAAGCTACAGTAGGAGTATCTGTTCTTGGATTTGAGGATCCTATCAGATACAGCCAAAACGGGAATAAAAAACTGGCTATGATGAGTGTTTTCAAATTTCACGTTGCCTGTGCTGCGCTCGACCTTGTAGATAAAGGTAAACTGTCTTTAGATCAAAAGATTTTCATTAAAAAATCAGATCTTTATGAAAATACCTGGTCACCTTACCGGGTAAAGTATCCTGAAGGAAACAGAGAGGCTACTGTAAGTGAAATTATAGATTACACGGTAGCATTAAGTGATAATAATCTTTGTGATATCCTGATAGAACTTGTAGGCGGCACTCAGGCAGTACAGAAATTTATGGACTTTAAAGGCGTAAAAGACTTCCAGATTAAGTATAGTGAACATGGAATGGCTCTTAATGGCTGGGATTCTTTGTATAAAAATTATACGACCACCAACTCTACGGTAGATCTTTTGAAAAAGTTCTATGAAGGGAAGCTGCTTTCAAAAGGCTCTACTGATTATTTAATGCAGATCATGCTGGACACGAAAACAGGAGCCAACAAAATTGTTGAACAACTGCCTAAAGGAACACCAGCGGCCCATAAAACGGATTCCTCCGGCAGAAAAGATAACAGTCTTACCATTGCAGAAAATGATATGGGAATCATCACACTTCCCAACGGAAAACATTACGCAATCGCCATATATGTAAGCAATTCCAAAGAATCAGAGGCAGAAAACTGCAAAATAATCTCTAACATTTCAAAAGCAGTCTGGGATAATTTTAATAAATAAAATATTAAGCTTAATTTTAGCGCAGAGAATCGGATTGATTCTCGGATTGCATCATTATGAAAAAAGGATTATTAGCAGCAGCTTTATTTTGCACCACATTCTTCTTCGCACAGAAGAATCAAAACTATTTAAAGATCGGCTATACAAGTATATGCTGCGGCCCAGCTTCTGAAAAGCCGGTCATCAGCTACCTGAAAGAATTTAAAAGGAAAAACCAGATCAGAAACCTGGAAATCCTTATACAAAAGGGCTTAGGAAGAGAAGGTGAATTTGAATTATATGTGGGGACTGATTTTCTTACTAATAATCAGAGAAGCCGTCTTGTAAGAGGTCTCACAGCTGCTGTTTCTAATCAGAACAACAACAGACAACAGCAGAACATCGGAACTGTAAATTTTGACTCCACAGATATTGCTCACCAGCAAGATCTTATCAATGCTAAAAATTTAACTATCTATAAAAAAATAAAGGAAAATGATCAAAAACATTGTAGTTATCGGAGCAGGAACCATGGGAAATGGTATTGCACATACTTTCGCACAAAGCGGTTTTAAAGTAAATCTTGTGGATGTTTCTCAGGAAGCATTAGACAGAGGATTGAAAACCATTACTACGAACCTTGACAGAATCATTGCAAAGGGAAACCTTTCAGAAGAGCAAAAAGCGGAAACGTTAGGAAACATTACGACTTTCACAGCGCTTAATGACGCAGTGGGATCAGCTGACCTTATTGTAGAAGCGGCTACTGAAAATCTTGATCTTAAATTAAAGATCTTTGGTCAGATGGATGAATTAGCTCCTGCAAATTGTGTTCTTGCCACCAATACTTCTTCTATCTCTATCACGAAAATTGCTGCTGCTACCAAAAGAGCAGATAAAGTAATCGGAATGCACTTTATGAACCCGGTTCCTATCATGAAACTGGTTGAAATTATCAAGGGGTACTCTACTTCTAAAGAAACTTTCGATGCTGTTTATGAAATGAGTAAGACACTAGGAAAAGTTCCTGTAGAGGTGAATGACTATCCTGGTTTCGTAGCGAATAGAATTTTAATGCCTATGATTAATGAATCTATCGAAACTCTTTATAATGGGGTTGCAGGTGTAGAGGAAATTGATACCGTGATGAAATTAGGTATGGCTCATCCAATGGGACCACTTCAACTGGCTGACTTCATTGGTCTTGATGTATGTCTAGCGATCCTGAATGTAATGTATGACGGATTTAAGAATCCGAAATACGCTCCGAATCCGTTGCTTGTAAACATGGTAACAGCAGGAAAATTAGGAGTAAAGTCTGGAGAAGGGTTCTATGACTACTCTGAAAGCAAAAAAGCTGAAAAAGTTTCAAAAATGTTTTTAAAATAATCTTCAAATGATGAGTTGTGCGTTATAAGTTATAAATTTGGGCTTTCAACCTTTACTTAAACTCAATAACGACAGCTTTGATGAAAATTAAAGAAAAATACATTCAAATATTATTGGTCATCATTACTATAGTGATGACCATTTTTCGTTTTCTGCTCAATGAAAAAGGAAGAGTAAATCCGGATTCTATCCGCTATATGAGATTTGCCCACGGACTTCCTGTCATTGATAATACTACCACTCCTTTGGGCTATCCTGCAGCCATCAAATTCTTTACTTACTTCGGGTTTGATGAATTCTGGAGCAGTAAAGTCGTAGGTATTCTCGGCTGTTTATTTATTATTTTATTGGCCTGGAAAAAAAGATTCTATTTCAGGGAGTCTATTCTTGTGTGCAGCTTATTCAGCATCATTTCAATTTTTGCCTTCACCATGAGTGAGGCATTGATTTTACCTTTTGTGTTTCTCTTTCTGTACATCGCAGCCCTTATTGTCGACCGAAAACTAGAAGGCTGGAAAGCTGTCTTTTACCTTTCTTTATCTTTGATTATACTCTATAATATTAGATACAGCGCTCTTTTTATCATTGGAGGGACTGGTTTGTACGGACTTATTTTCTGGAAAAGAAAATATGGTAGGACATTCATCCTTTCAGCAGCTATAGGAATGATTTTCATAGTTTTATATAAGTTTTTATTCATTGATTATTTTAATAAGGATTATGTACAGGATTTTTTAGAAATGGGACTTCACACAACTCCTGAATTACTAGTAGAATTATTCCAGGGGCTGAGCACTTCTTTTAACCCGTTTATTCACATGGCTAATCCGGCAGGAGGTATTATCAATTATGGAATTTACGGAATCGGGGGTTTGAATATCCTTTTCATGATTTTTCTTTTTGTTAGGCAAAAGCTTTCAGATTCTGAGTTTTTTTGTGTTTTCATAGGTGTTTTTGGGATTGTATGTTCTTATTTTATCCAGTATTTTTATTCTATAACTCCTATTGATTATAGATTAATTGCTCCGTTTAGCTTTCCGCTTTGGCTGGTTTATTTTAAAAAACTGTTTGAGATATTCAATACCAAAGTTTATATTATTGGTATTTTAAGCCTGATGTCCGGAATGCTATTTACATGGCTTTCAAAAGGGAACTATCTTGAAAACAGAAAAACAATTACAGAATTTTTAAAGTCAGAAAACTTAGATAAGGTACCGTTGAAGTTTTTTATTATTGAGGAAAAAGACCTGGAGAAAGTACAATTAGCTGAAATTATCAGCACTGTAAACCCTCAGGTAAGCATTACACTCAAGCCTCAGGACACCCTAAAAAAAACAACATTAACGCGTTATAAAGTTTTACAAAAAGTTAAGATCGACAAGAATAAATATCAATAATTTTATTATCTTTGAGAAAGTTAAAACATTAAAAAAATGAAATTACCAAAGTTTTTATTAGCAGATAATTCGGAATTTCCAGAAGATTTATTCGTAGTCCACACAGAATATCCAAGATTTATCCTAAACGTTGAGGAAGAGGAAGTTGAGTGGTTAGACGATCTTGAAGGAGACGACGAAGAGACTATGGCAGACGAAGCTACGAAAGTGGTAGAAGCAGCATTCAAATGGTGCGATGAAGAGTTGGCTAAGTACGACGAAGAAGAGGAAGATTAATAACATCTAAATCATAAAAAAGGAACTCAAATTGAGTTCCTTTTCTTTTTTATTCTGATTTATTGAATTTCAATAATAAAAGATTGTCTTTATAAAGCTCCAATGTATTTCCGGAAATCACATATTTATTAGCTTTTCCCATCATATCCATAAAATTCTGCTCTACTCCGATATTGTTACACATCATTTTTGTAGAACCCATTTGCCCAGCAGAAAAACCTCCTGAAGAAGGATCTATAGTAGCCGTTCCGAAGTAGTTGTTGCACCCTGCATTTCCATTAATTTTTTCTCCTTCGATATTCAATGTTGGAATTTTACCTTTTACATTATCAGCCAAAGTCCATTTTGTATTGGCAAGAGCCGGCTGAGCTTTTCCTACTTTAGAAGCAGATGGGCTTGTCATAGTTCCACATGATGCCAATACTGCTGCTGTACATATACTTAAAAAAAGATTTTTCATTTTTTACTTTTTGAATTAACCCAAATTTACGGATTTTATATTATTTAAACGGGCTGCGGTCAATTTTATTATTCTTTAACAGTTGATATTTTGGCTTATTTCAAACACAAGAACTACAAATAATTTCACAGGTACCACAACTGCCATTGCGAGCGAAGCGACGCAATCTCACCTTTGAAATTCAACCTGATAGATTAGAAAGTTGGAAATCGCAAAGGCGCAAGGCAATCTATAATTCTGCTGCTTTTAAGGCGCAAAGATTTTATCTCCGAAAAAATTGTATACTGCTAAAATATACTTTTATAATTGCCACAAATGCACAAATAATATATTAATGTGGAAGATCTATGTATCTATATGGTTAAATAAAAAGATTAATTTTATCACATAGTACATAGAATATTGTAACAGAGATATCATTTGAAAGCATATTCCTTGCTGAGAATCTTTGATTCTCTTGCGCCTTAAAAGCAGCATATTATTTAATCTCTTTGCGTCTTTGCGTTGTACCAACCTAAAAAAGCTCCCGCAGATTTTGCTGATAACGCAGATTTCAATTATATTTATAAAGGATGTTGAGACTCCTACAGACAAACTAGTGGTCATCTTTATTCTTCATCTCAATCATTGAAAACCCCTTTTAAAAAACAAAAAACGGGCTTTAAAAAGCCCGTTTCTGTATATTTCTGTAATCTTTTAAATTAAGATCTTAATTCTGCGTTGAATTCTTTCTGGAAAGATTTGATTAAAGAATCCATTACTTCTGTAATTTCTTTTTCTTCCAGTGTTTTCTCTTCATTTAACAACTCAAAGCTCATGGCATAAGACTTTTTCCCTTCAGGAAGATTTTTCCCTTCATATACGTCGAATAAGTTGATACTCTTAATGAATGGAGATTTATTTTTCTTCGCTGTCTGATATAACTCCTGATAATTTACATTTTTATCAATCAGTAAAGCCAAATCTCTTCTGATTTTGTTGAATTTAGGAATATCTTTAAACTTCAATTCGTTTTTAGAACGTAATTCCTGAGCCAGCTCAATTTCAATTTCAGCATAGAAACAGTCCTGATCAATATCAAAATCCTTTAATAATACCGGAGCTACTTTCCCGATTCTTACCAATACCTTACCATCTGCCTCATAAGCTAATGCATCGGAGAATCTTTCGTCAGATAAAGCTACTTCTTTATAGTTTATCCCTAATCTTTCTAATAAAACTTTTACATAAGCCTTAAGGTTGTAGAAGCTTACTGCGGATTTAGGCTGAAGCCAGTTTTCTGCTACATCTCTTCCGGAAACAATAATGGCTAACTGCTTTCTTTCTTCGTATTTATCTTTTTTATGATAGATCTTTCCTAATTCAAAGAACTTGATATCCTGTTGTTTTCTGTTGATATTATAAACCGTATTCTGAAGTAATCCTTCTAATAGAGATTTTCTCATGAATGCGAGATCACCACTTAAGGGATTCAACAGTTTTACAGCATCCGTTTCATCTTTTACTGAAGTTAATGAGTTGTTCATTACTTCATTGAAACCAAGGCTTTGTAAAGTTCTTGCCCAGTTGTTCTCCAATTCATCCTGATCGTTTGCACTCAGTTTAACTGGTGTAAATGAAATCTTTTGGGGAGCATCGATTTTATTGTATCCGTAGATTCTTAAAATCTCTTCAATAACGTCGATTTCTCTTGTTACGTCTGCTCTGTATGCAGGAACAGAGATTTCAAAACCGTTAGGAATTTCATTTAAAACCTGAATTTCCAATGCCTTCAGGATCTCTTTTACTTTTTCTCTGTGAATTTTTGTTCCTAAAATTTGTTCAATTTTAGAGAATCTTAAGATCACATAGTTATCTTCAATTTTCTTCGGATATTCTTCTAAAAGCTCCCCTATCAATTTTCCTCCAGCAATTTCCTGGATCATTTTAATAGCGTGAGTAATAGCCGTTCTTGTAAGATTCGGGTCTACTCCTCTTTCAAACCTGAAAGAAGCGTCTGTATTCAAACTGTGGAGTTTAGCTCCTTTTCTTACAGCAATTGGATTAAAGTAAGCACTTTCAAGGAATACCGTTTTGGTAGTTCCAGATACTCCTGAATTTTCACCACCAAATACTCCGGCAATACACATGGGTGCATCCTTGCCATCTTTTATCATGATTTCAGTACCATTCAGCGTTCTCTCTACTCCATCCAGGGTAGTAAATTTTGTTCCTGGTTTTACCACTCCTACTTTCACTTTTTGTCTGCAATTTTATCTGCATCAAATGCGTGAAGCGGCTGTCCATACCCATGAAGAATATAGTTGGTAATATCTACCACATTGTTAATCGGGCTTAATCCAATAGCTTTTAATCTGTCTTTTAACCAGCTTGGAGATTCTGCAACTTTTACGTCTTCAATCACCGCTCCAATATATCTTGGACAAAGTTCTGCGTCTTCAATTTCAAGCTTGAAATCATGAGACCCTTCATTATTTAAAGCTTCAGAAGCAACTTTGTTAAATTGTGACTTCTGCTGATTCGTAGAAAGAAATGCATGAAGATCTCTCGCTACTCCATAGTGCGACATTGCATCCGTTCTATTTGGGGTTAAACCAATTTCAAGAACCTCATCGTTGGTCAATTCAAAATAGTCTGCAAAATTCTTCCCTACTTCATATTTAGTTTCATCTAAAACCATGATTCCTCCGTGATCTTCGCTAAGGCCAAGCTCATCTTCTGCACAGATCATTCCTTGAGAAACCTCTCCTCTGATTTTTGATTCTTTAATTTCAAAAAAGTTTCCGGTCTTATCATAGATTTTTGTTCCAACAACGGCTACAGGAACTGTTTGTCCTGCTTCTACATTGGGAGCACCACAAACGATATTCAATACCTTCCCGTTTCCAACGTCTACTGTTGTCTTCTTCAGTTTATCAGCATTCGGATGCTTTTCGCAGGTTAACACTTTACCTACAACAATTCCTTCCAGACTGCCTTTTACACTTTCGAATTTATCTATCCCTTCAACCTCTAGACCTATGTCTGTAAGGAATTCACCGATTCTTTCAGTTTTCAATTCCGTTTTTACAAAGTCTTTCAGCCAGTTGTTTGATATTTTCATTTGCTTATTCTATCTACTTGTTTAATTCGTCAAACGAAACGCGGGGTTTCATCTGTCCTATTTTTGAAACTTATATTTGAAATTCCGTTCAGTTATCGAGTCGGTTTTTCGCGGTACAAATGTCGTGTTTTTTTGAGAAATACAGAAATTTCAGAGCGATTTTAAGACAAATAATTTTAATAGATTCTTCGCATAAAGGATCGATGAATCATTATAATGCTTCCTTTTGTCCAAAACTTCAACACTAGTTCTAAGATGACTTTATGATTCTCTTTAGACTATCGGAACATAAAACCAATCCTCCAGCCATCATAATGATATCTTTCAAGACAAGACGGCCAGCTCCTGAAAGATAGGGAAATCCGTATTGAGGTGTTGGATCGTCACCGCCAAGATTAGGAACATATACTTCAGGAGTGGTCACCAGAAAAGATAAAGTAACCAAAGACATTAAAAACGTCAAAGCGCCTCCTACTGTTCCGATTTTAGGAAACCAAATTCCCAGCAACACCATTATTCCTATAATGACAATCATTATTCCCAATCCGTAAGCAAAGGTATAAGTACCGTTGTGGGTATGCCAATCAATATTTTTCTTTACCACCTTTCCTTCAGGGTTTTTGTACAATGTATATTCTGAAACAAGCTTTTGATCTTCATTAAATACTTTATTTCCTGCATCTTTGTAAAAAAAGCTCATAAAAGGGCTATTCGCCACAAAAGGAACTATTCCGTCAGCCTCATATTGAAAGGCTTTAAGCCCGCCAATCCAAGCCATAACTACAAATATTGATATTCTCAGAAAATTGAAGAAATAAGCATCTAGCTTTAATAAACGATTGTATAAACTACTGTTTTGCATGTGATTCACTTTTTTCAACAAAGGTATTCACATGCATAACGCTTTAACATAGATATTTCGGGACATTACATGGACATTTTTGCCACCACTGAAATTCCTACTTTATCCCGGTATTGTTTAGGAGAGCAGCCAACAGATTTTTTGAAGTACCTGCTGAAGTAGAATTCATCATCAAAGCCCAGTTCTGAAGCAATTTCTTTTATGGATCGATACGTTAAATGAAGCAGTTTTTTAGACTCCAGAATGATTCTCTCATTAATAAGCTGGGTAGGTGTTTTTGCAAACTCTTTTTTGATAAGCTTACTTAAAGTATTGTTGGTAATATTGAGTTTATCACTGTAAAATGAAAGCTCTTTTTCCTTTTTAAAGTTACCTTCCAATAATTTTTGAAATTCCACAGCGTTCCTGTTGGGTAATTTTTCGTTGAGTGCCGGGTTATTTTCAATACCACTTTTCTGTTTACTGCAAATAGCAAGAATCAGCTGAATGTATGTTTTAATGATAGATTGTGAAAACTGGTGATTCTCGGTTTCTTCTTTTTTGATATGATTAAAAAGTTCAAGAATATATTCATAGTTCTCTTCTGAAAGTTCTATTCCAGGATTTAGATAGATATTATTGAAAAGAAGTCCGTTACAGGCTACTTCATCCTTATGATATTCAATACAGTAATAGTCACCATGAAAAAGAAGGACATTAACAGGTTCTTCTGAATCGGAGGATACTTTCAGTTTCTGATATGGTGAGAGAAACAGAATATTATAGCCACTATAAGAATAATTGATTCCATCCACGGAAAATACTCCTACCCCCTTCCATATCATCACAATATAGTTTTCAGTAGTAAATTCTGAAAGAAAATCTGATGACTGATAAGATTGTATTTTCACTTCCATAATGAGAGTTGTAGAATCATACAAAGAACGTTATTATTTTTCTGAAAACTTTTCCTCTATGTTTAATACTCTTTTGAATATGTCTTTTTCTCTGCTAGATATTCGGTTTTAGATCCATTTCCCGTTTTGAAAAGAGTTCTTACAGTCTCTCTGTACTTATCCTTTTCTACTCTGGGAAGATAACATACAAAATGTAAATGTGGGCCTTTGCTCCACCCTGTATTTCCGCTAAGTCCAATAACATCTCCTTTTCTTACCTGATCTCCAATATTCACTTTAACTCCATTTTGCTTTAAATGATAATATTGAGCAAATGTTCCATCCGGATGCAAAATAGTGATATAATTTGCTTGATCTATACAATTTCTGATTGCACACCCTTTACTATTTGTATTGATAAAATCTGTTACAATTCCTTCTCTTGCGGCAACTACCTCAGTTCCTTCCGGCATGGTAAAATCCAAAGAATTTTCATTTTGATGTGAAAAATTGCCATTGTACCCCTGATAGATACTAAAAGATTTCCCTTTTTTAAAAGGCAGATCATACTTATATTCTTTATCATAATTTTTTAGGGTAACATCTCCAATGTACATCATATAGTCAGGTACCTTTTTGACACGCCATCCTTTTGTTCTATCATCAATAACGAAATAGGTAATTTTATTCTTTGATGATTGGGCAGGTATTACCTGTGTCACTTTAAAGATTTCTGGAGTTCTCATATTTTCGACCTCAGGAAATCCTGAAAACACTAAAGACATGGGATAAACTTCCTTATTATCGATATAAAGGCTTAACGTATCTCCTTTTTTTTCATGATATACTTTGATGTTTTTTTGGGAAAATAAAATAGCAGATTGCAATACTACTGCCAGTAGAAGCATTTTTTTCACGGTTCGTTTTATGATATAAAAAAGAGGTTTTGAAAGACAAAACCTCTTATATTTCATGTAAATATTTTTATTTTAATATTACAATCCGATTACCGGCATTGATAACATTAAGATATTTTCGTTTTCTTCAAGGCCATCAAGCGGTTCAATAATTCCCGGTCTGTTTGGCTGAGACATTTTCATTGTGATATCATCAGAACCTAAGATCGTTAACATCTCAGTTAAGAATTTAGAGCTGAATCCGATATTGATATCTTCTCCGTTGTAGTCACAAGGAATCTGCATATCTGCTTTGTTTGCATATTCTGTATCTTCTGCATGAAGGTGAAGAATATTTCCTGAAAGCTTAAATCTTACCTGGTTGGTAGATTTGTTAGACATAATAGAGGCTCTCTTGATGGCTCCCAATAAAAGGTTTCTGTTAATCGTCAATACATTCGGATTCTCTTTAGGGATTACCGCTGTATAGTTTGGATATTTACCGTCAATCAGTCTACAGATCCATATATGCTTACCAAAAGTAAATTTAGCCATGTTCTCATTGAAGTCGATTTTAACGTCATCATTGGAACTTGCCAGAATATTTTTGAAGATATTCAAAGGTTTTTTAGGCATGATAAACTCCATTGGCTCAGCATTCATCAGGTCTGCTCTTTTGTAAACAACAAGCCTGTGAGAATCTGTAGAAACGAAATTGGTTTCGTTTTCTCCAAACTGGAATAATACTCCTGTCATTACCGGACGAAGTGAATCGTTACTGGTGGCAAATAATGTATTGGTTAAAGCTTCAGACAAAACTCCTGCCGGCATAACCACGCTTTGAGAAGCGTCGAATTCTGGCAATTCAGGATAGTCATCAGCGTTATCTAATGCTACTGCGAAATTATCTTTTTCATCTAAAATCTCAAGCTGGCTTCCAGTTCCTTCCGCATTGTCCTTTACAACAAATGTTAAAGGTTGTTCTCCGTATGTCTTGATAAAATCCTGAAAAATTTTAGCAGGAACAGCAAATTTACCTGAGTCATCAGACTTTACTTCCAGAGAAGTTACAAGAGTTGTCTCGCCGTCAGATGCTGTAATGGTAACATTATTTCCGTCTAATTCAAAAAGATAGTTTTCTAAAATCGGTCTCGATTGAGAGCTTGATATTACGCCACTTACAGTTTGCAACGCCTTCTGCAGTTCACCACTTGAAATAATAAATTTCATAGATTTATAAAATAAGTTTCTACAAATATAATAAATACATACAACAAAGAAAAGAATAATCCTGACGAGTTTTTAACAAAGATCGTCAATGGGGTTTCAGACCCGATATTACGTTCTGGTTTCCATAGCGGTATATTTTTGTATCAAAATATTGACTGCTGAATATATTGTAATCTTAGTTTTCCAAATATAACAGATTACCGGCAACAATCAAAATACAAAAGCTATCTTTGTTGAAAAAAGTAAGGGAACATGCAAAAACCTCCTCTCCATAAAAGTTTTCTGAATGCTTTCCGGGGTGTTTTTATGATGATTAAAACGGAAAGGAATTTTCAGATCGAGCTTCTGGCCTTTTTTATTAATCTGGTCCTAATTTTTTATTTAAAACTTACGTCTACCGATGCTGCCATTATACTGATCATTTCTACAGCCGTTTTGAGTGCTGAAATTTTCAATACAGCCATCGAAAAGATATGTGATATCATTCAACCTGATTTTGACAAAAGAATCGGCTTTATTAAGGATATTGCGGCCGGAGCGGTTGTATTAATAGCTGTTGTTTCTGTGATTATCGGGATTCTTATTTATTGGAAGTATATTTTTTAAAAAATCAAAGAAAAGCTGAAATTATTCTAGATTCTTTTAAGTATTTTCATTAAGTTCGCCAAAAATTCATTTATGAAAAAGATAGTCGCTGGGATCTTAATATCTGGAAGTTTTATATCATGTACCTTAGGTGATGATACTCCAAAGGGATCTATTCCTGATCCTGTTTATGATACCAATATTGTAGGAATCTGGAAGATCCAGATCCAATACATCATTTCCGGGGATAATAAAGAGACTATTCTTAAAGAAACTCCTCCCGATGATTGTAAGAAAAAAAGTACTTATGAGTTCAGAAACAACGGTAAGTATTATATGGCTGATTATAACAGCATAAGTTCTGAATGTGTAATGAAGGAGGCCACATTGCCTTATCTCTACAATCCTGCTCACATGAAGCTTACGATTAATAATAATGAATCAGAAGTCCTGGAAATCACTGCCAATAAACTCACCATTCTTGCAGCAGACAACTCTGATTATAATGGAGATGGCACTAAAGATTATATAAAGACTATTTTCTATAAATAAAAAAAAGCCTGTTCTCATCATGATGAACAGGCTTTTTTATAGGGAAATGAATATAAGTTTTACTTGCTATTTTGTTTATTGTACAGCAATCAAAATATCAACCTCTGCATCGGAAGGATTCTGTGCTTTTTCTCCATACATTTCAAAGTCAGCCGTAAAGGTTCTTCCCAGCTCCATGTTCCAGATTTTAAACCATTCATTGATCACTAAGCCGTCCGCCAAATTTCCTTTTGCTGTAAACTTTATATAATTTCCACCCTCAAAAGATTTCCCAATCATTCCTTCCGGAACATGATCAAGATTTTCTACTTTACATCCTAACAGTGTAGTATAAGGTTTCGTATGGTCTTTTTCATAATCTGTATAGATTGAATAAACGGTATTGTCTATTTTATTAGGGATATTCTCCAATACATTTTCTTTCATCAGCTTTTCCCATAACACTGGGATATCCTTCGCTGCCTGCTCATTCTCATTGGTTGTCCTTACTGCGATTCCTATCACCATAAAAGGTTCTACTTTTACGTTATTCATTTTTTTGATTTTTTATTGTAGGCCAAAGATAGAAAGGAGTTGTGACAACTGTTTGTCAGGAGAGAATTTCGAATGAATGATAATTAATAAATAATCCCACGATATCTAAGGCGAAAAATATCATTAATGACTTGTTTTTATGTTTTGGCTAAAGCCAATGGATTTGTTTTTAAATACAAAACGGGCTAAAGCCCTTTCTATTGATGGTGATATTGTTTTTAAAGCAAAAACGTTTCTGAAAAATACTTAATTTTCAGAAACGTTCTGTTTACTAAATTATTTTTATCTTACAAAGGACAATAGGCATCCCAAGCTTCCCCACTCATACATCCATCATATTTTGGGCAATAATAGTAATAGGGAAATGTACTGCAGTTTCCATTTTCATCTTTGGGATAAATAATCCTAGGTGGGTTTACTCCTCCTCCTTTTACAGTTTTTAACTCTTGTCTTTTAATTTTCTTTAAATTTTTCATAGTAGTTTTTTTTACTACTTAAAACTACTAAATAAAATTCACTCATCGAAAATAAATGCAAAAAAGTTTATTTCCCCACGTAAATAAATCCTTTATTTCCGGATTTAAAAACGGTTTCAATTCTTTTATAATCATCTACTTCATATTCGTCTGCCTGAAGAATTTCGGCTTCTGTCACTTCAAACAGCATTCCTTCTATTTCATCATCAGCGCTTCCTGAAAAATCCAGAACCGGATGATATTTCTGGCCGCTCTTTCTTAAAACTTCCGGGTCTGTAATTTCAAGCATATTCAGTTTATATCCTAATAAGAAGTCTTTCTCACCTTGTAAAATTCGTCCGAATGTTTCGAGTTGAACCTTTTCATTTTGTAAGGTTCCGTAAGAAAATAAATAAGGCATTATAAATATTTTTCAATGATTGGAATTGCAATTTCGGCCATGATTCCATAACCTTTTTCATTAGGGTGAACTCCATCTGCTGAGAGAAGAACTTCTTTATCATCTAATATTGCATTATAAAAATCGATATATCTCAAAGAATAATCGGCCGTAATTTCTTTAAGAATTTGATTGTAAGCCACAACTTCTTCGTTGGATCTTAGCTTTCCTGAGCTTACCACTACTCCATCTATATTTTGAGAGATAGGAAGAATACTTACCAAATAAATGTCTTTAGAGAACTTTTGAGCATGCTGAACAGCTGCGATAATATTATTTTTAAATTTTTCGCGCTCTACGACCTGTTCTCCTTCTTTTATAGCGAGATCATTCGCACCGTAGCTTAAGAAAACCAAGTTTCCATCGGCAGAATTTCTGGCTTCCAATTCTACAGGCATCCGTTTCAACAACCCTTCTGTGGTTTCGCCACCGATTCCCAAATTGAATAAAATCAGTTCATCACCATTTCCTTCATGATACTTTTGCAAAGCATATCTCTTCAGAATATCCACCCAGCCTCCAAAAAATACCATCATATTCTCCATAAGTTATGCTATCCCCAAAGAACAGCCCATATACTATTTTCTTCATTCAATAAATTCTTTTGTTTTCTGATCTCAATCTATCGCAGATGCCACGATTAAGGTATTCAAAATATTTTTCAAGGTAAGACAAAATCTGCGAAATCTGTATAATCTGCGAGAATTTTTAATATGAAATTATATAGAATGAATTTTAAACCATTAAGGTTCTTCAAGCAGTGAAGAATTGTTAAGAAAACAACTGAAGCTATATTATATAAGTTACTCTCTAAATTCATCTTTGATGATGACTTAGCTTATCTTAAAGTCTTCATTTTTATTAATGGTTGAAATATATTTCTTTGACGCAAAGTTCTTATTATGATTCTGTTGATTTTAGGGAGCAAAGAGCGACTCAACAAGTTGATTTTGATGAAGCTTAATGATAGGTTTGAAAACAGTGAGTGATTCATATTTTAAAATTTCCACTCATTACTCATTACTCATTACTCATTACTCATCAATCAAGCGTCAGAGTAATATTTGTATGTGATTTGATAATTTCTACCAGGATCTCAAACAGTGTCTGCCCTTTTCCTGCATTCAGATCATCTAATTTTTGCTGAATCAGTTCTATGTTGAAAGGTTTTCCTTGTTTGATTTTATTTTCGTAGAATTCCTGGGTTGCTTTAAGTCCTAACTCGTCTTTTGATTTTTGTGATTCTTTCCAAATAATTTCAATTTTATCCTTGTTTTCAAAGGCTCCGAAACCACCGTACAGAATATCATCAAAACCATCTAATGTTCCTACTTTCCAATCTGTATCTTTCATTAAAACTTTAGAAACTTCTTCGTAGAAACCGTCTAAAGACGAAAAATGACCGCCATGGATGACGATCATTTTTCTTGTATTGTTATTTGAAGTATTCAACACCGTTTTTGAATATATTGTGATAATTCGCGGTTGGAATATTTCTCATGAGACCATCCGTAAATCTTTCCGGGTGTCCCATTCTTCCGTAGATCTTTCCACATGGGCTGGTCACTCCTTCAATTCCGAATAATGAATTGTTCGGGTTGAACGGCATTCCGTGGGCAATGTTTCCATCGAAGTCGATGTACTGTGTTGCAATCTGCCCGTTTTCATATAACTTCTTGATTTCTTCTTCTGAAGCCATGAAACGTCCTTCTCCGTGAGAGATCGGAATGGTGTAAGTCTGACCTTTCATTCCTTTTAACCATGGACTTTCATCGTTCACTACCTTTACAGTAACCATCTGAGAAATGTGTCTTCTGATCGCATTGTGAGCTAATGTTGGAGAGTTTTCATCCAAATCCTTGATTCTTCCGTAAGGTAATAATCCAGATTTAACCAAAGCCTGGAATCCGTTACAGATCCCAATGATCATTCCATCTCTGTCTAATAATTCGTGAACTGCATTTCTCATTTTCTCGTTCTTTAAAACGTTAACAATGAATTTTGCAGAACCATCCGGCTCATCACCTGCTGAGAAACCTCCTGAGAAAGCAAGGATTTGAGACGTTTTGATTTCCTCTACCCATGCATCAATACTTTCATCCAATAATTGGTGGCTGATATTGATTAAAGGCAGGCTGCTTACTACAGCACCTTCTTTCTGGAATGCATTTAAAGTATCATACTCACAGTTGGTTCCTGGGAATACCGGAGCAAATACTTTAGGCTGTGCAATTCCGTGTTTTTTGATAATGATATTTCTTGGGTGGATTGAGTTTGATTTTTCATCAATTTCAACCGTAATCTTTTCTTTTTCTGTTGTTGGGAAAAGGTTTTCGAATGTCCCAGTGTAAGCCGCTTCGAGATCCGTGATGCGGGTTTCGAGATTGTTAACCTTTAAAATTCCTGAGTCTTTTACTTCTCCGATTAATTGAAGAGATGCATTGCTTAATTCTTCTTTAGCTTCGATAATTAAGCTACCGATATTTTTAGCTAATAACGTATTTTCATCAGCGTTGATTTCAGCACCTAATCTGTTTCCGAAACTCATTTTTGCCAATGCTACAGCTACTCCACCGTCTTTTACTGTTTTTATAGAAACAATTTTTCCTGTTTTGATGTTTTCAAAGATGAATTCGTAAACGTCTTTTAAAGCATCATAGTTTGGAAGACCATTTTCCTGAGCAATGTGGTTGAAGAAATATACTTTGTTTCCAGCCGTCTTAAATTCCGGAGAAATGATATTTTGTTTTTCTCCGTTTGCACATGCAAAGGAAATCAATGTTGGCGGCACATTCAGATCCTGGTATGTTCCACTCATGGAATCTTTACCACCGATAGCAGCTAATCCAAGGTTGATCTGTGCATCATAAGCTCCTAAAAGTGAAGCTAAAGGTTTACCCCATTTTTCAGGTGCCTGACCAAGCTTTTCAAAATATTCCTGGAAGCTTAATCTTATATTTTTATAATCACCACCCATGGCAACAATCTTCGCTATACTTTCTACAACAGCGTAAGATGCTCCCAATAATGAGTTTTGTTTTGAGATTTCAGCATCGAATCCCCAGCTTGCTAAGGAAACTGTTTTGATATCTTTTGCTCCTAAGATTGGCAGTGTCTGCACACTTCCTTCCATTAGGGTTTGCTGGTATTTCCCACCTAAAGGCATCGCAACGGTTGTTCCTCCTACTGAAGAGTCGAACATTTCCAATAATCCTTTTTGGGAAGCTACGTTTTTATCTTTTAAAGTATTCAGGAAGTTTTCTTCGTTGAATGCTTTAGTTTCTGTTCTTACTTCTTCAAGGTGATTGATTTTTACCTCCTGAGATTTTGAACATCCGTTGGTATCAAGGAATGCTCTTGAAAGGTCTACAATTTTATCTCCTTTCCAGAACATCTGCATTCTTCCTGAATCTGTTACTTTTGCCACTTCTACAGCAACAATGTTTTCAGCTTCACAGAATTTGATGAACTTTTCTTTGTCTTTCGGATCAACTACAACCGCCATTCTTTCCTGAGATTCAGAAATAGCCAGTTCTGTTCCGTTTAGTCCTTCGTATTTTAATGGTAATACATCAAGATTTACTTCTAAAGAGTCTGCAATTTCACCAATCGCAACGGAAACTCCTCCTGCACCAAAGTCATTAGATTTCTTGATTAATCTTGTTAGCTCAGGGTTTCTGAATAGTCTTTGGATCTTACGTTCTTCTACAGCATTTCCTTTCTGAACTTCAGAACTCATGGTGTGGATAGAAGTTTCGTCCTGTTCTTTTGAACTTCCGCTTGCTCCTCCTACTCCATCACGACCTGTTGCTCCTCCTAAAATAATGATAGAATCTCCGTTAGCAGGCTTTTCACGTCTTACCCAATCTACAGGAACGGCTCCGGTAACGAAACCGACTTCCATTCTTTTTGCTTTGTACCCTTCATCATAGATTTCAGAAACCATTGTGGTTGCAAGACCAATCTGGTTCCCATAAGATGAATATCCGTTTGCAGCCTGTTTAGTGATTGTTTTTTGAGGTAATTTCCCTGGTAATGTTTTGTCTACTGATTCTAAAACGTCTGCAGCACCAGTTAATCTCATCGCTTGAAACACAAACGATCTTCCGGATAAAGGATCTCTGATAGCTCCACCTAAACAAGTAGAAGCACCTCCGAAAGGTTCAATTTCCGTTGGGTGATTGTGTGTTTCGTTCTTGAATAACAAATACCAAGGTTCTTTTTTACCATCATATTCGGCTTCGATCTGGATGGTACAAGCATTGATCTCATCTGAGATAACAAGGTTGTCAAGATTCCCTGTTTTATGGAAATATTTACCACAAACTGTTGCCAGATCCATTAAGGAAATAGGTTTCAGCTCACGGCCTAAGAATTTTCTTTTTTCGATATAATCATTGAAAATAGTATCCAATGTCTGTTTGAATTTTCCTTCAAACTGAATGTCTGACAATTCTGTCTCGAAAGTCGTGTGACGACAGTGATCGCTCCAATAAGTGTCTAATACTTTCAGTTCTGTTTCTGTAGGATTTCTTTCTTCAGTTTTGAAGTACTCCTGAATAAACTTCAGGTCATCTAATCCTAGCGCAAAACCATGATTATTGTAGAAATTTTCAAGCTCAGCATCATTGAAATTGATGAAATTTTCGTGAATCAACACTTTTGATGGTGTTTCATCAGCAGGAATATCCAATACAGACAGGTCTTTTTCCTGAGATTCTACTTTATTGATCAGAAGATCTTTGATTTTCTCCAGATCGGCTTCTGAAACTCCTACAAATTCGATCAGTTTTCCACTTCTTACTTTTGATTTTTCATTCTCTGTCAATAAAGCGATACACTGTTGCGCAGAATCTGCTCTCTGATCATACTGACCAGGCAGGAACTCCATTCCGAAGTGGATGCTTTTTGCAGGGTTTTCTGTATGTAAAATATCAGTAACAGGATCTACGAAAGTATTGTTTACTACTTTCTCGAATTCCCCGTCATTCAAGTTAAAAATATCGTACACATTGTAGACTTTTACACTTTGAATTGCCGGAACAACTGCTTTTACTTCATCAAAAATTTTTGGACTTTCAACATCGAAAATTCCTCTTTTTTCTACGAAAATTCTTTTGTTATTAGACATTAGATGTCAGATTTTAATATTAGATTTATTTTTTCTTTTACTTTTTCTGAGTTTCAGAGTACCCATTCTCCTATTTCATCCACATTGACTGGTCTTTTAGAACCATCATCCATTCCTAGATTATGGAGTACAAATTTACTCTTTTTACTTTCTTTTTCCTCAATCTTTTTCTTATAATACCAATGCCAGATTATTATCTTTGGTTCCATCATTATTGGATGCGTTCTTAGGAGCATCCATCCACCCTTCTTTATTCAGTACAAATTTAAAAGTGTAGGTTTTTCCTTTTTCAAATTTTGATACCGGAATCTCTAATTCATAATGGCCTTTATCTTTTTTAATCATCTGATATTCTTTGTTTTCGGAATTCCAGTCATTGAAACTTCCAGCTAATGCTACGGTATGAAGGAGATTAGCATCCAGATTCAAAGGATGTCTATAAGTGAAAACAACTTTATTATCTTTTACCGCATAGCCATATACCTGCTTTTTATCTGAAATTGTGGTAAGATCCCCTACCAGACTTGAGGTACCATTATACAGTGCGGTAAATGTTTCAGGACCATTGATATTTACAATGATACACACTCCAATGTTTTGCTCTGGAAATATAGTAAACAAGGTATTTATTCCATAAGATCCTCCATGTTTAAATCCTCTTTTCCCGTATTCTGTAACCATTTGTCTATCCCAGAAATACCCAAACCAGCCTTCTTTACTGTTGTCAATATTCCTTTGAGACTCCTGTACTATTTTATTTTTGGAATCCAGCTCTTCTTTTAAAAACTGCATCATATCTCCCAAGGTAGATTCAGTTTTTGAACCTCCGGATCCCCACAGAAGACTTGTTGAAACGGGCATCAGTCTATAATTTTCGTGATATCCATTGGCTTGAACTTCACCTTTTCCAAGTCCCAGTTTGGTATGATTCATCCCGTTTTTTGAAAAGATATTTTCTTTCAAAAGGGCTTCATAACTTTTTCCATATATATTTTCCAACATAAGACCTGCCATTTCAAGACTTAAATTACTGTATTTATATTCTGTTCCCGGTTTCATTCCTAATTTGACACCTGCCAGATCTTTTTAAAGTCTTCTTTTGTATATCCTTCATTGAGCTTCTCGTAAAGAAAAGGGGTTTCATCCGTCATGTTTTTTCTCAGCTCATCATCAGTAGGAAGATTTCTAGGCAAGGCTGTTTCATAAGAAATTAAGTCGCGAACTTTTATAGGAACTCCATTATATTCTAAGTTAGGGTAAGATCCTTTGAGGTATTTACGTACATCATCATCAAGGCTTATTTTCCCTTCCAGAACTGCCTGAGCCAATAATTGTCCTGTAAAAAGCTTTGTAACAGAAGCTATGGCGAAATACGTTGTATTGTCAGCTTTATTTCCTTTTCCTTTGTCTATTTCACCAAAGTGCTTGGTGTAGACTTTTCCGTCTTTAATAATTCCAACGGAAACGGAATATGCTTTGGATTCTTTTGCTACTTTCTCAGCCGCTGCATCAATGATAGAGTAAACTGTTTTATCGTTTTGTGCATGGTTCTTTGCAAATGCCAAAGCAAAAATAAGTATGAATATATTTTTTCTCATTAAGTTTAATTCTGGTTATTTTTGAATTTATTCGGGTTATTAGAATGTTTTTTTTGGTACTCTTCGGCCTGTTTGATTTCCTTTTTCAGCCATTTTTCGAAAGGAATCATTTTATCTTCATAATTGGTAGTAAAAACGCTTTTCCCGTCTTTTGTCACAAAAAATTTCAGATCATCAAATGCTGCTAAGTTTGTTTTTTCATTATCATAAGTATTGATCTGATAATATGGAAAGTTTTCCTGTGGTCTTTCTACTATTTCAAAAAGCAGTTTTTTTTCATCCTCGGACATTTCATTATAGACATTCACATAATGAACTGCTGAGATTATTTTATTGTATTTTTCAAAGAATTGAAGAATACTCTTTTCTTTTTCACTGTATTGAAATGGATATGGATAGTATTTTCCTTCAAGATCAAGATCTTTGTCGGAATATTTTGTAAGGGGCTGAACAGTTTCTCCTTTGCTATTCATCACTCCCCAGGTTCCGCCTACGATACTTTTATGCTCATCTTCTGTTTTTTCCCAGTCACATCCGTCACAAAAGGATGCATAGCCATAATTGAAAGAGGAAACAAAATCATGTTTGGGTTGAATAACTATTGTTCCGTTCCTATCTGCAAAGCCTACTTTTCCATTTCTCACCAGTCTTCTCACTCCTTCTGAAAAGTAATCTGCTCCATTATCGAATAAATAAGGTTTATACAAAAATTCGCCTTTTCTGTCATAAACATATCCAAAGGCATTTTTTTCATATTTGTCATTTCTTTTCACACCAGCAAAGAGAATGGTTTCATTCCCCATTCCTTCTTTTACCCGTTCTCCATCTTTAATTCCGGTATAATCTCTAAACTCTGCCGGTATGATAATCTTCCCAGCTTGGTTTTTCACACCAACTAAAGAATCTTTAGATATAAAATACCTCAATACTTCTTTCTTCTGAGAGAAAGCCAGTACAGGAATCATGGTAATCAATAAAAGGATTTTGTTCATGGTTGGATGTAAAATAAAAAATGCAGCCCAAAAGGCTGCATATTGTTTTATACTTTAAGATCAGCTTCTAATCCTATCAAGTCTTTATTCTGGTCTATAATCGGCTGCACTTCGTTCTTGACAAATTCTTCTGTCTGAATTGGTGCGAACCCGATAAAGTTCTTCGGATCTAAAACTTCTTTTAATTTTGATTTATCTAATTTTAAAGAGTCATCGTTTAAGATTCTTTCGATTAGGTCGTTTTCTTTTCCTTCTTCCTTCACTTTCTTGGAGGCTTCCATAGAGTGAACTCTGATTACTTCGTGAATTTCCTGACGGTCACCTCCAGCTTTCACTTCTTCCATGATGATATATTCTGTAGCCATGAAAGGAAGTTCTTCTTCAATATGTTTGTTGATTCTGTTCGGATATACTACGATTCCGTTCATGATGTTGTTCCAGATCAATAGGATGGCATCAACAGCCAGGAATGCCTGGGGAATTGTTAATCTCTTGTTCGCAGAGTCATCCAATGTTCTTTCAAACCATTGTGTAGAAGCTACCATTGCAGAACTCGTCGTTAAAGACATTACATATTTTGCCAATGCTCCGATTCTTTCACTTCTCATTGGATTACGCTTGTAGGCCATTGCGGATGAACCGATCTGGTTTTTCTCGAATGGTTCTTCAATTTCCTTAAGGTTTTGAAGTAAACGTAAATCGTTGGTGAATTTATGTGCAGATTGAGCAATATTCCCTAGTAAAGCAACTACTTTAGCATCAATCTTTCTGTCGTAAGTCTGACCTGAAACTCCAAAAACTTTTTCGAATCCGAATCTTTTTGAAAGTTCTTTATCTAAATGTTTTACTTTTGAATAATCTCCATTGAACAGTTCAAGGAAACTTGCAGCCGTTCCTGTAGTTCCTTTTACTCCTCTGAAACGCAGTGTTTCAAGGAAGAAATCTAATTCTTCGATGTCAAGAACCAAACTCTGTAACCAAAGGGTAGCTCTTTTTCCTACGGTTGTTAACTGAGCTGGTTGGAAGTGGGTAAATCCTAATGTTGGAAGGTCTTTGTACTGAATCGCAAAATCTGAAAGATTTTTCATTACGTTCACCAACTTTTTCTTCAGGATTAAAAGTCCATCACGGATCTGAATTAAGTCTGTATTGTCTCCTACAAAAGCTGAAGTAGCTCCCAAGTGAATAATTCCTTTTGCTGAAGGCGCCACATCTCCATAGGTGTGAACGTGAGCCATTACATCATGACGGAATTTCTTTTCATATTCTGCTGCTTTATCGAAATCGATATTTTCAGCATTCGCTTTTAATTCAGCAATCTGTTCGTCTGTAATTTCAAGGCCTAAGTCTTTTTCGATCTCTGCTAAAGCGATCCAAAGCTTTCTCCAGGTACGGAATTTGTTATTGTGTGAGAAATTAAACAACATTTCTTCACTGGAATAGCGCTCTTCCAATGGATTTTTGTAGGAATTCATTCGTTCTTTTACTTTTTAGATGCACAAAAATACGATTTTTCAGTGAGAGATGAAAATGTTGGTTTTATGATTTTTGTGGTGGCTGAATGAAAGGTTGAGGAGTTTTTATTGTCTTATTATCGATTTCTTTATATTGGTAAATAGAGCTAATTGTTAATAAAAACTGCCACACGAAAAGGATTCGTGCGGCAGCTTGTGAAACCACTTCAAGATATAAACTATTGATTTAACACAATTATATTACTTCTCAAGTTTCCCGTAAAAAATTCATATTTTTTTAATTCTTGCTTTTGTTTTTCCGTAAGATAGTTGTAAGTATCTGAATCAATACAAGTAGAAAGCATTACTTCAATCTTCTTACCCCAATCTATTGGATAATAATAATAAATATATTTTTGATTTGTTATGTTATCAAAGTTAACAGCAATTTGAAATTTAATTTTTTGCTTAGATTTAATAAATACTAGATTATTATATAAATAATAATTTTTTTTGCAAAATCTAAATCTGAAATTTTATTACTTTCATCCCATTTTTTAATAAAATCTAAATATTCATTATTAATTTCTTGTCTTTCTAGTACAATTCTATTAAAATTATTATTTTCTGACACTTCAATGTTATGAATACTGCCAAACATGTTTTCATGTTCATTTTCTACTAATAGAGTTAACCCAAAAGAAGGATATGGAAATTCATAATCAACCATAGAACATTCATTCTCAAAATGAGGCTTTAAAGATTTTAAATCTAGAGGCAAGAGAATATCTTTCGCACCCTCATTATAAATGATTACATCAGCTTTTTTAAGATTTTTAGAGTATTCCCAAGTTATTTTAACTTGAGAATTACAAATATTATGTAATAAAAGGAACATGATTATTAAATTTTTCATATTATTTCAGTTTCGAGTTATATATAAAATTCCAAGCCGATTTTAATTCATATAGATATTTATTTACCATATCAATACTTTTTTGACTATACCCTAAGCCATTTGGCCCATAGTAAAACTGAGCTGCTTCAAAACCTGAACGTTTCCCATATCTATCAGAGCCCAACTGTATTTCCCACGATAAAGCCATCACTTCTTGGAAAAAATTAAAGGAACTTGTAGTAGTTTTTGAGCCTTTAGATTGATGGGTAATTTCATTAAATTTATCACTAAAAAATAAATCTGCAAATGAATGATTCATTTCATGTCCTAAAGTAAAAGCTAGTTTTAAAATATTCTGAGCATTATTCATATTAATCCATACTCTTTGGTATTCAGCCTTATTTGCACAATTTCCACCTGTATTATCAATAAATTCTACTTTTGTTATTGCAAAAAAATCAGTTAAAGCAGGAACTTTTTTTACCAAAGTATCGATATCATTAAATTTTGCCTGAGTATTAGCAGGATCATCCCATCCAGCTTTTTTCAACTGTTCTACCATAGAAAACAAATTCCCTACACTTCCGCCACCTCCAAAATAACTGAAAGCAAATCTAATTCCTTCAGGAGTATTGAAAGATAATGCCCCTCCTGTACCATCTCCTTTTTGCTCCGATCCAAAACCACCTCCATCATTATTCGCAAAATACATCCCATGAGCTCCCCCCATTCCATTATAGCCGGATAAAGATGTATTAGGATCGTAATTTCCATTAAAAGCTGAGTGTTCTCCATACGTTTTCCTTGGAGAGTTTCCATCAGGATCTATAAAATTAACAGGATTGTTAAATGCATAATTATAAGGAGAATATCTTCTCATTGCCTCTGCAAGTGGATCCACAACACCCCATCTTCCCAGATCAGGCATGTACATTCTTGCACCATAATCATACATCTCCGTTTCCTGTACCTCTTTGCCATTGTATTTGTAGGCATTATAGCTTCCTAAACTGGATAGGAAAGAGTTCCCGATATGGTTTAGCCCAAAAGGATAATAGTTGTTGGTATCGGTAACTTCAAGAACGCCTGCGCTGTTTTTGGTAAAGCATACCCTCGTGTTTCCAAGGAGGCCTTTGTACTGGTAAATATAGATAATTGTTAATAAAAATGCCACACGAAAAGATTCGTGCGGTAGCTTGGGAAGTTTTCTGTTACAAGGATGTGAAGACTACGGTAGCCTTCCCAATTTCTGGAGTATATGGGTAGCCTTCTCTAAAAAAAGTAAGTCTTCATTTGTACTGGTAAATATATATAGCTGTTAATAAAAATTGCCACACGAAAAGGATTCGTACGGCAGCTTGGTAAGTTTTATTTTTCTTTTTAAATAAATTATATTCTCTAAAAAAAATATCAATAGAGTTTAAATTTTCCCTTTTGCTTATTATATCTATAAAATCAGCCCAAGTTGTATTGTTTTCAAGACTAAATTTATTCTGTAACCATATGTAAAAATTCGATCTAAAATCATCTTTAAAACTCTTGTCTTTAGCATATTCACTCACAAAAAAACCTCCTAAAAAAGTTTCTAAAAAAATACATCTTTTTCACGAAAGTAGATTTGAGGTCTTCTCTCAATATATTGTAATAATTCTTCTATATCCATAATAAACTAATTAAAAAGATTTTATAATTGGTGGACGCATTCCTGGAAACACTACTCCTAAATCACTGATCCATTGACTATAGGACAGACCTTTAGGGAACATATTATCATACACCATATTTCCCACTTTTACTCCAACATGGTCTCCATTTGTAGAAATAGTTTTACATAATCTTTCTGACTAAATAAATCCAGTATCTGATTTTAAAACAACCATTTCTCCTTTGATTCCTTGCGCAGTCATTCTTTCTACTAAATCTGAAGCAAAATCTTTACACATATTTAGTTGTTTTAGAGAAGAAGGCATTGCATCAATGATTGTATTAATACTACCACCCTTAATTTTTGCCATTGCTGCTTTTGAGAGAGCTTTTCGTTCTAACCCTTCAGCAGCTACCTCAGGATTAATAAAGATCATAGCAGCCATGCCAATATTTTCTCTTTCTTCAGCATAGGGTCCGACCCCCATATTTCCAATTGCTGAATAGGGATCAGCATTTCCAAATAAAACAGCATTAATAATAAGCCAAGTTGCGTCAGTTTTTTGTGAAAAATCAGATTCTGAAATTTCCTCAGCAGCACCAATATCTAAGCGTCCTTTTTTCTTTACTCCGAATATTCTATCAAAAAAACTACCAACTTTACTCCAGAAACTTGGTCCGGTATTCTCTTTTTATGATTTTCTCCTTCTCCTTTTGTATGAACTCCCCAGACATAGCCAGCACCAGCATCATTCGCAAAATACATCCTCAGAGAACCTGACATTCCATTATAACCGGATAAAGAACTATTAGGATCAAAATCTCCATTAAATGCTGAATGATCTCCGTGAATATCTCTTGGATTGTATGGAGCATTCCCATCAGGATATATATAGTTGACAGGATTATTAAATGAATAGTTATAAGGCGAATGTCTCCTCATTGCCTCCGCATAAGCATCTACAACTCCCCATCTTCCCAGATCAGGCATATACATTCTTGCTCCATAATCATACATCCCCGGTTCCTGCACCTCTTTGCCATTATACTTATAAGCATTATAGCTACCTAAACTAGATAGGAAAGAGTTCCCGATATGGTTTAATCCAAAAGGATAATAATTGTTGGTATCGGTAACTTCAAGAACGCCTGCGTTGTTTTTGGTAAAGCTTACCCTGCTATTTCAAGGTGGTCTTTGTACTCGTAAATATAGATAGTTGTTAATAAAAACTGCCACACGAAAAGGATTCGTGCGGCAGCTTGGGATAGTCTATTATGAGCTAGAATTTCGCGCCAGCAAGGAAACTATCATTTCTTAAAAATCTTATAAATTATGGGGCTTAGTCCTGCTGAAACCATTAAAAACAATCCTAAATTTGATATATTCAATTTATTTGGATACATTATCATTAACATTAGCCATGTTAGCATTATTCCAATCATTGTATAACCATAAATCTTAGATAATGTAGTATTGTACCAATTGTATTCAACAATCAAATCATTACTTCTTTTTTCATTCTGCAAAGTAATAATTTCAATTAATTCATTTTTAAAATCTAAGTAATTTCCACTATCTTTTTTAGGAACGTTTAAAAAAATTTTATAGGACTTAAAAACTAATCTACATCCGTAAAATTTTTCTGTTTCGCTAAAATTATAATTAGAAATATCTATGAGATCAATTTTTTTATTGTTAAAAGAAATGTAATTATTGTCTAAGATAATATTATATGTAATCGTACAATTATTCTTAATTAATAAAAAGCTAAAAGCCGTCAATACAAAAAGTACAATCGCAGGAAAAACCTTTGGATTATAATAAAGAGAAGTTAACACGGTTAATGATATTACTAAAACAAAAGCTAGAGCCATGTACAATACTAACCTCTTCATTGAAAAATTTTTAAATTTATATTTTTTCATTTAACTTATTTATGGATACCAAATTGTAGATTTTCTACCTATACTCTTATCTAACTGATCACTTACTCCAAACATATAATCTGCTACTCCATAAATTGCAATCCCTGCAAGGATGGCTGGAGCTACTGCAACTATAGCAGGAGCTGTAGCAAATGTAGCAATAGCTGTAACACCTAATAAACCAAGATTTACAATTGAATGAGCATCCCAAGTATCAGTTCCAAATTCATATAAAGTTACCCCAGCAGTTAAAGCTGTACCAACATAACCTAATCTTTTAGAAATTTTACCTACAGATTTCATAAATCCTTCGGTTGATCTTAAAATTTTTCCTGCTCTAATACCGCTAACTGCTGAAAGAAACGTTGAAGCGTTTATTTTGTTTAAATTGGATAATTTATTATACTCATCTATTATCATATTAGCATTTCCTAATTGTCCATTTAAATGTTTTTCTGTGTCTTTGAAAAAGTCTTCTGTTTGATATTTCATTAATTTTTTACTCATTCCTTCCACATTGTTAAACATTCCTATAAAACTATTATTTAATTTTTTTAGTATATTTAACTGGCCCACACCCTTAACTCCAGTATTAGGATCTGTATAATCTGTCCACCATTTCCAGGTCCCATTATTATTCACAAATTCTGCTGTACCACCATTGTAATACGCTGTCATGATATCTCTATATACCTGCGTTTCACCAAAAGTGGCATAACCAGCGCCAGGATCACTCGCAAAATACATCCCATGAGAATCACCCATTCCATTATAGCTGGATAATGAGGTGTTAGGATTATAATCCATTCAAAGGAACGAGCAAGACGCTCGCACCGGCTGGAGGATTCCAAAAATAGAGCATTGTAAGAACAATGCTCTATTTGTCATCAATATAGAGAATTATCTCTATCTTTTATCCTCACCATATATTTTTTTAAGGTTTCTATTTGTTTCGCTTTTTGTAAAGAATTTTCTCTTCCCTATTTTGCTATAATTATTGGAGCATAGGGGTCGACCTGATATCTTACTCTTTATAATCTACAGAAACTTCTTTATTAAAGAACCCAAAATAAATAATACAATTCCTGTTATACAAATTAATCTGAACAATCCTAAAATAAGATTAGTAACCTCGCTTTTATTTGAACTTTTATCATTTTTAACTGTAATTTTCTCAAAAAATAAAAGCTTAAAATACTGTGAAACATTAGGAGAAAAGTTGATCTTTTTCAGATGTATAGCATTATCTATCTCTTCAAAATTTTTATAATGAAGTCCCATAAGTTTAAAAGATGTTTTATTTTGCTTATCAACCAAATAAACTACCTTATAGCTTCCAGCACTTCCAGACTCTGTAAGAATAATTTTCCCTATATAGTTTGTAATATTCAAAGTTTTACCAAAAGGTTGTAAAATCGAATAATATATCAACTTATCCTCTTTGATTTTTATCCATTTTATATGCTTAAGATAATTAATAGAAAAAATGAACAATCCAACAAAAAACAATAATATTAATACATATTTAATTTGGAACGAAAAATTTTTCAATATTTTAAATATAAAAATCAATCCAAAAATTGTCCAAACAAACATAAATATCCCCCAGAAAGTGGACATCCCTGAAAATTTACTTTTAATATAATCCATCATACATTTCAAAACTTATACTTTGTCCAACACTGCTTTCATCTATCACATCTGAAAGAGTTTTAAACCCATTACCATTTAAATAATTAACTGCACCTGTTCCCATATCTGCTACAAACCATACCCCGGCAACAATAGAACCAACCCCTGTGGTAGAAGCCCCAAGCATAATTCCATTAATATAATGAGATGCTTTAACCTCACCAGACATCGCAATATCCGCAGCTAACAATACACCTCCGGCAACCGTCAATTTTGTCCCCAAATTCCTTGCTCCTTGAAAGCCCTTTACTTGCTGCCCTCTCCAATACTTAGCACCTGGGTTTTTCCATTTGTTTTGCCATGCAAAAGAAGTTCCTCTTGTTTTAGTCTGATGCCATAATTCATTATACTTAAAGAATCCACTCCTTGGTATATTTGCAGTAGCTCCTGCTCCTATTAAGGTGTTCCCCCACCATGATGTGCTAGATAAGGTCTTAGCAAAATCAATCTTATTATCACTATTTAATCCACTGGTACGTTTCAACATATTTAATGTTCCAACTCCTGTAACTCCAGAATCAGGATCTGTATAATCTGTCCACCATTTCCAGGTCCCATTATTATTCACAAATTCTGCTGTTCCACCATTGTAATACGCTGTCATGATATCTCTATATGCCTGCGTTTCATCAAAAGTTTTACGTTCCCACCCAAAACTACCTCCGCCATCATTCGCAAAATACATCCCAAGTGAATTTCCCATTCCGTTATAGCCAGATAGAGAAGAATTTGGATCGTAATCTCCATTAAAAGCAGAGTGTTCTCCATATGTTTTCCTTGGAGAGTTTCCATCCGGATCTATGAAATTAATCGGGTTATTAAATGCATAGTTATAAGGAGAATGCCTTCTCATAATTTCTGCATAAGCATCTACTACACCCCATCTTCCCAGATCAGGCATATACATTCTTGCACCATAATCATACATCCCCGTTTCCTGAAGTTCTTTACCATTGTATTTGTAGGAATAAAAACTTCCAGAATTTGAGGTTCCAAAATCATTGTTTCTGATATGGTTTAACCCGAAAGGATAATAGTTATTGGTATCAGCAACTTCAAGAACGCCTACGCTGTTTTTAATCTAACTTATTATTCATTATCGTGTTTAATATAAATACTTAATTTTCCATCATTAAGATTTGACTCCTTAAGTAATTTAAGGACATTAAATATTAAAAATATTAACCGTCCGATTTCTGAGCTTCTGTAATCAATTTTATAAACCTTTGTATTTAATTTTATTTTTTCATAACGTGATGAATATTTTTGAAGTTCTTTTTCAGTAGGTTCTTTATACCATTTATTTAATATTTTAATTAAATAAGCTTCTAAAAGATTGTATAAATTATTTATTTCATCATTTGATATAATTAACATCTTCCTTTCTTGAGTTTTATCTAAAAATTCAAGAAAAAAGAATGAAAATAAATAATAGGTCAGATTAGAGTCTATTTTTACTTCTGAATTATCATTTTTTAAAATTATTTCTTTCATTTAGGTAAAATATGTTTAATTACTTGGCCTTGTGAGTTATATATCTTTAAATGTGCTTTTGAGACATTTATATTTACAGCTTTAAAAATATCTAAATAAGTATTAGCAATATCATAGCCTGGCACATAATGACCTGATAAATTATTTATATTAACGATATTACCACCTCTTATTTTTATTTCTCCTGCTGCAAAAACATCGGCACCTTTTGATAAAAAAGTGTGTTTTCTTCCAAGTAAAGTTTCTCCTGATTGAGTTACTACAAAATCAAATGTCCCAGAGGCTTTTGTTCCACCATTCATTATAACTTTACCATTTACTATCGATCCTAATAACTTTCCTTCTGTACTTATAGGCAAGGTATTTTTCAATAACGTTCTTTCTATTCCTTCAGCAGCAGCCTCTGGATTAACAAAAAGCATGGCAGCCATACCCAAATTTTCTCGCTCTTGGGCGTAAGGACCTACACCTGCATTTCCAATTGCTGAATAGGGATCAGCATTTCCAAATAAAATAGCATTAATAATAAGCCAAGTTACGTCAGTTTTTTGCGAAAAATCAGATTCTGAAATTTCCTCAGCAGATCCAACATCTAAGCGTCCTTTTTCTTTCCTCCGAATATTCTATCAAAAAAACTACCAACTTTACTCCAGAAACTTGGTCCGGTATTCTCTTTTTTAGGATCTTCTCCATCTCCTTTTGTATGAACTCCCCAAACATAGCCAGCACCAGCATCATTCGCAAAATACATCCCCAGAGAACCTGACATTCCATTATAACTGGATAAAGAACTATTAGGATCAAAATCGTCATTAAAAGCTGAATGTTCTCCATAAACATCCCTTGGATTGTAAGGTGCATTTCCATCCGGGTCTATAAAATTAACAGGATTATTAAAAGCATAATTATAAGGAGAATATCTTCTCATTGCCTCTGCATAAGCATCTACAACACCCCATCTTCCCAGATCAGGCATATACATCCTTGCTCCATAATCATACATCCCGGTTTCCTGTACCTCTTTGCCATTATATTTATAAGCATTATAGCTTCCTAAACTAGATAGAAAAGAGTTCCCAATATGATTTAACCCAAAAGGATAATAGTTGTTGGTATCTGTAACTTCAAGAACGCCTGCGCTGTTTTTGGTAAAGCTTACCCTGGTATTTCCAAGATGGTCTTTGTATTGGTAAATATAGCGGTTTTCAGCGAAACTGTAGAACCCTTCTGCTGTAACCACAAAATCAAGTTTCCATTCAGGAGTTGTCACAATAGGACCATTAATTCCCTTATAAGCCTGTGCTTCATAGGCTACTCCCAGCCTGCAGGTGATACAGCTTCCCCCTTCCTGGTACTGGTATTGAAAACCATCCAGATAATCCGTTATACTGGTAATATCTAATCCCCCTTTTCCTTCCCGTTTAGAATGCTTTGTTTTTCTCAGTTTGGTTCCATCGGCACGATACAAGGTATTGATATTGGCATTAGCCATTACCCCAAGAGAATTTTCCGTTACAGAAAACTGATTAGGCAGATCCAGGAAGTTATACCCAATAGATTGTATTCCTTTATCCAGCATATCTTTCATATTCCCGTTCTGATCGTAAGTGACAAGGTTGTTGCCGCCTTCATATCCGGTTTCATTCAGTGCATTTTCTATTACTCTGTTTAAACGATTTCCGGAATATTCGTATACAAGGTCATCTACCTGAGTGGCTGTATTTCCTGTTGCCGGAAAAGCGTTTCGCTTTAATGTGGCAATATTTCCGTTCAGGTCATAGGTCAGGTGTTCATTGTAATAGTTGTTAAACGGAGCGGTAGCATTAGGCTCTGTATAAACAGCATCTTTCAAACGACTAAGACCATCGTAGGAATAAGTATATCTTTTCAGTACATTTTCAGAAGCATTTTTCCAGTCTACTTCTGTAATGGTTCCATTATATTTTCCGCCTGCAATATTGGAGTATACCGGATTGTTGTATCTGATCTCATACCCGAACAATTTCCCGTTAAGGTTAGCAGGATCATTGATCTTAGTAAGCCAGCCTCTGATATTATAAGTGTAATCCATCACCTGAAGCGGCTGAGCGATATCTGTCCCCCCTACTTTCTTGGTTTTTACCTGCGAGAGCTCGTTATATTCATTCTGAGCCAGGATCTCCTCAGGGTTGTTATCTATTTTATGCTTATGTACCAGCAGCCTATACTGATTATCGTAGGTAAAGGTCTGGGTAATTACTTTTTCAGTATCGGTAGTCAGCCTTTTATGATACACTTTGGTCTGTTTGGCAGTTCCTGCAAAATCCAATTCGGTTTCAGTACGGGTATAACCGCCCAAATGATTGATGGATTGTGAGCCGATAAGTCTTCCATTGGTATCATACCAGGTATAGCTTTTTGTCCAGTTATCATCTTCTATATTTTTAACAAAGGAAGCTACCGGAAGGCTTTGGGTGGTTCTCAGACTGCTTCCCTGGCCAGGCTGGTTCAACACCTTCTGATTGATGATCTGTGAAGGTACTGCTGGAGATCCTGCTGGATAGGTGTCATAATAATTGACACTTAGCACCTTAAAGTTAGCAGTAGGGTAGGCGCTGTTGTTGGTGTAAAAAACATCTATTCCTGAATTATTCCAACTTGAAGTACTTCTTATTTCATAATTTGTTCCATGTGCCTCTATTACCGCTGCTTGCTGAATCCTTCCAGGTGGGCTATTCAGAATTCCAGTGTAAATAGGTCTTGAAAACTGATCGTACTTTGTAAACAGCCATTTATCCTGCGACCTTAAATTGGCATCCTGGGTCAGAATCACCCTGCCTGACTTATCATACACCATATATTCCCAACCTTTTCCGGGAACTTTTTTCTCTACCAGCCTGTTCCAGCCATCATAATGGTACTGATAGCAAAGTTCATCCTGTTTGATGGTATTGGTGGTAATATCTCCCCTGATACTGGCCAATGGAGGTAACACAAATGCCAACTGGCCATATTCATTATACACATAATAAGTATCTGCATTTTCTGAAGCATTGACCTTTCTGACCAGAATAAGCTGCCCTTTATTATTTTTAAACTGAATGGTTGTATTGCCATCTTCATCGGTTACGGAACTCTTATGCAGCTTCGCATCGGCATATACTCCATCTACTCCCAAAACAGCTTCTCCAGCGCCCTCTTTCCAGGTGCTTATGGTAAATTTCTTCACGCCATCTGCGGTGGTATTGGCATCATAGCCTAAATTGACGGGCTTACTGCTCCAGTCATTTCCTATCTGGATCTGCTGTAACACTTTGTTAATCGGTGAGTTTTCCAGGATACTTTCCGAATAGATTTTCTCTGCACCATATACGGCAGAGGCATTGGAAAGTGGTGAGGTATAGATCGCTCCTTCCTGGGTGCCCTGTTGGGGAATAGGAAGGTAGTTTTTCACCTGTCTTCCAAAATTATCATATTCTATATGAGAGACAATGTCTTTGCCGGAGGGTGAGCCTTTGATGGCAATGCCCTGCACCACTTTTCCCCAGCTGTCAAAATACTGGATGCTTTCTGATTTTTTGGTACAGTCGTCATTCAGACAGGTGCTGTTATAAATATAGTTTTCGGTATTGGTAAGCCCTGTCTGTGCGGAAAACAGTGATACAAACAATACTCCGAATGTGTTGAGAATCTTTTTCATGGTTGTGTTTATTGTTTATAGTTATACTGATATTCACTTACTTTTTTAGGTACTTCGACTCCACCTGCATCCAGATCTATCCTTTTGGTCGTTTTAAGTCTTCCGGCGTTGTCGTACTCATATACTTCTTTCATTCCTGATGGAGAAGTCATACTGGTAAGACCGATAGGCGGATCATAGGTATAGGTCGTAACAGGATATTTGGCTACAGTAGGATTTTTCCTGAAAGCTTCCAATGCCTGAACCAGGAGAGGTTCTGAATTAGTAGTAGCATGGTCTGCATTGGAAGTCCTAATGATATCAGCAGTGTATGGAGATACTTCTTCCAGGGTAGCGCCTTCTATTTTGGCAATAACCAGGGATTTGTTGTACCCATAGATCAAGGTAACAGGAAGCCCCGTGATTCCTCTGTATTGCACAAGGTTACCCAGGTTGTTGTAAATTTCCATTTTCATATCTTCCCGGCTCTCCCCCAAACTATTAACAGAAACCACTGAGGTAGGCAGTAAAGAGGGCGCTGCAAATTTTGTAATGGCTTTGGCAACAGGTTTTCCATTCTTCTTTTCTTCTACTATAACCGGACTGTCTACCATATAGGCAGCTTCCAGGTGGCTGTATTCCGGAAGATTTACAGGATAAGTCATGAATTTTTCCATCACATCACCATCTGCTTCCGATTTGGAATACACCGGCTTGAAACTGATTCCTTCAAATTGGGTTTCGGAAGAGGTTTCCATCTTTTTACCACCAGGATAATAAACAGTACTCTTATTCGTTGTTTTTTTAACATAAGCCGGTTTAGAAAATATTTTTCCACTCCCTGCATTTAACGGATATTCATCGGTTGAATAATAATCCAGATCATAAGTGGTTTCTTCAGAGGCTAAAAGGGTATTCTGCTCATTATAGATCTCCTTTTTAAAAGGCAGTCCTTGTTTGGTGATCCTGTAATAAGGCCAGAAATAAATAGGATAAAGCTGATCCCCCCCCACTTTGATATTTAGGAAAATCATTCGCTGTTAAAAACCTGTTTTTAACATACCCTTTTCCTGTTTCAAATACTTTTACATTGTTGTAGATGATATAAGATGAGCTGGCATTAGACTTATCTCCTTCACTATAGAACTCATAACCGCTGGTACTGTTGGGAAGGTCAAAGGATTCATACTCATAGTTAATAGTACGCTCAGGACTAGTATCAGTATTGTTTTTATAAAATTTAATATTTTTTATTCTCCTTCCAGTAGCTGGAGCCGCATTTCTATAAGGTCCAGGCTTAAAGGCTCTGTCTATTATACCAAAATTTCCCGATCCCTTTGTTCCTATCACCGGAATAATTTCCAGTGTATAATTTCCGGGATAATTGGTAAATTCATACTGTTTCCCAACGAACTCTTTAGTAGATACTTTTATTGATCTTATTTCTACATTATCACGTTTTAATTTAAAGGTAAGGCCATGCTCAACTGGTGTTGGAATAGAAGGAAAATTAGGATCGCCAGGAATGCCTGGTCCTTCTTCACGTGGAGGACGAGTATATTTGGAAACATGCAGAAAAAGCTTATACTTCCTTTCTTTTGCAGCATCTCCCGGAATAGTAAAATTATAGACCAAATTCTGCTCAGAATCTAAAGGAGTAGTAAATCTTGAATATTCATATTGAAAATCTGGATTATAATCATATCGATCCAAATAGTCAAGATAAGCTGGGGCATTAAAATCAAAAAACTTTTCATTATTTTCATAGACATATTCTGTAGTCCCCCCCCGTAGGAGAAATCATTTTACTTAAATTCCCTCCAGCGTTATAAACAAAAGCGGTCTGTTCAATTTTCTTTCCGTTTTTATCATTTTTCCTTACATAATTCAGCATTCTCTTTCTGTCAGCCACTTTATCAGGCTGATTAGCAATGCTGTAATTGAATTCATAAGAATAAACGGTTTCACCAGCAAGATTTTTCACCGTTATCCCCTGTAAGCTATAAGGATCATTAACCGTTGTCTTTAGGGCTTCATCATATGCATAATTTAGTTCAACAACTCCATTAAGAGTAGAGATTGTTTTTAGCTTGCTAGATTTAATGTTGTTAAATTCATCATACTTGCTATCGTATGTCATAGAAGCTACTTCTCTACCCAAAGGACTCATAATCCTGGTCAGAAAATAGGCAGGCTTATAGGAAAACGGCAAATCACCCGCATAACTTCTGCATTTATAGTATCCTTTATCAAATTCATTAAAGAAATACTTGTAGCCATTGTCTGCAGTAATGGTAAAACCATCTGCTTTAAAGGTAGAAAGATTGGTATTATCCCTCGTATATTCTATTTTTAAATGGTCCGGAGTAAGATTAATGAGGGAAAAGGTATTGTTAGCTACATCCCTTTTTATTCTGAATTTCCCGGAACCTCCCGGAAAGTTGTAATAATAGAGGTCATCAAACTCATTATTAACATGACCTTCCAAATCAGGTCTGTCAAAACATTCATCCAGCTTATCAATAATTTTTTTATAAATCACTCCGGTTCCGAAAAAAGACCATCCTGCCGCAACATCACTTACTGTTTGGTTTTCCGGGTGATAACCTAAACTTAATGGATATTGAATTCCTTTATCCACCAAAGGGACATTCAAAAGGGGAAGACCAATTTCCGGAAGGCCACTGGCTAACGAAACCGGCATATCTGAATATTTGGCCATAGATGCCATCGCCGGAGAGGCAATAGGCCTGTTTCCAACATCATTTCCTATTCCGATTTGTGAGTAATGCATACTGGCAGCTAGTAATGCCAGTGTTACCATATACTTTTTCATGATTAATGTTTTTTTACTTTTTAATCAGCTTTGCATTCGCTGTTTTATTATTATCAGTTTTTATCGTCACTAAATAAGCACCCTGCACCAAAGCCTGAGTATCAATCTTAGTCACCCTGTTCTTGGTTTTTAAGCTCTGAAGTTGTCTTCCGCTCATATCATACAGCATAATATCAGCTTCTTTAAAATCAAAGCCGATTTCTACATAGGCATAGTCTGATACCGGATTCGGGTAGATCTTGATATCATATTTAGCAATCAGATCACTCACCTGCTTGTCACCCAGCTTTACAATCTTCCAGTTTTCTTTGCCTAATTCTTTGGCACTGGTTCCGGCTAATACAATGGAACCGTCTCTGTTTAATTTCAGGTCTGAAAGCCGCTCTTCTTTCTGTCTGGATTCTCCTGCGACGTGTTTTCTCCACTGCTCATTGCCATTTGCGTCCAGATATAGCATCCAGAAGGTCTCATCATCTTTTTCTAATCTTCCTTCAGCTTGGGTGTAGCCCCCTAATAAAATTCCTTTTGAAGACTTGTCATCTGAAGAATGAATCACACTCATTCCCATGAGGATATCACGGTTTTTGAAGTTGTAGGATTTCTGCCACTGCTCATCACCTCTTTCATTCAGTGAAATCAGCCATAGGTCTGTGCCTTCTTCAATGCCGACGGTTTTGTTTCCGGATCTTTCGGATCTCGATTCACCGCCAATGATATAGCCGTTTGAAGTTAAAGCCAGGGTTCTGATATGATCGTCTCCTTTCCCTCCAAAGTTCTTTTCCCATTCTACTTTTCCGTTTTTGTCCAGTTTGACAATCCAGTAGTCGCCTTCACCGAAGTTGTAGCTTTGTTTTGAGGCAGCAGATATCAGGTTTTGGGTTGCAGGATTTCCAGTCGAAGATTTACTTTCAGGATTTCTAACCCCAGAATCCTTAACCTCGGAACTCCTGGAATATATTCCCAATAAGGCTCCGCCATCTCTTGTTGGAATCATTTTTTCTACTTCATCCAACCCTTTTCCACCTATGATCAATTGAGAGAGTTCTTTTCCGTCTTTGTCGAGTCTTGTGATCCAGACATCTTTGGAACCATAGCCTTTGGAGGAGTTTTGAACATTTCCGGCAATAAAGAAGCCTAGATCTGTAGTTTGGATCACTGCTTTGGCTTCTTCATCTGAAGCGGTTCCCAGAGTTTTCTGCCATAATTCATCCCCGAATTCATTGATTCGGATCAGCCACATATCAGATCCGCCTTTGGAATCCTCTTTCTTATCCAGGCCTTTTCCTGAATATGAAGTTCCGGCTACAAGAAATCCGCCATCCTGGGTAGATACCGTGGCAGAGAGATAATCATGATTATTTCCTGAGAAATACTTTTCCCAGGCCTGTTCTCCCTGTTGGTTAAGTTTCACCAAATGGAAATCATAACCGTTGTTCTGCTTACTTCCAGCCTCCAGCTTCCCACTTCCTGACTGTATAGAACTTCCTGTGATAAGGTATTGCTGATCGATTGTTGTGGTCACCTGACTTAGAAAATCCTGGGTAGAGGATTGGATATCTTTTTGCCAGAGAACTTCCTGGGCAGACAGTCCCAGAATGGTGCATAGCGTACATGCACTAAAATAAAGTTTTTTCATTCCCGTGTTGTTTTGAGTTGAGTATTAGTCTTTTCAAATTTTTGCAAATTTAAAATTTTTTACATTACACAAGTCATATTTATGTGATTTAACATGAAATATTTCCATGAATAAAGACCCTTCATTGCATTTGCATCATCCTTCATTGATCATACAAATCTACTACGGCATAGCGACAGAACCTGACGTATTTTAACAACCCAATCAAAAATTCTTGAAAAAAGTAAATTAATCTCTGACTTAATTTTTGAGATGGCTTTTTCATTTTAGGTTTTAACTAAAGTGATATACATTTAAGACATCTTCGATCAATTAAGATAAGAATGATAGTTACTATTGATGTTAAAATAAAAATAAGCCATAGATACTTAACAACAATATCATTTATTACTCATTACTTATTACTCATAAAATAGCCCCGATAGAAACGGTTACCCCGCAGCATGGAGTTGGCCCTTTGGCTACGCTCAGGGCAAGGGAGATGGCGTGAGGAGTATGAGTGGATAGCGGGATCAGGCTCCTGAAAATATTTTAAGATCTGAGATCTCAATTCATAAAAAAACCACCCTATTCGAGTGGTTTAATTTTCTTAGAAAATATCATTTTATTGATAGATTACTACATCATCTTTTTTAATCTGGTAGCCTGTTTTTTTGTAAGGTGTTAATACATAGGTCTCTTTAATATAGCTTCCACTTTTCCAGATTTTACTTTTTCCTTCTCTATCAAGGAGAATGCTTTTTGCGTTTCCCTCCGGAATAAAAACTTCTGCCTGCTTCATATCTTTACTAAAAATAACAGCCGTCATAGTAGTATAGCTTTTATCTGAGCCAACTTCTTTTAATTTAATTTTCTGTGCGAAAACCTTTATACAATTATTTCTGAGTTGTGAATACGTATACCCCGCAGAGCCTATACAACCATGAACATCCCTATCACCTCCCAAAACAGGGGCTTTTTGTTGGGCTAAAGCTAAAGATCCCAGGAACATCATGCTCAATAAAATTGGTTTTTTCATATTTAAATTATTAATGTTTTCAGTTTGGTAAAAGTATTTTGGAAATAAAGATACTAATTCATTCTTAGTTACGAAAAATATTCTCGTTCTAAGTAGTCTATGAATTCTATTTTATGTGAATTAATTTTACAAAAAAAGCCACTCCTTCGAGTGACTTGATTTTCTTTGAGAATCTGATTTTATTGATAGATCACTACATTGTCCTTTTTAAGCTGATAACCGCTTTTTTTGTAAGGAGTCAGTACATACCCATCTTTTTTCCAAGCTTTTGCTTTTCCTGCTCTGGTAAGAATAATACTTCCTCCTTCAGCATCTTTAACAAAAACTTCAGCTTTCTTCATGTCTTTACTGAAAATAACCGCTGCGATATAATCTCCTTTTGTAGCAACCTCTTTTAATTTGATTTTTTCTTCAAAAGTTCTTACACAGTTTTTCTTGATCTGTGAATACGTATATCCTGCTGAACCGATACATCCGTGAGCATCTTTATCGCCACCTAATACCGGTGTTTGTTGTGCGAATGCTAAGGTACCAAGGAACATTGCGCTCAATACAATTGTTTTTTTCATGTTGTTTGTATTTATGATAACTGAGCAGGATATTAATAAAAATCATGCCAAAAAAATCATAAAACACATTACTGTGAAAAAAAATCTCTTCTTTTACTTTGTCCAATTGATCTTTGAATGCTTCACCTCATCGGAACTAGTTCCAATCATAATATCGAAATCTCCTGATTCCCAGTCATATTTTAAATCTCCATTGTAGAACTTCAGATTTTCAGGAGTGATGGTAAAGGTTACTTTTTTCGATTCTCCTTTTTTCAAAAATATTTTCTGGAAACCTTTGAGTTCTTTTACAGGTCTTGTAATACTTCCCACCATGTCTCTGATGTACAGCTGAACAACCTCAGCACCATCATAGTTTCCGGAATTGGTTACTGTAACGGACGCTTGAATTTCCTGGTTACCCTTTGGATTGGTATTGGAAATACTGATGTCAGAGTAATTGAATTTTGTATAGCTCAATCCGTATCCGAATGCATACAAAGGTGTATTACACTCATCCATATAATTGGAACGAAATCTTTGGTATTCACATTTATCCGTCAATTTCTGATCTAGCGGACGGCCTGTATTTTTAGCATTATAATAAATAGGAATCTGCCCTAAACTTCTTGGGAACGTCATTGGTAATTTTCCTGACGGGTTTACTTTTCCCAAAAGGACATCAGCCATAGCATTTCCAGCTTCTGAACCTGGGAACCACGCGTTAAGGATGGCATCAGGAGTGTCTTTCACGTTTGTTAATGCTAATGGTCTGCCAGTGAAAAGAATCATTGCAATTGGTTTTCCGGTCTTTTTCAACTCGTTTAACAGGTCAACTTGTGACTGAGGAATAGTGATTTCTGATCTTGATGAAGATTCTCCACTCATCTCTGCTGATTCTCCGATCGCCAGAACAATAACATCTGCTTTATTGGCAACGTCTACCGCTTCTTTTAACAATTCTTCTTTGGAACGGTTATCTCTGTCGGTTTTCTTTCCGTGAGCTGCATAGATTTCTTCCAGCTTTGCATCGTAATCGATGTTGGCTCCTTTAGCAGAAAGGAATTTTACTTCTTTACCATAGTTGGCCTGAAGTCCCTGCATTAAGTTAACTGAAACACTGTGTTTTGTAGCAACGCTCCAGGTTCCGGCCATGTTCATAGAGTTATTCACCAAGGGTCCGATTACCGCAACCGTTCCTGATTTTTTTAAAGGTAATACCTGATTTTCATTTTTCAATAAAACCATTGACTGGGCCGCAACGTTTCTTGCAACATTACGATTTTCCATATTGTACACTTCTTTGGAAGCAAGTTTTGCATCCCCATGCTTGTATGGATTATCGAAAAGACCTAAGTCATATTTTGCTTCAAGAATTCGTCTCGCAGCCATATCAATTTCTGCCTGGGTAACTTTTCCTTCGGATAGAGATTTTTTAAAGTGGTTAAAAAGCCCTCTCCTACCATATCCATATCAACCCCTGCCTTTAGGGCCAGCGCTGAAACCTGCTGTAGATCTCCCATTCCATGATCAACCATTTCATTGATTCCGGTATAGTCAGTTACTACGAAGCCTTTGAATTTCCATTGATTTCTCAGCACCTCAGTCTGAAGCCATCTGCTTCCTGTAGCCGGAACTCCGTCTACTTCATTAAAAGAAGCCATTACGGAAGCTACTCCAGCATCTACAGCAGCTTTGTAAGGTGGAAAATATTCGTTGAACATTCTTACATGGCTCATATCAACAGTATTGTAATCTCTTCCGGATTCTCCAGCTCCATACAATGCAAAGTGTTTTACACACGCTAATATATTTGTACCATTAGCAAGGTCTTTCCCCTGATAACCATATACCATGTTTTTTGAGATCTCACTTCCTAAATACGGATCTTCACCGGAACCTTCAGACACTCTTCCCCATCTTGGTTCACGGGAAATATCTACCATTGGCGAAAATGTCCAGTTAATCCCATCAGAAGCTGCTTCTCTAGCGGCAATTTTTGCAGACTGCTGTACCAGATTCATATCCCATGATGCGGCTAATCCTAACGGAATGGGAAATGTTGTTTCATATCCATGGATCACATCCATTCCGAAGATCATAGGAATTTTCAGTCGGCTTTTTTCAACAGCCACTTTCTGAACTGCTTTAATTTTATCTGCTCCTTTTATATTGAATAATCCTCCTACTAATCCCTGCTCTACTTTTTTTCCGATATCTGAACTCTGAGCCATCCCGGTAGTAAAATCACCAGAGGTTGGAAGGTTCAGCTGTCCGATTTTTTCATCTAATGTCATTTTAGATAAAAGATTATCTACAAAGGCTTTTTTCTTGGCCTGGTATTGAGCAGTCTGGTAAGACTGTACTGGTTTATCCACCATTTCCTGAGCAGAAAATACCGGCGAAAGGGCCAGGGTTGCAAGTACAATTAACTTTTTCATAAATCTATCTTCTTATTATTATTGTTTTGATTTTTATGGAGTCTTCTTTCGTTGTACGAAACTCATATTCCTATTATTTTTCTTTCTTTTTAGACAGCATCCATTCATACAACTGCGGATTTGAATATGTAGAATCCCAAGAGTTATGATTATCATTCGGGAAGATCACCAATTCTGCTGTTGGATTTACAGGATGAAGTTTCTGATAAAATTTGAAAGCATTTTCCGGCAATACAATATCATCCATTCCACCATGGAATATTTTCATATTCAAATCTTTAAACTGTTGAATATTGGCCGTCATCACCTGATCGGTAGGGGCACAAACTGAAGCTACTGCCGCAAACATTTCAGGATGTTCCATGGCCAGCTTTAATGTTCCCCAACCTCCCATAGAAAGTCCTGTAAGGTAAATTCTGGAGGCATCAATTTTATATTTTTTCTGGATTTCCTTGATCAGATTATATACTGTAACGGTGTCCCACCAGCTATCTGCCGGACACTGTGGAGCCAAAATAGCAACAGGTTCTTTGATCAGATTTTTATAAGTGAAAGGGCTGTGGGCCTTTACCAGCTCCAGATTATTTCCTCTTTCTCCTGAACCGTGAAGAAAAACGATTAATGGTACATTTCCTTTTGTATTCTTAGGATAATCCAATATATAGGACATTTTTTCCTGCCGTTTAAACTCTTTGTTCAGTTCTGCTTTTATTTCCTGGGCATTAAGCTGTAAGGAAAACGGCAGCAATAAAAGGGGAATGTGTTTTAAATTCATAGTGATATTAGGTTTTGGTTAAAGCCTTTGGATTTGATTTTGTTTCTCTCGCTGATTATGCAGATTATTGTGTTTGAGTCCTATTCAAAATCTGTGGTAACAGCCAAATCTGCGAGCTTATTTTTTATCATTGATTGAAGTTGTCTTTACGAACCTCTTCTAATCAATTATTTTATTCCATACTTAGTAGATTGAAAGCTCAGTTTTTTTAATCCTTGTTGAATTTCGGGAGCATTCATAAACAACTTCCATAAGAAGCCTGTTCTGTAGTTTTCTATCATAGGAGCTATTGTTCCCTGATCGATAGCCAGGTATCTTGGGGTAAACCAATTGTTATAATTGATGGATGTTGCATCGTAAGGGCCGGCAGATCCAATGAATTCGGGTTTTTGGGTATAGATGAACCTTAAAAAATTCATGGATTCTTTTGGTGTGTATGGGAAACTGCTCAAAGCGGCAGTTGGTGTTATTACTCCATTGTCATTTCCTGGCATGTGAGCGGTATAGCCGGTACTTCCATCCTTATTTCTTGTATATCCGGCTGTTAATCCCCAATAATTAGGTCCATACCCTTTCCATTGTTTTGGATTTTCAACACAGTATTTATAATCGATAAGAGTTTGATTCTTATTAATATCAAAGTAGTTTTTCACCAGTTTATCAGATAACCCTGTCGGGTCAAGCCCAACGTATGAATATTGAGCCCAGAAAAGCGGCCCGCCATATTCTTCGGCATAGTTGTGTTTTACATACAGAGGTAATCCATATTTTGTTTTGTCGGTAAGGTAAGTTCCATTTCGGGTCCAGCCTTTATAATATGTTTCAGCATCTATGGAATAGGTAGGTGAAGATGCGGCAAGGATATAGGTAATTAAACATTCATTGTAACCTTCCAGTGGAAAGTTCATTTCCCATTGGTATTCCGGAGACCAGTGCCAGTACAATACTTTTTCTCCACCTTTGGTGTACCAGTTCCATTGAATTCCTTTCCAAAGTTCATCACATTTTGCTGCTAAGGCTTTTTCTTCAGCATTTCCATTTTTAAAGTATTCACGAACCATTAATATTCCTGAGGTAAGAAAAGCGGTTTCTACAAGATCTCCGCCATTATCTTTTTCCCAAAAGGAACTGTTTTTCCCGTTTCCCCATTAATCCAATGTGACCATGCGCCTTTATGACGGTCTGCTTTTGCCAGAAAATCCATGATATGAGTCAATCTTTTCACCGCTTCTTTTCTTGAAACGAATCCTCTCTCTACTCCTACCAATAAAGTTGCCAATCCAAATCCTGAACCTCCGGTTGTGATGACATGTTTATCATTATCCGGGTAGATATTATCTTCATGATAACGTTCTCTTCCTAGCAGAGAATTAGGTTCTGCATAATCCCAGAAATACTTTAGGGCATCTTTCTGTACTTGATCCATCAACTGTTCATCTGTGATGGTACTTTTCACACTATTATTTTTTACAATTTCCGGTTGGGAAACCTGAGCATTTTTACAAGAATAAGTAAAGAATAAAGAAGTTACGGCAATTGATAATAAGGTCCTTTTCATTGGTATCGGGTTATGGGTTATAAAATTAGAGGAGAATTTTCACTCTCCTCTAGTTTATGGTTATATGTTAGTATCCTGGGTTTTGCTGAGACAGCCCTCCTGCTTCCAGGATAAATTCATAAGGAAGTGGGAATAGTTCATGTTTTCCAACGATGAATTTTTTACCGCCATCTGCAGCCATTGCCGCTTGTGCCTGACCAGTTCTTACTAAGTCAAACCATCTATCATGCTCAAAAGCTAATTCCAGTCTTCTTTCTTTCCAGATTGCTGTTCTTACATCTGCCTGAGAAGTAGCTGCAGTTGGAGTAATTTTGGCTCTTTCTCTTACCTGATTTAGTAAAGGAATAGCAACACCAGTCTGACCTAATTCATTAAGAGCTTCCGCTTTGATTAACAAAACTTCTGCATATCTAAGGTAACGGATATTGGTATCAGTCGCATCTTTATCATAAAATGCTGAAGAATAAGCCTTATAATTATAGAATTTGTTCTCTACTGTATTAGGAATATATCTTCCGTCATACAATGTCATATCTCTATGAATAATCGTAGCGTCTCTTCTCTCTGTGTCTCCTTCTGCTGTATAAGCATCATATAATCCTTGAGTAGGCGTAGCAAATCCCCAGCCCCAGCCTCCGGTACCACGAACTCCCTGAACTTTACTGTACTGCTGGATAGCTCTTCCTGCATCAGCACCTGAACCCTGAATTTCAAAAATTGATTCAGCATTATTCTCTCCAGAAACTTTATAAATATCAATAAAGTTAGGAGTTAAAGAGTATCCTGTCACTAAATCACATTGTTCGGCGGCTAGTTGCCATTTTTTCTGATAAAGATAAACTTTAGCCAAAAGAGCATGCGCTGCTCCTACCGATGCTCTTCCTACCTCTGTTGGTCCATATGTTCCTTTCCCTGGCAATGATTCAATAGCTTCTTTCAGGTCTTTTTCAATGAATGCATATATTTCTTCTTTAGAAACTCTTGTTAGCTGCATTTTTTTATCCTCAGCATTTCCTAAAATAGGAACACGATCTACCAAAGGCACCCCTCCGAAAGATTTCACAAGGGTGAAATACATAAATGCTCTAAGGAATTTTGCCTCCCCCATTAGTCTTTTACGCAATTCAGGGTTTGCTTTATCTAATTGCGGGATATATTTCAAAGCCTCATTACATCTATTAATTCCCTGATAGTTAGAAGCAAAAAGTTCTTTAAATGATGGTGTTGTAGCAGTAATATTCAATGCATCCAAAAGGTTTTTATCAGATCCGGTATCTCCATCAGTAGATCCTTTATCAGCATCATCAGAAATAATCGAAGTAACCCCTATCCAGGCAAATGTGCTCATATTCCAGTCTAAAAACTTAGCATAGATAGAATTCACAAAGTAAGTGGCTCCATTATCATTATTAAATTTTTCAAGGTCATCAATTGTCATTGACTCCGAGGGTTTCACATCAATAAATTCATCACTACAACTTTGTACAGCAGCTACTGAACCTAATAACATTAAAGAGACTAATAATATCTTATTTCTTTTCATTTTTTCTAAAAGTTTACGTTTACACCAAATACAAAAGATTTTAACGTAGGGTAAGCATTTAATTCTACCCCTGCCATTTTGTAAGGATCCCCTTCTGTTTTCGCATCTGCCGGATTATAACCTGATAACTCTGAGGAATATCCTGAATATTTTTGCCATACAAAAGGATTGATCGCGCTTACATAAAACTTCACTGATTTTACATAATCTACTACATTCCTCACAGTATATCCGATTGAGATATTATTAATTCTAAAGTAATCCCCATCTTCTAAGAAATAAGTGGAGGCAATAGGATTATCTGTATAAGGCTTTGGATGATATGAATTCTGATTGGATGGAGACCAATAATCCTGAGCTACTGAAGATTCAATATTTACACTGTTACTTCTCTGCGCTTTTTTACCATTATAAACGCTAAACCCAAAGGCTCCATATCCATTTGCAGCAAAATCCCAGTTCTTATAACTTAAAGAAACATTAATCCCTAAAGTAGATTTAGGAATATAAGAATTAAAATATTTTCTGTCTCCTGCATCAGCAGATCCTGTAATACCGTTCCCGTTAAGGTCCTTATATTTCATATTACCATTGGCATCTACCCCATCATATTCCCATAAATAGAAGCTTCCCAAAGCTTGTCCGACTGTGGAACTGTTAAATAGTTTCACCCATTGTCCATTGCCCAGATCTCCACCACTCAACTGTGCAATATTTTTGCTTGTATCTACTTTGGTCAATGTATTTTGATTGTAAGAATAATTGGCTCCTAAAGAGTAAGTCCAGTTTTCACCTACTTTATCAGCCCAGTTCAATGAAAATTCCGCTCCTCTATTTCTTACTGCCCCTACGTGAGAATAATACGTTTCAGACTGTCCTGAAGTAATATAATTGGTAATTCCTAAAATAAGATTATTGGTTTCTCTGTTATAAACATCAATACCTCCGGTTAATCTCTTATTAAACAATCCAAAGTCCAATCCTAAAGATGATTCTTCAGTAACTTCCCATCCTAATACGGGATCATACCCTTTGTTGACGGTAATACCATTACTCACTGGATTAGCGTTTCCAAAACCATAGTTGTAATCTTTACCTGAATTCAAAGGCAGGTAATTCAAAGGAACTCTTTGATTTCCTAATTTACCCCAACCTCCTCTTAATTTTAACAGATCAAAGAATCCGTCTTTCATGAACTCTTCTTCAGAAATAATCCATCCTGCTCCGAATGATGGGAAAGTTCCCCATTTTTGACCTGCTGCAAACTGTGAAGATCCATCACGTCTTATCGTTGCACTTAGCAAATAACGGTTCATTAATTTATACTGTGCTCTGGCAAAATAAGAGACAGTAGTATTCCTGTCATATTTCACAGATTTCAAACTTTGAACATTATTTACATAATCGGTTCCATTAAGGTTCCAATAATTAGAATCATTCAACAACAAATTTTTTCTTTTTAAAATAAGCTGGTCAATACCATTTCTTACTGTAGTTTCAGTACCTATTGTTGCTTCAATATCATGAACTCCGAATTTTTTATTATATGTTAAATAATTGGTTAATGACCAGTTATAATAATCTTCTCGTGTGTTTTCTAAAGTATTAACAGGGTTAGTATTTGAGAAGCCTCCAGGAACCCTTGTAGGTTCTTCTGCAAGCCATATATCAACCTCATTTCTAAAATTATAAGATTTATAGTTGGAGTACTCTCCATTAAACTGAGAAGTAAATTTTAATCCTTTAATGATATCTATATCTAACTTCAACCCTCCTTGCAGCAAAGTATTTTTGTTTTGCTCATTATTAAGCAATAACTGACTTACCGGATTGGTAACATCATTAAATTTTTTCCCTGAATAATCTACAAGTCCTGTCGTTTCATTTACAAATGGCATCCCAAATTGTCCTGAAGGATAATAAACAGGAACCATAGGAGATTGCTTATAAGCAGTTGTAAATGCATTAAAAGGTTTTGGAGTCGTTTTTGTAAATGCTACACTGAAATTTTGAGAAAGGGTAATTCCTTTAGTAATCTTGAACTCATTATTAGATCTGATGGTAGCACGATTATAATCTGTGCCTCTTAAAATAGACTGTTCGTCGTAATTACTTAAACTGAAAAAATATTTCACAGCCTCAGAAGATCCGGATACTGAGAGGTTATGCTGATTGTAAATCCCTGTTCTTGTAATTTCTTTAAACCAATCTGTATTCACTGGTTGATTGGTAGAAAATCTATTCAAATTAAGAGCAGCATTATTATAGGTTGCAAACTCTGACGCATTTGCCATTTTCACAGTCTTCAAAGGACTTCTTACGCCTACTAAGCCATCATAAGAAACACTTAGTTTCCCTTTTCCTGACTTCGTTGTAATAATAATTACTCCGTTTGCAGCCCTGTTACCATAAATAGCCAACGCAGCTGCATCTTTCAAAATATCATAAGTAAGAATATCATTAGAGTTGATATTGTTGATATTTTCAAGGAACATTCCATCTACAACATATAAAGGAGATCTTCCTCCAGTTACCGTCCCAAGCCCTCTGATCATTACCATAGGCGTAGATCCCGGCATATCAGATGCTACAATCTGTACCCCTGCAGCTTTACCCTGAATAGCCTGTGAAGCGTTCAGGACTTTGGTTTTGGTTACTTCTTCTGCACTGATGGAGCTGATGGATGTTGTATTATCCACTTTTTTACGGCTACCATATCCAATCATGACTACTTCGTCAATCTTCTGAACTTTGGCAGAGTCTTTTGTAACCTGTGCATTCACGTTCATCCCGAAGTATAAAACTGCGATGAGGCATGGATACTTTAAATTACTTTGTTTCATATAGTTTCAATTTTATTCGTACAATCAGATTTTCAACATTGTCTCATTTAGAAGCATTCAATTTCTCAAATGAAGACATTAGCCAAAAATAGAAAAAAAACCGAAACATGTTAAGATATCTTAAAAATTCAAAAACAATTACATTTTAAAACACAAAAACATTAATTAAATCATATTTTATTAATTTAAAACCAATATAACCATCAAATTAATATCATATCATCAATAACAAAATCATGTTTTTCACAAAAAAAATCACCAAATAATTCACTAATCATTAATATTTTGTTAAATAGATAATAGTATTTACCTTTGGTGCAGTTTTTGAAAAAAGCAATAAAAAAGATCAATGAAAAAATATATCATTGCAGCGGCTCTTATAATGGGGACCGGTGCTGTTATTACCACTACCGTACAATCCTGTACAACACTTGCCACAAGTGATATGGGACTTTCCATTATTAAAAGAATGCTACTCAATGGTATTGATAAAGGAATGGGAATTTATACCAATAAAGAAGCCTTCTTGCAAAACAATATGGTCGACAAGGCTCTTCCGAAAGAGCTGAGAGAAATTAACTCCATGCTGGAAAAGATTGCTCCGTCATTAGTGGCTAAGGAAAGAGATTATATCGCACAGGCAGCAGCTTACACGGTAAACACATCAAGACCTATTCTGCAAGGTGCTGTAAACAGCCTAAATGCACAGGATGTAACAAGAATTATTGAAGGAACTACCGCCACACAAATTCTGAAGGAAAAAACATCACAGCAGCTTATTGCGGCCATCGCTCCAAAGGTAGATGAGAAGCTTAATGAATATGGGATTGTAAAAACCATCAACACAGCTTTATCCGGAAGTAATTTCTTAGGAAATCTTTTAGGAGGAAATAAAAATACTGTAAATTCAGGCGGATTGAGCCAGCTTGCTTCTGAACAGCTGGTTGCCGGACTCTTCAATATCATTGAAGATTATGAACATCAGAACTCCAAATCTCTCTTAGGACCATTTGGAAAATAGAAAAAATTTCGCTATATTTATATATTATATTAGAACTGCAGATGGATATATTACAAGGAAATCAACACGCAAATCCTGAAGAATTTTATAAATCTCTAAAGGATAAACTGGAGGGTCATCATGATTTTCCGGAAGATTATTTATTTAAATTTATCATTCCTACAGACCAATCAAAACTCACTGAAATATACAAAGTTTTTGATGGGATTAAATTTACACTGGGAAACCGCGAAAGCAAAAATGGAAAATACACAGCCTGCAACATCAATGCATTTGTTTTAGATGCCGATCAGGTAGTTAGAATTTATAAAGAAGTAGCGAAAATAGAAGGCGTTATTCTATTGTAAACTAAAAAAGGCTGTCAGATGACAGCCTTTTTTAGTTTAATAATGATTCTATTCTAGATCATATAATTTCTTAAAAAAACAAATCTGCGGCTGTTTCTTCGAAACAGCCGCAGATTTTATCTATTTTTATTATTTTTCAATAAAGAACTTTACATTTTCAATAGGTCTTCCCAGCATAGCTACTGAACCTTTGACTAAAATTGGTCTTTGAATCAATGAAGGGTTCTCAGACAAGATCTTGATCCATTCTTCCTCCGAATAATTTTTATCTGCATAATTTTCAATATACAGCTTATCTGTTTTTCGGATGATATGAAAAACACTCTGATTAAGCTTTTTCAATACCGTTCTGATCTCCAAAATACTTAGTGGATCTTCAATGATATTGATGATCTCAAAAGGTACTCCATTTTCATCAAGATACTCCAGCACCGCATTTGATTTTGAACAGCTTCCGTTATGTAAAACTTTCACTAACATTTCCAATTATTTTAAAAAATTAACCTTGCTTATCACAAATTTAGCAAGAATTCAATGGACCTTATCTTAATGTTCTGATAAATGTTTGTTAAAACAATCCGTGTAATTCAGTTTCAATTTTTTCCAGAATTAATCCGAAGTCTTCAGGTTTTTCAACGAAATCAAGATCATCCACTTCAATAATCAGCAGTTTTCCTTCCGTATAGTTGGAAATCCATTTTTCGTATTTCTGATTTAATTTTGACAAATATTCGATGCTGATAGAGGCTTCATACTCGCGTCCTCTTTTGTAGATTTTCTTTACCAGATTCGGAACATCTGACTTAAGATAAATTAAAAGATCCGGTGCTGAAACGAAAGATTTCATCAGATCAAAAACAGATGAGTAATTGTTGAAATCTCTATCAGAAAGGAGATTCATATCGTTCAGGTTCTCCGCGAAGATGTGGGCATCTTCATAGATCGTACGATCCTGAATAATGTTTTTACCACTTTCTCTGATCTCTTTTACCTGACGGAATCTGCTTCCCAGAAAATACACCTGCAGGGCAAAGCTCCACTTGCTCATATCTGAATAAAAATCCTCCAGATAAGGATTGTGATCTACGTCTTCAAACTGTGCGTCCCATCCGTAATGCTTAGAAAGCATCGTAGTTAAAGTTGTTTTTCCTGCTCCAATGTTTCCTGTAACTGCAATATGCATAATTCTTTTTCCTTGTATTTACTGATTAATTGATAAGCTTTTCTACGCCTGCTGCCTGAACCTCGGAAGTTTCTTCAATCAACTGTTCCAATATATTGTCAGAGTTTTTCTTTTCTGCTCCTCCATTAGATTTTTCTTCAGCATTTTCTACGGGTTTTCCTGTAGATTGCTCTATGATCTGAAGCTGAGTTTCCTGTTGTTTTTGCTGTCTGGCTTTCTTTACTTTTTCAAGGCTGTAAAGATAGAGTTTGTTCCCCTTGATTTCAAAATAAGAAAGGATGTTTTTATCCACAATTTGTGCATCAGGGTCATCAAAAATAACACTCATATCTTTCTCGGGAACATATTTTAAAATTGAATTATTGGTGACCACCAAAATATTGTCGTTCTCTCTTCTGAAACGTTTCCCGTTATCTACAGGAGCCTCAAACAGTTTTTCGAATTTCAGATTATACACTCTGATATGCTTTTTGGTGAGAACATATACTTTGGTTTCATACACCAGAAGATCCATCAGATCCTCGAAACTAATATCAAAAGGAAATGAGTTGATGGTGGTATCATTTCTGAAATTATATTGAATTAACCTCTTTGTACTATCATCCAGCAGCCACAATTGCTGTAAATCTTCAGCATAGGCCATTCTTATAAACCCAAATTTCTGTTTGAAATCAATACGTTGGATTTCATTCATATTCTGGTCTACAAATTTCATTTCCTGAGCATTTTCCGAAAATAAAGGTACATTTAATGGATTTTGTACCGTCTGCACTTTGTAGGGAACAGTAAGCATCATTTTCCCGATCTGCTTCCCTAAAGAATCATATTTGGTAAAACTAAAGTCTTTATTTTTATAGATGTACAGGCTCCCATAGTCATCAGCCAGCATATCTTTAGCTTCCTTCAGTTTCAAGGTATCCAAAGGAATAACGCTCTGTGCGGCTGACGAACAGAAGACGAAAATGCATATCAGATAGATTAATCTCAATGTTTTATATAAAAATATTTTTTTTAAATATAATTTCAGCAATTTACACTTTTAATTATTGAATGGCAACCTCATAAATCTTTGTCCAATTTTTCCCCGTCACCAACATATTATCACCTTTAAAAGCGATACCGTTCAGAACATGCTCACTATCACCTTGATTATTTTCATCTGTCAACTTTGTGAAATCGTATTTCTCTACTACTTCTCCAGTCATAGGATGAATTTTTACAATGATAGGTTTATGCCAAATGTTTGCATAAATAAAACCTTTGTGATATTCAAGTTCATTAAGGTGTTCATATATTTCTGTATTCCCAGCCACGCCTACTGTTTTTACAACTTTAGAAGGCTCATTTACATCAAGGAAGTAAAGATATTTTGAACCATCTGTAGCCACAAGATTTTTTCCGTCATAAGTTAATCCCCAACCCTCACCAATTACATTAGGTAAGGGAAATTCTGAAAGCTTTTCTAACGTATTCTTATTGTAGATAAAACCAATTTTATTACGATAAGTAAGTTGATACACCTTATCTCCAACTATTGTACAGCCTTCTGAAAAGACATCTGCAGGTTGTTTTCTTACCATAGTGGGAACTGTTGAACCTAAAGTATATTTTATCAGTTGAGATTCTTTCTCTAACCCATCACTTTCATACACTGTATTTCCCTCCAGCAGAAAGCCTTCTATAAAGTGATCAGGATTATGAGGATAGTCTGCTACAATCTGATAGACCCCATTTTTCTCTTTGCTTTTTGTAAACACATTGATTGTTGCATCCTGACTAAAAACTTCTCCATTCTTGGCTTTAATTACAAACACAACTTTATTATCTCCCAAACTAAAAAATTTAGGGTCTATTGTTAAACTTGAACTTTCTCCCTGCATAAAACTAATGGTAATACTTTGTGCATTTTCAGTAACTTCTTTTGGAAGTTGGAGTTTATCCCCAAAATGATATCCTGTGGTCTCCATTGCATTATTATAATCTGCGAGAGAATCCATCATTTTTTTATTTTTATTACAGGATGTCAACAAAAGTATTATAGAAAGACAAGCTATAAGGTTTAATTTAATGGAGTTTGGCATTGTTTTAAATATCTATATTATAATTCCTAATAATGAAAATAGCGCTACCTAAGGAACGCTATTTTTATAAAATGGACTATTGTGAATAGTTATTTCAATTGAATTTCATAAATCTTCGGCCAATTCTTTCCGGTCACCAACATATTTTCTCCTTTGAAAGCAATTCCGTTCAGAACATCATCTGATCCTTTTGTATTTTGTTTTGCAATTTCCGTGAAATCAAATGTACCTACTACTTCTCCGGTTGCAGGATTGATTTTCAGGATAATTGGTTTTTGCCATACATTTGCATAAAGAAATCCGTTATGATATTCAAGCTCGTTTAATTGATCATATGCCTGCGAACTTCCTGCTACTGCAATATATTTGATCAATTTTGAAGGATCATTCGGATCAAGGAAGTATAAAAGCTTGCTTCCATCTGATGCAATCAGGCTTTTCCCGTCATAGGTCAATCCCCAACCTTCTCCCAGTACGTTTGGATAAGCAAATTCTGATAATAATTTCAGTGAGCTTTTATCATAGATATATCCTTTCTTACTCTGCCATGTCAATTGATATACTTTATCTCCTACAATCGTGCTACCCTCTGAAAAATCTTCAGGAGCCTGTTTCGTAGAAGCAAGTGGCGTAGTGGTTCCCAATGTATATTTTAAGATCTGTGAAGATCCGTTTTGTCCATCACTTTCATAGATTGTATTTCCTTCAGCCTGGAACCCCTGTACAAAGTTTTTAGGATCGTGAGGATATTCTGCTACAATCTGGTAAGCAATATTTTTTTCAGGATTTTTTGCAAATACATTAATGGTTGCATCCTGATTTAAGGTTTCCCCACCTTTAGTTTTGATATTAAAAGTAACAGCATTGTCTCCTAAAGTAAAAAACTTCGGGTCAATCGTTAAATCTGTTGTTTCTTTATCTCCAAAACTGATGGTTACACTTTCCGCATTTTCCGTTACTTCTTTTGGAAGTTGAAGTTTATCACCGAAATGATATCCTTTTGCTTCCATTGAATTATTATAATTGTTTAGTGTATTAAGAATTTCTTTATCCTTGTTACAAGATGCCAGTAATAAAATTGCTGCGAAACCCGCTATTATATTTTTTTTCATTGACTTTCTAAATATTTCCCCAAAAATAGCAAATTTTATTCCGTATTGCCAATATTATCCACAGGTTCACCAAATTGTAGGATATATCCATTGTTATCATATACTGCAAATTCTCTCATTCCCCATTCAAAAGTTTCAATCTCATAACAAATTTTGGTCTTTGTTTTAAGATTTTCCCATAATTCATCCACTTTATCTACATTAAAATAAAATGACCCTGTAAAGCCAATGGCTGCAGATTCTTCATGTTGATTAGGCAAAGCAAGCATGATATAGACGTCATCTTTTCGAAGAGATGCCCAATGCCAGTCATCATTTCTGGCAAGAAGTTCAAAACCGAGAATATGAATATAAAACCCTATAGTTTCATCCAAATTTTCAGTCCAAAGCATAGGACGAAGTCCGGTAAATCTATTCATGATTTCTATCGTTCAAAAGTTTCTTTGTGAATTTTCATATTGATTGAAACCCATGTTTCATCATCAACTTTCACTTCATTCTTTATATCCGGATCAACCGTAAAACCTACTTTTTTGTAACATTCTACCGCTCCGGTATTCCAGTCATATACATTGAGTTCGGCCAGTTCTCTGTTGAAGTTTTCAAATCCATATTTCAGAAGTTCCTGCATTACTTTTTTCCCGTACCCTTTTCCCCTATTGTTCTCGTCCCAGATTAAGATTCTTCCCAGCAGGAAAGTTTTCTCTTTTAAAAATATCTGTGCGTGACCGATTGTATTCTGATTCTCTACATCCACTATTTTGAACAGGGTTCTGTTTTCGTCAGACAAGTCACCTTCAAGCTGATCTTCAGTCAATGGAAAATGATACATTGGTCCTGCAAACTGCAGAAGTGATCTTTTATCTTTAATGTTTGAGATCAATGCTGAAGCATCATCAATATTGAACGGCTGTAATTCTATCATGCTCTTTTTTCTAAATATTCTTTTAAACTTTGGCCTAAAATCGAGTTCCATCCGCCGGTAAAATTCTCTCTTGAAAAACCTTCTCCGAGGTCTTCAAAATTTTCAATTCCGTCATGAGTTAGCTTTACTAAAGTTCCGTCCTCTTCAGACGCCAATTCCCAAGTTACAATCGTTTTCAGATCTGAAAAATCAGGATAAGACCAGCTATGCTTTACTTTTTGGTTGGGGATAATTTCCAAAATTTCTCCTTGATGATGGTATTTGTTCTCACCTCCGGGTTCATAGAAATTAAAAACCTTTCCTACTTCCGGTTCAAAATCCTGAATATTAAAATACCAGGACTTCATTTCGTTTTTATCTGTCAAAGCTTTCCAAACCTTATCGATGGGAGCATTTATTTTGTATTGGACGGTGATTGGTGTGCTCATATTACTAAAATTTAACTCAATTATTTTAACTACAAAAGTCACAAAAGAATCCTAACACTGAAGTTATTGTAAGATTAAATTCATACTGCTAAGAAGTACACTTAAGTTTTTAAAATCTATAGATTTTAAATTGGTGAACTTTATGCAAGTTAGTATTAATCTTAACCTCAGCCTAAATTCTTTTGTGACTTTTGGGGTTTAATCTTTACTTTATTGCAAAATCAGGTATTATCAGTGAGAAAAACCGGTAATCTTTGCTTCATCAAAATCCAGCTGCATTTCAATGGTTCTCATTACATGATCGTCAAATATTTTCTCTTTTTTCATCCTATGCAATTCGTTTCTCTGAGCCTGAATGACCTGACGAAGAACATCTTTATTCTCATTAATGGCGGTCACATAATCTCCGGTAGAAGCCATACACTGGGCTTTATCGGCCATCAGCATCATTTCGTTTTCCAATTTATGTTTTTGATGACGAACAAGACTGTTTGATACTGCCAATTCAGAAAAATCATTTTCCAGTTTATGTAGAGCTGTTTCTTTAAGCTTACGCATCAAGATAACTTCCTGCTTTTCTTCCGGCAATTCACTTCCTGCATCCTGGATATTCAATAATTTCAGGATTGGAGAAAGCAACAATCCTTGTCCTACCAGGGTAATTAATATAATAACAAAAGTGACGAATAAAATGATATTTCGGTGTGGAAATGCATCGCCATTAGGTAAAAATGCAGGAATAGATAATGCTGCAGCTAATGAAACCACCCCTCTCATTGCTGCAAAACTGATGATAAAAGGTTCACGCCAATCGGGTTTCGGGACTTTTAACCTTAATTCTTTAGAGCAAAGTCTTGGAAAATACATCAATGCATAGCTATAGACGATCCTTGTTCCGATAATCGCTCCACCAATTACTACGCTATAGAAAATTCCTTCGGAAATGGTGTAATCCGTCAATCCTTCTACAACAATTGGCAGTTCAAGGCCAATAAGAATAAAAATGATGGTATTCATCAGAAATATTAAAACACTCCAGACATTTCCGGATTGGATTCTCGAGGTATGACTCAGGTAACAATGAGAATTGTAAGACATCAGCAGTCCCCCGGCAACTACAGCCAAAACGCCTGAAAAATGAAAATGTTCTGCTCCAACATACATGATGTAAGGAACGATCAGTGTGATAACAGTATCTATATTTGAATTGGTAGGGATAATCCTCAATAAAGCTCCAAATAAGAACCCTACGGCTACTCCTACTGCAATTCCACCAATGGCCATCGTAAAGAAATCCTGCACCGCTTCCCGCCAGATAAACTGCCCTGAAATGACTGCTGCAAGGGCAAATTTAAATACAATTAAACTGGACGCATCATTAATTAAACTTTCTCCTTCCAGGATATTGGTAATTTTTTTTGGAATTTTCATATGCTTCAACACTGAAGTTGCGGCTACGGCATCCGGCGGAGAATTTACCCCACCCAATAAGAATCCCATCGCCACAGTAAGTCCTGGAATAATAGAAGACGAAAGATAAGCGACTACTATTGATGTCAAAAATACCAGTCCAAAGGCCATGGAAAAGATCTGTTTTCTCCATTTGTGGAAGTCCTGCCATGAAGTAAACCATGCGGCTTCAAATAAAATAGGCGGAAGAAAAATAAGAAAAACCAGATCAGGCTCTATTTCTACACGAGGCATTCCCGGCACGAAGCTTATCAATAATCCTGCAATGACAAGAAAAATAGGATAAGCAACCTTCAGTTTTTGCCCAATCATTACTAATATCATTACAGACAGTAAGACTACAATGGATATTATAACATAGCTGTGAATCATTTTGAGTTAGTTTTTTTAAGTACTATTTTTTATCAAATTAAATCAGAAAAAGTCTTTATAATAAATGGTTATAATCTACACCCAAGCAGATTTTGCAGATAACACAGATTTATTTAGAACAGATGATCAATTCTTGCTCTTTAATTTAAAGAACAATATTATTTTTTGGAGTAATTGCCGGTGGAAGATCGGTTTCATCCAGCATATCCCTCATATCAATTTCTATAGTGCGGCTAATCTGAGTGATAGGAACATCATTGGCGCTTCCTTCAAATGGATTTACAGATGCCTCTCCTACACTATCCAGGGTATGAAAGCACCATGTCACCAATAATGAAAAAGGAATATTGAACCAAATGGTCCATCCTTCCACCATAGACCCTTCGCCCAGTTTATCAAATTCTTTTAATAATCCAAAAGGAACAAATACAATGAATAGCAACAAAAGATAAGTTGTAATGGAAGAAAAGTTCCTTGGATAAGGAAAATTCTTAATTCTTTCTGCTTTTCCCTGGCTGTCAGTAAACTTTACAAGCTGCTGATTGATCTGCGTCCATTGAAAATCATTAATTTCTCCTTTTTCATAGGCTTCAGCCAATTCTTTACTCTGGCCGGCCATCAGTTGTGTTGCCCTGTTTTTCTTAGTCAGAATATACTGAAGCTCTGCTTCTGAAAGGTACTTCTTCAGTTCGTCGTCCAACTTAGAAAGCCGCTCCGGAATATCATACTTTTTAGCATATTCATCAAACTGTGCAGATCCTGTATTTTCCCAAATTCTAGGTTCTCTAAGCTGAAATCGTAATGCCGTAAGCCATGCATAATGACGAAGAAACATTTCTTTTACTTTGCCTGAGTCTTTTGTGATAAGAGCATCTCTCAGTATATATCCAAAACTACGGCTGTCATTGATGATAGCCCCATAGATCTGTCTTGCTTCCCAAAGTCTGCTGTAACTGGCATTGTTTTTAAAGCCTACAATAAAAGCAACTGCTGTTCCCATGATCGCAATGGGCTGCCAGGGCACGGAAAGAAATTTCCAACCTAGAAAGTAAAGAATCGTAGGAATGGCTGCCAATACGATTAAAGCATAAATACTGCGGCGTGTCCAATTGATGAATTCACGCGCTCCAAATCTTTTTCCTGAATGCATATGTGTTGTTTTTTTGTGTTAATTTTAATCAATATCTCAAATGAGAGTTTCATCAGTGCATTCAGCAAAAAACAGGTACAATCAGTTTTTGGTAAATGGTATATTATTATAAAAACCAATCTGAATTTGTCCTCTGTTTCTGTTTTCCTGAATCTGATTCATATATCCGGCTTCAATTCTCATGTTTTTGTTAATTACATAGCCTAACGCTCCATAGACTCTGTTTCTATCAAAAGTAGGGCTATTGAAATGCAGGAAAATTTCATTATACACTGATGCATACAGTGTTTTCGGTAACATTTCCTTTTGAGTGATCGGAATATTGAACCCTAACATATAACGGAATCTCATTCTAAAATCGTCTTCCAGAAAACGTTCCTCTAAACGATAACGATGCTGAAGGTGAAAACGTCCGAACTTCTGCTTGGTAATATACTGCTGGAAGATCCTGTGTTCTATATTTTCTTTTTTATCCCCGTTTACATAAGGCTGGCTTAGAATAAAACCATACCCCAACAATACATTATTATTGTTTTCGGTAAGGTCATATCCAATCCCGGTACGGATCAGAAGCTGTTCCAAATCTCCAATCGCATCAAAATTTCTGTACTGAACTTCATTGTGCCAGTTCAGCTTTTTACTGATCTTATTATTTCCAAAATACATATACCAGGCTCCCAAATCATTTTTTGTGCCCATGTAAGAACCGAACCTAAGCTTAATACTGTAAATGCCAACTTCGTTAAAACCTTTCTCATGTTTATCAATTATTATTATCTATCGTTTTTAACAAAATTAATACTTTAAATCAATAATAACAAACAGTATTTTATGAGTGGCTTAATCAAGCTTATAGATTAACAACTTTAAATCTGTGTTTTGCCCGAATTCCAACTATTTTAACTCGGAATCTGCTCTACTAAAATTTCTCTTCGTTCTTTATCAAAGTAAGTACAGGTCATTGCATTCAGATTTATTTCCCAACCTTCAATTCCATTTTCTGCACAATCTTTACAGAATGTCATATAATCTGTACCTCCTTGCTGATGAAGTTTTAATCTTGCTTTAAAATGGTCAAAATTCACCTTTTCAGCAATAGTAAGCTTATCATATTTACTTCCTGTCTGGGCAGATTCATTGTTATCATCAAAATATTCTGTATTTCCTTCTGCAACGTAAGCCGTATAATGAGAAACGCCAAGGCTTTTTATGGCTTTTATATATCGCGGGAAATCTGCTCCGCTTTTTACTTTTTGATGTTCGGTTTTAATATCTTCAATGGTAAATTTCATCCTATTATTTTTAATTAATTATTGTTGTTCTTGTTCAAATTTAGAAATTTTCGGGATGCAAATATAATATCAAATAAAAAACCGGCAGTATGACTGCCGGTAGCTTATAACTATATTTCATATACGAAATAGTAATCTTAAGGATGCTGCTGCATTTTGGCAGGATCATCATAATTAACCATCCAGTTGATCCCGAATTTATCGGTAAACATCCCAAAATAAGCCCCCCAGAATGTATCGGCTAATGGCATTGTTACCTTCCCGCCTGCAGAAAGACCGTCAAATAATTTATTGGCTTCTTCCTTAGATTCTGCATTGATGGAAATTGAAAAATTGTTTCCTTCTTTAAAATCAGAAGCCCATTCTCCGCCTGTATCACTTCCCATTAATACAGTTTCTTTAGAAATAGGAAGGGTTACGTGCATAATTTTGTCCTTATCTTCTTCCGGAAGTTCTTTTCCTTCCATTGGAGGCATTTCTCCAAAGGTTCCGATATAAGGATATTCGCCTCCGAAAACCGACTTATAGAAATCGAATGCTTCTCTGCAATTTCCATTGAATGTTAAATAAACGTTTACTGATGCCATGATTGTTTTTTTAGTTAAGTTTTAATTTGTTTTGAATTCTGTTATCTATGCTGATCGATCAGGATCATATTTCCATCCGGATCTTTAAGGTACATATGTTCAGGACCTGAAGTGGTTTCATCCGCTTCTTTATCAATTTCCACTCCCCCTTCTTTTAAACGCTTCTGAATTTCACGCACATCATCAAACACCTCAAGGTTCTGTGCATTTTCATCCCAACCAGGATTAAAAGTCAGCATATTTCCATCAAACATTGCCTGAAACAGTCCGATCAGAGTAGATCCATTTTTCATGATCAGATAATTTTGCTCCGCAGCTCCTGCCATAGTTGTAAACCCTAATTTTTCATAGAAATCTTTGGACTTCTGAAGGTCTTTTACACTTAAGCTGATTGAAAATGCTCCCAGTTTCATATTTTTAAGATTAATTATGGACTAAGCCTTTTAGAAATTATTATTGATTATTAAAGACAAATTTGCTTTTACTGATTTTTCAAGCGGGTTTTAAACTCCAGACTTCCGTCATAGCTTTTCCAGTCACCGATCAGTTCAATATATTGTCCTTCTACTTTTTCAGTTTTTCTATTCCATTTAAAATTATAAACGAATCGTCCTTTAAAAACTCCCGAATGTTTTCCTTTATTCTCTTCTGCCAGTTCATATTCTCCAAATACAGTTCCCTGTTTTTTAGAGTCTTTATATTTTAAAATAGTGATTGTTCCTTCCCATTTGGTATAATTGGTATCTACGAGGGAATATCCTGAAACAAAATACTGCTGGTCATTTTTCTTATTTTGTTCAGAAATATTAATTTTAAGCTTCAGTTCCTGTCCTTTATTTCCAATGGTTCCGATATAGGGTTTACTGTTGTTCAGCCATGTATTTGAAATATCCGGCATTTGTGCCCACACAAAATTGCCAGCCAGTATAAAGAGTAATAAAAGTTTTTTCATATCGTGATTTTTAAACTCCGAATTGAGCCAAGTGATGGTTCAGATGTTTTGCAAACATATTGTTCCATTCCTGAGCTTTTAATTTTCCGAAAGAAAAAGATTCTTTACCATCAAAAGCATCTGCTCCCAATTGCTGAGTTTTTTGGATAAAACCAATCAATCTTCTCTTTTCTTCTTCAAAGTTTTTTCTTCCGGATATCAGGAATTGGGGTGCTGTAGGAGAATCTCTTGGATAAGCTTTTTCACCTACTACTTTAGATTTTACAAATGTTTTCAGAATAAACTTTGCAATAGATCCCGGTTTTTTATGTTTTTCCGGTTCATATACCATTTCATAAGTAATACAACAGTGTGCCAGCATCTGATCTACTGTCATTTTCCCCCATAATCCATGTGTATCTTCTACCAGCCTGTTTATCCTATCAATATAGTTTTGAGCGTCTTTTGCGTCAAATACATTTTCCATATACGATCTGTTTTTACTATAGACAAATATATCAGTTTTTTTGTTTGATTTTTAGGGTGGGAGAATTTTTTGTTGCAATGTTTGGGGTGTGAGTTTTTAGAGTTCGAGGGTTTGAGAGTTTGAGAGTATTAGTGTCAGTTTTATCTTTTCGCAACTATTCTATCTCAACTACCACTTGATGTCTGATAATTCCCCTCCACCGGAGGGGTGGCAAAAATTCAAAGAATTTTTGACGGGGTGGTGAATATAAATACAAATCCCGAATGAAAACCATGGTCGTCATTCGGGATTTACCTATTTCAAACTGATATCATTTATTTAGTCTCCTCTTCAGAAGCTCCTTCCAAAGCAATTTCTTGCGGAACTGCTTTCTTAAAGATAAACCAAAGCTTGACCTTCAAAGCAATCCATCCTATAATGGCATAAACTACTAAAAGAATGCTTAAATGTTTCAAATAGGGGAAAGTAAGCTCTACAGATCCTTTCTGAATCAACAGAATTTTAAACGCCTGTAAGAACGGAGTCAAAGGAATGATATTTGCAATAAATTGTACAAATGCCGGCATGGCGCTTAATGGCCAAGTAAATCCACTAATGATAAAGGCAGGAGAAGCAATGACCATAAGGATTTGGGTGGCCTTCAAAGCATCCGGAATTAATATACTGATGAATACCCCAAGAAATGATACAGAACCAACAAAAACGGCTGTCAGAAGAATGAAATTAAGTATTCCTTCCGGCATCGGAACCCTGAAGATCATGTGCATGAAGTAATAAATACCTACAATAAGAATAGAAGATATCCAAATAGGAATTACTTTAATCAGCATCGTTGGAAATGCCCACTTCTTCATTTTTACATACTCTTCTACAAAAGATCCTCTTTGGAATTCTGCTGCAAAGCTTACCGCCATTGCCAGCAAAATAACCTGTTGTAATACTACCGCCAACATTGCCGGCCACATAAAGATCAGATAATTTCCGGTAGTGTTAAAAAGAGTAATATAATTGGCTTTGAAAGGTTCATATTGGGTTGCAGCTTTGGCTGCTGGCATTCCTGCTTTCTGCAGTGCTTTAATGGATGCTCCTGCTGAAAATGTCCCTATTGTAAGCTGAAGCGCTTTGGAAGCAAAATTGGCTGTTAAAACGTTTCCTGTATTGATATAAACATTCAATTCAGGATATTTTTTCTGGAGCATATCTCCCTCAAACCGGGACGGGATAATGACCACTGCTGCTGCTTCATGCCGTATTACTTCATCCTTTATGCTCAGCGGTTCCTGAATATATTTGATGATCTTAATACTCTTATTATCATCCAGCATTTCTGTTAATTGGTTTGATAACGGAGTATTATCTCTATCAATAACTAATACAGGTGTATTTTCAACTTTTCCGCTTTGGTAAACAAACCCCAGCAAAGTGGCATAAAAGATCGGTGCCACGAAGAACACTGTTCTTAATGTTGAATTGCTGAAAAAAGCTTGAACTCTCGTTTTAAAAGACGGAAAAATTCTTTCATCTCTATATTTTAATATTTTAAATAACCAGACGGAAGCCCTATTTATAGAAGCAAACCGCCCTATTTCTTTTCATAATTATTTCAGGATCACATTGGCATTTACCAAAAGGCTTTTGGCCTTATTCATGTCTGTTGGTTTTACTTTAATCTCGTAAATAGCATCCTGCAACTGATAGTCTGGGTATGCTGTAGTGATATCGGCATATCTTGTAAGCTGTTTGATATATACAACAGTTCCCTGAAGGTTTTCTTTATTGTAAACAATCTGCATATTCACATTCTGCCCTTTTTTGTATTTTGAAATAGCACTTTCAGGAACGGTGAATCTAAAATAAGTACTTTCAGGAATATATCCATTGAACAAAGCAAACCCTGCGGTTGCCAATTCACCTGTATTCAAGCTGATGGTTTCAATTTCCATATCATTGGTAGCAATGATATATCTTTCCGAGTAGGCTACGTTGGCTTCCTGTAGTGCTCCTTTTGCCTGGGAAGCCTGTCCCGCTGCCATTTCCACTTTTTCAAAACGGGTTCCTCTGTTCACATCATCCAACTCTGCTACTACAGCATCATATTGTGCTTTTGCTCCTTGCAGCTTTGCATATACTTCATCATGTGCCTGTGGAGACATTAAACTATCGCGGAACATATTATTAGCTCTTCTGTAGGACTTTTGAGCAAAATCATATTGTTCTTTCAATCCTTTGTATTTTGCCTGAAGCTGTCTTAGCTGATCAGGTGTAGCTCCATTTTTAGCCATCTGTTCCTGAGCTGTAGCAGCACTCACAGCACCTTGTGCCTGAGCTATTTTTGCAGATACTTCCGGAACATCAAGCTGAGCCAGAGTATCTCCTTTTTTTACCGTCTGTCCTTCGGCAACATATATTTTTAAAATCCTTCCGGTTACTTTTGGAGCAAATGAGATGACATCCTTTTTAGTTTTTCCTTCCGGTTCTTTAATTTTTTCGTTTTTCTTATCACAACTTCCCAGTAAAAACAGAGAAGCAAAGACTATAGCTATATTTTTATGCATCATTTTAATTTTTATGGGATTAAATAAAATTTGGTAATATCCAGCTCCTGAGTTGCTCTCATCAGTTCTATTCCTGCTCTTCTCTGGTTAAAAATGGCATTCTGATATTCCAGTTCTGAAGCTTCAAGATCATTTTCGGCATCAATCAGCTGGGATGATTTGCTCATTCCGTATCTGAATTCTTTTTCAGCCTGTATCAATGCATTTTTAGCCAGCTCTTTTTCTTTAGCTTTTAAAGTAATTTGTGCAGTAGCAATGTCATAGTTGGTCTGGTTATTTGCCAGATTTAATGATAATTTTTTCAATGCATCTTCTTTCTGGTTCTGCAGCACTTCTTTACCTACTTTAGCCGTTTCTTCAGCGTGTTTTCCTTCTTTCCCGTCAAAAATCTCCCATTTAAATCCAACTCCGGCGGTGATTAAAGGGAAGATGTTCACATTATTGGGACTCCAGTCTAATTTTTTGCCTTCATATCCCAGAATCGGAACAGCCGGAACTATATTTTCAGAGCTTTTGATATGGTTTCCGTACAATCCGATATAGTAAGCGGAAGCCATCAGCTGAACTTTTGGAATCATCCAGGTCCTTTCTGCTTTTATTTTATAGTCTGCAGCAGCAATCCCATGCTCAAGGGCACGAACTTCAGCTCTTTGCTCTATTCCTTTTTCTGCCGCTAAGAGCTCTACAGGAGACAATACCGGATCGATCATTCTCAGACGTTCTTTAGTAATTCCCGTTAAAATATAAAGCTGGGTAAGAAGCAGTTCTTTTTTCCCTTCATATTCTACTACCTTTGCATTTAAAGTAGCCTGAGCCAGTTCAATTTTTTTGTGATCGTAAGGCGTAATCAAACCGTAGCCTAATGCTTTATCAGCTGTTTTTTTGTTGATGTCCAGTCTTTTTTTACTTTCATCCAATACCTTTTTAGACTGATGGATCAGTGCCAATTGGTCATAGGCTCTGGAAATACTGGCAACAACCTCATCTCTGGATTTTTCTAACAGAACATCTTCAGATTTTTTCTTTTCTTCAACAGCCTTTTTCAGATACTTGACCTTTCCACCGGAATACACAAGCATCTTAGCTTCTGCTTTGGCAACTCCTGAAAATCCGGATACATTGAAGTTATTGTTGAAAGCACCCTCAGCAATATTGATAAAAGGGGCCAGATTAATTTCCGGTGACGTAAGTCTTGCTGTTCCGTTAAGGTACCCCGCTTTACCGCTTAATTCCAAAGTAGGAAGAAAGATATCTTTTAACTTGTGCTCGTCAAGATCGGTAAGTTTGTTTTGGGTCATCTGCATCTTCAGGTTCGAGTCCCGAACCATTGCACTATCCAGAAGTTCTTTAAAATCCGGCGCAGACTGTGCCCAGCCCAAAGCAGGAAAAGCAAAAAAACTAAACGTAAAAATCAATAAATTGTTTTTCATGGTTTATGTTTATAACAAATATAATGCAAAAAATGTTAAAATACTCAAAGATAATTTAACAAAACCATGAATTTAAAATAAGTTTAAAATCTGTTTAAGTATAAAAGTCTTTGAAATAAAGTCTTATCAAAACCGTTTAAAAGTTAATTAAAAACTAAAAAAACCGAAAAAAATATTTAATTCACTTTTTACCTTTTATTTTCACCCCCTTTCTCACTGTCAATAAAGGATTGTACTTACATCTTATTAAAAAACAGTTATTATTTCTGATTCTCCTCACTAACTTACAGACCTTTAAAAGGAACAAAAAAGGAGATTGACTGTAAGGTCAATCCCCTTCGTGTACAACGATGGTCTGTACATACAAAAGTTATTATACAGGATATTGTCTTCTATCTTGAAAGTATAATTTTTTGTGAAAAGGTTTCTCCATTTCTGGTCTGTACATTCACTATATAGACACCTCCCGGCAATGATGACGGTAACTCAAAAGTTTCAGACCTGAATTTTGACCGATACACTTCTTTTCCGGCTGCAGTAAGAACAGAAATATCAGAACCTACCAAAAGGATGTTTCCTCCAAGCGTAATCTTACCCTGGCTCGGATTAGGAGATACAATGAGTGTTTCTTTCTTTGCCGGAGCAACTTTTGAGGATGTAGTACTTCCTGAGGTACACCCCGGAAGTATTCCATAAGAACATGCGAGGGATTTTACCTCAGTGGCAGTTAATGCCCGGTCATATATGATAAGATCGTCTATTCTTACATTGTTAAGCCCAATATAAGTACTTGTAGTTCCTGGTTGCGTATAGGTTTGAATACACTTCGGGTTTCTTCCATTCTTGTAAAGACAGAGACTTTTTGTCTCATTGTTCCAAACCGTGGTAAAATGAAGCCATGTATTTTTTTCAATAGGTTGATCGGCAAACTCATTATGAAAATCATCCTTATCAACCAATGCAGCTAGTCCGCCCTCGAAGTATTCATATTCATTTGAAATTGTAGCACCAGAAATTGTCTTTATTGTGAGTTTTCCTAAGCTACCGAAAGCAAGTGCATCTGCTTTCATCCAAAATGCATAAGTCTCTGAACCTGCCTGTCTGGAGGAACCTACCTGATTAATTAAATATGCATTATTCGTTACGGTAGGACCGTAGGCAGCCTGTCCACATATCATATCGTTCGTCTGGAAGTCTACCACGTTAGTGGTTAGGTTATACCCCGACATCAGTTCTTCGCCATTTCCATCAAACGGATAATAATATAAAGGATCAAGAGGAGGATTACCACACTTGGCAAATTTTCCCGGAGTGTGGTAAGCATAAAACACCTGTAATCCATTATTCAGGCCGAGAAGGCCTCCATTTAAAGTTATCCTGATCTTATCAAAGTATTTAGTAGGGGTAAACTCAATGATTCCTTGCTTGGGATCCTGCCCGACCTTCAACATCGTATTATCTACAACCTTTGAATCATTATTGGATATAGTTCCCATAAAGGATTCCACTGTAACTCCCCCAAAAGACCTACAGAAAGCGCAGCACTAGGCCTGCCTATACCTATTACTACCTTTCTAAAGTGCTTAGTGGTAGCAGCGGGAAAAGATAAATTCAGCTCTCCCCTTCCTGCAACACCGATAGGAATGTTTAACAATGCAAAATCACTTTCATTATTCCCCACGGCTTTTTCTGGTGAACTTATACTACAAAACAGACACACTCCTGTAATACTATGGGTTTCACTGGTTGCATAAATTTTTTCCTGTGCGTAGAAAAATGATTGGCTGATAAGCAAAAATGCCATGATGCTAACTCCCCGCATCAGACTCCTGTGTAAAAATGAATTTTTCATAAATTTATTGTTTTAGATGATTTGGTTGTAATAATTGTAATAAATAGAATAATAAATAAGGCAGATACCGTTTGACATCATATCTTCTATGAAGCTCTCCTAATAGCTCATGAGATAAAGGTCATTTTGTCTTTATCTATTTTTGTATGATATAATAAAATTACTATCCGCTCTTCCCGCAGTGACAATACGTTTATAAAAAAGAAATACTCTTTTTTACTATTTCAAAATATTGCAGAGCAGGTATAATACGTCCAACCTTATTCCGAAGAATCAAGATTTGGGGTTCCGATAAAAAAGTATTTGTTTGGGAACGTAAATAGATTTCCTGTCACCCCCTCTATGCAAGGGTTTGGTAATAAATTAATTTTCATGTGTTGTTTAAGTTTTATGTTCATATAAATTTATAAATAAAACAAATATGTTGATATATTATTTTTCATAAATTAAAAATATTAAACTTTTATTAAAATTAAAGATAACTATCATTCACATACCTAACCCCAATCTATTGTTACATGTGAAACGATTATGATTCTGAAAAACTGCTAAAAAAACAATCATTATCTCCTATTGAGGGGTATGTAAAGCAAAAAACTCCCCACATCACTGTGAGGAGTTTTCTGTTTATAATAAGCTTGCAAATTTTACTTTTGAACTGCTTTTTTCATTGTGTTATCTGGTCTTAATACTCTGTAACGAACTTCAATATCTTTTGGTACATAGGAATACCAATGGCAGTTTACTATTGTATCTTACGATTTCCGGCTTAAGGGTGACAAACTTTTTAGTCAGTTTTTTATCCAGACAAGCCATTAATGTTCCTGCCGTTTCTCCTTTGGATTCTACTTCATAATAGTTGTATCCCCATCCCTGAAGATCCTGACTTTTCATTTCTCCCATTAAAGAGTAATTGTTGCAGTCTAACATTTTTTCCGCTCCTACAAAAACTTCTACTTTTAAATCGTTTTCATTTTTTGCAACAGGAAGCTGGATATATACTTGTTTGTATCCTTCTTTAGCTTTTGGGAACATTTCAATTTGTAGTTTTTCAAACTTTTCAGCTTTCTTTTGAGCGAAAGCACTTACTCCAGCCATCAATACCAATCCAGTAATTAAAGTTTTTGAAAATTTCATTTTATTTGGTTTTAAATTTTACGTATTTCCTAATAGCCAAAAATCATTCCAAAATCTGAATACCGGTTCCTTTTGTGTGTGCATTCATCTGAGGAGCATAGTAGTTCTGCATTGTAGTAATGCCGTTTGAGAACTTTCCAGATGCATTAGCAACTACATCATATTCAAACACATATTTACCTTTTGGCATATATTGAATATAGAAATTTGTGGACGCATCTTTAGTAGATTGATAATATCCTAAATTATTTTTCCACTGGTATCCTGATAAGGCATCAAGAGGTTCAAATCCTGCAGCTCTCATATCTTTAATATGAATGAACTCCATCGCTCTGTCTGTATTCAGAATCATTCTTACGGTTACTTTGTCTCCTACTTTTAATGGAGTTTCCGTTGAAATTTTCTGAAGCTCTTCACCATTTACCGTTTTCACTTTTTTATACAGTTCTTTGGTTACTGAAATATAATTTTCAGATGACTTGATTTTATCCAGATCTTCATAATATTGCCAGAATAAACCTCCCTGAACAATTCCTGGACCAGGTTTGGTTACCGTAACGGTTCCCAGGTTTTTATCTATTGCATCTGTTTTCACTGTTGATTTCACATATCCTGTTGCCTGAGTTTGAGGAACAATCTCTTTTCCGCCCCAGACAATGGTTGCTTTATCACTTTCAGCACCCGTCCATGATTTCCCTGAGTTTAAGATGGTAAAGATCACTTCAGCAGTTCCTCTTGAGCTTCCCCAAGAGTTTACTTCTTTCTGAGTGACCAGCCATATCTTCATTTCTTCTATAAAGTTGGTGTCGTTTGCTTTTAAAGTATTGAACGCTTCCAATGCTCCTGCATGGTTTACTACTTTTGAACTGAACCAGCCCCAATCGTTAAGATTCTGCTTCCAGTATACTCCTTGTGTTTTGGTATCTGTAGAAGTTTCTTTAAGGTAATTCATCAGTTTATCAGAGACATCTTTCACTCCATAATCACTCATCAATAAAGCAGCACGGTGAAGTCCGAAGAATGTAAAATCGGTAATTTTTGCCGTTTTTGCTTTTTGTTTAACCAACGTTTTCAGGGCGGCTCCTTTTCCTTTTAAAGGATATTGTTTTTCCCAGTAATTTCTGGTATCCAGATAATCAAGAACCCAGTTACTCCAGACATTTTCTTTCTTAGTATCGGCATATTTGCTGATCTCGTTATCTACATACTGGATCAGTTTTGATACTAAAGCATTTTGTCCTGAGCTTTGATACTCTTTTGCATTATCTTTTAACCATAGATTAAGTTTTCCTAAGTTCTTAAGAATATATAATGACGTACTATAAGAACTTGGATATCCGGCATACCAAGAGAATCCACCATCAGGATTTTGCAGCTTACTGAAATCATCCCAATTCTGATTGATTGAATTTCTCATCGTGTTGACATCAAACAGAAGTGCAAGTTTTTGCATCTGTTCAGCTTCATTTTTACTTTCCAGTACCCATGGAGTTTCATCCAATAACAATTGTTTTAATTCCTGATTCTTTTCAAGATTTGAATTCAATAATCCTTTGCCCTGATACTCATCAAATACGGTCTTCATTTTAGGATTAGCTTTGAATATCTCAGAAGCCAATACATCTGCAAACCACTTATTGAAAACTACATCCGCAGAACTGTTCTGATCGTTTTTCAGACTAGGAAGCGCAAACATAATCTCCCAGATTGGATTGGTAGTTAATTCCAATGTATTAGAAACATTTGATGCTGTTGTAGAAGTGTTATTTTTAAGGTTATCTAATACAAAAGTCTTTGTTTCTCCTTCTTTTACAAAAACAGGTACAGCATCAGTAACCAGCATTCTGTTGGGTAATACAGCCACTGCCTGTTGTTCTCCGTCAGAATAAGCGCCAGCTTTTGCTACCACTTTTAAAATGATAGAAGACACATTGTTTGGAACCTTTAATTTCCATGTTAATGCTCCGTTTCCGTTTTCATTTAAATCAAAATTCTGTGTTCCTGAAGTGATTCCGAATTTTGAAGAAATGTTTTCATTGGTGAAGGCATCTAAAATTTGCAATTCGGCAGAACCATTCATTTTTTTATTGGTAAGATTGGATAGTTTTGACTGTAAATTCAGCTCATCGCCTTCTCTTAAGAATCTCGGATAGTTTGGAGTCACTGAGAATTCTTTCTGCGTTACCACCTCTTTCTCCAATGTAGCAGCTCTTGCATCTTTTGTATGAGCAAGGAACATTAATTTCCACTTTGTTAAAGCCTCCGGAGAAGTGAATTCAAAGTTTACGTTTCCTTCTGCATCGGTTTTCAGATCCGGATAGAAGAATGCTGTTTCGTTTAAATTCTGACGTACAGGAACTTTTTCCAGTGATTCTTTGGATTCAGACTGCTCTGCTACTGCTGCATCAGCAACCTGAATTCCTGCCACTCTGCCCATAACCATTTCTTCAATAGCAACTTCTTTATTACTAGCAATTGGTGCTGCTGTAGGAGCAGGTTGAACACTTTTATATCTTCTTGTACTAGATATTTTTCCTCCATTTCCTCCCAGACTATAAAACAAGCTACCATCAAACCAGTTAAATTCAGGAACCGTCACATAATTTCCATTGAAATATTTCAATCGTTTCTGATAGCTTTTCTGCAACAGATATTCTCTGACATCATAAGAACTAATAATATTGAATGGTGTATACAGTTTATCCCAGCCATAGGTATTCACAGCAAACTGGTCTAAGGACATATCGTACATATTGGCCAACACTTCTGCATTCACCTTTTCTTTATCGTTTCCGGTAACTTTTACCGTCCATTTTTCTTTTGAATTCGGTTCTAGTTTATCTCTGAAAGTATCCGTCTCAATTTTTAAAGGTTTTTCTGTATCCTTAATCTTCAAAACAGCTGTTTCTGTCTGTACATCGTTATAAGCAACCAACTGGAACTGAAGGTTAAGTTCTGAAACACTTTTCTCTTTTGGAATATCTGCCGTGTATTCCAAAATTCCTTTTTAAATTGATGGGTTTCTGTGATCGTTTTCCCAGATCCATTCTGAATAAATACATTCACTAGGGCATCAGGAATGGCAGAATACACATATATTTTCGCTTTTTCGCCTCTTGAAACTTCATCTTTAGGAGTAATAACCGTTAAGAATGTTTTCTGAGCCGGTTTCAAAGCACCTTTATCCCAAACACTGAAATATTGAGAAGCTTTAATCGTATCTCTTCCTTCAATATTGAACAATTCCAACTGATAATCTCCTGCTTCAAGTTTTCCAAGATCTAAATCGGAAACCTGGCTATCAGAAGCTGGTTGCTGCTGTTTTTCAATAACTACTTTTTCTGTTTTCCAGTTTTTGATATCATCATTTTTATCAAACAAATCGTGTGGAAACTTGCTGATAAATTCTGTTTTTGAATATTGAGGCAGATTCTGAACTTCAGTTTTGAAATTATCTCTGAAAATCCGATCCGGAGCAGCCAGTTTTGACAGCTTAACCTGATAGGCTTTTTTTAAGAGCCTGTTCGTTATAATTTTTAGTTTCAACTTTTAGTTTTGCATTCTCATCACTGAATATATTTTTGATTTCATCAGCTTTGATATAGTGAGAAACGGATGCAACTTTCAGATCTGTATTTGCCGTTTGAGTTTCTCCATTAATATCCGTAACAGAAGCATTGATCTGATAGTTATCAATCTGAATTCCTTCTAACTTTTCATCTTTCTTAAGGTCTAAACGGATCACAAACTCTCCTTTTTCATTGGTTTTGGCTTCTCCTAAAATTGAGTTTTCATTGTCATTTCCTCTTGGGTACCACCAGAAATATCTCCAACGGATATTTTGTTTTTTGATCTCGTAATTTACGGTTGTGTTGCTCAAAGCTACCCCGGAAAACATCATCGCTTTACCTTTTAATTCTATGGTCTGACCGTATTTGTATTCATCTTTTACGGGCTCGAAGGACACTTCAAACTTTGGTCTTTTGTACTCTTCTACCCTGATATCTTTATACCCCTGACTGTCTCCATCTGTATTCAGGAAAAACGTACCGTTCAGTTTCCCTTTTGGCAGCATAAAGCTACCGTGATAGGAACCAAATTCATTCGTGGTAAAACTTTGAGACGAGACTTCCTGATTGTTAGCATCCATCAAAGTAATCTTTTGCTTCACTCCTGAAAGTACAGATTCTGTTTCATTATTTAATCTGGTATTCACTACTTTGAAATAAACCATCTGCCCAGGTCTGTAGATTGCTCTGTCTGTAAAGATCTGTGCTTTGGAACGGGCTTGTTTGTTCGGATTATATTCTTCAAGTCCATTATTTCCATATATCTGCATGATCTGGAAATCATTGGTTTTAGGCTGCTGAATCAGATAGGTCCTGTAATATTCTTTATTGGCTGTAGCAGGAAATTTAAAGACTCCTTTTTCATTGGTTTTTCCTTCAATTTTATTGATTGAATTGCTATTGGTAAATTCATAAAAACTCAGGTTTTCATTCGTTACCGGTTTTCCATTTTCACTGTTTACTAATTTCAATTCGTCTGCAAGTGAATTCCTTGAGGATCTGGACTGGTAAATAATCTTGTTTCCCGAAACCAGAAAATAGAAGTTCTTTTCAGGATCATTATCTTTTGTATCCGTTCCTGCTGCAAATGCTGCAACATACACTCCGGAAGGAAGAGGTTTTATCTCCAATGAGGTTTTATGAAGCTGATAATCTTTCGGATCTGTAAGCTGATACGTTTCCTTTCTTACCAGATTCTTTTTTACTTTACTGAAATAATTATTGGCATAAGAATTCTGTACATACTGCATCAGAGATGTAAAATCTTCTTTTACCTCATAAATGTTGATGGAAAACTCTGACACATTCTTAGACTCCGCAATAAAATGAATCGGTAGATTATTTTGAGTCTGTTTTTCATATTTGATGCTCAATACCGGATTAGTGATTTGGGCCTCTTTGCTTTTGATATTTTCAAGGAAAGGAGATTTTGGGTACTCGCTTTTAGCCTGAGCCGCCACTGCAATTGCCTCTTTTGCTTTATTTTTCATCATCAGCTCATTCATGATATCTTCCATGATGACTACTTTATAATCCCCTTGGGCATCAGACTTCAATAGCTTCTGAAGCTGTTCCAATTTATCTTTACATTGATTGAAATCACAGTTATTCACCAATTTATCTTTCATAAAATACAGCTTGGCATTCCCATTATTCTGTGCAATCAATTCATCAAAAATCACATTAATTGAAGTTCTGTTCTCTGTAAGTTCATTTTTTGTAAAAATATTATTTTCAGATAAAAAGGCAATTTTTTTGAGAGCATACCAATCATATAAACTCGGAAAATAAGCGATATCTTTTGTTTCCGAAAACAATACCTTATATTTTTCCAAAGAAGCTTTCTTCATGTCCTGTTTCTGCTGATCCAGCTCCTGACAGCTTTTGGTTAAATAATTTTTAAAATCAAGTTTAGTCCAGGTCTCAATCTGTGCAACATCCTGCGTATTGATATTGGTTCGTCCGTTGATCTTCCAATAATTCTGATTGTAATAATCAAGAAAAAAACCATTGAGAAGGACTTTGTATACCAGTTTCTCTTCTCCTTTCAGCTTTCCTTCTGCCTCCTGAAGTTTTTTAAAGAATTTTGAAGCAGCATCATTCTGATTGTCATCTACAGTTTGGTTTACAATACTGAACTCTGCTTTCAGGGAACGGATCAACTGAATAGTATTATTTTCTTTCATAGCTTGGTTTTCTAGGTCTAAAATAATGGGTAGATTAGATTTATAAGCACCTTTCTGACTGTTTTCAGCTATTTTTTTCCACTGGTCATCATAATATTTCTGTGCGAAAACCGGTGAAAAGCCCAATGATAGCAATGAAAGCATAAATATCTTGGAAAATCTTTTCATATATATTAATTTTGATAAATGAACATTATAAAAATACTGAAAAAAACCGTCATAGACAGCCAAATTTATGTCTCCTTAATGGGAACTTTTTTTGCAGTATTTTTCATGAAAGAGCAAAACACATTCCGTTTTCCCACTATTCTTCTGATTTTCATCACGTATTTCAGTGGATATATTTACACTAAGTATCAATACACTAAATATTTTTTCAGAATATTATTTCTGAATGCTCTTGCCGGCATTGCCTGTGCATTTTTAATTATTCACAATCATAATGAAGTAAGATTACTGAAGTGGTTTATCATTGTTGTTCTGGGATTATTGTATAACAGTTTTTTCCTGGATGTTTATATCCGGAAGATTCCTTTACTAAAAGTATTTTATGTAGGATTGGTCTGGGCATTGGTCAATTGCTGGCTGACGCTTCCTGAGTTCAGTCTGCCCATTTTCCTGATCAGTTTCTTTTATATTACGGCATTAGTGCTTCCGTTTGACATCCGGGATATGAATAGTGATACCGTAAAAACTTTCCCCACGCTGATTGGTGTTCAAAATACAAAGTATATTGCATACGGAATGGTTTTCATCAGCTGCATTATTGGAGTTTTTTATCTAAAACCAATATATGCCACGGCATTTTTTCTGTCGAGTATTGTCACTTATATTTTCATTTATTTCTCTGAAAATAAAAGAGATGACACTTATTTTTCATTCGGAGTAGAAACATGTTCTGCACTTCCTTTTTTATTTTTACTAATAATGGAGTATTTTTGACAAATGATTATCAAGAAGATTTCCCTATATAATTTCAAAAACCATTCTGAGAAAAAGTTTGAATTTTCCCCACAGATCAATTGTTTTGTGGGCAATAATGGGGTGGGTAAAACCAATATCCTGGATGCTCTTCATTATTTATCAGTAGGTAAAAGTTTTTTGGGGAATACGGATCTCAACAACATCAAAAAAGAGGAAGATTTTTTCACGATTGATGCAGAGATCCAGAATGAAGACGGTGAAGATAATATCAGAATCACTCAACCGAAAGAAGCCAAAAAAATCATAAAAAGAATGATAAAAGCTATGACAGGCTTGCCGATCATATTGGTTATCTTCCTAGTGTTATGATCTCACCTTACGATTCCAACCTTATTTCCGATTCCGGGGAAAGCAGAAGAAAGTTTCTGGATGCCATGATTTCTCAAACAGATTCTGAGTATCTTTTGATCTGATCCAGTATCAAAAAACAATTCAGCAGAGAAATGCTTTATTGAAATATTTTGCCAAAAACAGAACCTGGGATAAGGAATCGCTGGAAATTTATGATGATCCAATTACCCGATTTGGAACCAAAATTTTTAATAAAAGAAAGGTATTTGTAGAACAATTAAATCCTATTGTTCAGAACTTTTATCAGATTATTTCAGGTGGAAAAGAAACAGTATCTGTGATCTATGAATCTCACTTGCTAGAAAATACTTTTGAAGAACTTTTAAAAGAAAGCCTTGAAAAAGACCGAATGCTCACTTATACATCCAAAGGAATTCATAAAGATGATCTTCTTTTTGAAATGGATCATGTTCTCATTAAAAAAATAGGATCTCAGGGACAGCAGAAGTCTTTCCTGATTTCTTTAAAGCTTGCTCAGATGAGTTTAGTAAAGGAACTGACCAAAAAGACCCCTATCCTTTTGCTGGATGATATATTTGATAAGCTTGATGATACAAGGGTTTCTCAATTGATCGAATTAGTAAATAAAGAAAACTTCGGACAAATCTTTATTACAGATACCCATAGAGAAAGAACGGAAAGTGTGGTAAAGAAAATCAATGAAGAAAGTATAATCTTTGAGGTATGATTAAAAGATATTTACTTTTGGTATTGGTTTTTATTTTTTTTATTTCATTTGGTCAGAAAAAATATTCTATATCTGAAATATTAAATACTTTCCCCTTAAGTAAAGCTACCAAAGTAAAAATTATTTCCTACAATACAGATTTTCTAGGTGAGTTTGCCCTTCTGCCGCCACCACCCAATAAAAAGTTAGATTCTATTCAGCTTAAAGAATATTATGATCATTTAAAAAAGCCTATTAAACTTGCAGAAAATATTTCAAAAGAAAATTTTAATGAGATTAAAGAGTCAAAAACATTAAATTTAACTGAAACCCTAGAATTATCGAAGCTGCTTTTTAATACTTGTGGGAAATTCCCAAATGATAGACGTGAATTAAGTATGTGTTTTTTTCCTAGAAATGCCATTCTTTTTTACGACGAAAGTGATAAGGTTTTTGATTTTCTGGAAATTTGTTTTGAGTGTCGCAGAATGCGACCTTTATCTGAAAAAGCAACAGAAATAAATGGCATGTGTAACAAATTTTACCCAAAACTGGAGAAATATTTTCAAAACAAAGGATTAAAAACACAGTTCAATCCAAGATAATTTGATCCACTGTCAATTTACAATATTTCATCTTTAATTATTTTTTTTGTTTAATTTAATTTCCCAAAATATTTCTACCTTGTAGTATACTTTTTTACAATTATTATGATGGAAACATTACACACAGTTACTACTCAATATGGAGATGTTAGTGGTATCAAAACCGAGAAAGGCATCCTGACATTCAAAGGCATTCCGTATGCAACCCCGCCAATTGGTACAAACCGTTTTCAACCTCCAAAACCTCCCACGCCTTGGACTGGCATAAAAAAGGCTACAGAATATGGACCTACTCCACCTCAGTTAACGCCTAAAGAAGGACCATTTGCTGGATTATTACCCAATGTTGTAATTCCGGGAGACGATTATTTGAACCTTAATATCTGGACTTTAGATACCGTTGAAAAAAAACCGGTTATGGTTTTTATTTATGGAGGAGCTTTTACTCTTGGATCAGGAGCTGTACCAGGTTACGATGGCAGTAATTTTGCACGCGATGGTGTTGTTTTAGTTACCTTCAACTATAGAATAGGCATTGAAGGATTTTTATGGTTTGGCGATGGGGTACCTAATCTTGGTATACTGGACCAGATTGCTGCTCTAAAGTGGGTTCGGGACAATATTGCCAACTTTGGCGGTGATCCTGATAATGTTACTATTTTTGGTGAATCTGCTGGTGGAATGAGCGTTTGTACATTACTTGCTATAAAGGAAGCGCAAGGTTTATTTCGAAGAGCGATTGCCGAATCAGGAGCAGGACATTCGGTAATTAGCCCGTCATCTGCAAAGCTTATTGGTACAAGACTTGCAGAAATACTTGGCGTTGCCCCAACACGAGAAGCCATTGGAGAAGTAAGTCTTGAAAAAGTTTTTGCTGCACAGGGGCAACTGGGGTCTGAAATTCTTGCAAAGCCTTTAGTGGAGCTATGGGGTGAAGCTGCCTTCAACTTAATGCCTTTTGAACCGATAATTGATGGTCATTTACTTACCGCTTCACCAATAGATTGCATCGCCAATGGAGCCAGTAAAGAAATAGATATCCTTATTGGTACCAATAGCCAGGAATTTAGATTATTTCTTGTCCCTGATGGGATTCTATCAAAAATTACAGATTCCGCTTTGAATATTTCCGCTTCGGCTTATGGATTATCCGCAGAAGCGATCCAGATCTATCGGACAAATCGTTCAGATAGTTCTTCTGGTGATGTGCTAAGCGCTATTATTACAGATTGGTTTTACCGTATCCCAGCGTTGCGGATTGCGGAAAAACATGGCAATACGCATGTGTACGAATTTTCATGGGGCTCTCCTGCATGTGACCATTTACTTGGTGCCTGTCATGGTATCGAACTTGCTTTTGTATTTGACAATCTTACCGAGCCAGGTTTTTCCAATATGCTAGGTAATCATCCTCCACAACAATTAGCTGACACAGTTCATAAAGCATGGGTGGATTTTGCGGCAAGCGGCAATCCCGGTTGGGATGTTTATAATACTAATAACCGTGTATCGATGCGTTTTGATGTTGTGTCACAAACTACTGTTGATGACAGAGCTGATGAGCGTTCTACATGGGATGGAATCAGGTAATATATTGACATTAAGATTAATTATGCTGTTTTTTTTTAAAAAACCCATTTATAAAGATTGATAAGCTGCTTTTATTTATATGAAAGAAACTGGCAGCAGAAAACCTACTCTATGAAGAAGAATAAAAAACGTGAATTTCAATCCTCAGAACTTGTAAAGTCATTTGCAAGAATCTATGGCTTTGAAGATAAACTTGTAGCTTTTGACATTAAGGATTTTCTAGAAGAGTATCTTGATCAAAGCCTGTTCACTGAGATCAAAAGTGTGAACATTGAAAGTAAGTGTATTATTATTAAAATAGATTCACCTTTGTTAAAGAATGATTTCAAAATGCGAAAAAGTTTTTATCTGAAGAAGTTTCAGGATAAATTTGGCGAGGATAAGTTTGATGACTTACAAATATTATAAAAATAGTTAAAATACTTCACGGATAATTGATATATTTAGAGTCTATAAATAAATTCAAATTACCATGAAAAAAGTACTTACACAAAAGAAAGTATCAAGAGAAAATTTAAAAAAATTCAAGGGGCGGGACGAATGGTTTGCTGTGCTTTATCCTGTGCAGATCTTACAACATGCGCTTTTTGGGAACAGTTACCAGCAGAGTGCCCGGATTTACCTTACTGTATATAATTCACGTTATTACATCGTATAGAAAATGCTACCGTTTTGGCAGCATTTTTATTTTTATTAATATTCTTCCGATTTATTAGAAACTTCTAAAAAATAGAATTGGCTAACCATAGAGTTTCGATCACATTTTTATTGCAGATACTCATAGTGAAAGATAAGTTTAATAATCTTCAGGTATTTTGTAAGGTAACATTCTATCAAAATGTCTAATTCTTATATGTTCCTGAAGCAAAACCCCAATAATCTTTTTCATCAATCCCAGTTTCTGGATCAATTGGGCTATAATTTTTTAAAACTCCTGCTAGTTTTATACTGTCATTTTTAAATAAAAGTCCTTGAATCTCAGTTCCAGTAATTTTACCCAGATTATCTTTTTTAGTTTCTCCTAATATGATGATTGCTTTTTGAACATTGAACTGTGGATATGCATACGAAGTTACTCTCCCATTGTACCTTAAAAAATAACAAGGAGGTTTGACTTCCAAACCTTCTGAGAACTTATATGTATCTGAAGTAATTTTTATTTTGCCCACTCCATTATCATCTATTAATTCGAGTAACATCCCATTAATTTTTGCCGTATCTGAGACTACTATTTTGTGATTATCCTTCAATATATCTTTCTTATCCCGACAAGCCTGCAAACATACAATCATAATAATATAAATTATTGTTCTCATATCAAAAGAATTTAAATTAATGGCCAGAACCATATTTCAACACCCAAAGATAAATAATTAACAGATCCAGCTCTCAAAGAAATTCCATCCCATAAATCGATGTGATCTGTTGCTCCCAATCATCTTTGATGAAAATTAAACCTTTATGTTTAAAACTTTTACTATTCATTTTAGGATATTTTTTTCTTGAAAGTTTTAAGGTATTACCAAATATCTCAGGGTGTTTATCCACCTAATTAGCCAATTCCTGAGCTCTTAAAATATGTCTAAATTTATCATCATGTTTTTCCCAGCATCTTGCTCCTGAAAAAGAACTTAAATCTACTCCTGATTTACTAAATGCTTCACTCATCCGTATTGCACATTGATTGGGAAATTCTACAACATTACAGGGTTTAAAAGTCCCAGGATGATTTTTTCCATAAAATATCAAATCTTACCATATCGAAATAATTATGCCATCCAAATTAATAAATTATATTTAAATCACATAGTAGAGAGATTAAATTCAAAAAAAACCCAGAATAATTTCTAGGATTTTTATATCTAATTATAGTATTCTAATGATCCTGCTCTTCAGATTTATTAGAAATCGTACTGCTCATCAGATCATCAGCTTTTTTATCTAGCCCTGAACGCAGTGGCAGGAAGAATTTTAACGGATGTTTTATGAAATATTTAAAAATCTCCTTATAGATCTCACTTACCTGTCCGAAGTTCATCTTTCTTGATCTGAAGGCCAGAAACATAGATAAACTGAAACTTACCAGAAAGTTGAAGAAACCAATTAAGAAAACCGTTATAAAGGAAATCCAAAATGTATAGGAATCTACAGAGAAATCTTTTCCATACAATCCTAATGCAAAATTCCCGGCAGCAAAAGTAATGTGTCTGATATCTAGATCAAGCCCGAAGAATAATCCTACAGGTGCCGTAGCACCAAGGAAAACCCCGAACCAGAAATTAGAAACAATTCCCGGCCAGTTTTTAGCATAATATTTTGATAATCCTTTTGCGAATTTCTTCCCGAAAAAGCTTCTGATAGAAAGATTTTTGGCTATTCTCTCCGGAATCTGGTAGAATACTGAGTTGTTCCCAATATTTCCTGAAATAATCCCTGAAATAAAAAGGTAAAATCCTGCAATACTTGCGTGAAGAATGGCTTTGGATTTAAATGGATCAAGATCTTTTAATAGCTTATCTGATCTGTCAATAGCAAGGTTTTGAGAGAAGAATACGTCCAGCCCATAAATAATAGCAAGCGCTACCGGAAATGCCAATAAGACGTTTCCTACGAAAGCAATAAACTGACTTCGGAATAGTTTAGATACAAGGTGGGCAAATTCAGTATTATTTCTTTGGCTGTTTCCTTCTTCAGATAATACTTTGGTCATGGTTGCGGCGGTCATTGCCGGCTGTTTTGTAGCTAGTGTGAAGCCCATCAGATAAATCATGACAAATCCCATCGCATAGTTCATGGAATATAGAAACGCGTGTGAAAAATCACTCCCTGGAATATATCCGTACAGCATTTTCAATACGCAGAGTGCTCCTACGATAATCCCACCACCACTCGCTTTATAGAACATAGTCATATATTCTTTCCTGGTGGAAGTAATATAATGAGTCCCTGTTTCTGCCGTGTGATTCGTGATAAGGTGAGAAATCAGTCTCGTACTGTCGTTGATTAGGTCCGCAATATTATTCTTGTGAGATTTGTAATTCAAAATATTGAATATCAACTGTTTAGATCTCACTAAAACATCTTCTTCATTGTCAATAATCAACAGTTGTACAATCTCATAAATTCTTTTCGTCTGCTGACGGATTTTCAGCAATGATTGATTAATCTTTCCTGAAATTCCATATTTTGCTGAATTTTTGAAGGCTATGTTCACAAATTCCAGACATTGCTCCGAATAAATCTTAATCTGCTTATAGCGGCTGTCTTTGGAATGAAGCTGTAAGTCAGGATCTTTAACCAAATCATCAGCTAAGGCTTCCAATTCGTTCTGAAGAGCCAAAAACGGATTGGAAAGATTCCTGTACTGAGGAGCCATTCTTACCACTTCCACTTCCATCGCCATTCCCGTCACCCTCCATGAAAGGATGTTCATTGAGAAGATCAGTTCTTTTTTTACATTAGGTTTAATGATAAAGTCTGAAGCTCCGATGAGTATCAGAAATTCATTCACTTCATTTTCCGGAAGGTTGTGAAGGTATTTTAAGTCCGATTTAGGTCTTAAACTTACATTATCAATCATATACCACACTGTTTTCTCATTTTCTACAGGTGGCAGAACTTTATTCAGAATTCTTTTTTAAGTTCCGGGAAGAAGGCATTTTCAGAAAGAATATTGGCTTCTGTTAGTGACAGATTGAATGGTCTTCCTTTAAAAATATTATGAATGTAATATTTGAAGTTTTCCGCAAAATTCGGATTGCTTTTAAGAAAATTAAGCACATCTGTAAAGTCTGCTCTTTTCACACTCTCCAGTAGCTCTGCAAAAGGTTCCAAAGAAAGGGTTTCGTTCTTAAAAGAAAAGTATTTTTTAAGAACTGACTCAAAATTTGTGCTGGAATTAAAGAATTTCATTAGTACAAAGATACTATTTCAAACTCACATTCCTCATCTGTCTCATGATCCAATTGTGTTTCTTTCTTAAATAAGGGGATGGATTCTTTGGATCATATTTCTTTGGATTCGGCAGTACAGCAGCAATCCAGGCTGCATCTGAGGTACTTAGATCCTTAGATGATTTACCGAAATAATATTGTGCTGCTGCTTCTACACCGAATACTCCCTGACCCATTTCAATGGAATTCAGGTATCTTTCAAGGATAATATCTTTGCTCCATACTTTTCAATAATGAAGGTATAGACTGCTTCAAGGCCTTTTCTTACCCAGCTTCTGCCCTGCCAAAGGAAGACATTTTTTGCCGTCTGCTGGGAGATCGTACTTCCACCTCTTATTTTTTTCCCTTTTTCGTTATACTTCATTGCTTTTTCAATGGCGGTATAATCGAACCCGTCATGATCAAAGAACTTTTGGTCTTCTGAAGCAATCACTGCTTTTTTTACATTACTTCCCATTTTATCATAGGAAATATAGTCTCTGTGTAATTTTCCGTACTCAAAAAGACCTCCTATCTGCGTAAGGGTAATGGGTGGATTGAAAAATCTTCCCCAAATGATAAAAACCACGTTCAGCACAAGAACGATGAAAATAAATTGTTTAATTCTTTTCCACATAACTTTATAAAAAGGAAAGGCAAAAATAAGCAAATAGTCCGATTTACTGCAATTCTTTCATATAAGTAAGCTGGTAATCCGGTAAAAGTTCAGGATGAAAGATTTTAATATAGTCTTTAAGGATCAAATCTGCTCTTACCACCCCACTTTCAAAGAAGTCGTTAGCTTTATCTCTCTCTTTTCCGGCCATTGTATACAGTTTACCGTTATTGAATACAGTCAGCTTTCCGTAGAAAGGATTCATCTTCAGCATTTCTTTTTTTGAAGTGTGATTTCCTGCATTTACCCAGTACTGAACGCCACCAGTCTTAGCAAAAACCTCTTCAAAGCTCATGGTTAAGGCTTTTTCATCCTTATTATCTTTCATAATATAAGCAGCATTAGCATCAGCAATATAGTGAGCTACGGAAGTATTTCCACCAGGAAGATACCAAACATCACCATACATTTCATTCGCCAGTACAACTGGTTTTTCTTTTGCCGTTAAGGCCAATTTCTTCAGATCATTATAATTTTTCTCTACTTCCTGATATTTAGCTTCGGCTTCTTTTTCTTTTCCGAAAAGCTCTCCGAACAGTTTTACATAAGCTGTTTTCTGCAATGGCTGCTGCTCCATATACTCATCCAGAAATATCACCTGAATACCATTGTTCTTCAGTAGCTGATAAGCATTATCGAAACTTGCAATATAATTGGTGAAAATCGCATCCGGCTTCATGGAAATAATTTTCTCCACATCATACTTCTGATCACTTCCTACATTCTGAATTTTTCCTTCTTTAATCAGATTCTGGATTTTTTCTGAATAAATATACTCGGGACTTGACACTCCAATGATTAAATTTTCAGCTCCAAGCTCTGAAATATACCCTGCCATACTTGCATTAAGCAGGATGATTTTCTTGAAAGGTGTTTGATTTTGCTTGAAATTATAGGTGAAATTTCCCGATTTCAGCTCCAACCTTCCATCTTGCTCTTTGTATTGGGTGCGATTTGAGATATTTGTCCAATCTGAGGACGAAATTTTTGATTCTCTTTTACAGGCAATTAGCGAAAATACCGTAAATAAAAGTAAAATTTTCTTTTTCATGTTTCAAAGAACGGAAAAAAGTGGTATATTTGCAACCGTTAAACAACAACATAACAAACGGCCTCGTGGCGCAACTGAATAGCGCATCTGATTACGGCTCAGAAGGTTACAGGTTTGAATCCTGTCGAGGTCACAAAAACCAAATAGCGTCAACTAGAAACAGTTGACGCTATTTTTTTATAATCTTTTTTTGAGATTATTTAAATCACAAAAATCAATATGAATTCATAAAAATATCTTTTTCCATTTTCCAATCGTATTACGGCTCATATTGAATTTTAATGCTAATTGTTTATTATTCAATTTATTTATTTTTTGGTAGTCAAGAATTTCTAAGATAGCTTTTTTATCATAAGACCGATGTTTCTGATTCAAAATAAAATATTCATTTCCCCTGAATATTCTTTGATTTAATTTAATAACATCCAGAGTTGATAGTGTTTTTTTATCTAATATAGATTTAAATTCCATTTTTCTCTCCGGATACCTTCTCTCAATCAAATCATTATAGATTCGACTGTAATCAGGTTTCAATATTTTTTTTGTATTTGTCTATCCATTTATGTAAAGTAGTTTTTGGAATTCTATAATCTTCTATTACCTGTTTTATAGTTTTATCTCCAGACTCTACAAGTTCTACGAGAAAATCTATAACCTCTTTTGTATAAATATTTTTCTTGAATACAGGTAAGGAATGCTTTTTACCGGATATCTCAGTTTGTTTAAGTGAAGCCGGCGGGGAATATAATATAAGATGCTGAGAATATAATCTGAAAAAATCGTACTCAAGAAGCTTAGACCATCTAAGAAGAGTTTCCGAATCTAAAGACGGTTGATTGTACATATTTTCAATTTCCTCAGTATTGATACTGAAAAAATTACAAATTCTTAAGATATCTATATTCGTTTCATTGACCCTTAATTTAATCAGGTTTCCTATATGTATGTCTTTATATAAGCCCATTGTTCTTATTTATAATTTTTGTTAATTCACTTTCTAAACATAACCGCTGAGCATTATTTAATCTATAAAACTTGAATGATTGGCTATGGAAATTAGACTTGTATACTTCTCCTCTTTTAAAGGATATCTTAAGATTTGTTTTAAATAAGGTCCTTTTCATTTTGTATTTAACAAGCCTTTGCTTTGGAAATTCCGTAAGCATCTTTGAATTATGGATGTGCTTTTTCATGAAAGGATGAGAAATAGCAATACTCAGAACTTCGCTTGTGCTGTCAATTTCAATTTTATTAGTAAAAATCAAATTATTAATTAACCAGATTATGATCAATGTAAACGAAATGATCATTAATAGTATTTCTGAAATATTATAAAAAACAATTGAAAAAAACAGATATAGAAAAGTAACAATGAGTAGAAAACAATTTATTATTAAAAATGCTCGTGCATGGCTATAGTTATTAAATTTCATGAAAATTCTATAAGGTTTTTGAGAGGATATTAAAAATGTTGCCTTCTTTATTTACTATATATATTGAAGTTGTGTTTTTTTTATTTTGAGGAAAATAAGAAGGCAATTAATTTTTATTTATCACTGTTGCTATTAAACAACAGTGATATTAATTGAATAATAGCTTAATTTGATGCCCAGAAAGACCAAACAGATCCATTAAAAAAAGCTAATCTTTTAGCACCAATTTTATTAATATACACCATCATGCCAGGTGAGGGACTGGGGATATTATTAACGTCGCTTACAATAGGTATAATCATCGCTTTTGTTACAGACTCCAATACTAATACCCCATCTGCAGAACTGGTATTAGATCCAATAATAACTTTTGCATTAGTATTTTCGATATCATTTGTTTGTTGAGTAAGAACCGTTCCCATGTTACCGTCTTTCCCACTTAGATCCTGCCAAGCCCCATTATAATATTTAATTCTTGCTTTTGAAGAGTTGGAAGCATCCAGCAGGAGTGTTCCAGGAGTAGCTGCACTAGGCAGACTTTTTACATAAGGCAGGATAATACCTTTATTATTTGTGTTTGCAAATTCTAGCAAAACGGAAGTTTTATTAGCTGCCGTTCCTATTGCATCACCAAAAATTACTTGAGCAAAAAATATTTTATATAGAAATATTGCACTTAGCATTATAATTTTTTTCATGTCTAATGGTTTAAATTTAAAAGAGGAATAATAATTACGGACAGGAAGGCGTAGAAAAACATTTCCAGGTTCCATCGCTATATATTTTCAAGCATTTTGCTGTAGTATCATATACCATCATTCCTTCTTGTGGGGATGTGATTGCAGATAACCCAGTGGTTGGAATCCTCGTAATCACAAAACCTTTGGTATTGGATTCTAAAACAGCATGTGCTGATTTTCGGACCATTGGCCAATTTCCATTATCGGCGCCAGCCCTTTGTTGTAGGGTTATACCAAATTTTGTATCTATACCCGCATTTGTATTTGTAACCGGATTATAGCAGGAGCAATTCCCTACATTTACTACTAATTTTGATTCGCTGACACAGCCACTTACATTAGTATGATTATAAATAATTTCCGCAGTTCCAGAGGCCCCATAAACGGCTGAAGCAAGTCCTGTATTAGGGTTAATTGTAATTAAGCCGGGATTATCTGAGCCCCAAACTCCTCCTGCCAGAGAATTTGTAAACTGGTATTGTGTAGGGTTATTACTCATATTGCTGCATATAGTTGTTAACCCGCCTGTCATTTCAACATTGGGTATCTCCGGAGGAGCCGGTGCAAAGGTGATATCATCAATGGCAATATCATTCCCATCACCTCCAACTGAGTTATTCTTTAAAAATATCTCTCCGGTTGTAGAAGTTGCAGTAAATGTAAAGCTATACCTCTTCCAGATAGTAGATGAAATATCTCCTGTATTAATAGAAGCCAATAAAGTTCCATTATTAGGATCTACTATTCCCATTGTAACATTTGGACGTATGGAGAATGACGGACCTAGATCTGCAACCCAAAAGGCAAATTCATACTTTGTACCTACAGATAAACCTGTAACTGTTTGCCTAAAGAAGTCATCTGTTGCATATGAAGCATTGAAAAGCGCAAAATAGCCATTAGGATCATTAGGAGTATGATTTAATAAAGGTGGCACCGGTCCACCAGCAAACCATCCGGCACTTGTTTTAGCTAAGGTATAATAGCCATCAGCCACTTGTCCGTTAGCAAAATAATGATATGAAGTAAATCCCTGTGCTGCATTTCCATAGGTAGAAGCACCTTGCCCAAAAGTTAAGATATAGTTGGTAGCACAAACAGCAGGTGTTACTATGGGATTTTCTAAAACATTACTATAAACTATATTAACCACTTCATTAGCAGAAACATTTATTGTAGAGGTGGAACTCGCCAAATTTGCAGAACTGTTATTAGTAGGATCATATAATTTGATATCACTATTATTCCATCCCGACGAAACTATCTCAGAAAGGCTGTAAACTCCTGCCGGAACCGGAATCATGATAGAATTACCATTTGTACTGGTTCTTACTCTTTCATCATCTAGCCAATCACCTGTTGATGTTCTAGTATAAATAGTATGCTGAATAAGGTTGGAATTATTTTTATTAATAGACCAAACCTGATCACTAACCCCTGCCGTAAGACCATATAGATTTCTTGACTTTGGGTTTGTAGTCCATGAACCATTGGCATACCGAGAGATAGTTGCACCATAATTTGCATATACATTATCATTATTACTAACGGCAACATCACGTGCGGTGTCTGGAGCATTACCTGAAGGTGCATTGGTAACGAGAACGGGCACTGCTGAAGAGGGATCCGAAGAAGATATTCTGTAAATATTCCCATCACCTTTGCTTTTTATAAAAACAACATCTCCTGTACCTGGATGTACATCTAATCGAAAAGGAAGACTAGTGCCATTATTCGTTACTTTAGAAAATACAATCCATGAGTCATTAGTTCCATCTCCTGTGTATTTGTAGATCATTCCATTATCACCCACCACGGCTATAATTCCTGTAGGCCCACCAGAGGCAACATCTACAATTCCTACATTAGAATGGGAAGCGGGTGACCAAATAACAATAGAATTTCCATTATTGTACAATCCCACATTACCAGATGCATCGGAATATACAGCAGTATTCTGCCCTATTCCATCTACAGATTTTGCATTAATAATTGAGGTTCCAAGCCAATTAGAGCTGCCCACTGGCCTTGTATAAATTGTTCCGGCAACAGTATGTACTTCTTGTGCATTACTACTATTATTGACTACACTCCATAATTGCCCTTCTCCAGCATCATGACTATTTCCTATATCAAATGAATTAAATCCCTCTGGTTTATCATTAAGGGTAAAATTGGCAACAGAATTGCCTCCGGAATCTGTTAAATTAAAATTAAAATTGAGCGAGGCTACTTCACTTATAGCCTTTTTGTGAACATAAATATATCCGTTTTGGGCCTTTATGTTTTTACCCAAAAGACAGAAAATAATTAGTCCGTAAATGTGTTTTTTCATTCCCTAGAGTTGTATTTTTTTGGTTTCTATATATATTAATTAGTGTTTTTAAAATGGTATTACTAAGACATGCGAAAGATATGTTTAATCCTTTTTCTCATTGGAACGTCCTTGTTTTTCGAGTAGATATTCGATCCTATTCCTAATTGGGATATAGAGATGTTATACAATACAAAATGTTCGTTTCTTCTAAAATTTTACGAGGCAAAACTAGTATTGATATTAGAGAATGAAAACAAAAACACTATAAAACAGCAGGAATCAAGATAGCTCAACCCAATATTAAAACATTGATAATCAATATATCTTAATTGTATAATAGCTTTTTTAAAGTATCATTAAAAATTTAGAATTTTGGAACAACTAGAATCATGAGTATGCTCATAATTCAGCATCAATTTAAAATTTGTAATTAAAAAGAGATAAAAAAATAACATGACAAAAACATCACTTAATCAGCAAAACTGAAAATGATGGTATAGATATTTTGATTAGAAAAGATTTTCTACTGAACTTAAGATTTATTTTTCTGTTCTTCAGTTAAAAAACTAATATACTGGCTGGGAGAAATATTCTTAATTGATTTAAAAATACTCCCAAATTGGCTATGAGAATTGTAGCCACACATATCAGCTAATACAGAAATCTTATATTGTAGTAAATGAGGATTATCGTGAAGTTCTTTCACAATATAATTGATCCGTTGAGTATTGATGTAGTTGTAAAAATCCGAATTCCTATATTTTTTTATAATGTAATTAAGATATTTCGTATTTGTTTTGAGCATTACAGACATTTGTGCAGCAGAAATTCCTTTAGTTGTATAAAGTCTTTTCTTTTCAAAAGCGTCCAGTTTTTTTAGAATTTCTCTTTCTGTCTCCTCGCTTATTAAGATTTTTTCCTTTGAGGGATCACTTTCAGTTGCTTGGGATTCTGAAAAAATAGTAGGCTCTGAAAGCGGATTTTCAAGCTCCTTAATGATTTTTTGATATCTTAATTTTATTTTTTATTCCTTGCTCTAAAAATAAAAATAGCACAAATGATCAATACGATGATAATAAAAATAAAAATGATAAGATTTAGCTTAATGTCTTCTTTCTTTTCTTTTATACTGTTTTTATCTTTAGTGGTTTCTTTTATTGTTAAATTTTTTGTAACTGTAATTTGAGAATTGGTAATATCAGAAATGATTTTCGAAAATTTTAATTGCTCTGTGGGTGTATCTATATTAGCTTGCAATCTATTCACTAGAATTTCTTTGATAACAATTCTATCTAAATTTGGCTGAGAATAAGCCAAGTCGAAGTTTTTTCTCGCCTCGGACAAATTATTATCTTTGACATTAATAAGTGCTTTATCCAATAAATAAAACTCATATAAGTTTATAGGAGATTTATCTTTAATTCTTTTGAGAGCAATTTCAGTTTTTTTCTAAAGTTTCTTTAGCTTCATCAATTCTACCACATCTAATTTGTTCATAACACAATTGCACCAGCATTCCAAAATCAAAAATATTCTTATACTCTGTGTTTGGTATTTTTCTGATATGCTGAATGTATTTTTTTCTGCTATCTGCTGCTTTACAAAAATTGTTATCAATATCAAAAATTTTTGCCTGAACATATAATAAATTTGCAGTCTTAATAAATGGGCTTGATTCCTTATCAAGCTCTTTTACCAATTCCCACGTTTCCTCTGATTCTACTATTAGTCCTGCTCTTCGGTATGAATTTATAAGTGAATATAATATCGTTATTCGATTTTGGGTAGAGTCGGTTTTCTTTATAAGAGAATCTGCTTTTTGCAAAATTTTTACAGATTCCAAATAATTTCCTTGTCCATACAAGCAATCACCCAAATTAGAGTAAGCAAGAGCCTTTTCATAGTCATTCTGTGCGTATTTAAGCATATTTTTTGCTCTTGCCAACAGCTTATCCGGACTATATGATTTATCATAGTATTGTTGATAGAATAATTTTCTCTTATTTACATTAATTTTAGTTTGAGAAGAGACTTGTATAAAAAGGAAAAGAGTACCCAAAATTAATAAAACCCTTATCATTTTATATTTAACCTTATATGTTATTTGCATACTCCACATAAATTATAGAAAATAGTTTTATTACCATTATCTTCTTATTGTTTAAGCTATGTTTTTTTTAAATATTAGCTGACCAAAACTAATATTTAAAAACCAGATTTCAAAGTATAAAGGATGATATAATAGGGTAAACTTCCCTGTTTTTCAGACGAATTAAAATTATTAAATTTAGTTTGTTAAACCTTATGAAAAAGAGCAAGTTTTCAGAACATCAGATTATCAATATTCTCAAAGAATATGAATCTGGAAAATCAACAAAAGAAATTTTGTGATAGAAATGGTGTTTGTAATTCTTGTTTAATTTTGCTCAACCGAACCCAATCATCTATAAAAGTGTTTGAAGATACGCTCGTCATGGTCACAAACAGCCCAATGGCGCCAACCAGAAACAGTTGGCGCCTTTTATTTTACTTACTTCCGCACCTCTTCATAATACGAATTCTAATAAACCAAACACATAAAGAAACTATTACTATCGAAAAAACATTAATTTCCAAATCACTTTTCGATAGCTTACAAATATTTAAAGGATTAATCCATTTTTTTAATTCTTATCATAGTAGCTGTCATTTTCGAAATTAATTTCATTTCACTGCTGTCATATACATATCCTTCACATACGGTTAAGGTTTTTCCATGTTGCAGAACCTTTCCAATAGCAACAAGTTTATCCGTATTGGCAGGTTTCATGAAATTAACTTTGAACTCAACCGTTAAAACTTCTGAATTATCTTCCATCATAGTTAATGCAGCGTAACCGCAAGCGCTATCTACAATGCTTGTAGCTACTCCCGCATGAAAAAAACCATGTTGCTGTGTCAGCCCCTCAAAAAAATGACAGCTTATTTTAACAGCACCCTTTTCAACTGAAATCAATTGTGCATTAAAAGTTTTCATTAAGCCCTGCTTATCAAAGCTTTCTTTAATTCTATTATACATTTGGTATGGTATTTAGGTTAAGTTCCATCTGAATATTACAACGTTCATATGGTGTAGACTTCCCTGTGATTTTCTCAAACCCCATCTTATAATAAAGATTTATTGCTGGCTTTAAAACAGTATTGCTCTCAAGGTAAATTCTTTTTGCACCAAGTTCCTTTGCAGCTGTGATCACTTTTTGACCCAAAAGCCAACCAATACTTTTCCCCTGAGCTTTTGGAGAAACAGCCATTTTAGCCATTTCAAAATCATATACTCCGTCGTCCATTTTAATAAGCGCGCATACTCCTAACGGTTCATCATGATACAATGCTACAAAAATTCGTCCCCCTTTATCAATAATATATTCTTTCGGATTATCCAAAGCTTTGTAATCCGCTTCTTCCATTTTAAAATATGAAGAAATCCACTCTTCATTTAGTGCCTTAAACACTGAATGATATTTAGGTAAATATTCAACAATTTTAACCTCCAAACTCTCTCTCATTTTTTTTTGTTCCTGCACTCTTTTGAAAAGTGATTTTTGTTCCAGTAAGAATTCCCATTCAGCAATCGCTTCCCACAAATTGTGATTGGCCTCGGAAATAATTCCGTCAATTGCTTTTTCAATATCATTACATTGAATAGTAACCATCGTCTCAGCAACTTTTTTACCTTTGGCCGTAAGATTTATTATATTTCTACGTTTATCAGATGATTTTAAATTACTATCTATCAACCCATTAGAACACATCTCTTTTACAATCTTTGTAACAGAAGGTTGTGAGTGCCCTATTTTTTCAGCTATTTCCGTTATCGTTTTTTCACCTTCATCAAATAAAATGAAAAGTACCGGAAACCATTTTGGAAAAAAATCAACATTGTACAACTCATAAATTTTGGAAGCATCGTCGGTAACTTGAGAAGTAAGTAATCTTAATCTACTTCCCAATGCCATTTTTCCCGTTCTATTAAAATAATCCATATGTTCTTCGTTTTTTAGTAAGATTCCTGTTCATTGGGAAAATTTTTGTTTTTAACATCATTAATAAAGTTTTTTGTCGCTTCCGTCATTACACTATGTAAATCTGCATAACGACGTAAAAACTTCGGAGAGAAATCTTTATTCATTCCCATTACATCCTGTATAACCAATACTTGTCCGTCAGTTCCTGAACCAGCCCCTATTCCAATTGTTGGAATTGAAACTTTATTTGATATTTCTTCGCCTAATGTCGCCGGAATTTTTTCAAGTAGTAAGCCGAAAGCTCCTAGTTGCTCCATTAGAAGACAATCTTCAAGAAGTTTATCCGCTTCTTCTTTATCTTTTCCTCGTACTCCGTAAGTTCCATATTTATTGATAGATTGAGGCATCAACCCTAGATGAACCATTACCGGAATTCCTGCATCAATAATTTTCTTAATGTCCTCTTTAATTTCAGAACCGCCTTCAATTTTAATAGCATCTGCTCCACTCTCTCTCATCATTCGAATTGCAGCTTGTAAGGATTTTAGAGGATCTCCTGATACTGTTCCAAATGGCATATCTACGATGATTAATGCCCTTTTTGCACCATTGACAACCGAGGTTGCATAGTTGATCATTTGATCTAGTGAAATGGGAAGCGTGGTCTCATTTCCTATCATTGTGTTGGACGCAGAATCTCCAACAATAATCGCATCAATTTCTGCTTCATCAATTATTTTTGCCATCGTATAATCATACGCAGTCAAAACACTTATCTTTTCTCCATTCTGCTTCATCTTTTTCAATTGAAGCGTTGTTATTTTTTTTTAACTTGTTTATGAACTGACATTTTTTTCTTTTAATAAATAATCTATAGTGTAATACTTATTTCCTGCACCTTCTCTGCTGAAAAACCATAGAGCGGCGGCGTTTCAACACCAAGCAAATTGAGATAGATATACAATTCTCCTCTATGATGAATTTCGTGTTCTACCATAGCTCGTAACCACTTCCATATTGTAATCTGAACGTTGGCAGGTGTTAAACACTTTTTGTTTAGATCCTCATTTGAAAACTGACTAATGATCTCGATCGTCTGGTGGTGTAACTCATTAAAATATTTAATAATAGTATCATAGCCATCTGCCAGGTCTTTTCCACAGCCAGGATAGGCACTCTTTCTTCCAGAAATGGTCTCTCCATACATATACCTTTCGATAGTCGCAATATGTCTGATCTGATCCGCAACCGTATATTTACCAGATTTATAAGTGAATTCAAGATGTTCCGGTTGAACTACACTTAGAAGGCGATTAGTTCTTTCTCTCACTTTCTCATAGTAATCAAGGAATCCTTTTACTGAAGTTATTTCCATATTTATTTCTGTTTGATTTTCATTAAGGTTACTAATGATGTCGCCACATGAGATTTTTCACCATTATTGATTACATAACATTCACATTTGCAAATCACCAATGTTTTACCACTTTTTATGACTTCACCAATAGTATGCAGAATTTCTCCATATGCAGGATTTAAGTAGTTAACCTTTAATTCTACTGTTACAAAATAAGCATCTGACTCGTATAAGGTTGTTGCAGAAAAATAGGCAGCGGTATCAACTGCTGCTGCCACAACACCACCGTAAAAAAAACCTGCGCCTCTTATGAGTGCCTCTTGTCTAGGAATTTCCACTTCAACATACCCTTCAGCAATTTTACCTGCAGTGGCATTGTACATTTTCATCAGATTTTGTTTACGAATTCCATTGCTAATGAATTGTATTTTTTCGCTATTGAGTTCTTTTTTATCAGTCATTTTCATTATTCGTATAATTGATTACATAACCAGTTATGCAAATATATAATTTTCTAAATACTATTTAACCGTTTCAAGAAAATTTATTGATTCCGAAATAAATTTGAATCGCTTACATTATATGAAAGAATAATGGTTAAAAGCAACAAAATCCATTTATTATCAACTCTATAGTGAATTTATTTAAAATTTTATATTTAGTATTTCAAAATCACTCTTTAACTAAATTCAAATGATTCCTAGAAAGCAAAAATCATATTAATATTATTTGCTGAGGCTACATTAAAGCTAAAATTTACATAATAAAAAATACGATTTAATTTTACTTTAATCTGACTTAACCTTACTAAATCATCTATAAAAGTGTTTGAAGATACGCTAGTCTTGGTCACTTAAGGAGACAACTATTTGATAGTTGCCTCTCTTTTTATGCACACAAGAGCCACTATATCAAACTTTTATGGATCTTCAACCTACTCTATCCTATAATAGAATCAATTATTCAATTTCACAAAATAAAAATAATCAACTTCGCATGGTTATTTAATCATTTGTAACAAATGCTTCAAATAAACAACATATAAATAACAATTTCACAAAACTAATATCCAAAGATCATCATGTTATTATCTACATTGAATTTCATCAAGCAATCTGTTCAAGATTTTATTTTATTTATTCTTTCTCCAAAAGGATATACCACTGAAACAATTCAAGCACAACAAAAGATTCTTGCTTCCATTGTTCTTTTGGTTTTGAAATTCTGCTTTTCTATACTTATAGCAGGGCTCATAGGTCTTTTCTATGAACCTAAAAACCTCACTGATCAATCATTATCTGAGCGCTTTACTCCTTTTTTATATTTAATCATTGGAGGACTGGTCTTACCTTGTCTCGAAGAAATATTATTTCGTCTATCTTTGAAATTTAAACCCATTTATCTGATCTCCACATGCATTTGTGTCGGTTATTATGTGTCTACAAAATTTATTTTTGATAGTCGCCTTTCTTCTTTTGATGACACTTTTATGTATAGAATATGTATTGGCTTATGTACTGGTATTCTCGCTTTCATCTTATTGAGTAATAAACAATTTTCAGCATATTTACGTAAAGTCTGGATTCAGAAATTCACCTTCATTTACTATATATCTGCTATTGTTTTTGCGTGGCTTCATATCTTTAATTTCGAGTTAAACTTAGTTAATATATTACTCCTTCCTTTTCTTACTTTACCACAGCTCTTTAGCGGATTAATCATGGGCTATATGCGTATAAATTTTGGGTTCCAGTATCCTTTATTCTTTCACATGGCCACTAATTCTCTATTAGTAGGATTGGATATTCTTGTAAAATAGAGTTTCCCCAAGGAAACATGTGTATATTCATTATCCTCTTTTAATATTATATCACCATGAATACTATTATAAAACGATTTTCACAACATCCGAAACAACTTCTGATTGCAGATGCACCAGGGGCATTCATAACATTTTTATTGCTATTATTGATTCGTCAATTTTTAGTATTCAATTCGGGGTGTCAAAAATCACTATTAATTGTTTATCTCTAACTGCTTTATTGATTTTTCTCTATTCTTCAGTCTTTTATCTGACGTTAAAAACAGTTCATTGGAGAATCCTATTATCCATTGCCATCGTTAAAGACCTTTATTGTCTTCTTACTTTAGCCCTGATGATATACCAACATTCGGAATTAAAGCTTTTAGGAATCCTTTATTTTTCAATAGAAATTGCTGTAATTATATTTCTTATTGTTATTGAATATAAAATTAAGCAAAAAAGAAATGGGCAATAAGTAAAAATGTATTTATCCTATATAACACTTTAATTTTTAAATATTCCGACAGCCTGGAAGACTGTTTTATTTAGGATTATTTACCCGTTCAAATAAATCCGTTATTTTATATTGCAAAGAATCCGGAGTTACTTCTCGAAAATATGGTATTAAGTCTAAAGTTGTCGAATATCGGTCCTGCTTTCTGGGATTATTAAAAGAATGCCATTCTTGGAAATAATTATGTAAAGCCCTATTGATATTTTCCTCTCCAATATGTTTCTGTAGTTCGTACATATTAAGTGCTCCTTTGTTATAATAAATATGGCTTTCATTTTCAACCAAAGCTAATGGCAGCTCATTTTTTTTAGATTTTAATAGGCCTTCACGATAAGCATCTCTTTGGAGTTTCAGAAATTGCTGAACTTTTTTATCCGGGTATTTTTTCTTAAAAACCATCATGGCAGAATATTGAGCCAGCGTTTCCAAAATCATCTTTTGTCCTTGTACATTAGCTGCCTCTAGTTGCAATCCCCACCATTGGTGTGCCACTTCATGTGCAGTAATATAAAATGCCATGTCAACATCTTTTTCATCCTTAATATTCATCATAAAGCCAATAGCCTCAGAAAAAGGGATAATCCCCGGAAAAGACTGGGCAAATGTGCGATACCTTGGAAACTCCACAATACGAAGCTGTTTGTATGGATATGGGCTGAAATGGGTGCTGTAATAATCCAAAGACATTTTCATGGATTCCATCATTCGATGGAGATTGTATTCGTGTCCTTTATGATAATAAATTTCTAAATCAACAAACCCGTTTGGAGCATTGCCAAACAGAGCATAAGTATTCTTCATCATTTCATAATTGGCTGAAACAACAGGATAAAAATTGATAATTGGCTGATTGGTTTTATAATGGAAATAGTTGCGACCATGCTTGCTCCATTTAGCTACCAAATCACCTGAAGTCAGTGCAGTTTGTGGAGCTTCCGTACTTAGTATTATTTCAAGAGTAGCTCCATCCGAGTCACTTCCGTTTCTTGCATTCGTTAATTCTTTTACATCATCACGCTTGTTTTTTTGTAGTCGTGGAATCAGTCCAAGTTCTTTTCGACCATCCTCATCCTGCAGTTCATATTTGTTCCGATAACCAAAACCAGGTAACACTGCATTGTCAAAGAAAGTTCCATTATAGATCACTTCGAAATCGGAATTTTTATTTTCAAAGCCTTTAGGTTTCAAGGTTTGTTTGAAGTTCATTTTTAGAGTATCACCCGGTGCTAACGATCGGCTCAGTTCGTAAATAGTATACTGATATTTTTTATAGGTATTATTTGTTGTTACTTTACGATCAAAGGTCACATCCGTCAATTCCACATTTGATGCAATTAATTTTTGTACATGAATCTCCTGAATAGGTATTGGTGAGGTATTGGTAACGAGATAATAACCCGCAATTTCATAGGCCCTTTGCGAAGGGAACAGATCAATTTTCAGATTAATATCTATAATTTTCGGCTGTGGAATATATTCAAACTGCTTCAGTGACTTTTCGTAGCCAGCTCTAAAGTTATTCTGTTCATTCTTTGTCCAGAATTCATTTAATACATTCGTGTTGTAGAAAATATACCCTCCTGTTCCAACGAAAAAAACTAAGCATATTATACCAAATGTTGCTAAAGGTTTTCCAATTTGGGTTACCCCGTTTACCCATCGTTTTCTAAGTCCCATCTTAACTCCCTTTACCATCAAGATACTGGCAAAAATCAGGAACATCATCCCAAACAACACCCAATAGATTTTTGCCCAGAGATACCCCGCTAGAAAGTGTCCATAACCATTCATATCTGAATAAGCTTCCAACGAATTTCCACTAAAATTGACTAATACATGTTCCAAACCAAATATACCAATAGCTACGTTTATAATAGCGAATACAATAGTGGTAAGCATCCCCACAAATTTGTTTCCGGTGAGCGCCTGAAAAAATAATGCTGCGGATGTGTACAATACCAGAAATGGAAATATTTCTAAAAAAAACCCAAAAAAATAAACGTCTAATTCATAGCGATAGTAACCGTTGAATGTTTGAAACAGGATACCAGCAATAATAAGTGAAATCATGAAAATGGCATAGATAAGCAGTAATCCCAAAAATCTGCTGCTTACATTTACAAAGCCGGAGAAAGGTGTGGCATTGAAGATTTGATCAAGTTTTACATCTCTTTCTTTCCACATCATTTCGCCGGAGTAAAAAACTAAAATAATCATGAAGAAGTAAATGGACATCTCCCTCAGCTCTTCAACAATAAGGTATGTGACTGGATAGCTATCAACCCCATGAGAGGTTCCTAAACTCACTGAATTGACAATAATAATAAGGAAGCAACATATAATAATCGCCCAGAAGGAAATGAGTTTCAAAATAGATAAGCTATGAAACCATGAATTGAGAAATAATTGTTGGAACTTCGCCCTGATATGATAAACAGGTGTAACTGAAGGCATAACAGCAGGGGAAGCAGCCGGCTGCATTTTAACTTTTTGTTTCTTTTTTTTATTGAAGGTCTTTTCATTTATGACTATCAACTTAAATCTAATGTAACCAACCGCTAATATCAAAATACCTGATCCTATCCATAAAAGCCTGTTGAATAACATAATTCCTGACATAGGAACCAATAATGAATTCCTTTCAGTTACCGTCCATTCCTTACTTACTTTAGTTAATGTCGTAAGAGAAAATGGATCAAGTAACGCCTGAAGTGTTTCATTGGTAATACCTTTAGTAATCATAAATAAAACAAAAATGACCACTCCCTGGGTATATACAACCATCAGGTTTTTGCTGAGAGCACCGGTCACAAAAAACATGGAAGCACCAAAAAATACATTGGGTAAGACTACCCAAAGAAAAGACTGCAGATAATTGATGAATTGAAAAGGTAGAAATTCATCCGGGTCATTCCAAGGAAGAAATTCTCCGATAACCATTCCCCAGAACACTCCACTGAAAATAAAGAGTAATACAGTAAAAGATCCTAAAAACCGTCCCAATAAGTAACTTTTTTTGGAAACAGGATTAACATAAATAAATGAAGTAATATCGTATTGAAAGTCCCGCAGTACAGGAACTCCCATAATCATAGATACAAAAACCATAGACAATCCCGCAATAGCACCCATTGTTTTAGCAATCACAAGTGGAGAATTCTTCTTCATTAATCCTAAATCTATTCCCTGAAATATAAATTCAACGCCTACTGCTGAAAACAAAAGTAGAAGCAGAAAGAATACATATGTTTCAGGTCGTTTCAGTCTGTATTTAAATTCGAATATAAAAAACTCGTATAGCATAATGTATTGAGATTAAGAATTAAAAATTTGAGACATATAAACATCTTCAAGATTGGCATCAATAGGCCTGAAAGAAGAGCCGGGATGACCATCACTCATCACATGAACAAGTTGCTTTCCCAAATACAAGCGTTCGCTAATGACATGATATTCTTTTTTGTATTGCTCCAATTGATTTTTGTGTATAGTTGCCTCATACAATCTCCCTTTAAGACTGTCTATAATCTGAATAGGGTTTCCCTTAATCATCACTTCACCTTTATTAATGATTGCCATACTAGTGCATAATTCTTTTACATCCTCCACAATATGGGTGGAGAGAATCACGATAGTCTCCTCTCCTATTTCGCTAAGAAGGTTATAAAAACGGTTCCGCTCTACAGGATCTAAACCTGCTGTGGGTTCATCTACAATTAATAGCTTAGGATTATTCAGCAATGCTTGTGCAATACCAAAACGCTGCTTCATTCCTCCTGAGAACCCACCAAGCTTCTGGGCCCGTACCTCATATAGATTTACTTTATAAAGCAGTGCACATACAATTTCCTTACGTTCTTTTGGGTTCATTATTCCCTTCAACACAGCCAAATGATTCAATAACATCTCAGCGGATATTGCCGGATATACCCCAAACTGCTGTGGCAGATAACCTAACACTTTTCGAAGTTCATTCGGATGTGTTTTAATATTGAGGTCTCCCAGGTGAATCTCTCCCTGATCAGCTTCCTGTAATGTTGCTATTGTACGCATAAGTGTTGATTTACCTGCTCCATTGGGCCCAAGGAGGCCAAACATACCTTTGGGGATCTGCAATGAAATATTTTGAAGTGCTTTAACTCCGTTCTGGTATGTTTTAGAAAGATTTGAAATGATAAGGTTGTTCATGATTACTATTCTTTTGATCCAAAAGTATGGTAGGGTAAAGGATTAAAAAAAGATCTGGGATAGATAACTTCTGAACAGGTCCGGATGATCTGTATAGGGTTACGAAAGCACTTGGCACCTATAAAATATACATTCGTCACTTCCAAAGACATGTCTATAACAACAATGATATGTCGCTTGATATTTTTTGGTAGTTTTGTGGTATGACCTTTTTTAAAAAACTATTCAATAACCGATTAACTCAACGACTGATACCCTACTTTTTCGCTGTGACAACCATTTTAATTATGGTTTTCAACGATGTTTTCGGAGATGAGGATGGATTTGTTGTTTTCAGTCTGTTATTTTTTACTTTTATGGCACTCTGGGTATTACGCTGGATTATTGTTCAGATCAAACTCATTCTTAGACTTAAAAAAGAAAAAAAGCAGGCAGAATTAATGCATCTGAAAAGCCAGGTTAATCCTCACTTTTTTTTCAATACATTAAATAATTTATATGGTCTGGTAGAGCAAGATACCGCCAAAGCCCAACAGATGATCCTTACCTTATCCGATATGATGCGTTACAGTATCTATGAAGGACAAAATGACTGGGTAACATTAACCGAAGAAATCACCTATCTGGAAAACTATATGAATTTACATCGGACGAGGTATCATAAGGCCATTGATATTCGCTTTGATATAGATGTGGAAGACAGGAATATTAAAATAATGCCGTTACTATTCATCATTATGGTAGAAAATGCTTTTAAGCACGGTGTGGAAAAGCTGAGAAAAGATGCATTTGTTCATATTCAACTAAAGGCTAACAAGCAGCATATTGACTTTGAAATTGAAAATAATTTTGATCCGGAGGAAATAGATGATCAAACAGGTATTGGACTGCAAAATCTCAAGCAACGGTTAGAATTAGTCTATTTGAAAAAATATAAATTGAGAATATCCCCCAATTATACAGACAGGATCTATGGGATCCAGTTAAAACTTAACTTATGAGTATTAAATATATAATAGTAGATGATGAATACGTAGCCCATGACATCATCAGTAAGTATTGTTCATTATTACCCAATATGCAGCTAATGCAGAACTGTTACGATGCAATTGAAGCCATTGAATACCTTAATGATCATACTGTTGATTTGATCTTTCTCGATCTTAATATGCCTAAAATAAAGGGATTCGAGTTTCTGAAAACCCTTCCCAATCAGCCCAAAGTCATAGTAACAACTGCTTATAAAGAATACGCATTAGAAGGCTATGAGCTGAATATTGTAGATTACCTGCTTAAACCCTTTTCATTCGATCGTTTTTTAAAAGCCATCAATAAAGCATTTATAAATACATCTAAAATCCCTACCACAGCACCACAGGAAAAACATAATGAAAAACCAGAGAAAGTTTTCCTACGGACAAACAACAAACATATACAAGTAGATATTGATGATATTTTGTTTGCAGAAGCTTCTGGAAACTATATTAGGATTGTGCTTAAAGAAGATATTCTCTCCATACGTGGAAATTTATTAGCTCTCAATGAATTGATCCCAACAGACAATTTTATTCAGGTACACAGATCTTTTATGGTGGTTCAAAAGTATATCAAAAGCATAGAAGGAAATCAGATACTGATAGACAAGTATACCATACCCATTGGGAAATCATTTAAGAGTCAAATAGATACCATCTTAAAACAGGATTAAAATTGAAAATCTATAAAGGAATATTTTATCATAATTTCAATATTAAAACAGCTAATTTTATATAGCCGATGGACCTATCAGTTATGAATTGAATTCTCATTGAAGGCATCCCGAGAAAAATAATTTTCAATAAAAACATCTAAAAAAACATGATAATAGAAAGCCTAAGGTCTCTTTTCACCCGTGATTTGAACAGATTACAATCTGAAATAGAAGCTTATCAATATGAAGCCAATATGTGGAAAACAGAGAAAAATATCAGCAATTCCGCAGGCAACCTCTGTCTGCATTTGATTGGAAATCTCAACCAGTATTATTGAGTCACAGTATCAATAGTAAAGGCTATGAATTCAATTCTTTTATGTCAGCAGATGAGCAGATGCTTATCTATAAAAATACAATGCAAAAGGCCTTTATCTATCAAAAAAGACAATCACGGTGAATGGCAGCCTTCACATTATATCATGGATTTTAAATCACCAAAAGCCCAATGGCGCCACTTAAAGACAAGTGGCGCCGTTGTTTTATCCCATTGGATAGTACATTATTTCTAAATATATAAGAGATAAAAATTTCTTAAAATTTAATAATCTTCTTCACCTTCATTATTTATAATACTCTTCATCTGTCACTGGTTGTAGCCATATTACCGAACCTTTCTTATTATCAGTGACTGCAATCTGAACGAAATGCGAATCCTTACTTGCACCGTGCCAATGCTCAACATTTGCAGGGCATTTGATAACATCTCCTTTATGTAAAATCTTTTTCGGCTGTCCTTTTTCCTGATAATATCCTACCCCATCAGTTACAAGAATAATTTGTCCACCGGGATGAAGATGCCATTTAGTTCTCGCTCCGGGTTCAAAAGTTACATTACCCACACCCGTATTAAGTGTCTGTTCGTCCTGTCCCAGCATTTGCAGCCAAACGTTGCCTGTAAAATTGTTATTGGTTACTTTTTCCCCCTTAGGAAAAATATTAGTCCTTGTTCTTTCCAATGTGGATTTACTACAACAGCTTGATACAATTAATATTGATAAAAGTAATGTAACTATTTGTTTCATATTTAAATATTTAATCTTAATTCTTTAATAAAAGAAGGCTTGTTATAATTTGCCTTGACACACTTAATATTAAAACTTTCAGCTTTTATAGATTTTTTCCGAAAAATTCAGTCAGTTTTTTCACTGCTTTTTCTACATATTCAGGTCTCCAATACGTTTGGATATGTGTCGCACCATTGATAATGAATAATTCTTTTTCCTTTGCATTTATGGCTTTTGGAAACGCTTCCTCTGTCATATATTTCGTATCTGCTTTGCTACCTGCCATCATTAATAGAGGCTGATTGATCAGATCCATATCTTCGGCGGCATCCCAGGTCATTAAATCCAATAAATTACTGGTCGGATATAAAAATGTTGAATTGGGATGTGCATTGGTTCTGTAATAATAAATGTATCCTTCGCGATAAAGGTCAGTCGTAATTTTTTCAATTTCTTCATCGGTAATGCTCGCCACACCGGAATAAAGAATTTCACCACCCGCAGCTTCCTGTGCTCTTGCATCAGAAGCTTGTTTTAAACGTTCCTGAATCGTATTTAATCCCACATTCTGAAATCCGTTTTTTCGTACTTCACCAGAGTTAAACATACTTAAAGCAGCAACCGCTTTAAATCTTTTATCAGATTGAGTGGCCTTCAAGGTATATCCTCCACCACCGCAGATACCGAATGCACCGATTCGATTGGTATCAACTCCGGGATATTGGGAAATAAAATCTGCCATTCCGTGAATATCTTCTGTTCTGTAAACAGGTTTATCGGTGTGACGAGGTTCTCCCCCACTTGCTCCCTGATAAGATGCATCCGCAGCAATTGTGATATAACCAGCTTCCGCCAAACGCTGTGCATAAAGACCTGCTGTCTGTTCCTTAACACCTCCATTTGGATGTGCAACAGTGATTGCTGCATATTTTTTTGAAGGATCATAATTGGCAGGGGTGTAAACATTGGCTGCAATATCAATTCCATTCAATTTATATTTTACCGGATGGATATTCACTTTTCCTGATACATTTTCTGTGATCGCATCATCATAAACCAGTCCGAATGGATTATTATGTTGGATTACTTCAATTTTTTCCATTTTTGGTTTTTTGGTTTGAGTATTATTTTTTGTTTGTGCATTAATATTAAAGCTTGCTGCTAAAACAATTAATGCAGTCATTGACATTATTATCTTTTTCATATTTCAATATTTGCCCATTTATTTAGGTCTATTTTTTAAAACCTGATCCAAAACTATTTTGGCTGCATTTGATTTTTCTTTATTAATAGTAGGGCTGATAACAGTAACAAATTCATTCAACTGCTGTGGTGACCATCCGACGTTTAATGAGATGCCTAAATGAGATTGCAACATTGGTTCAGCATCACCAATTGCACTGATTACAGAAATTGTCACCAATTCTCTTTGTGCATAAGTCAAAACATCCCTATCAAAAATATCCGCAAACAGATGTTCCTTTAGAAATGTATCTATTGTCGGTGCAAATGCTGAATAGCCTGAAAGTTTGTCAGGTTGCTTTGCTTGGGTAAGTTGACCAAGAATTTTCTTTCCACGTTCATACTTGTTGTTTTCACTATCAACAATAGAAGCTTCTTTTCCAACAACATCATTAATACCTTTTGCCTTTCTTTCATCAAGAACTTCCATAAAAGTCTGTAAACCTCTTATGCTTCTCGGAAAACCACAATAAGCATAAGTATGTACCAAAATTTCTTTTATTTCATTAATAGTCAGACCGGAATCAAGACCGGAATTTAAGCTCCCTTTTAATTCCTTTAATTTACCTTGTGCTGTAAATGAGGAAATGGCAATGGTACTTTTATCTTTTTCACTTAAATGATTGCTCTGTGTTGTCAATTGTTGTGCTTTCATATTGGTTGTAAAAAGTGAAACACTTATTATTTGGACGATTAGAATAAAATACTTCAATTGTTTCATTATTTTACTTTTAAAGATTAATTCAACTGCTTTATTTAGACATTCCGATTCTTGTAAACCATTCTTTCACTTTCTTTTCTGCTTCAATTTTCTTCTTTCCTTCCATTACGAACAGAATACCATCCCGTTCAACTCCTCCTTTTATGGTAAAGCCTTCTAATATTCTGCTGTCAGGACTTAGCTTTTTCACGGTGTCAAAACTGTTTCCAATACCGTAGCCAGCATTGGTATTAAAAGGGACAATTGTTTTTCCTTTAAAATTATTTTGGCTTAAAAAACTTTTCATGGGGGGGAGGCAACTGCATTCCCCAAGTTGGAAATCCCAAGAAGATCACGTCATATTTGTCAATATTGTCAATATTTGTTTTAAGTGGAGGTAAAAAATTGGTTTCATTTTCTTTCGCCACCTGATCTACAATTGCTTTGTAATCTTCGGGATAAGGATTCTGCAATTCCAGCTCAACTAAGGTTCCACCGATATTTTGATGAATGATGCCGGCAATTGTTTTTGTATTTTTTGTTCGTGATACATAGACAATCAGTATATTTTTGTCTTTTGGCATTTCCTTTTCTTCAGACATTGATATCTGAGCTCTTGAGCAAGATGATAATAGTAGAAGTACTGCACAAAACCATACACTATAATTTTTCAACTTTTTCATATATCAATTATTATTTAACAAAGTTCAGAAAATAGCAGTTTAAAATCGGTAGACAGATTACGGATAATGCAACCAATATTACTTATCCAACCCTTTCTCTTTCAACCATTTTGATAATAATCCTGCAACTTCTACATTATTCAGATCAGACATTAGAAAATGGGTATTTCCTTTGATGCCCACTTCAGGAAGATGTACAATAGTAACATCACCACCGTGACTATTGACAACTTTTGCCCATTGCCTTGCAGTTGCTAAAACATTTCTCCAAAAATTTAGTGATGCTGCATTAGTTTCTTCAGTGGGAATATAGTCCCCGTAGTAAACTACAATTGGGATTTTGGTCAGTTTCATAAATTCGTTCATCGGAACACCCTTTCCTCCTCTGTTCCCTTCAGGCTCTTCTCCTTCCGGAAAGGTGAATCCTCCGGGTTCATAGGCAACGACAGCTTTAATTTTTTCATTTTTAATGGCTGTTTTCCATCCGGGTGAGCCTCCTGCCGAATGTGTGAAAAGAATCCCGTTTCCGGATTTATCCATAACCGAAGACATTGCATTAACAATCGTTGCTTCATCTACATTTCCTGTATTAGGTGTCATCATACGGAAAAATTGATCCATAGAAATGCTGTCTTTTGGAAACTGAACGCCTTCATTGAATTTGGGGTAAAGACCAATTCGAAATTGGGTAAACCAAGTCTGGTCATCTGGCGTACCGCTAGTTTGTCCGGGTTTTGTAGTCTGCCCGGCCTCTCCACGACCTGGCTGATCGACAAGATAAACACTATAACCGTTTCTTAAAAATAGATTGGCAAAACCTTCTCTTCCATCCGCTGTGGTCTGCCAGCTTCGTCTAGACTGTCCATAACCGTGCAGGAAAACCATCGAAAGTTTTTTAGGTTTTACAGGAATTTGGTAAAAAACATCCGCGTGATCTCCGTGCCTTGTTTGTCCTCCTTGAGGCACATTCCATGGTTTTAATGGATCAAAAACGCCTTCACTTTTGATCACCGAACCTCCGGCTGAGAAATTGCCTTGTGATGCAATAGTAATGGGTTTTTGTGTCACCTTATTTTGCGCCTTAACAAAAAAATTGGAGACTAAAATTAAGATGATTAAGCTTAAATATTTCATTGTTTTATTTGTCATTGCTCATTCTTTTAAATTTAATTATCAATAATTTAGAAAAGAAAATGAATACACTTTTCTTTTGGTAAGAATAAAATATTACACTTGATTGATTTTAGTATATTCTTATTTTCCGACCCTTTCTTTTAAGTGCTGCGGATATCTTTCTCCAACAACTTTAATTACAGAAAGAGCATCTTCGATTTCAGATAAATCCTGAGAAGTCAGTTTTAAATCTGCGCCGCCAATATTTTCTTTTAAACGATGTAATTTGGTAGTGCCCGGAATTGGAGCAATAAAGCTCTTTTGAGCCAGCAACCAAGCTAAAGCAACCTGAGCAGGAGTAGCTTCTTTCTCCATTGCAATTGATTTTAATAAATCTACTAAGGCCTGGTTTGCCTTCCTGTTTTCTTCAGAGAATCTAGGCACAATATTTCTAAAATCTGAGTCTTCAAATTTTGTTTCTTCATTGATTGCACCCGTTAAAAAACCTTTACCTAATGGACTGAACGGAACAAATCCGATTCCTAATTCTTCCAATGTAGGAATGATTTCTTTTTCAGGTTCACGGTAAAACAAAGAATATTCACTTTGTAAAGCGGTTACGGATTGTACTGCGTGTGCTCTGCGAATCGTTTCCACGCCAGCTTCCGAAAGACCAAAATGCTTGACCTTACCTTCCGTAATTAAATCTTTTACCGTTCCGGCAACATCTTCAATCGGAATATTTGGGTCAACTCTATGCTGATAAAATAAATCAATATAATCTGTCTGCAGTCTTTTCAAAGAATCTTCAACCACTTTTCTGATTCTTGCAGGGCTGCTGTCTAAGCCCTTTGTAGAATCTCCATCTTCAAATCCGAATTTGGTGGCCATTACAACATCTTTTCTAAAGGGTTTCAATGCTTCCCCAACTAATATCTCATTGGTGAATGGGCCATAACATTCAGCTGTATCAAAAAAAGTTACCCCATTTTCAAAAGCGGCTCTTATTAACTGAATGGCTTCCTGTTTTTCGGTTACTTTTCCATAACCAAAACTTAATCCCATACATCCTAATCCTAATGCGGAAATCTCTAATTTGTTATTTCCTAATATTCTTTTTTCCATTTTTACTAAATTTTATTTTGTTTTTAAAGGCGCTTCAACATCTGAAAATTGCTGTACAAAAGATGATATCCCTTCCGACAATTTATGATCAATTGTATTTGCTTTAAGTATGGAATTGAAATTTTGCAATGTACTTCCAACGGCTGCTAAACCAGCTGTCTTTATTATATCTCTTCTATTCATTTGATCATATTTTTACTGATGAAATTTGATTACAAGTCCAATTTTCTTTCACTAAGCCATTTAACCATATTGGGATCTCTATGGTCAAAGAAAAGACTGGAAGCAGTATCTAAAGTGGCGATAGCATTCATCTCTTCAGAAGAAAGTTCAAAATCGAAAATGTTGAAATTTTCAGCCATCCTTTCTTTTCTTACCGATTTTGGAATAACGATAACATTTCTGCTTGTTAACCAGTTCAAAATCACCTGAGCTACAGATTTGTTATATTTTTCTGCGATTGTTTTTAAAACTTCATTATTAAAAATATCATTCTTTCCTTCTGCAAAAGGTCCCCAGGATTCTATCTGTACATTATTTTCAATTAAGAATTTTTGTGTTTCAGCCTGTTGATGGAAAGGATGTGTCTCTACCTGATTGATTGCCGGTGTAAATCCACTGTTGGCAATTAAATCGGCAATCCTGTCCGGATGAAAATTGGAAACACCTATAGCCCTTACTTTTCCTTGTTTATACAATTCCTGCATTGCTCTCCAAGAACCAAATACATCTCCATAAGGTTGATGAATAAGGTATAAATCCAGATAATTCAACTGAAGTTTTTTCAATGATGTTTCAAAAGCTTTTAATGTATTTTCATATCCAGCATCCTGCACCCAAAGCTTTGTTGTTATAAATAAATCTTCTCTTGCAATTTGGCTGGCTTTGATCGCATTACCAACAGCTTGCTCGTTTCCATAAGATGCAGCAGTATCTATTAATCTATATCCAGTGTCGATAGCATCAATAACAGCTTTTTCACATTCCGAAGGATCCGGTACCTGAAATACTCCAAATCCTAAAATTGGCATTTCTAATCCGTTGTTTAATATTACTTTTTTCATTTTTGATTTAATTTAAATTATTGCTTCATAAAGAAGTTAATATTCTTTATTAACTTGTTATTGCAAATTTCCAACCTATTGACAAGCATATTGGTAGACAGATTACGGAATTGATAACCAATATTACTGTTCTGACTCTGATTGTAAAAAAGAGGTTATTTTTATCTTTAGATTTGCATTAGAAAATGATACAGCAATGAGCAATTCAATCAATTTTGAGACAGTGGATGATTATAACCAATTTAATAATCACGAAACCTTACATCCTTTGGTAAGTGTGATAGATTTTTCAAAAGCGCATAAAAGGACCGGGTCTAAAATGTACTTTAATCTGTACTGTATTTTTTTAAAAGATGTGAAATGCGGTGACCTCAAGTACGGTCGGGCAACTTATGATTATCAGGAAGGAACGTTGGTTTTTGTTTCGCCAGGGCAGGTTGTTGATGTAGAAAACAAAGTAGACATCTATCAGCCTTTGGGGCACGGATTAGTTTTTCATCCGGATTTAATCAAGGGAACTTCTTTAGGTAAGGGCATCTCCGAATATGGTTTCTTCGGATATCAAACCAATGAAGCATTACACCTCTCTAAAAAAGAGCAGCAAATGGTTTTGGAAATGTTTGCTGATATTCAATCTGAATTGAGCCGCCCAGTAGATAAACACAGCAAAAAAGTCATCACATCAAATATTGAGCTTTTTCTTAATCATTGTGACCGCTTTTATGACCGTCAGTTTATTACCCGAGAAAATGTGAATAAAGGTATTTTAGAAAAATTTGAAGAATTATTAAACAACTACTTTTCATCTGAAAAACCTAATACCGTAGGGCTTCCATCTGTGGCTTATTGTGCAGATGAATTACACTTTTCACCCAACTATTTTGGAGATCTGATTAAGAAAGAAACAGGAAAAACTGCGCAGGAATATATTCAGAATAAAATTATTGATGTTGCCAAAGAAAGAGTTTTCAACATTGATAAATCTATTGCTCAGATTGCTTATGAACTAGGATTCAAATATCCACAGCATTTTATCAGACTTTTCAAGCAGAGAACGGGTGTCACTCCTAATGAATATAGAAGTTTGAATTAAGTGGATGCTAAATTAAGGTAATCCCCAAACAAATACTTATCATCAATTTTTATATGCTCATATGACATTCCTTTTTTCAAAAATTTGTGTTTCAATAGCATTTTAATTTAGACAACTATATATTTGGATGCAAAAAAAAATAATCGACCCACAATAATACAATCAACATAATCATGCTATAGCCAATATTTTGTATCACTACAGGAAAGATGTTAAACTGTGTATGATAATAATGCTAAATATGAGCTCCTATCCTTAAAATTCTAACAAGATCTTCTAGAAATTGGTTCGAAGAGATAATACTGCCAAGTTCACAAACGACAATATGCACAAATTTAGATTTATTGTATCTATTTAAAGATAAGAAGGCGAATGCAATTACTCATCCGCCTTCGAAATATAAGTCTAGAAAATAGTATTAAAAAACTCACTAATTAAGCTTTTCCAAATAAAGCCTTTTTAAGTGCTAATGCACCTTGTTCGGAAGAAAACTTTATGGCTTCTATATGATCCAGCGGGTTTAATAATCCATAATCATGGATAAATCCGTTATAAGTCTGGATGGTAGTTGGTACCCCTGCTTCATCTAATTTTCTGGCATATGCCAACCCCTCGTCATAAAGGATATCATTCTCAGCCAATTGTACTAATGCTGGGGGTAATCCTCTTAATTGATCTAAAGAAGCATTGAATGGTGTTGCGTAATACTCTTTTCTTTTTTCCAGATCCGGTAAATAATTATCCCACATCCATTTCATCAATGGAGCGGTCAGGAATCTTCCTTCTCCATATTTTTGCCAGGATTCACGGGTAAAATCTGCGTCCGTTACCGGCCACAATAATAATTGGAATTTGATCTCCGGGCCACCTTTATCCTTAGCCATATGACAAAGTACGGCAGTCATATTTCCACCTACGCTATTTCCGGCAGCGGCCATATTTTTGCCGTCCACACCGATTTCCGCACCATTTTCAGATACCCATTTAGCTACAGCATAAATCTGATTGATGGCTACCGGGTATTGTGCTTCCGGAGATGGAGTATAATCAGTAAAAACAGCAGCAGCTCCGCTATTCACAACCAAATCTCTAACCAGTCTTCTATGCGTAGGATAATCACCCAGTACCCAGCCTCCACCATGCGTAAAGATAAATACCGGAAGGTTTTCCGAAGCTGCGTTTGCAGGTTTGATGATATGAATATTTACCGTTATGTCATCCTGTGTAATTTCTCTTTCTGTCTCCATAATTCTGGAGTAATCCACCTCAACAGATTTTTGGGCGTCCACTAGCACCTGTCTTGCCTGCTCGGGTGTTAAGGTTTCCAAGGGACTCCCGCCACTATTATTCAATGCATTTAGAAATTCTCTGATCCCGGAAAGGATCTGCGGATCGTTTTCCGCTTTTACGTTTGGTGCCATAATTAAAATTTTAATGATTAACTATAATTAATTTGAATTTTACAAGTCTGGAAGGTTATTATTTATCAAGTTCTTTCACAACAACTTTTGCCATTTCTTTTGAACTGAATGGGTTTTGTCCTGTAATCAGATTCCCATCTACTATAACATTGGAGGTCATAGGGATACATGCTTTTTTCAGATCTGCACCGCGCTCAACAATTGAAGCTTCAAGATTAAAAGGAACTTCTCTTTTTCTTCTGGCGATAGTTTCCTCAAACCAGTCGAATCCCGTCATTGATTTTCCTGTAATCAGATAGGTACCATCTGACAGCTTTACATTAATCAATCCTCCTACCCCATGGCAAATAGCAGCAACCATTTTTCCACTTTCGTACTGCCTTCTGATGATATTTTGCATCATAACATCATCGGGAAAATCATACATTGTTGCATGACCACCTGCGAGATATACACAATCAAAATCTTCATTCTGAACTTCCAGTAAGCTCTTTGAATGATTAAGTCCGCTCATAAAAGCCGGGCTTTCATAGTATGATTTCGAAATTTTGTCCAATACGAGAGGCTTCAAACTCTCGGGATCAATGGGAACATCTCCGCCCTTAGGGCTTGCTATGGTGACTTCCCACCCCTTCTCCTTTACTGTGTGGTAGATATGAGTAAGCTCACTCAGCCATAGACCGGTTTCTAAACCACTTTTATAATGTCCGATATTGGTTACAACCAGAAGGATTTTTTTCATTTTTATATCTTTTTCTGTCATTTAAAATTACTAATAAATGAATGAACATAAGTAACCCAATCAAGGAAGATTGTAACCAAATCTCTGTTAAAAAAATGATGGAATTACCGCTGAATTTCCTGATTACCTCTTGATATATACTTCATTAAATGGTACCCGACAGCGTTCACCCCAGATTCCTTCATTTCCTTTTCTGACTCCACAGGAGATAACCATATTTACTTCAGCGCCCCGGGGTAGTTTCAGCACCTTTTTCAAGACCTTACTGTCAAAGCCTTCCAAAGGGCAGGTATCATATCCTTCATTGGCCATGGCGATCATAAAAGTTTGAGCTGCCAGCGCACAGGATTTGTGAACCACCACCCGCATATCATTCTCGGAAACTTCTCTCGTAATCGTCCTGAACAACCCTATCGCTCCAGTCAATAACTTTCTAAAACCACCCAGCAAGCCAAAGAAACGTCCATATAATAAGGGCATGATCTTTCCATAGTACAATTCTCTGTCTTTGATTCTTTTTTCCTGTCTCTCAACCGGGCTGTTACGTCTTATGTTTCCTTTTTCAAAATTCAGCACAAATCTGGCTCTTTTGTGAAACAGATCACGCCTTGTCACAAATACCACGATCTGTGCTGCTGTTGAGGTCGCAGTTTGATCCAGACATGCCCTGGAAACCTCAGACAACAAATCAGCATTTGTTATGTGATGAAACTCCCACAATTGCATATTGGAACTGCTCGGAGCCAAAGCAGCCAATTGAAGGCATGCTCTGATTTTTTCCTCCGCAACAGGTTTATCCCGGTCATAGATACGTACAGACCGTCTGTAATCCATTACTTCTGATAAATTCATATTGATTATCGTTTTAATAATATGATCAAAATATTGCTGAAAGAAATTAAAGTTTATTTTCTCTAAACTGTTCCCGCTTGATCTGCTCTATTCCGTCTCTATAACTTGTAACCTTAAATTCAGGAAAACGTTTTCTGAATTTTGAGTCATCAAAAAGATTATCGTACGAATATCTCGGAAGTAATTCCAAGAGCTCTTTTACCTTGGGATTGAACCATGAACCTATTTTGAAAAGAAACCTGGGCACTACACCATATTTAAGTTTCTTTCCATAAATTCCGGAAGCCATTTCTATAAATTGTTTATAAGTTGGATGACTTGCATCAACCGGCAGATGCCATGTCTGTCCATACGCATCAGGTGTATTACCGATTAATGCTGTAGCCCGGCTTGCATCTGGTGTCCAGATCAGGCTTCTCTTTTTACGGTCACTTAAAGGAACCTTTAATTTTTTGCCTTCTTTGATATTATCAAAAACTAACGTATTGGTAATACTTTGTGTTTTGCCGGGGCCATAAAACTCCGGCGCTCTACAGATCACCGCTTCAAGTTCTCCTGACTGAATTTCCTTCAACACCATTTCTGCCATCTTTCTTCTTACCTTAGCTTTTCTTCCGAGCGGACTAAAAGGAGTATTTTCGGTAAGGTTTCTATCATCCTGTGGATACATATAAGTATTATCAAAAAATACCAGTTTTGTTCCATTGATTTTACAGGCATCAATTACATTTCTGAGAATCACAGGAAACTGCTTTTCCCACAGATCTGAACTGATCGGCAATCCAAGGGTAAAATACGCTATTTCACTTCCTCTTACAGCTTCAATGGCCTTCTCCTTTATGGAGAGATCAGCTGAAAAAACCTCATCGGTATCATTCACTTTGGTAGCTTCACGGCTTACAATCCTGATCTTAGAAGTGAAATTTCTTTTTAGCTCTCTTGCCAGTTCTTCACCAATCTGTCCATTGGCACCTAATATTGTCTGCATTTTTTCTCTTTTAAATTTATAGTACAAAATTCGACCATATCAGCCACAAAAAAGTATCCGAATCAATGGAGGTTGTAACATAATCTCTGTTACATTACCTTTTTTATCCAGTGCATTTTTTTGTCGGTATAAGGCGGATATTTCAGATCCGGTTCGCCCCAAGTGGCTTTGTCTATAATTGATTTCTGATGAGAAAATGCAAGGAAACCATATTCGCCGTGATAATTTCCGATACCAGAATTTCCGATACCCCCAAAAGGGAGATAGTGGTTGGTAATATGCATCAAAGTATCGTTGATGACACCTCCACCGAAAGAAACCAGATGGAGAAGCTTCTCTTTTTCTTCTTCATTTTTTGTAAACAGATAGGCCGCTAAAGGTTTTTCTCCTTCAATTATCTTCTCCAAAATCTCATCATAATTGGTATAGCCAATCACCGGAAAAACAGGGCCGAAAATTTCCTCCTGCATTACGGCATCGTTCCAATTGACGTTATCCAAAATCGTAGGTTCAATATATAAAGTTTCTTCATTGGTTTTACCCCCATAGAAAATTTTGTCTTGATCAATCAGCGAAGAAACACGGTCGAAATTCCTTTTGTTAATGATACTGGTGAAATGTTCCGCGCCATCTGAATAGTTGAATTCCTCCAGCTTTTCTTTTATCAGCTGCAGTAATTTCGGCTTCACCGTTTCTTCCACCAACAGGTAATCGGGGGCGATACAGGTCTGTCCGCCGTTTAAAAACTTGCCCCAAACCAAACGCCTTGCTGCAACTTCCAAATCGGCTGTTTTAGCAACAATAGCGGGTGACTTTCCACCCAGCTCCAGCACAACGGGAACAAGGTTTCTAGCCGCTGCTTCGTATACTATTTTTCCTACTTTCGGGCTTCCGGTAAAGAAAATTTTATCCCAGCGAAGTTGGAGCAGCTCGGTAGTTTCGGGAACACCGCCTTCAGCAACGAATAAATAATTGGATGGAAAATTATTATTGATTAAATCTGATAACAGGTGCATCGTATTTTCCGGCAGCTCGCTGGGTTTGAGTACGCAGGTATTTCCTGCCGCAATGGCTGTAACCATGGGCAGCAAGGTAAGCTGTAAAGGGTAATTCCATGCGCCTATGACCAGCGTTACTCCCAGGGCATCGTAATAAATATGACTGTTTCCCGGCTGCAAATTCAGGGGTGTTTTTACTTTTTTAGGCTTGCTGAGCTTATCGAGATTTTTCAGGAAAAAATCGATTTCGTTGTAAATGAGATTTAATTCCGTTAAAAATGTATCGAATTTTCCTTTTCGAAAATCTTTATAAATAGCGTCGTATATATGGTTTTCATTCTTTTTCAGAATGGTTTTCAGCTTTTTCAATGTTTCCTTACGAAAGGATATGTCTTTTGTCTGGTGTGTATTGAAAAATGCTTTCTGTGACTGGAATATTTTATCAAAATCCATTGTTTTAAATTTTAGAAGTTATTGGATTATTTATTCTCTTCTTGCACCAGTTCCGGCGTATATAATGCGGCCTGAAACTCCGGCTGATAATCGTACTTAACCAGTTTATGTAAACTTAATGATTTGATAAAGGTTGACAAAGGACCATCAGACAGGTTTAACTGAATGTCTTCAGCACTTTTGCTGCTTGCTTTCTTTATGGCGCGAACATCGGTATAACCGTGTGTCAGCTGACCCTGCTTATTCAGATTGATGAAATTGGAACGGGTAATTTCCGGTGTTGATGCGGAAACATCCAGCTTTTTCCCAGCCATTGAGAAGTCGAAATTTCCTTTTTCATCATAGTAATTGAACGTCAGATTATTGCCTTCGTTAATATAGTCGATAGGGATCAGCCATTTTGGCAAATTGTAACCATAAACGCCTCTCACTCTTGCCAGTTCCGTATTTACAGGCAGTTTCAACACATAACCCCACAAGTTCTTATCATTGAGTTCCCCCATCAGCGAAATCAGTCCCCAGTTGCTTTTGCCCGGTTGTGTGGTTACGATAGAGATGGACAATTCATTATAAAAATCATTATCACAGTAATGGTAAGCGTAAGATGTAATGGCTATCAATCCCTTGCCAGGCGTATAGGAAATTGGTTTTACCAAGCCCTTAACTTTTTCCGGAATCAGCTCTTTTATTTTTGCCATATCTGCCGTGTAAATGGCTGTAATGCTGCTATTACTGTAGTAGAAGTTCGGTGAGTATGTGGTAAAGCCCACTTCTTTTTTCTGTTTTTGAATGGTTTTGAACCAGCTAAGGTCAATGTCGGGTCTTTCCTTTGCAACGATATCCATAGGCGAATTGGAATGAAATCTGTCGAACAAACCGCCTTTCAGTACGGGCATCTTCTGACCTGCCAGCTCAATGAGCGTATCTTTTTCGGTAGGATTGTTGGTTATCGGTTGTACACTTTCCTTATTTGAAGTTGTATTAACGACAGCTTTGCTTAGGAAAAAGCCGGGAGCAAAGAGCAAGATTACAGCAATAATTACTACCATTGCCAGGATTTTTAATTTTTTCATTTTAAACTGTTTTTAATGTTGATGATTATTTATGATAATTCCCAATCGCATACATATTGATATTGGTAACAATAATTAATATCTTGATAAGACTCATCGTATAGTTATTTTTCTACAACAAAGGTCCAAAACATACGATAAGGTAAAGTAGCCCAAATAAGGAAAGTTGTAACAGAATCTCTGTTTTATTGATTTATTTCAAATTCGAAACTCATTAAAAATATAAAAAGATGGATGATAATAATTACCACCCATCTTTTCAATACGTATTGATATTAATCGTATTCTTTACATCAGAATACCTTCTTATTTTAATTAAATGAGGCTCTATATTCCAGGGGAGAAAAAGTTGTACGGTTTTTGAACAGGCGGTGAAATGATTGCGGATGCTCAAAACCTAATTGATAAGCAATTTCCGAGACTGACAATTCCGTGGTTGAAAGTAATTCTTTGGCTTTCTCAATCAATCGGTTCTGGATATGCTGTTGGGTTGTTTTTCCAGTTTGAATCCTGAGCATATCACTTAGGTAGTTGGCACTCAGATTCAATTCTTTTGCTATTAAATGAACGGAAGGTATCCCATTGATAATTAAATTATCATTTTTGAAATAATCATCCAGTAAGTTTTCCAACTTTGTAAGTATATCACTATTCGCCTTTTTTCTCGTTAAAAACTGACGGTTATAGAAACGGTCACAATATTTTAGCAACAGCTCAAGATTGGAAATCAAAAGATCTTGTGTAAAACCATCCATATTCCCTTCAATTTCATCTCCAACGTTATGAATGATATCCATGACAGAAGTTTCTTCTTTTTCTGAAAGATGCAGCGCCTCATTGGTCGCATAGGAAAAATACCCATAGTCTTTAACCTGTGATGCTAAAGGATACCCCTGAAAGAAGTCAGGATGCACTACCAAAACAAAGCCTTTTACACCATTCAGAAGCACATCTTCAAATTGAAGCACCTGATGAGGGGCAATAAAATACATGATCCCTTCATCAAAATCATAATACTGCTGACCGTATCTACACTTTCCTCCTGCGCATTCCTTTTTTAATGCAATAACATAAAAATCTGTTGTAATTGCACTGAGGACCGTTTCCGGTTCTAGGTTGACATCATCAAAATTGAACACACTAATCAGTGGATTCGACGGTTTTTTCAGTCCTAAAAACTGATGCAGGGCATTAATAGACGAAACCTTTTCCGGAGTTTTCATATTTTGATTTACTGATTTATACATAACTAATTTACTGATTTTTTTGAGATTCGTTCGCAATTCAATCCCTCTCCAACCTGACCATTGCTCCCTATATTGTTTGGGATCATTACATGTACGGTTAATCATTCTATACTATTTTTTAGATTCGTTTGTTAGCTCTAGTGTATATAAGGCTGCCTGGAATTCCGGCTGGTAATCATAGCGCATCAATTTACCAAGGTTCAATGATTTGATAAATGTGGACAAAGGCCCGTCGGTAAGGTCGAGCTGCAAGTCTTCTTTCTTTTTACTGCTTGCTTTCTTAATGGCTCTGACATCAGTATAACCGTGAGTCAGTTGACCATTTCTATCCTTGTTAATAAAGTTTGAACGGACAATATCCGGTTGAACATCTCCAATAGCCAGTTTTTTTCCTCCCATCGAAAAATCCATTTTTCCGGACTCATCATAAAAGTCGAACTTCATCATCTCTCCTTGATCACTATATTTCATTGGAATCAACCATTTTGGCAGGTTATACCCCACTACCCCACGAACTCTAGCCAGTTCTGTGTCTACAGGAAGCTTCAGAACATACCCCCAAAGATTCTTATTCTTAAGTTCATTCATAAGGGAAAATACTCCCCAATTTGTTGAATTTGGTTTCGTCGTTACAATAGAGATAGATAACTCGTTATAGGAATCATTATCACAATAATGATAAGCATATGCTGTGATTGCAACCAAGCCACGTCCAGAAGTAATTGAAATAGGTTTTACAATATCACGAACTTCTGCTGGGATTAGCTTTTTCAGCATTTTCATATCAGCAGTATATATTGCTGTTATACTACTATTACTGTAATAGAAATTAGGAGAGTATGTTGTAAAACCTACCTCTTTTTTCTGTTTTTGAATAGTTTTAAACCAGCTCAGATCAATTCCAGGAGCTTCTTTTTCAACTATTGACAAACATGGATTTGAACGGAATCTGTCATAAAGCCCTCCCTTTAAAACAGGAACCTGATGTCCTGCCAGATCGATTATCGTCTGGTTGGATTTGAGCGTGTCCATTCTGTAATACTTTCTGTTCGATTCAGAAATTGAAACATTTTTGTTCATAATATGCGAGTTGAAAGAATTTGTACCTGTAACTGGCTTTACATGGATAGCTGCCATTACATTGGAATACATGCCTATACTGGCAGTTATAACTAACATTTTAAATGTGTTCATACTATATTGTTTAAGTATGACAAAGTTCCAAAGACTGTAAACAAACAGAGTATCCGAATTAAGGTAAGTTGTAACAGAATCTCTGTTGAATAAAATTGGATTCGTAATTTCAAACTTTACTATGTCATTCGAATACCAAAAATAATGACTTTAACACCTTCCTATGCTAACTGAGCGTAGCGCTAATGTAAACAACTATATACATGTAGGACTATTCCTGTTAGGTTGTTAGCGTTTAAGCAGCTCTAAAAATTAATTGAATTGAGCTCTATATTGCTGTGGACTTTGGTTTGTTTTTAGTTTAAATAATCTACTAAAGGATTGAGGCTGTTCAAAACCTAATTCAAACGCAATTTCGGAAATACTGAGAGCTGTAGTAGATAACTTATTTTTAGCACGGTAAATCATTTTATCATGAATAATATGTTGTGTGTTTTGCCCTGTAAGATTTCTTAATAGATCACTTAAATAACTTGCTGACATATGCAGCTGTTCAGCTAAATAATTAACGGTTGGAACTCCGGCATTCAAGCCCTTATCACTATTAAAATAATCCTCCAGCAACTGATCGATACGATCGGTAAGACTGGGATAGTTTTGTTTTCTGGTAAGAAATTGCCTATTATAAAAACGTTGTGCGTAGTTCAATAATAGCTCAATTTGAGATATGATCACATTATGGCTCATGTCGTCTATACGATTTTCAAGCTCTTCTTCTATATCTCTGAATAACGACAGAATGGTTTCTTTTTCTTTGGCCGAAAGGTGAAGCGCTTCATTAGTAGCATAAGAGAAAAACTGATACTGATGGATCTTTTGTGCCAATGGGTATTGCAGTAAAAAATCAGGATCTATAAGGAGTGTGATCTGCGGACTCATTATTTTTTGTACTGCTGTTTCCTCTTTATCATTCTCATCCATTGAAGAGAGAATTTGTTGCGGAGCTACAAAAAACAACCCTCCCTCTTTAAAATCAAATTTAGTCTGACCATACATTAATTCTCCTCCGGCATCCGGTTTAAAAGCTATTTTATAATAATTCAGTACGTGCGATTTATTAGGAATACGACCTTTAAGTGGTTTGTCTACACCGTTTAGCAAAACGATTAAAGGGTGCTTTGGGGGCGGAAAACCAGATGCCTTCATTACATCAGCCAGTGTATTAAATCTTTTTACGGAATGATTCGTTTTTTTTGAAACCATGTTATAAAAATTCTAGATTACAAGTTAAGCAATATTCACTTTTCCTCACAAAAAAGAAAAGCGAATAGAACGGAAAGTTTATTAAAGACGGCATAGATCACTAGCCTTGGGCCGCTTCAGATATCGGCTTCCAAATTTCCCATTCCTGGATGCGTTCTGAATAGATTTGTTGAATATGTGGCAAATCGTTTTTACCCAAAAAGTAATCTCAACGGCGAATTTTCAGTATCGACGACAGCAAATATAGCATCGGGAGTGGCAGTAGGATTTCCTCGTTCCAGTTTTTGTAAATTTTCCATCAGGCTGCTTTTCAAATCATCATAATCCGCTAGTCTTTTGCTGGCTATTTTCAACGATTCGGCACTGCCGAATTCAGTACTATATGCCCCAGGCTCAATCAGCGTTACTTTGATGCCAAATCCTGCAACTTCCTTTGATAAACTATCGTAAATAGCTTCAAACGCAAATTTTGAAGAACAATAATACCCGATTAAAGGATTACTGTAAATGCCAACGGCACTGGATGTCCCCAAAATATGGCCATGCCCCTGAGCCCGCAGTATTGGTAATGCTGCCTGAATCACATGGATAGGTCCTATAATATTTGTTTCGTACATGGCTTTTACCTCATCAGTGCTGCTCTCTTCTATCGTTCCCACTAGAGAATATCCGGCATTATTAAATACAATGTCTAATCTTCCAAAATATTCGTTAGCCTTACTCATAGCGTTTTGCACTTGTGAGGCATTGGTTACATCCACTTCAAGAACCAAAACCTGATCGCCATACTTTTCTTTTAATTTGGCAATACGGTCTATATTACGTGCTGTAGCAGCGACTTTGTCTCCGCGCTTCAAAGCGGCTTCCGTCCATATTTTTCCAAATCCTCTTGAAGATCCTGTAATGAACCAAACTTTTTCTTTCTGTCTATTTTCCATTTTTTAATTGTATTAATGTTAAGGCAAAGTTGCTTCTAAATAGATATACTTGCGTTGCCAGAATGAGGATTATCCTAACCAAAACAAAGAAAAACGAACTCCTGGTATTTAGGAACTGTTGTGTTCATCTTATTATTTAAATCTAAATATTTAAGTCCCGTTTTAAACTTTTTGATTTTTTAGGACACTTGCAATATTTTTATAAAATCACCTGCCCTTTTGAACAAAGTTAATTAGGCCTTTTGAACAAAACAGAACAGGTTAAGCTTCTCTAATTTTGTCTCAATAATAACAATTAAACGTATTCAAAATGGAAAAGAATAATTATCAGGGAGCTCAACAACACCCTATCGGTTCAGGCTTCAATGCAGTTTCAGCAGCCAATGATGTCATTCAAAACATCGATCTTACTGGGAAAACAGCTATCGTCACAGGCGGAAACACAGGGATTGGGCTAGAAACTACAAAAGCTCTCGCAGCAGCAGGAGCTACAGTAATAGTAGCTGCACGTGATATTGAAAAGGCAAAGAAGAATCTGGAAGGAATAGAAAATATTGAAATTGCAGCAATGGATTTGATGTCTCCCACCTCTATTAATGCCTTCGCGGAAAACTTTATCACGTCAGGAAGACCTTTGCATTTACTGATCAATAATGCGGGCATTATGTGGGTACCACTTCGCAGAGATAAACAGGGTATAGAATCCCAGCTCGCGACCAATTATTTGGCTGTGTTTCAGCTTACCTCACGATTATGGCCTGCACTTAAAAAAGCCAATGGAGCACGAGTAATTAATGTTTCTTCTCACGGTCATCATTTTGCGGCTTTTAATTTTGATGATCCTAATTTCCTGCATAGAGAATATGAAACTTTATTGGGCTATGGACAATCTAAGACAGCCGTCAATCTTTTTTCGATGGAACTGGATGTGCGGGGACAATCTTCCTATATCAGAAGCTATGCGGTTCATCCCGGTTCTATTGGTGGAACAGAATTAGGCAGGGAAGCTCCACTGGAACTATTTCAAAAAATGGGTTTTGTGGATGCAGATGGCAATATGTTACCTGAAGTAGCAGCCTCCTTAAAAACCATCCCCCCAAGGAGCTGCTACAACAGTTTGGTGCGCTACCAGCCCTTTACTTGAGCATATTGGTGGAGTCTATTGTGAGGACGGGGACATCGCAGTACTCTCATCGGATATTACCGATCAGAAAGGAGTAAATCCTTATTCACTGGATGAAAACAATGCTAAGAAACTATGGAAACTGACTGAAGAGATGACGGGTATCCGCTTCAATCCATAAATCCTGATAATTCTCTGAATGTTTTATTTAACTCAGCCCTAAAAAGCAGAAAATGAAAAATCTAATAGGAAAAGTAGCCGTTATTACTGGTGGTAACAGCGGTATTGGCTATACCACAGCCAAAAGACTAAAAGAAAACGGTGCCCAGATTATAATCACCGGAAGACGGAAAGAAGCCATTGAGAAAGCTGCTGCCGAATTGAATGCAACAGCAATGATTGCTGACCAGTCGAAATTAAATGATATAGAAAATCTAGTCAGTCAAGTAAAGCAACAATTTGGAAAAGTTGACATCTTGCTTATCAACGCTGGTATTACAAAATTTTCCACCATTGAGCAGACAACGGAAAGTTTATTTGACGAAATCATGAATGTAAATTTCAAAGGAGCCTTTTTTACATTGAGTCGCTTTATTCCTTTACTTAATGATGGCGCTTCTGTCATCATGCTTTCTTCTACTTCTGCAACCATTTCGCCACAAAGCGCTTCTATATATGCCGCCAGTAAAGCCGCTATCAATGCAGTTGTAAAAATAGCGGCACTTGAACTGGCTTCGAGAAAAATACGCATTAACGCTGTAAGTCCAGGTCCCATAGCAACAGAAATCATGGATAAAATCGGTTTAAATGAAGAATTGCAAAATCATCTGATACAAAGCATTCCAATGGGAAGAATGGGAAAAGCAGAAGAAGTCGCTGATATGATCCATTATTTAACAAGTGAAAATGCAGGTTTTCTGACCGGAGCCAATTTTCTGGTGGATGGCGGACAATCTATTTAGAATTAATTACAATCATAAAAGAGAGGCAAGATAGCCATTTTGCTTCTCTTACCATGAACTTTTAAACAAAGTAAATGATGTTATTTCTTATCTTTACCTTATTGATTTCCTTCTTAAAAAAGTAAAAATCATGGAATACCAAGCCCGATACATTACCGAAGATATAAAGCTTTCAAGCTACGAAGACAAATTTTTCAAATCGGACATTATGTTTGAAGATCATATGCTGGTCTGGTTTCTTTCTGGAGAAACCAAGATTGTACAGGCTGATGCTACCTATATATTTGGAAAGGGGGATATTTTTCTAATTCCCAGAAATCAGCTGGCTACTATTATTAATTACCCTAAAGACGGTGAACCCCACAAAACTGTGGTCATGCATTTATCATTAGAAACATTAAAGAATTTTTATGCAGACAAGAATATAAATTCTCAACCCAAAAATTCACCGAAGATTTTTTGTTTCAATAATCACCCTCTGCTGGAAAGCTGCCTGGCATCACTTATTCCCTATTTTGATATGAAGGAAATCCCTGTGGATATTGCTTCCATTAAAATCACCGAAGCCATTAGTATTCTCAGAACCCTGAACCAAGAAATCGATCATGTGCTTGCTAATTTTGAAGAGCCTGGAAAAATCAATCTTGTCGACTATATGGAAAAAAATTTTATGTTCAACCTTCCGCTGGAAAAGTTTGGCTACCTCACGGGCAGAAGCCTTACAACATTTAAGCGGGATTTTAAAAAGGCTTTTACCATGACTCCACAACGGTGGTTAACACATAAACGTTTAGAACTTGCCTATTATCAGATTACTGAAAAGAAAAAAAGGCCATTGGAAGTTTGCTATGAGGTAGGATTTGAAAACCTCTCCCATTTTTCATTTGCTTTCAAAAAGCAATTCGGGATTGCACCGAGCTCTTTAGTACCTTAAATTTTTATCGTTAAAAATCTTCTATCAATCAATGTCTATAGCTCCATCTTACATGGTTGTTAGGTTGATGATTTGCAATATTCGGCCGATGAAAAGAAATATTTTTTTCAATAATTCTACAAGGATCACAAATAGGCTTCTATTGAATCCTGAAGAAGCCTATTTAGGACACTCATGTATTAAGAAGGAATTTAGGGATCTGGGACTTTCTCCATTCTTGTGCCAGATACGAATGCAGAGTGCCTACTGGTCAGGATTAAGAAGATTGTCTGTTAGCCACCGTAAAAGCAATCTTTCTTCAAAAGCAGAAAACCCAGCGTATGGCTTTATTTTTATGCATGATGAAAGTATGAGCTGACTCGATGGTACAACGGAGGATGTACTATATTGTATACTCGATCTAAGAAAATGCAAGAACTAAATTTTGTCATTGATTTGCAGATAGTAAAAAGTACGCTACTTAGACATTCATAAACTTATCAGTGTAATTTCTCTCGGTTAAAGATGATTAGCTGATAGGATTGATATGGCCTTAAATTACCGTGAACAATTCCGTTGGTCTTAGCTGTAATATTTCTTTTTTAGCCAAAGACTTGCTTTAACCAGTAATATAAGTACCGGAACTTCTACAAGTGGACCTATAACCCCCACAAAAGCTTGTGGAGAGCTGATACCGAATACTGCAATAGCTACTGCAATGGCCAGTTCAAAATTGTTTCCAGTTGCAGTAAAAGCTATAGAGACATTTTTGTCGTAAGGAACTTTCAACGATTTGTTTACAAAGAAACTTACAAAGAACATAAGAACAAAATAGAGTACTAATGGAATAGCGACTTTTAACACATCCATGGGTACTTCTACTATTTTTTCACCTTTAAGACTAAACATCAGGACAATTGTGAATAATAATGCGTACAGTGTTATTGGTGAAATTTTCGGTACAAATTTTCGGTTATACCATTCTATACCTTTTGATTTTACTAAAAAGTATCGGCTTAAAAAACCGGCCAGAAAAGGTATACCAAGATAAATAAGTACACTCTCCGTAACATCCTTTATAGATACACTTACATTGAAATTGGCAATGCCTAATTTACCTGGTAGTACATTGATGAATAACCATACAAAAAAATTGTAGGTGAATACCTGAAAAACACTGTTTAAAGCGATCAAAAGAGCGGCATATTCTCTATTTCCTTTTGCTAAATCATTCCATACAATTACCATGGCAATACATCTGGCCAAACCAATTAGTATTAATCCAATCATATAGTCAGGTTCATTTCTCAAAAACACAATAGCGAGAACAAACATTAAAATAGGCCCTATTATCCAATTTAGCAATAATGATATACTGATTACTTTTTTATCCTTAAATGCTATGCGTAAGAGGGAATAATCTACTTTAGCCAATGGAGGATACATCATTAAGATTAGTCCAATTGCCAATGGGATATTGGTTGTACCTAAGGACAAGGAGTCTGTGACCTTTGAAATGTTCGGAAAGAAAAATCCTAAACCTATTCCAATCGCCATAGCAAGAAATATCCATAAAGTGAGGTATCTATCAAGAAATTTTAATTTTGGTTGCATACTCTTTTAATTTATTCCTGTAGTTTTGCTTCTTATTTTTTTATAAGTGAAAAAACATAAAACATTTCTGCAGCTATCTGTAAACTTCTGTTTTTGTAAACTTGCGTCTGTTCTGCAGTGTTATCAGAAGCTTTAGGATCTTCATATTTTATAGGAAATCTGGCTTCTGCCCCAAAAACTAAGGGGCAGCCTTCATCAGCATTGCTGCAGGTCATTATAGCAGCAAATTCATTTTTAGGATTGAATTCATTATTATATTCTTTGGAAAAACAGATGATAGCTGATTCATTTTGTGCATACTTTACGGCATAAACTGGATTTTCTGTTTCGCTGAGTTTTTGGATCTGAAAACCTTGGTTATTCAATGTTTCTACTACTTTTGAAAACATGGCAGTTGCTTCTGTACCTCCTGAGTAGCAATATAAATTCTTAATGCCAAAATGATAAGCCATTGTTTGTGCCCAGACCTGTGACAAATGGCTTCTTCGACTATTATGCGTGCAGATGAAATTCAACCGGATGCTCTGATTCTTCTCTACTTTACTTTGTATGTAATTTATCAGCGGTTGTAAAACAGCTTTTCTTTCCTCTGGAATAGTATCTATAGAAGTCTCCTTAATACTTTCTACAATTTTTTTGTTCATTTTTAGTCGTTTGATTTAGAATTCTCTTATTTGATTATCTATATTTAGTTGATAATAGGCGGCTTCTTAACAGCATCCACCGCCTGGTGTACAAGAATTGCTTTGGTTTACAGTAATTTCGGAAAGATTTTTCTTTTGTTTTTCAGAAGGTATTCCACAAGTATCCTGAGCCAAGCAAGTTGTGGTTTTAGTTTTCAGGACAAATCTTTTTCCATTGAACTCAAGATCATACTTACCAATCGTATCACTTTGATATTCCACTTCGATCTCAGAGTCTTCAATTCCTAATTTTTCCTCAGAAAGTCTGATAATGTTCAGTAATTTTCCAGGTTTTAAACGGTGCTCATAATCGTCGGCATTCCAGAGCTGAAAGTTTACAGCTTTTTCATCACGGATTACTCCACCACAATCAATGAACTTTTTATTGATCTGCCCCACTTCGGTAATATGAAAGTTTTCCGGTACAAATGTTCCATTCTCTAATTGAAATTCAACATTTTCTAATGTTGGAAGGATTTCTTTAATTTCTGATAATTTCATTGTTTTTACTTTATAGTTATAATGCAATATTGCGATACTTTTGATCAAATTTTTTCCCTTTTTTTAGATTCATGGCTATGAATGGGAAAGCATAAAAGTTTCAATTTGTTGAAACGCTTTTTCTAAGTCATTCCAGACCGATCAATAATTTTGATGACCAATAGGACAGCAATAGCTTCAAATGGAAACCGTTTACAACAAGATAGACGATATATTCCCATCTCGGTAAGCCACCTATAATAGATCAAATACTGGCAGCAACGAATAAGAGATCAACAATACGAAGATGCAATGAAAGCCCTTTTCATATTGCTAACAACATTTCTGACTGGTTACCGTGAATATAATTTTTGAAAAGTATTCTTTCAGAATGTCGAATGTATTTTCGTCAATACAGTAACAGACTGAATTACCTTCAATACTCCCTTTTATTAATCCTGCGTTTTTCAGCTCCTTTAAATGCTGTGATACTGTTGGCTGCGCTAGTGGTAGTTCATTGACAATATCTCCGGTTATACATGTGTTGACTTTTAATAAGTATTCTATAATGGCAACTCTTGCTGGATGTCCCAAAGCTTTAGCAATAGTTGCAATTTGGTTCTGACTGTCTGTAAAGTGATCTGTTTTTGTAGCTCCCATAATCAATTATTATATTGCAATATTACGATATTAAAAAATAGAATGCAAAATTTCCAGGATTTTTTATTCAATTTTTATTGGGATATAACTTAGAATGTATAGCTGGAGACCCTTAAAATGAATAGTCTCCGTTTAAAAAAATAGTGTACTGGTCACAGTCGTTATAATGGCTCCGGGAGTTCCGAATTCGTCTCCGAAGTAGAAGTGGTAAACGTTTGTTATCAGAAATTTTTCTTTGTCAGAAATGCATCGTTTTTTGTGAACGGAAATAAGTTCAACGGTGGTGCAGAAGATTTACCTGAGCTGGTAAGGGAGAACGTGAACTGATATGGAATAGACAGCCTGACGTGAAAAGAAATGTTTCTTACACAACATATGATGCAAAAAAGATTCACTTCATTAGTGGGAATGGAAAATGAATTGACCTATCCAAATAAAAAACTTTATCAAAATGTACAAAATTAACATAGATTAATTTCTATCTGGCTTAACCACCTTATATTTGATAAATAATTAAAGCAACAACTATTAAATAATAAATAAATTTAAAAAAATATTATTATGAGCACATTAAAATTAAAAGACGGAACAGACATTTTTTACAAAGACCAAGGAGAAGGACCAGTATTGATGTTCCACCACGGGTGGCCGCTATCATCAGACGATTGGGATGCACAGGTCATCTTTTTCCTTCAAAGAGGTTACAGAGTGATTTCGCATGACAGAAGAGGCCACGGTCGTTCCAGCCAGAATATTTATAACCACACTATTGAGCAATATGCTTCTGATGCGGCAGAGCTGGTTGAATTCCTGGATTTGAAAGACGTAGTTCACATTGGCCATTCAACAGGAGGTGGTGAAGTTATCCGTTATGTCAACAAATATTCCAACGGAAGAGCGAAAAAAGCAGTTTTAATCAGTGCCGTTCCACCAGTAATGGTAAAAAGTGAAAACAATCCTGATGGTGTTCCAATGGAAGTTTTCGATAATATCAGAGAACAGACTTTGAACAATAGAAACCAGTTCTATTTTGATTTAACTTTCCCTTTCTACGGTTATAACAGAGAAGGTGCCAATGTAAAAGACGGTGTACAAAGAAACTGGTGGAGACAAGGAATGATGGGGGGGGATCGTAGCTCATTATGACGGAATCAAAGCATTTTCCGAAACGGATTTTACTGAAGATCTGAAAGCGGTGGACATCCCTGTTTTGGTTCTTCATGGTGAAGATGATCAGATTGTTCCGATCGAAAATTCTGCTATAAAATCTGCGAAACTTTTGAAAAACGGAAAACTAATTACCTATCCAGGTTTTCCTCACGGAATGCCTACTACGGAGCACGAAACCATTAATAAAGATCTTTTGGAGTTTATTGAGGCTTAATAAAGGCATACGAAAAATAAGCCGTCTCAGTTGTGAGACGGCTTATTTTTATTTTATTTCTACAGGAACTGAGATTTTATCCCAATCCATTGTGAATCCATTGCTGTTTATTTTATACACTAAAGTTTCCTGTGTGGCTGGTAAAGCTTTTGTTTTTACATCAACACGTAAAGCGTCCTTTGCTTCTTCGTATTTATAAGCGCCCCATTGTTTTGGCTCTTTGTTAAAAATTGCAGTCCATGTTCCACTTTGTTTAGGAATTAAGAAAAAGCTATATTTACCTTTAGCCAGTTTTTTACCCTGAACGGTAATATCTTTATCTGTTTCAAAAGTAGTAGCTTCATTAGCCCCTGCACGCCAAACTTTATCATAAGCTTCTAAACCACCCCAGATGGTACGCCCTTTAACAGAAGGACTGCTATAAGCAATGGTGATGGTTGCATCTTTAATTTTTCCGGTTGCCGTAGCCGGAGGGCTGGCTGGTTTTTTAGCCTCCTGAGCAAAAGCATTCACTGAAATCGTCATGGCAGCCATAACTACGACCACTGATTTAATCATTGTTTTCATACTATTTTTTATTTGTTTGTTTTTGTTATTGTTACGTTTACGAATTTACTTCTTTCGGCTTATAAAACAATACACCAATTGCAGAAAATATAATGACTGCTGCCGCCCCTATAACATTAAGCCACAGGAAAGAAACGATATCAAACTGATAAACGGCAATCACTGTAATTTCTGATAAAATGGCAGCAATAAATACATTGGAACCCGTAATTTTTTTATAGTAAAAGGCAACAAGAAAAATCCCTAATATCGGGCCATAGAAAAGGGATCCTAATACATTCACCGCTTCAATAAGAGAGCCCATCTGCGTGGCAAACATGGCAACACCGATTGAGAAAATCCCCCAGGCTAAAGTATGCAGACGGCTATATTTCAATTCAGTGGCATCATCCGGAATTTCTTTTTTAAATATCAGATGAACATCTTTTAGTGAGCAGGCGGCAAGGGAATTCAGTGCTGCGGAAATGGAACCCCAGCTGGCCAGAAAAATGACAGCAAACAGTAACCCGATCATTCCTACAGGCAAAGTATTTTTCACGAAATACAGGAAAATGTAATTGGTATCCGTTTTCTCTGCATTATAGTTTGAATTATTAATCGCTTCCTCTACCCTGCCGTGAAGTGCTTTTACCTCGGTTTGAGTATTCTTAAAATCCTGAATTGTTTTATTGAGTTGGGGAGAATTTTCTTCCTTCAGCTTTAGAATTTCTTTTGATTCTGCATTGAATTTGAGTTGTAAATCCTGATGTTCTTTTTCAAAAACCGCAGCCTGTTCAGGTTTTGTTTCTTTTAAATATTGATAAGAGCGTTCGTTAAAATAAATCGGAGCCGGTTTCAGAGAAAAGAAAGCGAAAAGCAAAGCACCGATCAGAAGAATCGCAAACTGCATCGGAATCTTAACCAATCCGTTCAACAGCAAGCCCATTTTTGCATTCGTATTATCCTTCGCAGTAATATATCTCCCCACCTGGCTTTGGTCTGTACCGAAGTAAGAAAGCGCCAGAAAAAAACCACCAATCAGGCCGCTCCAGATATTGTACTTATCTTTCCAATCAAATTCTGTGGTGATGACATTCAGCTTTCCGGATTTTCCTGCCAGATAAAGCGCATCATTAAAACCAATTCCATTTGGCATATTCTGAATAAGCAGATACCCTGCAAAAGCCATGGTTCCCAGAATAATGAGAAATTGTAATTTTTGGGTGTGAGCGATTGCTTTTGCTCCACCAACATAGGTATAAATCAAGAGAATACCCCCTGTTAAAACATTGGTTAAATAAATATTCCAGTTTAAAACGCTTGATAAAATGATACTCGGTGCATAAATACTGATCCCTGTTGACAATCCTCTGGAAAAAAGAAAAAGCAGAGAAGTAAGAACCCTTGTTTTCTTATCAAAACGGTTTTCTAAATATTCATAAGCGGTATAAACATTTAAGCGCTGAAAAATCGGAATGAAAGTAATACATATCACAATCATCGCCAAAGGCAGACCAAAGTAATACTGCACGAAACGCATTCCGTCCGTATACGCCTGACCCGGTGCTGAAAGAAATGTAATGGCACTTGCCTGAGTAGCCATAATCCCTAAAAGTACAATATACCAGGGCATTTTATTATCTGCTTTCAGATAGGATTCGTTGCTTTTCTGGCCACGGCCGATGAATACGCCATAAACCACCACTACAACAAGTGTAACAATCAAAACTGTCCAATCTATAGTACTCATGCCCAGAATTTAGTAAACCAATAATAAAATACGATCTGCAATACTAATGCAACGGCTAATAGTATGTACCAGATATTCCAATTTTTAAGTTGCTTGTTCATCAGTTTTTTTGTGCAGATAAAAAGTTTAAAAATAAACGTGCCGCTCCAACATTTCCTGCAGGCAGCTGTCTGAAAAACGCTAACGGAGTATAAATAAAATTGCCCTTTCCGTATTTGGCATATAAAGTTGATCCCAGCAGAGGCTCTTCATCTGTATCGTGCATTTCAAAAAGCGGTTCATACGCTGCATCCCATTGAGCAGGGAAATAAGCACCCCGCTCCTGTACCCAGCCTTTAAAATCATCCGCAGTAATTTTGTTCGGAAAGTTCAATAATTTATGATTTGGGTTTAAAAGCTTAACCGCAGCATTTTCTTCAGTAACCCTTTTATTGGCAATGCTGAAATTGTACATTCCCAATTGGTCAACGGTGGTATCCTGGTTGGTGTTGTACTGCATTACCAGATTACCACCAGCTTTTGCGTATGACCATAAAAAAGGCATCCAGCGCCCCAGCTTTTTCTCTGTGTTATTGGCACGAACCCCAAGTACGATGGCATCATACTGCGATAGCTTGTTTTGGCTGCCGGTTTCATTTATGTTACCATAAAAATCCTCATCTTTCAGGACATCTACCTGAATCCCTGCAATGCGTAGGAACTCAGGAATAAAATCACCCGCACCTTCTATATACCCCACTTTTTTAACCTTTGTCTGAATATCCCCTTTCATTACAGTTACCGTTGCAGGCGTAAAATATTGTAAGGAAGGCAGATGCGGATACTGTATTAAGAGTTGTTTTTTATTATAAGTGACCCCATCTGCAACAAAATTGGCATCCAATTGCAAACGAGAGGAATTAATTCCGGCAAGCTTAGTTTTTGGAATAACGTAATCGATGGTCGTATCTTTTCCATTGAGTGAGTTTACATCAGTACCACTTAATCGCTCTCCATTATACATAAGGTTTAGAACTCCTTTATTGAACTTCTTGTTAGAATTAGCTTTAATATTAAAACTCAAATGTAAATCTTCATTTTCTTTAGCCACATACAATGGTTGTGTAAATTTCAGTTCCAATGCAGGAACAATACATAAGGCTTCTACTACATCACCACGCACCGGATCTAATTTCTTGAACGATAAAGGAAGTTTAACCTGAAAATCTTCTGAACCGATTTTTAAACCCAGTAAAACATTCAATGGTGATTCTGCTTCAGGCAAACCGACTAAAGTCTCATCCGGAACCGAAAAAGTGGCTGCATTCTTTGCTGGTTTTGCCAACCAGTAAGGTTCTGTGAGTGCTGCATCAGCAGGAATCTGAATATCATGCTGAATAGTAATTAAAGAATCTTTTGATAGTTTTCTGTTGAAACTTTCCGACTGACCTAGCCATTTTACATGGTCTAAAACAACAGGATTTGCAGCTCTTGAAACCAGATTTAACCTGAAATTGTAATACTCTCCGGCAACAGCTTCAGCCTGATTGGTAACCACCTCGCCCATAAATCCGGCACAGCTTAAAATAATATTATCAAGAGATTGAAGTTTATCCTTTTTTTGATCTCCATCCTTTAATGCAACAATCTTTTTCGCAAAGCAAGCAAAGCAGACAAGCTAAGGTCAGGATTATTGAAATTGAAGGTAGAAATAATTTTATCTAATGATTGATCTATATCAGTGTTTCCCTGTGAAGTCCAGGTTTTAGTGACTCCGTCAAAAAGTGTTGTTTTTGCAGGCTCACCGATAACATGAGCAAAATATTCAGTTCTGATTCCGGCTACAGATTGTGTTCCCGCCCCCTGGCTTTTATGTAAGCTTCTGCTTAATCCTGCCAGTTCACCATAGCCCATTCCCAGCTGCGCATCATATTGCCCAACGGTCACTTTCAATTGATTTTCAGCCGTTGTATTCACTCCTCCAAAGCGGAAAGTATTCCACAATACGCGTTTTGGCTGCCATACATTCACATATTTTAATTGATCCGGGAAAGCATTTTTATCGCCCGCCAGCTTAAAAGCTTTTTCCGCAACCACAGCCGAAGCAGCATGTTGTCCGTGACCTGCCGCCGCATTAGGAGGAAAACGACAAATGATCACATCAGGACGGAATTTACGAATGACCCAAACCACATCTGCTGTAATGCTGTCTGCATCCCATTGTTTGAAGGTATCGGTTGTATTTTTAGAGAACCCGAAATCAATCGCACGGGTAAAAAACTGTTGAGCGCCGTCTAATTTTCTTGCCTCTAAAAGCTCATGTGTTCTGATTAACCCCAGTGCAGCACCTTGTTCTGTACCTAATAAATTCTGACCACCATCGCCTCTCGTTAAAGACAAATAGCCCGTTTCTACATTTTGGTCATTGATTAACCATGACAGCAATCCCGTATTTTCATCATCGGGATGAGCTGCAAGATATAGAACTTTAGGCAGCTGTTTAAGCGTTTTGAGTTCGCGGTAAATTTCTGATGATTTTGAAGGCCGGACCTGTTGAGCCGAACCAAAAACCGGGTAAAAGCTAAGGATAAATACAGTAATTAGTTTTTTAAACATTTAGATTTGCTTTGCGGGGTAAATATAAGTAAATCGTTTTTCTTTCAACTTTAAAAGAAAAGCAACACTCTCTTTGTTATGTCAACTTCGATTATTTTTAATGCTTAAAGTTAAATGGAAAGAAGTTTTACCATCAAGAAAATTTTTGACTGACTAATTTAAGCAACGGTAACTCTATTTAATTATTTCGCCTTGTCATTCTGAATGTAATGAATACTCTAAACTATAAATGAGATTCTTCCTTTGTCAGAAATTGAAGATTTGACGTAGTCAATGACGAACCTTTTGAGTTTAACTTCAATCCAACTTTATCTATGAATCAGAGTTGCAAAAAAATAAAAACTACTTATTTTTTCTAATTACATCCCGTGTAAGATAGATATAATTAAACATACAAAATGTGGCTATTGCTCCAAAGGTATGCCATAAAAAGTGGGTTCCGAAATCCAGCCATCCCCATTTATCAATGATGCGGGAAGTGAGTGCAAGAACAAACGACAATAAAGCAAAGCCTACCCATTGGCCAGCTTTCCATTTCGTATACATCAGATAGCTTAATACTGATAAAAGCACAAATGAAGCCATGATGGCGTAGTTTACATTGATAAAGAGAGAAGGGTTATCTACCAAAATCCAATTTCTCAACCCCAGCGTAAGGACCAGATATACAAGAACCATTACAATAGCATAGTACCATTTGAGACTCTGCGCTAAAAAATAAAATCCGGCAGAAAAGCACAATATCATAATGGGCATCCAATCCATCATGATAAACACCGGCCATTGTCTGAATGCGTGATAAATGGTTCCCCCTATGGCCCCAATATATAATAAAACCAAGCAGTAGGTTAAAAAAGGATATTCTTTAAAATTACCTTTCATTTTAAGGGTCCAAAAGATGGCTATGGCTAAAAATAATAATGCAGTGATTGCATTTAACGGCTCAGGAAAAAAATGAGCCAGATCTGTTTCTTTATAGAGCATACCTCCATCCAGAGGTAATTGATTTATTGGCATTGTCCTTTTTATATGGGTTCATAGAAAGGCTGTAGAACGCAAAATGCAGACACAAGCCATTTTTCTCTAAATATAGAAAAAATTATGACATTATATAACTGGATATGCCTGATCATATTTTATAAAATTGTTAATTCAACGTAAATTAAACTATACAAAGTTGCGTCCGTAAGAAAATAGTCTAATATTCTTTCTTACGACAAAACCTTCTTTCAATACAAGATTAGGTATAACTACTGATAGACAAGATTTTTTTAAATAATAATTTTACAGTGAGAATGAAATCGAAAAAATATTTGGTTTCAATCCCATAACTATAATCATAAATCTATTAATACATGAAAAAATTCTTACGAAAAAACGCGTGGAATGAGGAAGGAACGTTTGATAATCCCGATTTATACTGGTATGCAAAAGCAGTTGCTGAAATGCAATCCAGAAAATTGGATGACCCAACGAGCTGGTGGTTTTTTGCCGCCATTCACGGGGAAAACTTTGCCGGAGATCCTGATGGTATTGACTGGAATACTATTAAAGCTCCGCCAAAAGTACCTACAAGCCCTTTTCCGTCTAAAGATATAAAAGATAAGTATTGGAATCAATGTCAGCACCAAACCTGGTATTTTGCCCCATGGCATCGTGGCTATCTTATGGCTTTGGAAATTCAGATCAGAGCAATAGTGATAGAGCTTAATGGACCTGATGACTGGGCTTTACCGTATTGGAACTATTTTGGTGGAGAAAAAGAAAATAAAATACCTCCGGCATTTACCCGCCCGTTTTTAGACCGAGATACTCCTAACCCTCTTTTTGTTACAGAAAGACATGGCCCTGATAACGACGGAAATATTTACATCAAATTATTTAAGGACGGCAAGCCAAGAGTTACACAAAATTGTGAACTTAAGACAATATACACCGGTAATCAAAATTGTTTCGGCGGGCCTGAAACTGATTTTTCACATTATGGAACGATATTTCCTGAAGAAAGTTTAGAAACCAATCCTCATAATTTTGTTCATAATGACGTAGGAGGAGTTGTTAAAGGAAATGAAGGTCTTATGTCTGATCCTAATGCTGCTGCACTGGACCCTATCTTTTATCTTCATCACTGTAATATTGACAGAATGTGGGCCTCATGGAATGCCAGGGGAAACAGTAATCCAACAGAGAAAAAATGGCTGGGAGGCCCGAAGGAAATTGGAGAACGCGAGTTTGTAATGCCTTTACTTGATGGAAAAGAATGGACGTATACCCCCAATGATGTAACCAATCTTGATCTTTTGGATTACAGCTATGATGATCTTAAAACAAAAGCAGAACCTGCTGCTGCCGATACTACTACTGAAAGATTGAAAAAACTGGGAATTCCGGTTTCGGATGATGCTCAACTAACCGAATCTACTATGGATAATAATGAGAAACCAACAGAATTAGTCGCTGCCAACCAAGGTTCTTTTGAAATTAAGAATGCAGTAACCAAAACTACCGTTAATTTTTCCGATAAAGGATTAAAGAAAGTTTCTACAAGCCTTTTAAGAGCTTCTGCAGATGAAATTCCTGACCGCATCTATTTGGTTCTTGAAAATGTAAAAGGAAATATCAATGCCAATACGCTTGAAGTGTCTGTAAACAATCAGCATATAGGATTTATCTCGCTTTTTGGACTTCGCAATGCATCACTGGACGATTCCCACGGAGGTGGTAACGGACTTAGCTTTTCTTTAGACATTACCAATATCATTGATCAACTTCATCTTGAAAATGATCTTGATCATTTAAAATCTCTAGATGTTGCCATTACTCCTGATAACGAAATCTTATCTGATGTGAAAATTACAGTAGGAAGAATAAGTGTTTACAGAGAAAAACAATAGCAATGAAAAGATCAAATGCTAATCGGAACCTCATAAGCTACAGTGTATGGGGTTTCAGCATTATCTGTTGGTTTATCCTGCTTTTCAATCCCGGCAATTTGCTCACAGCAGCACATTGTCAGATGAATTTATGTAACGGAAGCAGCGCTTCTTTAAAAATGATCCTCAAAATAAATCCTTTCTCTGAAATGATGACCGGATGGATATTGATGGTATTGGCCATGATGCTTCCCAAGCTGATTATCCCCATCCAGAGCATCATTAATCAAAGTTTTAAAAGTATGAGTTTTTTATTGGTCATTCTTTTTATAACAGGATATGTTTTGATGTGGACTATAACCGGGTTTTTATTAAACATTTTCATCATTTTTATCAATATTCAGATGCCTGCATCTTTTATTCCGGCAGTTATTTTTGGGATCATCACCTTAATCTGGCAATTTTCTCCCATTAAGCAAAAGTGTCTTAACAGGGGACATTATCATCCTGTTTTGGCGGCGTGGGGTTCTAAAGCTTATCAGGATGCTTTTTCATTTGGGATTACTCACGGTTTCTGGTGTGTGGGCGCAGGCTGGGCATTAATGCTTCTCCCGATGTTATTACCGCAGGGACATCATGTTGCGATGCTGATCGTCACTTTTATTATGCTGAGCGAACATATGGAACATCCGCAAGCTCCCCGTTGGCGCATAGACCTGAGGTTGAAACTGCTGAGAATCATAATTCCTGACAATCCTATCAGACGTTGATCTGCTGTTAAAAAAGATCGGATTACAATATCCAAACAGCGCCACTTTATAAAAGAGGCGCTGTTTTTTGTATTCGTATAATTTTCAATCAGGTGGTTTTTAATTCAATTTACTTATTAAATTTGCTTAACTAATGATTAATTTGCATTAATGGATTTACAGCAGCTCAAATACTTTCTGGCATTGGCCAAAGAACTTCATTTCTGGAATACCTCCGCGAAAATGAATATTACACAGTCTGCTTTGAGCCGGAATATTCAGTCTTTAGAAAGTGAACTGGGCGTTCAGTTGTTTTATCGTGATAAGCGAAATGTGAAACTTACCCCGGCAGGGAAATTTTTGCAGGAAAAATGGAGCGAAGAGCTTAGTCAAATGGAATCTTTTCATCAGCTGGCCCGGCAGATTCATTTAGGTGAATATGGAACGATAAGAATTGCGCATCCCGATTCTATTTCTTCTTCAGTTTTACCCGATTTTGTGAAAAAAGTTTCGGCGGCTTTTCCCACTCTTCATCTGGAATTGTTTCAGCTGACTAATGAAATTCAGGAGGAATATCTTAAAAATTACAAGATAGATCTGGCATTTTCCCGTGATATCAATACCTATTCAGGAATTAATGAAAAGAAATTATGCCAGGAAAATCTTTCTTTGGTGGTTCCTGAAAATCATCATTTTAAAACCTTGTCTGATATTTCTGAAGAAACATTGAAAGATCAAAAATTTCTTTTAACAACAGGAGATGACGGCAGCAGTTACAATTTGCTGGTCCAGGAAGTTCTCGGTTTTTATAAGATCAATCTTGATTCTTATATTCGATGTGAGTTTGGATCTACCATTATTTCATTAATTAAAAACGGATTAGGCATTTCGATTCTGCCGCATTCTTATCATCTTCACCAAAATACCGGAATCCGTTTTATCCCCCTTCCCTTTGTTACCGATTTGTACATCCAATGGCGAAAAGATGATCCTAACCCGATTCTTAAAAATATCCTGGAATTAGTTTAACACCATTTCTATGTGTGGAATTCCGTCTTCATCGTAAGGAGTTCCTACTTCTTTAAAGCCTAGAGCATTGTAAAATTTCAGCAGATACAATTGGGCGCTGATCCGGATTTTTGATTCCTTAAGAATATCCTGACAGCCTTTGATGGAATGTTCCATCAGCTGCTTTCCCAGTCCCAGTCCTCTATACGCTGTACCGATTACAACACGGCCAATGGACGCATCTTCGTAGGTCAAACCATGCGGAACAATTCGGGTATATCCTGCCAGCTTTCCGTCCACTAAACACATCAGGTGGTGGCATTTTAAATCTTTATCATCAATATCCTGATAGACACAATTCTGTTCTATAATAAATATTTCGCTTCTTAATTTTAATATGTTGTAAAGTTCGAGAGTGGATAATTCCTCGAATGATTTTATAAAAAATTCAATTTTCATGGTGTTGCTTTTTACATCCAGTTTCATCATAATATCCGTCTGTTCTTCATTTCCGAGTCTGAAAATATGTTTATCAAACTCTTTAAATCCGTTTTTCCTGTAAAAGTTAATAGCCCGCAAATTGTTTTCCCAAACACCCAGCCAGACATAATCTGCATTTTTTTCTGTGGCAATGGCCATCGCTTTGTCATAAAGAGCCTGCCCTACTTTCTTTCCGTGATACTCTTTAGAAACATATATCCTTTCAATTTCAAGCGCATGATCTCCTTTCATTTCAGTTTGTGATAAACCCGTGTTGAGTTTTAGATATCCTATCACTTTATGATCCAGTCTTGCAAAATAGAATTCAGAGTTTTTGTCGCTGAGTTCGGTAAGAAGCTTTTCTGCCGCAAAACTTGTTTCAAGATATTGTGCCATGCTTTCTTCTGTATTATCTTTAGAGAATGTTTCGGAGAACGTTTTTTTACTGATCTCCTGTAGTTCTGCTATATCGTTTTCTGTAATTTTTGTTATCATTATTTCCATTTTCTATACTATCCATTCGGAGTTTAACCCATCTATTTATTGCCGCAAAATTAGCCTGTAGAATAATGCAAAAAAATGCTATTTTTTAATTATTTGATTTGTTTTTTGCATTAAAATAATGAATGCAAAGTTCATTCATCATTCCACTTTATTGTAAGGAGGCGAAGAAAGAATCAACTTTATTGATTTCGATGAAGCAGACATTTTAGCTGTATCTTTAATCGGCGACGAAGTTGCAATGCTTTGCGCACTTTTCATCAACAGTTTCAAAAATGAAAACTTTGCGTCAGAGAAACACATCGTTTGTACAATCTTAGACCCTATTTAAATTGGATACTCAAAAAAGTGTTTACAACTGAGAATTCTATCAAGAAAATTCAACTGAATATTGTAGACCCATCACAATGTATTAGATTCACTTATAACCATTTATATTTAACTATGATACATCAAGTTACACTCTTCAATACATTACAACCGATTGAAATAAAATAATGAATATAAATATCCAAATATTAAAAAAAATCATCCTATTTCGGAGAAAAATAGGAATTTAACAAAATTTGAGATAAATCGTTTTAATCCAATATAAAACACTAAAATTAAATCATTACAAACCCACTTAGAATTCCTATACTTCAATATAATACTAATTATTAATTAATTTTCTTTAATTATAAATGTTTTTTTTTTATTTTTTTATTAAAAAAAAGGTATATTTGACTTACCCAAAATAACACCTTAACATGAAAACAAAATTTACACTATTCAGTGCTATTCTTATTGCTGGATCCGCATGTGCCCAAGTAGGCTTCAATACAACTTTACCGAAAACCACAGTGGATGTCTCTGCTAAAAGAGATGATTCAGGAGTGATTACGGATAACACACAAACATACGGATTACAGGCTCCGAGGCTTACAAGAGCTGAGCTCACAGCCAACACTGCTACGTATGGCAGTGATCAGAGAGGAGCATTAATTTATATTACGGATGTTACCGGTGGCGATGCTACAGGACAACGTATCCTTGTTACTGCTATGGGCTATTATTATTTTGACGGCGCTCTATGGCAAAGGCTTACCCAGGCAACCAATGCTATCGCTCCGGAAATTTCTGCATTACAATGTACTACAGCCTATTTAAATCCCTCTACTTATACTGCCGGCACTCCTTTCAACGGAAATCTGAGAGTTACCTATAACCAGGGAAACGGGGGTGCCTATAATTCAGGAGCTCCTTTTACAGTGAACGGATTAACCTTCCAGCTAAGACCCGGAACATTAGAGTTTGGAGATGGTGAATTGGTATTCTCAGTGACCGGAACTCCTACCACTGCCAATAATATGACCCTTCCTTTGAACACCACAGCAATTCCTTTCTTAACGGCAGCCCAAAACTGTACTGCGACAGTAGGAAATACCAGCCGTGCAGACATTTCAGATCTCGCTGTGATGGGATATCCTACGCTCACAACCGATCCTAACGGGAAACAGGCTTATACTTTACCTCTTGCTACTCCAGACGGTAAGTATTCAATCAGGGTAATATTCGATACCACAAGTGGTACAACCGCTGCTGTTCCGAACGTACAATTATTTAATAATACAGGTGCTACCGTTAATCTATATTGGAATTATAACACCGAGTATGGCGGATATATTGGTTCAGCGGTAACCACAAACAATATTACTTCAGGAGTATGGGGTGGTATGAATGATTCATCAACTACCTGGGTTCCTCAAGGTACAGGAGCAGTAGGAACTGCTTATTGGGGAAATATAGGGATTATAGATGGAGCCGGTGGCGGACCTGAGCATAGAAGATATACCTGGATAGACAGTAATGCTTCTTCAAAAACGGCTTACACTGCAACCATTATGGTAGGAGCGCCTACTTCAGGCAGTGCCCAGCCCAACCTTTCTAAAGTATACATCAAGATAGAGCAAGTAAAAGCACCATAATAGAATGCCCCTGAAAAAAGGGGCATTTTTTATTAATCTACAGTGTATACGATAGATGTAAAATCATATTTGAAATGATTTGATAAACGCAAAGTATATGAGTAATTCTGCTTTATGGTAAGGAGGCAAAAGTGATGCGACTTTGTCGCTGATGAAGCTTTATGCTTATCCACGCGCTTCAACGAATCAACTTTGTTGATTCTATTCTTTGCTCCCTGAAAATAGACATAATAAAACTAAATCTTTGCGTGGTAAAAACATCATCAATACATTAACCATCTGAATCAATAATTTATACACAACCCTCTTATCCTGAATGAGTGTCGGCCATCTTCTTTTCTCTCTTTCTTTGAACAATAAGGTGTGCAGCATCCAGCATTTTAACGGTATGGATGTAGGGCATCACGATATTCCTTTCCGGTAGATTTTCATAGACGCCCATGGAGAAATAGACGATTCCTGACATAAAATAATCAAATTCTTTGAGGGTGTATGCTCTGAATGCTTTTTTGAAAACCAGCAGCGGATTCCGGTATTCCTTCTCCGAAAGCAGGCCAAGAAGCCACGGGGAAATCTTTTCCGGCTGGCTATCTACAGTCCATTTTCTTTCCTTTAGCATCATGAGATATCCTGCCCGGATGAGCGACCTCATCGACTGATGAAAATAGAAGATCACCGCCGGATCTTCATGGATCCAGCTATTTCTCTTTACTGCATAGTTCATCAGGTTGCTGAGTATTTCTTTGGAATCATCCAGCTCATTAAAATGGAAGAAAGTTTCCATCAGCTGTAGCCCGGAGTGTTTATTGTTTGTCCGAAAGCGGGTATCGAAATGTGTTTTTATCTTTTTCATTATGTATTTTTAGAATGCATGAAACCACCAGCCTACCGATGTACGCTGAGTTGTATGGTAAATGATGAATAGAAATAAAATCTGTGTTCCCGTGAAAGCCCTGAAGCCGCAATGGATTGTACACTCCATTGTATCATATCATGATACTTTATATGATGAAGTGGCTTAGAAAAAGATGATTGTAGAAAAGCTGAACAGCATGAAATAAAAACGGCATGGGACTCTACAATATCTGAATCAGAGGTACTGGTATACCGTGCACACAGATAAGAGAGCCCACGCCTAGGTCGTGAGCTTCCTGCCTATCTTCCCGTGTGCTAAAAATTACCAGTTTTCTGATACGAGATTCTAAGCAATAGCTTCTATTATTCTTTGAAGTATCGCAAAGCTACTTTAATAAGTAATCTTTTCCAAATATAAGAAATTTTCATTTTGTTACAAGTTCTTATAACAAAATTTGCAAAAAAATTTCCGCCCTTTGTAGAAAGTACTCATAAATGGATGTTTTGCAAGATGAAATACTAAAAAAATTTGGAGAACACATCAAAGAATTAAGACTTAAATCTCGACTTACTCAAGATGATGTTGTACTAAATAGCTCTAAAATTACTAAAGCTACAGTAAGTGATATAGAAAATGGAAAAAGGAACTTTGCATTTACTACATTGATTGATTTAGCTAGGGGGTTAAATATACCACCTAAAGATTTATTGAACTTCAAAATTGATTAAAAAGATATTTTTGTATCCCACTACTTAATACTTTATGATAAAAACTAATTACTTTTATATTGATGAATCAGGAAATATAAATAATAATTCAAAAATTTTTATTCATGGTTGCATTAAAACAGATAGCCCACAAACAATAACAGATGCCTTACTTAATTTAAAAACTGATATTCAAAGCTCTATTTATTATGAAGATATTAGGAAGAAAATATCAAAACAAGGTTTTCATGCAACTGAAAATAATATGGATGTTCGTGCAGAAGTATATAAAATATTACCATTATTAGATTACAGGGCTTACTTCGTAATTACAAATAAAGAAACTGATTTTTTCAGAGAGAAAATGAAATCTATGGATGAATCTGATTTTTTTACATATTCTTTAAAAAAATTATTAAAGGATAGAATAGAAGCACATAAAAATGAGAAAAATATTTTCTTCTTTGAAACTATTGAATTGAAAAAGAATTCACTGAATAATATTTTAACAAATTTCTTCTCCATTTATAAAGAAAGGGTTGACTGCGAGTTTCATATAGTAGGAAAAGATGAAGAAAATCTAGCAATAGTAGATTATCTGAATTTTATTTTTTATCAATTATTTACCGAAGAGAAACCAATTCCAAGGATGAAATCTAATTTTAATTTGGTTGCTCCCAAAATTGCTTTAGTAAACTATACTCACAAAAATCTTTTTTTTTCTAGACAAAAAAAAGAAGAATTTAAGGTATATTTGCAAAATCTACAAAAAAATTATTAGTGGGTGTACAGATAAACTTTGGATACGATTTCGTATTCGGCAACAAAATATTTCAATCTTATCTTATCTGACACCCACTTTTTATATTTATATAAGTAATGAAACACACCGAATTAAGTACAAAAAAAGATTTAGCTAACTATTTAAGATGTGATTTATTATTTCTTGAAAAAGCTATTGAAGATGACTATTTCATTCGTAACATAGACACATTTAATCAAGAAGATGTATTACTAGCCTCTTTGACTTCTTTGAACAATAATATTATTTCAGTAGATCAGTTTAAATTAAGAAAGAAAGGGCATAATGGTGGATTTAGGACTGTACATAAAATTTGGACTCTACAATTAAAGAATTCATTAAAGATTTTAAATAATCACCTTATTCAAATTTTTACACCTTTAGACATTGTACATGGCTTTGTAAAAGGAAAAAACATTAGATCCAATGCAGAGTGCCACCTTGCAAAGAAACTAGTTTTATCAGTTGACATCAAAGATTATTTTGAAACCATCACTGAAAAAATGGTTGAAGAGGCCTTAATAAGTATAGGCTATAATGAAAACATTGCATTGTGGATAGCAAAAATAGTAACTATAGATAATCATCTTGTTCAAGGTTTTTGTACAAGTCCAACTTTAGCAAATATTGTTACCAATCAATTAGATAAGGAATTAAAAAAATTGTGTGGAAAAAAAATTACTTATACAAGATATGCTGATGATTTATACTTTTCTTCAAATACAGAAGAGATTCCCTTAGAAAGTATAAAGTTAACAATAGAAAAACACAACTTTTTGCTAAATGACAAAAAAACGAAATTTATGAAAAGAGGACAAAAACAATATGTTACTGGATTAACTATTTTTGACTCTTATATTCCAAGAATTTCAAAAAAAGAAAAAAAAATATTCGCTTAGAAATTAATTATATAGAAAGAGTCGGCTACAGATCACATACTGTTCATAAATTAATTAAGGAAGGTGAAGACCCAGATAGTTTAGATTTCTATAGTAAATTAGGTGAAGAAATAAAGTTAACGCGAAATAGACTATACGGCTGGTTACATTTCATTCAATCTATTGAACCTCAATTTGCTAAAAAATATTATAAAAAGTTAAATGATATAGATCAAAAATATATTTTAATGGCAAAATTAAATGCACTTAAAAAAAATGCTCGCAACTCTGATATTTGAGTTTAGTTTATCCTGTAATATCTAAACTTTTTTAGTTACGTTTTTCATTTTGAGTTAGTATTACTAAGTAATTTTCAAATTAAAATTTCTGCTACCACACAAATACTTTTATGTAGTTTTCTAGTATTGTAAATCTAAAATTTTATAACAACAATATTATCTAAAAATCCTTTCCCACTCTCTTATGGCTCTCAACTTTGGAGATAGTTCAAAGGAAATAATCTTCATTCTTATTTACCAGCTCAAATTCAAAAAATTTGTTTCCAAGAATTGTATATTTATTGGATAAGACTTTCTAATAACCCCCGCTCTCCGAAGTCTCCTGACTTTGGAGCAAAATCAAAGAGAATGATCCTATTTACCTGCGCTCTTCGAAGCCTTCAGACTTTAGAGATATTACTTAAAGCAAAAAATAAAAAAAACAATATTTGAAAAAACGCAACACTTTCATAATCATAGTCAAAAGAATTAAGATTTTCGATTTCTAATAATGAACTCCAGATTTTTAATTAGAAAATAAAGAAAAATGCCTATCCCAATACAATAGATGACAGCATAATGAATAGTATATAATATATTAGCCATTGGCGTTAATGGGGACATATTTCCTGTAAATATTGAAGATATACTATATGGAAGTAGTGTTGCATAAGTCCAAAAATTATTTTTATCTAATTCTGCTTTTTTAACTTTATAGTAATGCAATTCATTTTTAAGGTATTTAATATTTTGATTTATTATACTTCCAAATTTCACAGAATCTAATTCAGCCTGAGTTCCACCTTTATACAATTCCTTTTTTAAAATACCTTTTCTATCAAAAATATAGATAGTTGCTGTAAAGTCAAAATTTTTACTTGGCAAATTAATCTTGTAATCTGTAAATATTATATTACTTTCAGTAAAATTTAATTGTTTCAATTGTTTTAATTGCCTGTTTAGGATAGTATAATTTGAAATTTTAATATTTTCGAGAGATTTAATCTCATAAGGAATATTCTTCGAATCATCAATCCACTCATTAAGCACTACTCGTTTTCGACTATCATGAATAGCTGTTTTAAATTCAAAACTAGCTGGATTACTTTTGAGCATTAAAGTATATAGAAAAGGAAAGACTACTAAATGTAGAGTTAATATGATTGAAAGACATGAAATTGCATATTTAGATTTCTGATACTTTTTATATTTGGAAATCCTGTAGAGATAAACGCAGAATGATAAAATAATTAAAATTAAGAATGTTGTTGAGAAGAATTCACCAATACCAAATTAGATATTAATTAACGTTAGTATCATATTAAGTTATTTATATATAAAAATAAGAAGATTATAATACATCAATTGTGGTTTTCCGTAATGTAGGAAGTTTGACCTACCTTAAATTTAGTATGTTAAATAAATTTTATAATGGAAACAATTAAAGCAATTAAGCCAGGCCCAAAACCTGACAAGTCTGATGGAACCCCAGACAGAAGAAGAAGAGTAACCCCTGAAACAAAACCAAAACATCCGGATCTAAAACCTCACAAACACAAACCTGGAGATTCGAAATAATTTTTGGAATGTTACAATATCTTTAAAAATCTCAGCAGTGCTGAGATTTTTTGATTACAAAGAACCATACGTTTAGTAATTATTTATGTAGCTATGAGAGAAATACTGAAATCAAGTAACAAAAGTAAAAAAACACCATATAAATTCATGACATTTAAAGAAATTAAAAAAGCTCTGCAAGAAAATGAAAAGTTTTATGATGACAAGATCATTGGTTTCAATGAATATATTGAAAAACAATTTGAACTATTAAAGGAATTAGATGAACATATATACAAGTTAGAAAATATTCATCTAGAGTTTTTTAAAAATATAAAGAATTGGTTTAGAAAAAAAATCAATAAAAGAGAATAACCTGCTCTCCAGAAATAAAACAAAAAAAACCCAACCTTCGTTGGGATTTTTAAGTAAAAAAATATCTAATTCTATATTCTTATAAGGTTTACATTACTTTTTCACCAGCTCTACTCTTCGATTTTGCGCCTTCCCTTGTTCAGAACTGTTATCCGCCATCGGATTTTTGCTACCGAAGCCCTCTGCTAATACCTTTGAAACATTCTATCAGCTGTGGTCACTTTATGCCTTCATATGTTTTAATATCCAGTTTAAACATTCTTTAGAATCCATAATACTCCATGAATGAGGATGTCTTGTACCGTCCGGACGAATTCCACGATCATTGGTGATGACAAGATCAGCGTTTTTGTGGCCTTTTAATCGTAATAGATTAATCATAGCTGTAATATCTGCCACATTAAGGTCGTAAATATCCCTTCCTCTGTTTTCCATCTGCCATATAATTCCAGGTTCTGTATACATCAGAATAGGGATATTCAGAAGATATTTGGCATTGCCTCCATCTTTTTCACGATAAGAAAACATAGATTCTCTTAGGTAATTGGATCTGTTTTTATCCGGTGTACCAATGGCTTCAACCATTTCAGCAGTTAGATATTTTGCTTCATTAGTTCCAATATCAGAATAGTCTCTTTCTATCTCTCTCTGCAGCCTGTAATACATATTCTCGTAATCTAACGGTGCATCAAGAGCGAATACAGAATTGGGGATAAAATAGGTGTTTTTGTCCCTGATTGCTCTTTCAGCATAGGTAAAAGCCAGCATTCCACCACCAGAAAGTCCGCCAATGGATATTTTATCTTTAGAAACTTTATGCTTTTCTACTGTATCCTTTACCATTCTGTCTAAAAACTTCTGCTCTATATGAAATCCGAAATCCCCGTCTTCCCAGGTTGGAAGTAATACGATGAGATTCTTTTCCAATGCCAGATCATCCAGCTTAATCTGATTCATTACTTTTTCGCCATTTTCACCGCCTCCGGGTAAAATAACAAGGATTCCTTCAGCTTTATCCTTCGGAACCAATTTCAAATAATGGTTTTGGGTATCTTTAAAAGTAATTTTTTCTGGAGTCTGTCCAAAAAGACCGGCTCCAACCATTCCCAATAAAAGGGTAAAATATCTGATTTTCATCATTAAATAGTTTATTACAGGGTCATATTATTTTTTCACCAGCTCCACCTACGATTTTGCGCCTTTCCTTGTTCAGAATTATTATCCGCTATCGGATTTTTGCTGCCGAAGCCTCACTCTCCAAAGTCTTCCAACTTTGGAGCAAGCTATCTCTTTAAAGTAAGTAAAAGCTAATAGGCAAATCCTAGTTTATTTTTAACATGCTTACGTTCTTCATCTCTTAATTTTTGATTTGTCATGATCTCATGCTCTTTATCTTTTTGAATAACTTTAAACCAATTTATTGCGGGAATCATCCCGTTGGAATGTAATTCAAGTCTAATGATGAACTCATCTGTCGGATTTCGATGATTATTAATATATTGACTCAGTACAGCAGGCTTAATATCCACCTCAACAGCAAAGTCTTTATCTTTTTTTTCTTGTCTGCTAACATACTCTTTTAAAAAAAATCCAAAACTAAAAGCTTCCACATATTGGTTGCTATCTATATAGTCTTCCAATTGAAACTTTAGCTGTAACAATCTTGAATACATTTTTTGCTTGTGAGTACGATTTTTAAATTGATTCCTACGAGCTGCCCAAAAGTCCTCTTCCTCTTTTTTCTCCTTCGCATTCAAAATTTTATCAGCAGGAAAGACAAAAGCATCTGCAAGTTCTTCACCTGTAAACTTTGAAAAATCTATTTCCTTAATATCCTTTCTATTTGTCTTCATAATATTCCTGAATTAATTGTAATGAATTTTCTCCTTCAGTGATCAAATATATTTTGGTTGACTGCAATCCATATAGTTGTATATAATGTTTCTCAAGCCTTGTTTTTGGCTTTAGGCATACAAATCCTTCAAACCCTCTTTTAAATGCTTCTCTGCATACAAATGCAATAAGACAACCCGCAATACGGCTGTACTCCTTCGATTTACCAACATTTTCTCTAGAGACCGCCAGAAGCCTGATTTCCAAAGCATAATCCTTTGGCCGTTCCTCTACTGACAGTAGTCCTATTGGCTCTTCTTTATCCTCTGCTGTTAATTTATAAACATGAAAGTTTTTTTCTTTGTTCCAATTAAAATCAAATCGTTTGGTTTTATTAATTTGCGAGATTTCAGAGGCATCAATTTTAGTTATTGTTGCAGCCTGTTTCTCACCCGTAATTTGATTTAACACATACATTACCTACCAAATATACAAAAAAGTTTACATATAATGTAAACTTTTATTATAAATTACTTCTTTCCAACGGATTCAGTAAAGACGTATTCTTTGCTATCCAAAGCCTCCCGAATTTGGACAGCAGAGTATTTCTATTAAAAAATTATTTTATACATTCTTTTTTCATCATGTTATCTTCTTAATCCTTCTATTATTACAGGCATTGTCATTATTTTTTCACCAGCTCTACTCTACGGTTCTGCGCCTTTCCTTGTTCAGAATTATTATCCGCTATCGGATTTTTGCTGCCGAAGCCCTCTGCTGAAAGTTAGAGCCTTTGCGAAACAGAAAATATCTGTAAAAAAATTATTTTATACAAATATTTTGATCCTCTTCTGCCGTATAATAATTGTTATACTTTATTATAGTCGAATCATTTAATATATATATGCTAGGAGATTCAATACCTTGCTGTATTAAGCAACTTACACATGTTACTTTAAAAGAATATTTTTTTCCTAATTCAATTTTAGTACAAACATCATTGCTATTCGGTTTGAATATTTCTATGACATCTTTATTGTCAGCTATTAGGACGCTTACCGTTTTATCTTGTTTAACTGAAAATATTTTTCTTGTAATATTAATTGGCTTTGAACTGATCTTAATATTATTTGTTTGGCAATTACACATAACAACAGGAAAAAATAAAAAAATAATGTTTTTCATAATGTAATCTTCTTAATCCTTTATAATTACAGGGTTTACATTACTTTTTCACCAGCTCCACTCTTCGGTTTTGCGCCTTCCCTTGTTCAGAATTATTATCTGCAATCGGGTTTTTGCTGCCGAAGCCCTCTGCTGAAAGTCTTGCTTTATCGATCCCTGATGCGGTTATCGCATTCAACACGGCTGTAGCACGGTCTTTTGACAGTTGGAGATTATGAGCATCATTTCCGCTGTTATCAGTATATCCGTTGATGGCCAGTTTTAGGTTGCTGTCGTTTTTCATGACTTTTGTGATTTCATCTACGGCTGTTTTACCATCGGGTTGTAAGCTCGCTTTGTCGGTATCAAAATTAATATGCAGTACTGCTTTGCCTTTTGCATCCAATTCTTTTTTTATTTCATCAGATTTTAGGATTGAAATGGTTTGTTTAAACGGGGCTTTCTGTAGAATCTGTAGGGCTCCGGTTGCCGTATTTCCATAGAGCTGAATATAAATATCATCGCCATTGGTTCTTCTGATGACATATACTTTTACGGGTTCGTTCCAATAGTCTATAGACCCTTCTTCGCCAAAGTATTTGGCTTCCGGTTGTATTCTGTCAAGCTCCTGTTGAGAAACTTTACCATCAAATATTTTTACTCCGCCTACTTTTGTAATCGCATCATCATAACTTTTCAAAAAATACGGCAACGACCATTCTTCTGTATTGCTTTTCTCGTTGACAACATACGTTTTCCAGACTTTTCCTTCTATGGGCGTCATTACGCCTTTAAGCGGGAAAAACAACATATCATAACTTCTTTGTACCGGCTTGTTTTGAAATGCCAGTCCTTTGGGAAAACTGAAAAAGGGAAGATCACCCACCTCAACAGTAGAAACGGGTATAGAGTTGATATCAAAATTATCTGTTCCACCCGAAGATTTTTCCATAGCTGTAGGATTTTCTATGGCAACGGTATCCTTTTCAGTATCTGTTTTTTGTTCAGCCTTTTTGTTGCAGGCAGCAAGCAAAGCGCCTATGGATAGAATAATCAGTGTCTTCTTCATATTAATATATTTTAGATTTATGGTGTATAAAATTCTTTTAAATAACGAGATGAAACAGTATACATCCTTCTTCATCAATATTGTTCAGGATATTTTACATACCGTTTTTGGCGGAACTAACTTACAAATAAAAAGCGAATGGGAAAGTACCTAGATTTAAGGATTTTAGTGTTTAAAAAGATCATGTACGGATGATGTTTTTTCTGGGGCAAAGATTTTATTTCTGTAGATTTTAGATTATTTTTTCACCAGCTCCACTCTACGGTTTTGCGCCTTTCCTTGTTCAGAATTATTATCCGCTATCGGATTTTTGCTGCCGAAGCCCTCTGCTAAAAGTCTTGTTTAATCTATCCCTGAATTGGTTATAACATTCAATACTACTTTAGCACGGTCTTTAGCCATATCATACAGGCAAACGCATTAAGCATCGATTTTCTGTTTCGGATGATTAAATTGAATCTGTTTTCTACTTATTATTGCAACAAAGTTTCATTTTATAAAATTTTATCCCTACTTTTGACGCTTCTTATGCAAAAAACATTGAAAACCTTTTTTGTCTTTTCTTTGTTACTGATCTTCCTATCGAACGTCAGTGGAATAAGTATATGTCTTGAACATGCGAAGCACGCAACCACCAAAACCTTCCCTAAAAAGATTCTAAAGAAGAAAAAGGACCTACCTTCTCCAAGGATGACCATTGCCAGTGTGCCCTCCATATGCATATGAATCATGTGGTTCTGCCGGAATCTTTAACGGTAGATTTTGCTGTAAACACGGCCAACGACAGTGAAATGCCTCAACCGAAGGCCATTAGCTACCGGTGTTTACTCGATTTTTTCAGCTCCCGCGCACCCCCATCAGATTTCTATACTGCAGCCTGATTATTTTTTAGCTGCAGCCCGTTACCTATTGCAGGTCTTATGATCTGTAAGTCTATTTCTGTGGGTATTTGTATACCTCTCTGTATACAAAATCCTTTTTATTAATATACGGCATCATAGATGTCTGTATTATTCAATTTGTAATGCGCATCAACCACTTTAACGGTCCGGAAGTAATGAACCTCATTTCCGGCAAAACCATACAGCTTTCTGCTTTGGGAGCTATTATTTCATCTTCTTTACTGAATGCTCAGTCGGTGAGCAAAGACTCCGCATCAGGATCAATCCAAACGGTAGAAATCATCGGCAGAAAATCAAAAGATTATATCTCAGAATATTCTTTTGCAGCCACTAAAACAGCCATGAAGAATAAGGATCTTCCTTTAACGCTTAATACCATTACCAAAGAGTTCATCCGCGAACGCCAGGCCTTTCAGCTGGGAGAAGTATTGAAAAATGTAAGCGGCGTTTCTCCTTCAAGTTATTACAATCAGTACAACATCCGGGGAATCAGCCAGAATGAAGAAGGTCAGATCATCAACGGAATGAGAACCAGGCAGTATTATTTTCTGCAGCCTATGACCTCCAATATAGAACGTGTAGAGGTATTTAAAGGCCCTGCCAGCATCACCATGTCCAGCGTAGATCCCGGTGGAACCATCAATATGGTGACTAAAAAGCCCTTACCGGATCCACGGCACGAAATCAGTCTTTCAGGCGGAAGTTTTGATACCTACCGGATTACAACAGATCTTACAGGACCTCTGAATAAGAGCAAAACTTTACTATACCGTTTTAATGGGGCTTACCAGAATGCAAAATCTTTCAGGGATCATATTAACAACAGTGGTTTTCTGATCTCGCCTTCCATTACCTATATCCCGGATGAAAAAACTTCTTTGAATGTGGAGATGATCATTAATCATCTCAATGGAAACCTGGACCGCGGCCAGCCTATTTTTGGAGCCGTAGCAGGGAAAACCGACCTCAACAGCACTCCGAAAAGTTTAAATCTTGGGGCTCCCGACGACTTTTTTAAAACCAGGGAGCTGATCATTATGGGAAACTTTTCAAGGCATATTAATAAACACATCAGCTTTAATGCCTCTTACATGAAACAGCTGTGGAAAGAAGACCTTCAGGAGCATCGTACTACAGGAGCTTTTGTCCCTGATATTGAAAACAAACCCATATCCAGCCTGGCTATGATGCAGTTTGTCCAGAGAAAGCAAAACTGGGCTACAGACAACCTGAATGCCTATTTTAATTTCAACTTTAAAACCGGGCAGGTGGAACATCAAACTCTTATCGGGTACGATAACCAGATCTGGGAAAAGCGAAAAGGAGGCCTGCAGAATGCTGCAAGAGGATTTCTGATGAAAGACGGTTCTGTGGCATCCTCTTATAATCCTGCCAATGCAGACCGTTATGAAACGATCCTCTACAATGGAATAACAGTACCCAAACCGAACGTCACTCCTTTTGATTTAAGCCCCGGAGCGCAAAATTATCAGGGAGCAGATTTGTATAAGACCAATGTGACAACCCAGCTGCCTGCTGCGCTTACCACCACTCATGCAGCCTATATTCAGCATCTTTTTACATGGAAAAAATTCAAAGTACTTTCCGGGATCCGTCATGAATGGTTTAAAGATACAACCCACTTTAAAGAAGCTGACGAATCTTCATTCAGCAACAATAAGTTTTTATACAGACTGGGAATCACCTATAGCCTGACGGATCAGATCAACCTTTATGGAACGTATCTTACCGGATACCAGCCCCAATCCAATACGGTGACATTAATGCCCAATACCGGACGGTTTACCGGTTCGGAATCCGCTGCCCAATTCAAACCTTTAACTTCTGATCTTAAGGAAATAGGGGTTAAAGGGCGTTTGTTCGGGATGCTTTCGGCCAGTCTTGCGGTATATGAGATCAATCAGAAAAATATCCTGATCAATGCCAACAATCCTGCAGAACCGGATCAGCTGATACAGCGTGGTGCCGACCGCAGCAGAGGTTTTGAGGCTGAAGTGACAGGCTATATTCTTCCTCAATGGCACATCTATGCCGGATACAGTTATATCGACGCCCGGATAGTAGACGATGCAGACGCAGCTCTCATAGGCCAAAGAAAGGAGAATACGTCTAAAAATTCCGTCAATATCTGGACCCGTTATAATTTTTCAAAAACAAGCTTCCTGAGCGACTTCGGAGTTGGGTTAGGCATGCTGTACCAGAGTTCCAAAGTTCCATGGTTTACCCGAGGATTTGAGCTTCCGGCTTACACCACTCTGGATGCTGCGGTGTATTATACTCTTTTACAGTCGAAAGTGCAGCTGGCTCTTACGGTCAATAATATCACAAATACTTCTTATTGGGTGGGCGCACAGAATTATCTCAGACTTTTTCCTGGAGCTCCCACAAATTATCTATTAACTGCTACCTATAATTTTTAAACTATGCCTATTTCAAACTTACGACGTATCGTCAGAAAAACCCGGCAGGATTTGCTCAAAGGAAAACAAAATCTGCTTATCACTGTTATTGTGCTCTTATTCTGTATGATGAGCATCGGGGTCAGATTCATGCAATATACAGATAACGTTTCCCAGATCAAAGAATACCGCAGCGAGGTGCGGGAACATTGGGAAGACCGGCCAGACAAGCATCCGCACAGGATGGCTCATTACGGATACCTGGTGTTCCGGACCGCCCATCCTTTAAGTCTTTTTGATAACGGACTGGATGATTATCTGGGAAATGTTATTTTTCTGGAGGCCCACAAACAGAATACCGCTAACCTTTCCGAGGCAGGAAGTTCCGGAGCTTTAGTTCGTTTCGGAGCCTTCAACAGTGCATTTATTCTTCAGAGCATCGTACCGCTGATCATCCTGTTTCTGGGTTTCGGACTCATTGTTCAGGAGCGTGAGAACACCACATTGAAAATACTAAGCATTCAGGGAGCGTCTAACAGGGCTATTCTTTGGGGCAAAATCCTTGGATTGTGGCAGTTTTCATTATTCTTTCTGCTGCCTGTATTACCTGTGGTCTTGTTTACTGCCGCATTTTCGGAAACGATTCTCCTTAACGATATTGTACTGAGAATACTTTCTCTCCTGCCCGCTTACATGATTTATTATTTTTTCATCAGCACGTTGGCCGTGGTAATATCATCAGTAAGCAGGACTTCTGCAACAGCTTTGGTAAGCCTGATCGGATGCTGGCTCTTTCTGGTCATTTTTCTTCCGAAAGGGATCCAGTTTGCTGCACAGAACCTGTACTCTACCCCATCCCGTATTGCTTTTGAAACCCAGCTGGAAAAAGACATTCTGAAAGCAGGAGACAGCCATAATCCGGATGACCCTCATTTTAAGAAGATTAAAGATTCTCTCCTTCTTCACTACGGAGTAAGCAATACCAATGAACTGCCCTTCAACTACAGTGGATTTGTGATGAAAGAGGGAGAGAAGATCAGTTCTCAGATTTACATTTCGCACCAGAAAAGGTTACAGGAACAGTATCACCAGCAGCAGAAATTCTCAGAGCTATTCGGGTTTATAGATCCTTCTCTGGCCATCAGACATTTTTCTATGGCAGCAACGGGAACAGATTTTTTCTCTTACATCCAGTTTCAAAAACAGGCCGAAGAATACCGCTACAAGATGGCACAGCGACTGAATGATCTGCAAATACAGTATATCAGCAATATAAAACCGGAAAAAGGAGGTCCTCCGGCTGTGATCGACGGAAAAAATTGGAAAGAATTCCCTGATTTCGAGTATAAGTATACTTCTCTTACCGAAAGTATGAAGAATCAGTGGATATCTGCCGCAGCCCTTTTGTTCTGGCTTGCAGCCTGTGTATTAATCATCGAAATAAGCAGTAGAAACCTAAAACTTATCTAATGAATCATTATTTATATAAACAATTTTACCGCAACAAGGCCTATCTTATCGCCCTGGTATTTTTACTGGCAGCAGGCCTCATGGCTATCTATACCGGAAAAAAATTCCTGGATAGAAATGAAGACATTATTGCAAAAAGCGGCAATTTTCAGAAAGAAAGCATTGCACGCAATGTAAAATTTCATAAGGATGATCTGGGTCTGATCTTATATTACATTAAATTCAACCTTGTCAATGAAACGCCAAAGCTTGCAGCTCTGAATATGGGTATGCGTGATCTGAATCCATCGATACAGGGCGTTACCATAAGAAATCTGGAAGAACAGCGTTACAATTCGGATTTTTATAATCCTGCCAATGCTGCTGTCGGGAATTTCGATTTTAGCTTTGTCCTGATTTTTCTTTTCCCATTGGTCATTATTGCCTTCTGTTATAACCTCATCTCTGAAGAAGAGGAAAAAGGAACCTGGAAACTTCTTTCTGTACAAAGCGGGCATCTGGGAAGATTTCTAAATGCCAAAATAATCATACGAGGTATTGCGGTAAGCCTGATCTACCTTCTGCTGATCATCATTGCCACACTTTGGATCCGGATTCCTCTGGATAAGTTCTATATACTTTTTATCCTCTCGGGGTGGCTGTATATTCTCTTTTGGTTTGTATTATGCCGCTGGATCATCCTGTTCAGAAAATCATCTGCTCAGAATGCTCTCATCCTTCTTATTGTGTGGGTTGCTATGAATTTCATTATTCCGATGGGTTGTAATCTGCTGATCCAAAAGTCTTATCCTGTTCAGGAGTCTCTTAAGGCAGTCATGGAACAGCGTGAAGGTTACCATAACAAATGGGATGAGCCCAAGAAGCCTACCATGGAAAAGTTTTACAAAGTATATCCTCAGTACAGAAAGTTTACCGTAGAAGAGAATGACACCTTCACCTGGACCTGGTATTACGCCATGCAGCATATGGGAGATGCAGAAGCATCACAATCTGCATTCCTTTACAGAGAAAAAATGGACAAGCGTAACCGTGCCGCAATTTTCCTGGGCTATCTTCTTCCCAACATCCATACCCAGCTAACCGAGAGCCAGCTGGCTCAGACCGGGATGGATAATCACCTGCAATACAGTGCGGCACTTCAAAAGTTTCATGAACGAAAACGGTTGTTTTTTTATCCGCTCATTTTCTCAGGTCAGAATGCAGAATCTGTTAACTGGGGCACCCAAACTGTAGACCATTTCACAAAAACTGAAAAACTGAATATGCTGACGCTTTTCTTACCTTATTTGATCATCATCGCTTTACTAATTCTTCTTTCACAAAATAAATACCGAAAACTATGTTAAAAACCATTAATCTACACAAAAAATATAATGATTTCACAGCGCTTCAATCCCTTAATTTAGAGGTTGGGAAAGGAGAAATTTATGCGTTATTAGGTCAAAACGGAGCAGGCAAAAGTACGACAATCAATATTCTTTTGGGACTCATCAAAGCTACATCCGGAGATGCTTTTATCAATAATATATCGGTGACAGATCATCCGCAGAAAATAAAAAAAGAACTGGCTTATATTCCGGAGACCGTACTTTTATATCCTAACCTTACCGGCATGGAAAATCTGGATTTCTTTTCCAAAATAGCAGGATTCAATTACACCAGAGCCGAACTGTCCGCATTTCTGAAACATACCGGATTGCAGGAAGCGGCCCATCATAAAACTTTGGGTGGCTATTCTAAGGGAATGCGCCAAAAGGTAGGAATAGCAATTGCCCTGGCCAAAGATGCCAAAGTACTTTTACTGGACGAGCCTACGAGTGGCCTGGACCCTATTGCCACAGCAGAGTTTACGGAAATTATCCGTCAGCTGGGACAGGAAGGGAGAACCATACTCATGGCTACCCATGATATTTTTAATGCGGTAAGTGTGGCCTCAAATATCGGAATTATGAAACAGGGACAGCTGGTGCAGAATCTCCAGTCCAAAGCATTTACAGCAGAAGAACTTCAGGAACTTTACCTTAAAACTATATAAGTTTCACCGCAGAAAAAAAGCCGTTATCATAAATTGTGATAATGGCTTTTATATGATATCAAAAAAATTGTGGCTATTTACTTCTTTTTACAACTTCTTTCACCCCGCCTTTTGTCAAAATTATCGACTTGTAAAGCCCCGTGCTGTCCGGGATAAATTCTATGGTCCTGTCATGATTATCCGCTCTGAAAAATTTGGTTTTAGACTCTGGAATGAGTTCCATTTCTATATTGTTGAAATAAAGTTTACCATCCATTTTCAATATGTCAATTGTATCATATTGCCCGACATATTGATCGTATAAACCTGGGTCTATTTCAACTCGGAGGTGTTTGTAAGGAAGTTCTACCTCTTTTCCCAATGCAATAGCAGCAAGTCCATAACTTATAATATGAGAAAATGATTCGTTATTAGAAAGTACAGTCACAAAAAGCTTATCATCCGTAAATCGGTTAAAAGAAGTCATGGTACCAAAAAAGCCTCCGTCATGGGCAATCAACTGATGTCCGTGATTATAAAACGGATTGATGATAAAGCCATATCCCCAGTTTTCAGTGCCATAAGGCTTAAACATTCGTTTTTTCATCTGATCAGAAAGAACACTTGTTCCATATAAAGCGTTATCCCATAAAGCCAGATCTTCAACAGTAGAATAAACGCCATCATGGCCAACATTAATCTCCCAATTGATATAGGGATTATGAATAAGCCCGTTTTCTGTATGGCAGTAAGCCTTTGCTTTTTTTTCAACTACCGACTCATTATTACTGACGCCCGTATTCTTCATTCCGGCTTTTTCAAATATATTCTTCTTTAAGAAAACGGCATACTTCTCCCCTGATACTTTTTCAATGATTTTAGCCAATAAATAATAGCCAATATTACTGTATCCGCTTTTCGTTCCGGGAGAGAATTCATAAGGTATTTTCTTTATTTCAGCATAGGCAGACTCTTTATCCATCGAACTTAAGGCTATTTCTTTAAAACCCATAGCCAGCCCTGAAGTATGCGATAATAGCATATGAACTGTAACACTATCAGCCTTAGGGTAATCTGGAAAAAATTTACTCAGTTTATCATCAAGGGACAGTTTGCCTTTTTCAACCAATAGAAGGATAGCTGCAGCGGTAAATTGTTTGGTTACTGAGGCCAGCTGAAATTTAGTATCTATGGTGTTTTTAATATTCCATTCGTAATCTGCCCAACCATATGCTTTTTTTAGCAACACCCTACCGTCTTTTGTCACAAGGACAGCTCCACTAAAATGATTAACTTCAACCTGAGCCTGCATATATTTTGCGAGATTAGCGGCCACATTTTTTTGCCCGAAAATGAGAGTTGGGAATAACAGGATGATTAGAACTAGCTTCATAAACTTATTGAATGTATTATTAGATCACAATGTTACCACTTAATCAATAACCATCATTGTATTTTTGTAAACCCACTAAATAAACATCCATTTTATGAGACCTTTCTCAAGGGTCGATGCTTTCGAAAAAAACACTTTTGGGGTAAAACCTGTTAGCTTTTTAAAATCTCTTATCATGTGTGACTGGTCAAAATAATCCACAGTATAAGACAATCCTATTCTATTTTTATCGTCAATCTGGCTTTGAATGGCAGCTCTGAATCTGATAATCTTTTTGAATTCGGAGGGCGTTTTACAAATATGCTGATCAAAATGCTTATTTATTGTTGTTCGTGACCGGCCTGTTGTATAAGATAACTGGGTCATAGATTGATCTGTTTTACTTGTATCCAGCATTTCGGTCAAGACCTCTGTTAACAAGGCATTCTCAAACGGACGAAATTTTGAAAGCCAGTACAATTCTATCGCACGGATCTTTTCAGACGGATCTTTTATGGAAAGAATGGCTGCCATGGTTTCTTTGTAATCCTCATATGGACTAAAATCAGGAAAGCTTCCTTCCGAGTAGTCTTTTAAATTATTCGGTATAAATGAATTGATTCCCAACGGCTTGAAATAAGTCGTAACTTCATTGATTCTGCCTTCATAGCTGACCAGTACCGGCTCATTAAAATTACTTACCAGGTTGGTTTCAATGGGTTCGGATGAGCAGTATCTGGTCGTTATTTTGTTTTTGGTGGCCAGAGTTTTTGTGTTTTCGCTAATGGTGACAATGGTATAGATGCTCGGAAAAGTAAAATAAGCAGCTGGGGATTCTTCTGAAGTTTGTTCTAGGATATAATAGCATTCAATATATTTTTTTAGCATGGGGTCTTCAGGTCTATAGATTTTTATGGTCATCTTTTTTAGCTATTAAATTTATGTGAATCTAGTTCAAATAACAATATTCTATTTACTAAATTAAAAAGAAAAGCACAAAACAAAAGACATAAATGAAATTGCAAAAAAAACACTAAAAATAATTATCAATCACCTACATTCTGCAATATAAGTAATGCCTGCTCTGCTCTGGAAAACACTTTTTCATAAAATGCAGTATTTATACGTAATGATAAAACTGAAAATTGAAATATGTTTGTGCATCTGATTTACGATTTATAATAGGCCTTTTATTTATCACAATCTAATGAAATAAATCATTTATTTAAAAAAATCATAAAAACTACAAACTAATAACCGATAACATGAAAGCTAAGAAATTTTATTCCTTGATCGCTTTGTGTGCAATAGCTGCAACCACATTTGCACAGATAGGGATTAATACCGACACTCCCCATGCAACATTAGATGTTACAGGAAGTACAAACCCTCATATGAAAGATGGTCTTCTACCGCCAAGAGTTTCTAAACAGCAATTAGCCGCAAAAGATTTCGGAACGTATGGAAGCGACCAGATAGGTGCCATTGTTTATATCACAGACATTATTACCCCAGCCGGGTTTGTCCCCAGTATCGCACAGGTAGGCAGCATTCATAACACAGGATATCACTATTTCACAGGATTTCAATGGATAGCAATCACAACAAATATTTACAATACTGACGGAAATCTTACCGGAAACAGAGTCGTAACACAGGATGCCAATACATTAGCCTTTACCTCTACCGCTATTAATGGTTTTTCTGTTGATGGAACTACTTTTTCAGTGGATGCAGCCAATCACAGAATCGGGTTGGGAACAGCGTCTCCCGAAACACGTTTGCATGTAGTTTCCACCACTCCATCCTCCAACAGATATAATTTGATTGATGCTGCATCCGGAACCAACCAATATGGAATTTTATCATTAAGAAATACTTCTGCTTTAGCTACGGGAAATTATTCATTACTGGGTTTTACCAATAGCGGGCCTTCTTCAGGAGGTGCCAACTGGGCTTTAGGGTCCGTTCGTTCGGGTTCCACATTAATCAACGGTTCAGAAGAAGATTTCTATATCGGAAACTCTGTGGGTGGAGGGTTGATTGAAAGAATGAGAATCAATCCGATCACCGGAAATATAGGTGTAGGAACTTCCTCTGCAACGAATAAACTTCACATCAACGCTACAAACCCTTTAAGACTGGAAGGACTGCAGGGAGCGTCAAGTCCTGTAGGAAGTTTAGCTGTAAACAGTACTGGTGTTGTACAATTACGCACTTCATCCAACGTAAGTGCAGCAAGAGGTACTGGCACAGCAATAATCACCTTAAATAATACTTTTACCAATGCAGCAACTTCCGCAAAGACTTTTGATAATCTGAGCGAAATGTCAGGAAATACTTTTACAGCCAATGCAACCGGTTTATATAAGGTAGATTTTATGATTAATTACCCTCAAAGAGATGCAAGCGAAGACGATGGAGATGGATATACAGGATATGCTCAAATCAGCTTAAACGGAATCCAGCAGTCATTTACAAGTACCAAAGTTCCTCTCCCTGAAAAAAATGGAGCCCCATCATTTATTACCTGTACAAACTCGACGTTGTTAAAGATGAACGCAGGCCAGGTTCTATCATTCCAGGCACTTTCTTTTGGATCAACCCCGAGTTCCACAAATATTGCAGCTCCTTTCATTATTAATATAGTGCGATTAGAATAGTAATACAAAAGCTAAAAGCCCTCATTTACATTTATCAGGCAAAATTTCTATTAACACAAAAAAAATCACCATTTTATATAAAGTGGTGATTTTTTTATCAATGTATTTTCATTGTTTATAATCTTTTCAGTTGATGATAACTACTACAGCGATTGAAAGAAAATTTCAGATATTTTTTTTACTGCTGTGCATTTCCGTAAATTTGACTTGTAAAAATAAAATAAATCTTAAAATAAGATAAGAATGGAAAAGTACAATTACGGGGTCATCGGTCTCGGAGTCATGGGAAGAAATCTGCTTTATAATATTGCCGATAACGGTTTTTCTACAGCAGGATTCGATTTGGATGAGGAAAAAGTAAAAGAACTTCATCAGGGAGCAACTCCAGGAACTTCAGTGAAGGGAACAGCTTCTCTGGAAGAGTTTATCTCCGTTTTGGAGAGTCCGAGAAAAATTATTTTAATGGTTCCCGCGGGAAAACCTGTAGATGCTGTTCTGGAAAGCATTACACCACTTCTCAGCCCGAAAGACATTGTAGTTGATGCGGGGAATTCTTATTTCAAAGATACTGAAAGACGCATTGCTGATTTAGCATCCCAAAACCTGCATTTTATGGGGATGGGCGTTTCAGGAGGCGAGCAAGGTGCAAGAAGAGGACCCAGCATTATGCCTGGTGGTGATCTGGAAGCTTTTAACCTGCTAAAACCTATGTTGGAATTAATTGCAGCAAAAGTTAACGGTGAAGCCTGTACCGCTTACATGGGTAAAAGTTCTGCAGGAAACTATGTAAAGATGGTTCACAATGGGATCGAATATGCCATCATGCAGTTGATCAGCGAGGCTTACGATTTGTTGAGAAAAGGAGCCAATCTGAACAATAATCAGCTTTATGAAGTGTTCAAAACATGGAATGAGGGTGAAATGAATTCTTTCCTTATTGAAATCACAAGAGATATTTTCCAGCAAAAAGATGATCTAACAGATGGTTTTCTTGTGGATCAAATTTTAGACAAAGCCGGTGCAAAAGGAACAGGGAAATGGACTTCTGAGCAGGCTATGGAAATTGGTGTTTCTATTCCAACCATTGATGTTGCGGTAACTTCCAGAATTATATCAGCTTATAAAGAAGAGAGAGTGAAAGCTTCTCAATTATATCCAAAAGAAGAAATAACCACTCCGGAAAATATAGAATTGTTTATCAAAGAAGTGGGTGATGCGCTTTATTTAGCAACTTTAATCAGTTATGCCCAAGGGTTGGCATTATTGGTAAAAGCCTCTGAAGAATATCAATTTGAAATTCCTTTAAAAGATGTTGTTAAAATATGGAGAGGTGGATGTATCATCCGTTCCGTTTTATTAGAAAAATTCTATTCTGCATATTCTAAAGATCAGAATTTATCTAATATTCTATTAGACCAGGGAATTTCAGAAATCGTAAAAGAAAAAATTTCTTCATTAAGAAAAATAGCTTCTTTTGCTGCATCAAACGGAATTCCAAGCATAGGAATACAATCCGCTTTAGGGTATTTCGAAGCCTATACCACAGAATCATTACCTATAAACCTACTTCAGGCTCAGCGTGATTATTTTGGAGCACACACTTACCAAAGAACAGACAGAGAAGGAGTCTTTCACACTTCATGGCAAAACCTAAATAAATAAATCCGGAAAATGAGCGACAATACAATCCTGCATCCAACCACAATTGTTATTTTTGGTGCAACAGGAGATTTGGCAAAAAGAAAGCTTTTTCCTGCATTTTACAATTTATATATTGATGGCAGAATGCCCAAAGGCTTTAATATTTTAGCGTTGGGAAGAGCTGAAAATACGGATGAAAAATTCAGAGCTTATATTAAAGAAAACCTGGAAAGCTTTTCAAGAAAAACGGTAACCCAAGAAGATTGGGCAGGTTTTCAGGCGCACATCAGCTACTTTCAGCATCAGCTGGATGAAGAAGATTCTTATCAAAAACTTTATCATAAATTAGAAAATTTCGACAAAGTATACGGAGTGAGAGGGAATAGATTATTTTACCTTTCCATTGCACCGAACTTTGTATCCGTCATTTCAAATCATATTAAGAATACTTCTATCGCTTCCGATCCTTCAAAAGATCGAATTATTATAGAAAAACCTTTTGGTCACAATAAAGAGTCTGCCATAGAACTTAATACTCTTCTTTCACAAACCTTCCAGGAAGAACAGATTTACCGTATCGACCACTATCTGGGAAAAGAAACGGTTCAGAATATTTTAGCATTCAGATTCGGAAATTCAATTTTTGAACCTTTATGGAATCACAGGCATATAGAGTCGGTTCAGATTACCGTTGCAGAAGAAGTAGGGGTAGAAACAAGAGCCAGCTTTTATGAGCAGACAGGGGCTTTGCGCGATATGATTCAGAACCACCTTCTCCAAATCCTCTGTATGGTAGCCATGGAACCACCAGTTTCATTGGAGTCTGGAGAGATCAGGGATCGTAAAGTGGATGTTTTAAAATCAATCCGCAGAATTTCATCAGATAAAGTAGATCATTATGCGGTTCGGGGTCAGTATGGAAAAGGAAAAGTAAACGGAGTCAAAGTAAACGGCTACCGCCAGGAAGAAGGAATTGCCGCTGATTCCAATACAGAAACATTCGTTGCTATTAAGTTTTATCTGGATAACCATCGATGGGAAAACGTTCCTTTCTATGTACGTACCGGAAAGAGAATGAAAGAGAAACATTCTTATATCACCATTCAGTTTAAACCTCTTCCTCATTCTACATTTTCAGAAAGCTCATCCCCTTTGTCCGCTAACCGACTGATTATTAACATTCAGCCACAAATGGATATAAGGTTACAGTTTATGTCTAAAAAACCGGGACTTTCATTAGAATTGAAGCCGGTAGAAATGATTTTTGATAATTTTGCCTGTCAGACAGACACTCCTGAAGCTTACGAAACCCTTCTTTTAGAGGCACTTGCAGGTGATCTCACCTTGTTTATGCGTTCTGATCAGGTAGAAGAAGCCTGGGATGTTGTAAAAACGATTCAGGAAACGTGGGAAACCACCAAAGATCCTTCCTTCCCTAATTACGATGCAGGAAGCTGGGGACCTGACGACAGCAATACTTTGGTGGAAAGACAAGGACATGAGTGGGTTTAGAATTTAACGAAGAAATAAAAATGAATATCACAATCTTTAATACACTAGATACTTTATATCAAAAAGCGGCAGATACATTTGTGGAGCTTTCAGAACAATCTATTCAAAAACATGGGAAGTTTGTAGCAGCCGTGAGCGGCGGCTCTTCTCCCAAAGCCATTTTCAGCTTATTGGCCACTTCGCAATATGCAGATAAAATAGATTGGAGCAAAGTCTATATTTTCTGGGTAGATGAAAGATGGGTTTCGCTGGATGATGAAAAGAGTAATTTCAAGATGACCCTGGAAACACTTTTAGATAAAGTACCAGTGAATAAAGATCAGATTTTCCCAATGTATAAAGATGGAATCGAACCTGAAGATTATGCTAAAGAATATGAAGCACAAATCAGAACCGTTTTAGGTGAAGAAGGTGTTTTTGATTTCATCCTTTTAGGAATGGGTGATGATGGTCATACAGCATCTTTATTTCCGGGAGAAGCGATTCTGGATGAAAAAGAAAAATGGGTGGCTGCTTATTATCTGAAACCTCAGGAAATGTTCAGAATTACTTTGACAGAGCCTATCATCAATAAAGCTGACAATATTTTGATTGTTACATTCGGTGCTTCTAAAAAGCATGCTCTGAATGAAGTTTTAAACGGAGAATATAATCCGAAACTGTACCCGCTTCAGTTAATTGAAAAGAAAGCCAGCGTTCAGATTTTTACTGACGAAGAAGCAGGCACTTAATCTTATCCATTTTCATAAAACTGATTAAGGTCATACAGTCTTGGCCAAACAAAATACTAAATCACCACTTTAAATAAGTGGTGATTTTTATGTATAAACAAATCATTAGAAAAGAACGCTACTTTTTCAAAACAAGTTTTCCACCATTCCTTTAAAATAATGCATAAAATAGCTTAAATAATTTTAAATACTGAAAAACATCAATATAAATATTAGGACAAACTTTTGTATTTTTATAAAACAAAATACATTTCTGCCTCCATGGCTATGAAAACCAAACACTATTATTATTCGTGAAAAAATTAAACCCCAGTTATTTCAAGTTCTTCTTTTACAGGTATGGAGTGATTATTATTTTCGTTCATATAGTAACAACAGCCTGTTATTTTTTAAGTACACAAGAAGAAGATCCTATCACCTTAATTTTTCCTACCATTCTCTGTTTCATATTTTTCCCGCTTATCTGTTTATCAGAATATCGGATGCTGGAAAAAAATCTTCCTCCTGCCAATGTCTTTCTAACAGATCATGGCCTTATCATCAATAAAATCTCTTATCCTGCTGAGCAAATAAAAGAAATTACCTATATGCCTGTAAGAAATACGCTGAATAAATTTTCGGATGATTTTTTCGAAATTGAAACCAATGATGGCGCTGTTTTTTATTTTCTGGATAAAAGTCCAAACTGGAAATTTGAATCACCTACCATGAAACTATTGAACAACCACCCTCTTTTCTCTTCAAAAACAAAGAAAAGAGAGGAATCATCAGATGGTTTTTCAGTGTTTAAAAAGCAAAAACAATCGTAAAGCTTACCATCAGCAAATATTATTTATAATCCCATATTACAACCTTAAATTTTCTCAATCATGAAGTTAGAATTATATCAAATAGATGCGTTTACAGAAGAGATCTTCCATGGAAATCCTGCATGTGTTGTCCCATTGAAAAACTGGCTGCCTGATGAAGTCCTTTTAAAGATAGCCCGAGAAAATGCTGTAGCAGAAACTGCTTTCTTTATTGATAATGGTGAAACGATTCACCTAAGATGGTTTACTCCCGAAATAGAGATGGATCTATGCGGACATGCTACCCTTGCCACTGCTCATTGCCTGGCTTCCATCCTAGATTATCCGAACAGCAGAATCGTTTTTGAAACCAAAAGCGGTGAATTAACTGTGGATGTAAAAGACGGATTTTATTATATGGATTTCCCATCAAGAATGCCTGAACCTTCTGTACTTCCGGATAATATCATTCAATCTCTCAATATTCAGCCTAAAGAGGTCTTTAAATCAAGAGACTATATTCTTGTGTACGAGTCTGAGGAAGATATCAAAAGATCACTGTTGAAAGATCTGTTTTCGATCTTCTCAACCTGGATCCGGGCGGGGTTGTGGTAACTGCTGCAGGTACAGACAGTGATTTTGTTTCAAGGTACTTTACACCGCAGTCATCTATTCTTGAAGATCCCGTAACCGGCTCAGCACACTGCTCACTTATTCCGTTCTGGTCATCAAGATTGGGGAAAGATAAGCTTTTTGCCCGTCAGCTCTCAGAAAGAGGCGGCCAGCTTTTTTGTGAAAACAAAAATGAAAGAGTGATTGTGGCAGGGAAAGCCAAAACCTATTCGATGGGGCATCTATGGATAGAATAACACTATTTTATTTATAAGGCATAGAGAGCTCTTTGGAGCCTAAAAAGCACTGATTATATTGGTGCTTTTATTTTTCAAAAACATTTATCTTAATCATTTTTCATGTCTTTAAAGAAGGATATAAAATATTTTTTTTCACCCCTGACACATAGCTGTCATTGATACTGCTAATTTTGTTGTAATAAAGTAAACAAGATCCTTATCATGTATAATGTTTTTTGTAAATTCTAACTGGCATATGGCATAGATTATTGAATTTTCAAAAAACAAAAGCAAAATAACAGCACAATGGAAATAGATTTAGAAAAAAAGACCATTACAATAAATACAAGACAGGAATGGCGTGAATGGCTGATGCAAAACCATCGTTCAGTTCAAAATATATGGCTGATCTGCAATACTAAAAAATCAGGCCTTCCTACCGTCAGCTGGGGTGAGCTTGTGGATGAGGCGCTTTGTTTCGGCTGGATTGACAGCACAAGAAAACTGTGGATTCCAACTCATTTATGCAATTGTATGGCAAACGTAAAATCAAAAGCATCTGGTCTAAAATCAATAAAGAAAAAGTTCAGAAACTTATAGATGAAGGATTGATGCAGCCCGCCGGACTTGAAAGTATTGATATTGCCAAAGAAAACGGCTCATGGACCAGCCTGGACAGTGTGGAAGAACTTCTCATCCCCAATGATCTGGAACACGCTTTTACAGCCCATGCAGGTTCAAAAGACTATTTTTTATCTCTCAGCAAAACAGTAAAAAAAATGATGCTGCACTGGGTAACATTTGCTAAACGGCCGGAAACCCGTAAAAAACGCATTAATGAGCTGGTGGAACATGCGGCAAAAAAGCAAAGACCGGAGCGATTTCGATGATCTTCCCTTTTTAATACAACCGGAAATATTCAACTGATGCATTCTGTAATTCAAACTATCCAAAAAACAGATTAAGAAATCATATTCGAAGGAATATTACCCATCTGGTGTCTTTCTTTTAAAATAAGAGGATAAATATCAGTTTCTGAAGTCTTAATTGATTAAATTAGCCCTGAATTAAAATGCGTTAAGATTTCTATGAAAAATATATTCGGTGTATTGCTTCTTTCCATGGTACAGCCTATACTGGCACAAACTAAACTGGAAAAGGCACTTACAAGTCTTGAGGATAATTACGAACAGGAAAAAGTATATTTACTTACCGATAAAACCCAATATGCAGCTGGTGACAAAATCTGGTTTAAAAGCTTTGTATTCGACGGGTACAACCGTTCTGCATTATCTACTACCCTATTTGTAGAATTGTACAATTCTGATAAAAAATTAATCGACTGGAGAACCGTTCTTCTCACTAATGGTGAGGGCAGCGGCGACTTCCAACTGAAAGAAGACCTTCCTGAACAGGTGTATTTTGTAAGGGCTTATACGCCTTACATGACCAACTTTAGTGAAGATTTTCAAATCGTTAAAACACTTCCGGTTTACAATCCCAATTCCACAGAATCATTAACGATTGCTAAAAGTTCCGACTGGTCTGCAAAAGCATTTCCGGAAGGCGGAAATTTCATTAACGGTACACCCACAAAATTTGCCGTAAGACTGTCAAGCAGTACTTCTTTGCCGGAAAACTGGACCGGAAAAGTAATTGATGCACAAAACCCTACTGTTTCTATTGCTACCTTTAAGTCATTTGATAAAAATGTTGCCTCTTTCACCATCACTCCTGCTTCAGGAAAAAAATACCAGGCCATCATTCAGGATAATACGGGAAAAAGTAAAACAATAGACCTTCCACAGGTTGCAGACAGCGGCCTCCATTTAGAAGTTAACAGCTCTAAAGAAGGAATTAAATATACCTTAAAGGGCGTTAATCTGAAACAACAGATTCAAAATTATAAGGTGGTAGGAACCATCAATAATCATCTTGCGTATAAAGCCAATATTAAACAGTTAACGAATGAAGCTTCAAGCCTTATTCCTACTAAAGTAAGCAATGGTGCAAACGGGGTTTTCCAATTAGCCATTTTTGATGATCAGGATAATCTGGTTGCTCAAAGACTATGCTTCATAAAACCGAATGATTTAAAACTTGCAAAAGCAGAAATTATAGGCCAGAGCATAAAACAGACTCCAAGATCTTTCAACAGCATTGATCTTTCTCCTGAATCCTATTTTAAGAACTATACGGTTTTGGTAAGTGAGGATGATGGCAGCAATAAGCCTGAAGAAGAAAATATACTGAGCAGTCTTTGGCTAACAGGAGATTTCACAACAAAAATCGACAATCCGGCACAGTATTTTACTAAAAATGCCAATAGTGAAGCTTTGGATGCCCTGCTTATTTCTGAAAAATGGAAAAGATTTGACTGGAACTCCGTTCTTAGCGGATCTGTGCCCGCCATTAAAAACAAGTCGCCAAAATATCTTTCTTACAGGGTAAAGCCTATTAAAAACAATGCACTGGTTATCAATTCCAGTGTAATTCTACTATTGAAGTCAGGAAAAAACGAACCCGTTATCAGCCCGTTTCAAACCGATCAAAGCGGATATGTTTATCTGAATAACCTCAGCAATGATGAACCTTTGAGTGTTTCCTTATTTGCCAATTCAGGAAATGATAAAGAATCAAGTGCTGATAATTTATTTGTAACGGTAGAACCTTTAGTAAATCCTACACCGTTTAGCGGGACTTTCCCGGAGACAAAATATAAACTTGTAAAATCCAGTGGAAATAAAACGCTTCCCACAACTATTTCCAGAGCGATCAACACTCAGAAAAACAATAAAAAGATAGAAGGTGCTGAAGTACAGGAAATAAAAGAAGTAGAATTAACCGGAAAAAAGAAAGATCCGAAAGAAGAACTGGATAAGCAACTTTCCACAGGAATGTTCAATTCTCTGAACTCTATAATATTCGATTTTGTGAATGAAGACCAGCATGCCGAAGGATCAATCAATATATTAGAATGGTTACAGGGAAGAGCTGCCGGTTTAACGTTCCAAAGAAATAGTTCAGGGATCAATGTTCCTTATATTCGCGGCCAGCAAGCTAAGCTGTATTTAGACGAGATTGCAACAGACCCTTCCATGATTTCCACACTTCCTATCAACAATATTGCAATGGTAAAAATCATTAAAGGTGCAGGGTTAATAGGTGATGCTGTAGCCATCTACACGATGAAAGGCGATATGAAACCTAAAAACAAAGGAAAAGAAGCTCCAAAAAACAATTCATCTGTTGTCAAAGGCTATGATAAACCTTCAGAGTTTCTGGTTGAAATGCTGGATGAGAATGCAAAAATTGAAAACGATACCCGCGAAACCCTTTACTGGAATCCTAATTTATTTGACAGTGATTATGTTCCGCCAAGAATCAAGTTTTTCAATAATGACAGTGCGAAACAGTATAAAGTTACCATCATAAGTTTTGATGAAGACGACAACCTTCTTTATGATCAGCAAATTTTTAAATAATAGATTTTCTATATTAAAAGCCTTTCAGTTCTTCTGAAAGGTTTTTTCTTTAAGCTATTTCATACATAAAGCTATCAATATAAAATATTCAGGAGTATAAAAAATAGAGAAGTTGAGGTTGGAAGTTATTGCAGTCATAAGATTAAAAAACACAGGCAAAGAATTGCCTTTCTCTCAAAAAAACTGGATCTTTCAAAAGAAAATACCAAATATTCCGTTTAATTCTTAAATTTGGCCAATGCGAAAGAATCTTTATCTCATCATCCTATTATGTTCCCTTACCAGCTGCTATACTTATCAGGTAAAAAAGCCAGCGGCTCCTGCCACTGACAATAAGCAAGAATCTAAAAAAGGAACAGCTCTTGCTAATAATATGGTTGCCACAATGAAAACAGCTCAACCCCAGAACAACAACACACAACAAACACCTGCTCCTGCTCCTGCTCCAGTCAACATTCAGGAGAAACTAGCTCCTAATAAAAATGTTAAAATTGATGTTGACGGCAAGAGCTATAAAATAATTGTTGACCGATGGGAAAGCGACAGTCTGGTTGCTCATCCGGCTAATAATCCTAAAAAAATCCTGAAATTCCATAAGAACCAAATCAATGGTGATAAAATTGCTGAAAAAAGGTTTTCAAAACCCATAGCTGATATTATTACGGTTACAGCGTATGCTGGAATTGCAGCGGCAATCTGGTATCTTCTCCGGTAGAATATTGTAGAAAATATCAATTTTGTCCGATACTTTGATAAGGTAAGTACATACCAAAATAACGAAGAACAAAGTATGGTAAAAAATCACACCAAAGATGGAAAATGGATAGAATACAAGTCAAACAGCTCTATTGATATACAAAAATATCCTGAATTTACAGATCCTTACACCTTGGAAGCGGAATACAAAAATGGGTTACCTGCCGGAATATGGACGTTTTATAAATTATTGCAAAAATATAATGAAGAAACAGGAAAACCTATCATCACTACAAGAAAAAAAGGGCAATTGATTTATACAGAAGTGCATAAAGACGGGATGTTGAAAAAAGGAAATTTAAGTAGCATTCTCTTTATTTCCTGTATTTAAAAGACTTTTTTTACTCGTGAATGAATGGCAATTATCATAATTCAATGGTGTAATAGCTAAAATCTCTACACTTTACTACCCTATTTGAATAAAATTCTATCCAATTAATATCCTTACATGATATTTAGAGCCATTCTCTCTTTTTCCTTCCCTTTTCCCCTTTATTTTTAACATTCTCTATACTCTGTTGAACTGAATGTTTCCACTGTAATACTTTTTGCTTATTTTTACATAAAATAAATAAAAATAAGACATGAAAAGAATCGTATTAGCCGGGCTTATAACTATGGGAGGACTTCTAACTGCAAAAGCACAGTGTAAAACCGTATCTGCTCTTGTAGAAAATTTTGATACCTGGAAAGATATTGATAAATGCTGGACTGCTCAGCCAGGAAAGGCAATGCTCTATGCGAGTGATAAAAAAATTATATTTTATTCTATGAACAGCCCGGGAGAAAATATGTATTTAGTGACTCCAGAAATTAAAACCGGAAACTATACTCTTACCCTTGATATTTCAGATAACGGAGGAGAAACCACACTGGAAATTTTCTCAGTCAACAAAACTTCCGATGCAAAATCATATGTTTCAATTGCTAAACCTTCCAAGATAACAGGAGATAGAAAAACATACAATATTTCTATAAAAAAAGACACCCATTTAGGGCTGAAAGTTCTGCTGAATGGCGTTCATCAGGCTGTTTATATAGATAACTTTTCATTGAAACAAAAATAATAAATCCCCCAAAAGATTAATCTTTAAAAAAATATTTAAAGGCGCTCATACCAAGCTCCTCCAATCTCCGAAGTCAGACGACTTCGGAGATTTTTATTTAAATAAAATCTTCTTATTAACTGACTTTGACAAGCTGGAAAAAATCAATACTGTAATTATTTAATTTAAAAGAAATGAAGTGTAAGGACAGCCTAAAATTTCATACTCCAATGTAATACTATCCTTTTCTCAGGTGTTTTACTATTAGTGTAAGCCATAAAATAACCATAGAATATTTCTTTCTTTACCTATGAAGAAAATCAAAAATCATTCAATGCATTTGATGATTTACTGAAGGTAATCTTAGCTAATGAACAAATAAAATGATGAAAATCGCTTGAATGAAATCTTGAAAACATCAATACAAAAAATTAAAATAAAATGAGAAATAAATACCTATTCGTATGGATAACAATCTTCTTTATCAACATTCTTTCCGGGCAAGGGTTGAAAGAATTGTTTTCAACGCTTTATGAGAAAAAAATTTTTAATGGAAGTGTTGTTATCTCCAGGCCCGGAGATGCTATTTTTTCTAATAGGTATGGATTTTCCAATATGGAGAAGAAAGAAAAGATGAGTGATACGTCTCAGTTCCCCATTGCTTCGATCACAAAAACGTTTACCTCAACTGCTGTTTTGCAGCTTCAACAGAAAGGAAAGCTTAGGATAGAGGACCCTGTTCAAAAATATCTGCCGGATTTCCCTTATTCTAATATCAGTATCAAACAACTCCTTAGCAACACTTCAGGATTGGCACAAGAGTATCATTTATTTGATACGGTTATCAAAGAAAATCCGGAAAAAATAATTTCTAATCAGGATATTATTCCAGTGCTCCTTCGCTTCAAAATACCCCTTTCATTTCTACCGGGAAGCAAATGGGAATACAATAATGTTAACTTTTGTATTGCCGCAATGATCATAGAGAAGGTTTCCGGAATGAGCTATGGCCGGTATCTGGATGAGAATATTTTTAAACCTGCCAAAATGAAAGATTCATTGGTCCCTGTTAACAGGAAAATTAAAAGTCAAAATCAGGTAGAATTATACACTTATCCAAATTTATATTCAACCCATCTTGTGAATGTCAATACCCTTAAAGATCCATTTCTGATACAGGAAAAAAGTAATTTTTATGGAAACGGAGGTATTCTAAGTACGGCATCAGACCTTAAAAAATATCAAAACGCATTGTTTACCCATCAAATAGTAGGAAAGAAAGAACTGCAGGAAGCTTTAACTCCCACTACACTCAGTGATGGGAAAAAAGTAACTTTTATGATAGACGGAAAAGAAGCCAGCTATGGCTTAGGATGGGCTATGTATACGGACGAAACTGATGGAAAGATAGTTTTTCACGATGGGCTAATCAATGGTCTCACCAGTATTTTACTGCATAATATGGCAAAAAGCCAAACCGTTATTCTTCTTTCCAATAGTGGCAACACTCCTGTTTTTGCGATATCCAATACTGTTTTAAATATAATGAATAACAAACCGCATACGGTTCCAGAACAAAATTTTTCAAGAACCTATGGAAGCTTACTTGAAAGTGGAAACAATGAAAAAGCAGATCAGCTGATTCAGGAATATCTGAAAAATCCACGCAGTTCTGAAGCCTCTGAAAGAGATTTTAATAAGCTGGGATACCAGTTTCTCAGACTTCCGCAATGTGATCACGCCTTGAAAACCTTCCATTCAGCAACATTATTATTTCCGATGAGTTCGAATGTGTATGACAGCTATGGAGAAGCATTGCTACAATGTGGTAAAAAGGAAGACGCTGTTACCATGTATCAGAAATCCATTGCATTAAACCCTGACAACAACAATGCAAAAGAAATGCTTTTGAAAATTGAAAAAGAGATTACAAAATAATGATGGTCTCCGAAATATTCTCCGTAAAGATTTCTCACTATGTACAGCAATATATCCTGAGATGTAATATATTTATGATCAGATTCTTCAATTAACAAATAATACAACTACATCCATGAAAAACCCAATTATTTTCTTACTTATTCTTGTTTCCAGTTATTTTTTTTCACAAACCATTCCTGCTGAAAAATTGGATAATTACCTGAGTTATATTGAAAACAATAATATAGGAGTTGGAAGTTTGTCGGTTTTTAGAAATGGTAAGGAAGTCTATGCTAAAAATTTTGGGCAAAAAAACATTCCTGAATTAACGTATAATAAAAACACCAGATATCAGGTAGGCTCTGTTACCAAAATGATTACTGCTGTTTTAATTTTTAAATTAATTGAAGAAAATAAACTCCAATTAAATGATAAACTGTCAGCATTTTATCCGGAGATTCCCAATTCCAATACAATAACCATTAAAAATTTATTAGAACATACCAGCGGATTGGGAAGCTATGTGGTAAAAGATGGTGAAGTCTGGGTTACCGAAAAAGTAAGTGACCGGGAGATTATGGATCTGATTATTCAACAAGGGAAAAGCTTTGAACCGGGTGAAAAGGTGGCCTATTCAAATTCGGCGTACTATCTTCTGACAAAAATTCTTGAAAAAAAACATCAAAGATCTTTTTACGAAATACTGTATTCTGAAATCATAAAACCTTTGGGCTTAAAAAATATGGACTCTTTCAAATCTGACAAAAAAAATGTATTCCTGCCTTACCGATATGAAAACGGATCCTGGAAGGTTCTGAAAAAGGAAATAGACTTTCTGAATGTAATTGGGGTGGGTGATATCTCTGCAACTCCTTATGATCTGAATATTTTCATCAATAGCCTATTCCACAACAAAATTTTAAAGGAAGAATCTCTAAAGCTTATGGAACCTGTTTTAGGAAAAGAAGATTGGGGAAGAGGTATGGCTATCTGGGATTTTGATCGTTTTATATTTTATGGACATGGCGGTGATACTTTAGGATCTCACGCAATTCTCATCTATAATAAAGAGGCAGACCTATCCATTGCTTATGTAACGAACGGAGAAAGAATAAAAAAGGAAGATTTCATAAAAAACATAGTTTATCTGCTTTATAACAAAGAAATTAAACTTCCTGAAATCCAAATCAAATAGAAATACATCTTTCCCAATTTAAATCAACAAATATAAACTTCAACGAATACTTATGAAAATCATCAATTACACAAAAATTTTCAGAGAAGACTGCATCAAAATCTTCAAAAGCAATTTACCAAAGTTTTTTGCTATGGAAGAATTACCTTTCTTTGAAGACTTTTTAGATCAATATACTAAAGAGAATTACTTCGTAGTTAAAATGGATGGTCAAGTAGTAGCAAATGGTGGATTTTTTTTAGATACAAAGAATAGTGTGGCTGGATTATCATGGGGAATGGTTCATGCCGACTATCATGGAAAAGGAATTGGAAAAGCCCTTACTCAATACCGGATTGATTTGTTAAAAAAGACCTATCCTTCCCTGCCTTACAAAATTGAAACCTCACAGCATACTGCTGAGTTTTATAAAAAGAACGGATTCCGAACAGTAGAGATTATACCGGATGGATTTAGTAAAGGAATTGATAAATACATCATGATCATGGAAGTACTTGTGCCTTAATGCACTCCTTCACTCACGGAATTCTTCCGATTTATATCATTCTCACACGATGAACCTGATTTTTAACTGCCCTATTTAATTATATTTGAAAATCAACCAACGCACCCTTTAAAATGGGAGATCATATACAAGAAATAAAACTCAGACCCACAATAGTTGATGATTTAGAAATCCTTTTCCAATTTCAGCTTGATGATGAAGCCAGACACCTTGCTGCATTTACTTCAGAGGATTCTAAAAACAGAGAAGCCTATCTGGCTAAATATGCCCAATTATTGGATGATCCTACCATCAACAACCAGACCATTATGGTAGGTTCTGTTATTGCAGGAAGTATTGCCAAATTTGTTATGGAAGGCGATGCAGAAATTACCTATTGGCTCGGTAAAAATTTCTGGGGAAAAGGTATTGCTACTACAGCGTTGAAAGATTTTCTTACCATCGAAACGACAAGGCCCATTTTTGGACGGGTCGCTTTTGACAACCTTGGTTCACAAAAAGTTCTGGAAAACTGCAGCTTTATTAAAATCGGTACAGACAAAGGTTTTGCCAATGCCAGGCAAGCGGAAATAGAGGAATTTATTTACAGGCTTGATATTTAGCTCTAACAAAAAGTTCAGCTGTGTGGTAGTAAGCTTATATTTATTTTGATGAAGCCTTTTTTAAGCTTCCTGATTTTGAAAATTAATTCCTAACAAATCTTGTGTTAAAGACTTAACGAAGGCACTATTTTCCATATACTGCATAGTTTTTTCTTGGCAGTGGTAAATTCATCAATAAAGACCATTAACTTTTCATGAAGCGAAATTACATTCATGAATTTTCGTACCAAAAACTCTATAAAAACAACAATAAAAAGACTTAATTTAATTAAAAATTTTCATTGCTACTTCAATTCGTTTGGTTATTTTTAACTTTTAACACTATCAATTATATTTTATATTCAAAAAACAAATGATGATATGAAAAATGAGTATTATGACACTTTAGATCTTAAGCCTAATGGGAACATTTTGGAAATGTACAGAAACCGTAAACGTTATGTTCCGGATGCTCAGGATGCCATAATTGATATATTGAAAAAAAGAGGCTTATATGAACAAGCTCTTGAAGAAGAAGAAAAAGAGGAGATAGAACAGGAAAAGATAGAAACAGAAACTATTAAGGACTTTGAAAGAAAGGTCTTTGGTGATGACTCATCAAATATTGAGTTTGCTCAAAAATCCTTGCAAGGTAATGAATACTTTAAGGCAGTGTTTTCTACTGTACAAAAGAGTTTTCATTTTAGCAGTCTTGCTTTGATTATAGGTATACTTGGAGTGGCAAGCTTATTTATTTTTTTTATAACCAATGAATATAAAATAGATTTAATACTGTATTGGGCCCTGCCTTCACTACTTTCATCGCTGTTTTTAATCCTTGGAATTAAGGGGCGAAAGTCTGCCCAATCAATAGTTACATTGCATAGAAAAAGTAATGAGCAAATTGATTTGACAATACAGATGAAAGAAAATGAAATTATAATTAATTACCCATTCAAATACGAATACTATTGGACCTATATACAAAATGTTAAACCAAGGCTTAAACAGGTTACCTTATTCATTTTAATATATAAGCATGATGAAATGGTAATTTGTTTAAACGAAACATTGGATGCTTCCAAGAACCCGCCTCCTCACTGGAATTACCTTCAAAATGAAAAAATCATAAAAGGATCAAAATTCTTATTTACTAATTATGGCTTTCAAAGTCCAAATCTGTATAAACTGCAAAAAATATTAGATGGAATAAAAGAACAGCATTAAACTGAACATTTTTCTATCCATCTCTTTCATATTTAAGTAGGTTTACATTTCTATATAGTAAAGACTGCATTTAATTTTTAGAGCATTTTTTCTGCTTCTTCCCTATTGTATATGATTCTATTATCCACTTTTATTAAAGAGCTAAAAACATCCACATATTCATTAAATATATTTTTCTCATAGTGAACCATAACCGGAAATAACTGGCTGGCCTGATAGAACCTTTTATTATATAAGGCACTTTGCATAGCTTGTTCTATATCTGTTACCAGGGGTCTGCAGTTTTTCTTTAAAAGGAAATTCTTTAGATTCGATTCAAAGAACTTATCTCCATAACTGTTTAAAAACTGCTTGATATAAGGATATAATTCCTGTTCGCTTTTCCCGTTAAATGTCGCAATATATAATGCATTGGTAATTACATCGTACACATTGTCTTCATGATAGATTCTGTGCGGTTCAAAATTTTCTTTTTCATCCCATTTTTGATGGATGAAGCGATCAAGCATTTCAAAGCCTTCGGGTATTGACCATGCCAGTAAAATAAGCATAGCCTGATATGCAATATACTGATGGTCACTATAAAGCAGCAGTTTTAGTTTTTCTACCCTGTCAATATCTATTTTTTCAAGGAGCTGTACTTCACTCAGATCATATCCTTCTTCTCCTTCTTGGTTATAGTAATAAAGGAGTTCATTGATTTCTTTATTCATTTTTACAATCATTTGATTATAATTTATGGAGTATTCTGGATAAGTTCCAAAATATTTCAGCACCCAAAAATGTTCATGCTCCTTACAATAAAGACCGGACATGATAAAACCGATATTGAGAACCAGTTTCATTTCAGGCCTTTGATTAGTCCAATTTAAAAAAGAAATATACTACTGCTGCCCATTCCTTTTTAATCCCTTTAGCATACCCAATAGTACTTCGGCTGCTATTTTCCACCGTTCCGTCATCTTTAATATACCCGAGGGTTGAACGGCTGCTGTTTTCTACAGTGCCATCTTTTTTAACGTATCCTACCGTTGAACGATTCTGGTTTTCTATGGTTCCATCGCTCTTGATATAGCCAATAGTGCTGCGATTTTTGTTTTCAATAGTACCGTCACTTTTAATATAGCCTACTGTTGAACGGCTGCTATTTTCTATGGTCCCATCGCTTTTGATATAACCTGTTGTGCTGCGGCTTGCGGATTCTATAGTCTGGGCCCTTGCCATAGAAAGGCTGAACAGGAGTGAACAGATGAATACTATCTTTTTCATGGTTTTAAAATTGTTGTGAATTGTTTTGAATTGATCTGCTACTCTATTCAAGCTCAAAATCCCATTCTTTACTGAACATTTGAGTATCTTCATTGATGACTTCAAATAGACTGTTCACTTTTTCTTTGCCGTGAATATTTTCTAATTCAAGCCATTCTGATTTTGATAAAGGTAAAAAGGCTAATGTATCAGAACCATCGCTCCCTTTGCAAAACCTGATTTCATAGTCGGGTTGTAATATTCTATTTAAGAAAATGAGCGTTGGGTCCCGGTCAATAATTTTTTCTGTAAAGACATTGCCTTTGTAATCGATGGTAAGGAGGAGCTCATCTCCATTGTAGACTATTTCAGCATTCAGAGTACCTGTATTAAGACATTTCTCACAATATTCTACAATGGCATCATCCTCTTCCCGCCAATCCACCCAGAAGATCAGCTGGCTGTTAAGTGCACTCAGTTCGTCAAAACTTTCTGTTTCAATATATTTTTTCAGGGTATCAGCTTTGTTCATTCCGTAATTTTAAAGATTAAATATACAATTTATATGAATCTCAAACTCTATAAAAAAATAGCGCCACTTAAAAATAAGTGACGCTATCTATTCAGAAAAGATTTAGGTTACCAAGCTTTTAAAGCTTACTATCGATAACCATTAAATTTATCGTTTGATAACTTTTACTGTTTTTACAAAGTCGTTTATGGCATTTATTTTAACCAAATAAACTCCTGATACAAATCCGGAAGCATCAATGGTTCCTTTTGTATCATTAATTGCTTTAGTAAGGATCAGCTGTCCTGATGCATTGTAAACCGTTACAAAAAGAATTTTCTGATCGTATGAGATCGTAAGGATATCCTGTACCGGATTTGGATAGACTTTCAGCTTATCTTCTTTTGCTGAAACTTCTGCAACCGCTAAATTACTTGTAGGGCAAGCAACAGGTACAAAAATAGGTTTTGGAATATTAGTACCATCTCCTAACTGCCCGTATTCATTACTACCGGTAGCTGATAAAAATCCATTGTTATTTATAGCGACTGTAGTATATGGTCCTGCTGAAACTATTTTTCTATCAGTGACGGTTCCAATTTGTGATGGAACTAGTCTATCTGCTCTAGTTCCATCACCTAACTGTCCTAAGGTATTTCTGCCCCATGCCCATAGTGTTCCATTGGTTTTGATTCCGACAGAAGAATTAAAATGGTTAGCAGCTACACTTTTCCAGTCTGTTGCAGTTCCTATTTGTATTGGAATACTTCTAAGAGTTTTGGTTCCATCACCTAATTGTCCTTCGAAATTATCTCCCCAGGCCCAAAGCGTTCCATCTGTTTTTAGGCCTATAGAATGATAGTATCCTGCACTCACACTTTTCCAATCCGCAGCGGTTCCTATTTGAGTGGGGATTGATACTACAGTTGAAGTTACACTTGAATTTCCATCACCTAAGCGTCCATAAGCGTTGCTTCCCCAACCCCATAGTGTTCCGTTTGTTTTAATGGCAAGAATATGCGAATCCCCTGCTGTAACCATTTTCCAATCATTTGCTGTACCGATTTGTACAGGTACAGTTTTACGAATGGTAGTACCATCTCCTAATTGACCACTTCCATTATATCCCCAACCCCACAAGGTTCCATCTGACTTTATTCCAAATGTAGAAAGATCCGCACTAGAAATACTTACCCAGTTTGTTTCTGTTCCTATTTGCTCTGGAACAATTCTCTTGACTGTAGTCCCGTTACCTAGTTGTCCTTGCTGATTATCCCCCCAAGTCCATAAAGTTCCATCTGTTTTAATGGCAGCAGTATGACTATCTCCTGCAGATACCTTCAGCCAATTATTGTCGGTTCCAATTTGTGTTGGAGTATTTTTTGAGACTGTTGTTCCATCTCCTAATTGTGCCGCTAAATTCTCTCCCCAGGCCCAAAGCGTTCCATCTGTTTTTATTCCTAAAACATGGAAAGAACCCGTACTCACAGTTTCCCAACAGCCTGTTGCGGCGGTAGTAAGTGTTGTAAAAGATCCACCCGATACCCAATCCCCCTGACTGCTTCCACAATTAGATGATACCCACCAGTAATAAACAGTGTTAGGTAATAAATTGGTCAAATTTGCTGTTTTAGAGGAAGTCGTTCCCTGTATACCTCCAATAAATGGACTTGTACTATATAAGTAATAGTAACCCGCATTAGGAGTTGGGTTAGATCCTGTCCAATTAATAGTAGCTGTTGCAGAAGTTATATTAGTTGTTGAAAATTGTGCAGGAGGAAGACAATTTAAAGGGCAACTCAAAGAGACGAAAGTACTTTTCGGATTATTTGTTCCATCTCCTAGCTGTCCATAACTGTTATCTCCACACACTTTTAAAACTCCATCGATGTTTTTTACAAGAGTATAATAAATCCCGGAAGACATCAATATATTATCTGAAGAAGAACCCACTTGTGTAGGAAATAGTACTGATCCACTTGTTATATTACCTAATTGACCAAATTCATTGGCTCCCCACGACCAAAGTGTTCCATCAGTTTTGTTAGCAAAACTAAAATTATTACTAGCACTGATACTTTGCCAATTGTTCCCTATTCCTATTTGGGTTGGAATATTTTTACCAATAGTAGATCCATTACCTAATTGCCCATTGGCATTAGCACCCCAGGTCCATAATGTCCCATCCAGCTTTACTCCCAGGGAATGAGATGTTCCTACATCAATATTTCTCCAATTTGCAGCTGTTCCGATTTGGGTAGGAACATTCCTTGCTGTTGTTGTTCCGTCTCCAAGCTGCCCACTGTAATTGGATCCCCATGCCCACAGTGTTCCATCTGTTTTGATGGCAAGATTATGTTGATAACCTGCGGCAATACTTTGCCAGTTTGCTGCTGTTCCGATTTGAATAGGAGTAATTTTCTCAACAATCGTTCCATCACCTAATTGTCCGTAGATATTATATCCCCAGCTCCATAATGTGCCATCTGTTTTTAACCCTATAGAATGATAGCTTCCTGCACTTACGCTTTTCCAACCCGCAGTAGTTCCTATTTGAGTTGGACTCAATTTATCCGCTTTGGTACCGTCTCCCAGCTGTCCATAATCATTATTTCCCCAAGCCCATAACGTTCCATCTGTCTTGATGGCAAGAGTATAAGTATCTCCGGCTGCTATTCTCAGCCAATTATTGTCTGTTCCTATTTGAATAGGAGCATTTCTGTCAATTGTAGTTCCGTCTCCGAGTTGACCATTGGAATTACGTCCCCATGCCCATAATGTTCCGTCCGATTTTAAACCTACCGAATGGAAATTACCTGCACTAAGACTTTCCCAGCAGCCTGAAGAGGCCGCAGTTTGTATATTAATAACATTTTTAAAAGCTGGTCCCCAACCCCCTGTATTATCTTTGATACGTATGTTAAATACATGTAAACCATTAGAAGGCAAATTAATTCCTGTCTTGGTCAGTTCTTCATAAGTGCTGTTAAAATTTCCATCGGCAGCCAGTACCGGGGTTCCACTGCCTTCTCCCGGATCGGTATCCCAGAAATATTCGGCCTGGGAAAGAGAAATCACATTTGACGTTACAGGTTGTTGAACATCAATAACATTGCTAAAAGCTGGTCCCCAAACCCCTGTATTATCTTTGATACGGACAGAGAATTTGTGTAAGCCATTACCTGGCGTAACAATATCTGTTTTAATAAGTTGCTCGAAAACACTGTTGAAACTTCCATCCGCAGCTAATACCGGAGTACCATTTCCGGCTCCAGGATCAGTGTCCCAAAAATATTCAGCTTGGGAAAGAGAGATCACATTTGACGTTACAGGTTGCTGAATATCAATAACATTAGTAAAAGCGGGTCCCCAAACCCCTGTATTATCTTTGATACGGACAGAGAATTTGTGTAAGCCATTACCTGGTGTAGCAATATCTGTTTTAATTAATTGTTCAAAAACACTGTTGAAACTTCCATCAACAGCCGAGACCGGAGTGCCATTTCCTGTTCCGGGATCAGTATCCCAGAAATATTCCGCCTGACTTACGAATACTTGTGCCGGGCACAGTATTATCATAAGCAAAGCGATGATACTATAGATATAATTCTTCATATTTTGTTATATCGTTAGTCATTATTTAGAAAAACCTGATGCATTGATATTCAGCGTACCTCCTACCATCGTTCTTGGAGTAAGCAAATAATTTATCTGAGGTTTATTACCAACATTGGCAGGCCAGTAATTAGCCCAGCTGTTAGAACCTCCATAGTGCCCAGCATCGTTTCTTGTTAAATCTAAATCTGTATATTTTACATCAGGGCTTCCGGCATTGACATTCATACCCGTTAAAGTGTATGTTGTATTGTTAAAGTTCATATTAACAGATCCTGAATTGTTACTTTGGTTCATCGTTCCCTGAGTTACAAAAGGATTGGTAAATACATTATAACTGGCTGTTATATTAACATTAGCACTGTTGTTTTGGATACACGCATTGGTTTGGCCCACCACAAAAGACACAGCATTGTTCATAATGGCAATATCTCCCGTACTTGTGGTGTTATTCAAGCTAATCGACAAAGGAGCTACATCCCCAGCATTCGCGCTATAGAGCGTATTGTTAATGATTTCATTAGAACCCCCTGTTTTAATACCATGAACTGATATACGTCCACAAAAATTATTATTAAATTTAAAATCATAAAAAGGCTGCGTATAGGATAATACATCATCAACAATATTTCCATACACCTCAACATCAGATGGGGCTATAGAAGATTCCTGAATATTAGAACTAGAACGGACAGTAATAAATTGTGCTTTATTAGCCGTAGCTCGTCCATGGGAAAAGCTAAGAGACCCCCTAACGACACAACCTGAAATGTTTGTTGTAACATTAGATTGGTTAGTAAACACATTATTCAAATCACAGTTCCAAAGATTGATTGTAGTTCTTCCTCCGGTTGTTGCCCCACTCACTGTTACATCATTGATGGTATAATTCCCTGAAGTCAAATTACTGATGGTTACCACTCTTCCTGCAGCCGGATTGATTGTAATGGTTCCTTTAATGAAATACCTGCTATAATTGGTTTCGGAAACAAAAGCAAGTGATTTGTTGATGATCAGATTTTCTGTATAAGCTTCTCCATTGGCTTTAGGCTGAATGATAATACGGTCACCTTCTGAAGCTGCTGTAATAGCTGCGCTTACGGTAGAATAAGCTCCACCGGTTCCCCCATTTCTAACATAAAGATCGGCTGCAAAAGCCATGGTACCTGATAAGCCCATAAAAGCCATGATTAGTAGTTTTTTTGTCATAATAGTAAAAATTTATTGGTTTTATATAAATTATATTTTTTGATTTTTTAATAGTATTGTCTGCTGCTGTTCTTCTATTTCCCTTTTTGCTGAACACAAAAGTTATGGCATAAGAATTTTGACCAATGAATAAACATTGATTTAAAAAATTTCTTTGATTAAATAATAGAGCGTCATCACTTACAACATAAAGCTCCCTAAGAGTATTATTTCCCCGGGGGTTAACGGAATATTTATTAATCCTTTATCCGGTTCCTTCATATGATTTAATAGGAAATCATTAAATCGATAATTCAGGACGATAACTTGTAATTCTAGAGAAATTTTGAGGATTTACTGTTGTTTTAAATTGTTTGAAGCAACGAATTTTGATGTATTAAAGATAAATACAAGATAGTTTTTACTCATTTTACGGTTTAATTAGTTTTCAGGTTTAGTTTTAGTTTCTCAGAAAACAACATAATCTGTTACAATAACTTAATGTTGTTGACTGCAAAAGTATATTTTTCTTATGGATAATAAAATAGGTGATAGAAAATTAATTATAATTCATAATCCCTATAAATATTATTACATTTTAGAAACAATGAAGAAAAAGCAACTCTTATATTGTGATCATAAATATCATTTCACAAAAAACGACAAACATCTAAGATATTTGCCGTTTTTAGTATTAAACATGAACTTATGTGCTTCTTAGTTCACCAATTTCTTCTACCAATTTCGGGTACAACTTCTGAAGATCAGCCCCGTTTTTCGGTTCACGGTTCATCTGACGATCCATGCTGTCATAATGATGATCCGAATACCATTCATTAACAGCATCCCTTATTTCTGATTCATCTTCATTTTCATGATTTTCAGTATAGGCTTCATCCGATACATACAACAGTCCTTCTGCCCAACAATCCCCAATATTAAAGCTATATTTCCCGCTGACAAATGCCTGTATATCTTTCTTAATATCTTCAAAAAACTCTTTTCCTTTCAGTAGTAGCCAACAACGGAAATAAATGAATCCGTCATCAGAAAGATAACCGTCAAAAATATAGTTCCCATTTTCAGTTTTGAAATCAGATTCAAGAATGATAGACAGTTCGGCAATTTCAGCGGTATAAAGTTCGCTCAGTTTTTCCTGAAGGGTCTTTTCAAAAAGGATCAATCTTTCTTTTCCGAATTTAGAAAGATAGAGGGTTAGATTTTCCAAATGTTCGTCGACATCATATTCGCTCCAGTGGGCGTTTTTATATTTATTGGATTTCTCTATAGCTTCCCAGAAATAAATATCGGCTTTTTCAGCTTCAGAAAGTTCTGCTTTCTGCGGAATTTTATCATCTTCAAGGATTTCAGTATACCCTTTTTTAAGCTTTTGTGCGATCAGTTTTTCAGATTCTTTGGTACACTCCAATTCATCTTCAAAATCTTTAATGGTTTCGCGGCCTTTGGTTCCCGTTTTTCCAAACACATTTTTTTGTGTATTTCCCTTATATTCAATATTCCAAAATTTATCTGAGATTCCATTTTGATTGATAAAATTCCTTTTCATAAAGTATATAAAATGTGATTGATAAATTAACGGAATTAAACTACGAAAAAACAAAGAAACCCAGTTCTTCTTCATCTTTATATTCAATCTGTTTATGGATATTTTCGATATTATTTCCAATCCACAAAAAAACAGTCGTTATTCTGAACGTTACAAAAGGATATTATCCTTGTGAATGCATATCTATAAAACATTGGAGAGCCTTTGATTGTGGTCCGTCTTTCCTGAAAATAAGAACGGTATTCATCGTTCCCAATTGTTTGCTTAAACCATAAGTCTTGATGGCTCTTCCGCCATAATATGCAGTCACAATTTCTTCCGGTAATATACTGATTCCCAAACCTGCTTCTACAAAGTTGATAATCCCTTCAAAAGAATTCAAAACAGTACTTTTATAGTTCATCACTCCTTTATGGCTCAGCCAGGATTCGAATCGTTCTCTAAAAATACAGCCATCATCAAATACCACAATTTTCAAAGGTGTTTTTTCAAGTAATGTCTGTAATTGGGGACCTTTGGAAGAGGTTAGAATAACAAGCTGCTCCTCTTTAATATTAATTTTTTCCAGTCCGTTGGCAATAATAGGAGCAGAAACAAATGCTGCGTCCAAGCTATAATCCAAAACTCCCGCTATCAGCGAATCCCTTGTATCTGATTTAAATTCCAACTCAATATCCGGATATTTTTCTTCAAAGGTTTTGAGGATTTCCGGAGCTTTCAAAACCATGGTTGTTTCAATACAACCAATTTTCAGACATCCTCTTACATTTTCTCCACTTCTGATATTATATTTGGCTTCTTCCACCAGGTGCTGAATCTGTTTACAATACTGCATCAGGATGATTCCTTCGGAGGTAAGTTCTACTTTTCGGGAAGTACGCGAAAATAGCTTAGCATCAAATTCCTCTTCCAGACTTTTTATTCTTGCTGTTACATTAGACTGAACTGTAAACATTAAGGACGCTGCCTTTGTAAAACTGCCGGTTTCCGCAACGGCTTCAAATATTTTTAAATCGTTTGTATTCATTTTATAATCATTAAAAGTGATTACATTGATTATAATTAATCGTTTTTAATAATCAAATATCCGTATTAATTTTGGAATCTCAAAAAGAATTCAATGGAAATAACATTCAGACAACTCATCACAGGTCTTTCAATTGGTTTATTCACCAATACCCTAATGATGGGCCAATCTACCCAAAAATCAATTTTAAATCATCGCATTATGGAAAATCAGTCAATACATTACCGTACAACTCAAGTTAACGGCTTACAACTATTTTACAGAGAAGCAGGCCCTGTCAATGCTCCCGCTATCCTTCTTTTGCATGGATATCCTACATCATCCCACATGTTCAGAAATCTAATTCCGATACTGAGTACAAAATACCATGTCATCGCTCCAGATTTACCCGGATTTGGCTATTCGGATGCTCCGGATCATCAACAGTTTAGTTATACATTTGATAATCTTACCAATACAATACAGTCATTTATCGACAAACTAGAAATAAAACGTTTTGCAGTCTATATTTTTGACTATGGAGCTCCGGTAGGGCTGCGCCTGGCGATGAATAATCCGGAAAAAATAACCGGAATTATTTCTCAAAACGGAAATGCTTATGAAGAAGGACTAAGCAAAGAATGGAATCCTATACAAAAATACTGGAAAGATCCATCAGAAGCTAACCGCCACTCCCTTAAAGATTTTGTTTCTAAAGAAGCTACTTATTTTCAATACCATCACGGAGTATCCCATAGTTCTCTCATTGCTCCTGAATCGTATACATTAGATCAGAAATTTCTGGACAGACCAGGCAATATAGAGATCCAGCTCGACCTTGTGAGAGATTACAGAACTAATGTGGCTTTATATCCCAAATTTCATGAATATTTCAGAAAACATCAGCCAAAACTTTTATTAGTCTGGGGAAACAAAGATCCCTACTTTCTGCCTGAAGGTGCTGAAGCTTATAAAAAAGACCTTCCGGATGCCCACCTCAAGTTTTATAACACCGGACATTTTGCACTGGAAACACACGTTACAGAAATCGGTACTGAGATTCTTGATTTTATGAAAACCTTACCTTAATAATAACCATTAGCTTAACGAATATCTTATTATGAAAGCAATCGTAATCAAAAATTATGGCGGGCCGGAAGTCCTCCAACTCGAAGAAGCCCCAATTCCATCTATAACAGAGCCTTCTCAGGTACTGGTAAAAGTAAAAGCAACCTCTGTCAATCCATTGGATTACCAGATAAGGCGTGGTGATTATGCCTCATTATTTGATTTACCTATGATAACAGGTCATGATATTGCCGGTGATATTATCGCAGTAGGTGATGCTGTCAAAAACTGGAAACCCGGAGATAAAGTTTACTATTCACCTCGTTTTGGCAATACCGGAAGCTATGCAGAATATCATGTCACTGAAGAATCTTCACTGTCAAGAATGCCTGCAAATATCACTTATGAGGAAGCCGCTTCCATCCCTCTCATCGGTGGAACAGTCTTGGAAATGCTGGTAGTAAGAGCACAAGTAAAAAAAGGAGAGACCATTCTTATTCTTGGCGGGGCCGGGGGTGTTGGAACACTGGCGATTCAGGTTGCAAAATCGCTTGGTGCTTTTGTCTATACTACCGGGCAAAGTATTTTACATGAAAAACTTCAGAATCTGGGAGCAGATGTTATTATTGATCATCATCACAAAAACTATATCGAGGAAATACAAACACATACTAAAGGCAAAGGAGTCGATATAATTATTGATACCGTTGGAGGCACTACCCTTTCAGACAGTCCGCTTGCTTTAGCTGATTATGGAAGAATTGTGACTTTAGTTGATATTGCACAACCCCAAAACCTAATTCATGCCTGGGAAAAGAATGCCACCTATCATTTTGTTTTTACCAGACAAAGCAGAGACGAAGTTCATTCTATCACCCAGTTAATTGAAAGCGGGCATATTAAACCGGTTATAGACAGTGTATTTCCTCTGGAAGAAATTCAGAGTGCTCATCAAAGAATAGAAGATACGAAACGAGTCAAACCCTTGTTTGGTAAAATTGTTCTGACATTGTAAAAATACAGTGCCATATATTTCTTAAAAAGCGTGATTCGGGGCAAAAATCGAAGATTTTTGCCCCGAATCACATTATATAACCATCAATAGTGATTAAATATACCCTTTTTTAAACTTTTCGTTCCAGTTTATTTTCGGCAAACGGAACCACTACCAATGGGTACTGCTCTGTTTCAATATGGCTTTTATCCAGTCCGAAATTGATATAGTCTTTTACGGAAAGATAGCGCAGGTTGTAGTAGCCCTTCATCACAAAATTCTTCCAGAATGGCATCCTGTTATCATAGGAAAGGAAGCTATCCATAATCATAAATTTAAAATCACCGATTTTGTTCTGCTGATAAGCCTGCTCCAGGGAATCTTCTACATCTACTTCATGGTTTTTAATCATATCATTCACCACTTGTTTGAAGAAGTATCCAATCCTCGGATCTTCACGAAACCCAAGATCAAACTGAATATAATAAACATCATTTCTGATAATGGTTTCCACAGAATATTTCTGAGCATAAGGTTCATCCAGAATATTGACATGTACAAACCAATAGATATCGGCACGCTTTGGAAGTCCGAAGGTAAGGATTGAATCCATCACTGTTTTTTCTATTCTCTTTTCAGAGTCTGAAGTCGTAAGATACACCAGATTGGTTGCATATTTCGGAAGTTTTTCATCGGTACTCAGCTTAACCAGCAGCGGAAGATAATCTGAAAGCTTTACAAAAGACAGAATATCTGATTTCATTTTCCTTCCTCGCCACCAGATATACATCACAGCAAATAATGAAAAACCGAGTAACAGTGTAAGCCATCCACCCTCACTTACTTTTTGAAGATTGGCTGCCAAAAAGCTTAATTCAATCGCTAAAAAGACTCCTGTGATTAAGATATTCAGTATAAACGGAACTCTTTTGATACGAAGATAGGCATTGATTAAAATGGTACTCATCAACATAGTAAGAGTCACACTCAATCCGAATGCGGCTTCCATTTTGGTACTTTCTTTAAAATAAAGCACCATTCCCACGCATCCGCACATCAAAAACCAGTTAATGGCAGGAATATAAAGCTGGCCTTTCACATTGCTTGGGAAAAGAACCATATGTTTGGGCCATATATTAAGTCGTATGGCTTCATTAATTAAGGTAAAACATCCACTTATCAACGCCTGAGAGGCAATAATGGTTGCTAATGTTGCAATACATAATGCCAGCCAGAAAATAGATTTGGGAACAATATGGTAAAAAGGACTTAAGCTTCCTACTTCCTCTCCTACATGGTTCAATAACCAGGTAGTTTGCCCTGCATAACAAAGAATAAGGGCAATTTTTATAAAAATCCAAGTGATTCTGATATTGTTTCTCCCACAATGTCCCATATCACTGTATAAAGCTTCTGCTCCGGTTGTACATAGAAAGATACTTCCCAGAAACCAAAATCCTTTAGGTTCATTTACCAGCATCTGATAAGCGTAATAAGGGTTTAACGCTCTGAAAACTTCCCAATTATCCCCTATAGCCATCACTCCTATGACAGCAATAAATCCAAACCAGATAATCATTGCCGGGCCAAAGACCTTTCCAATTTTATCAGTTCCAAATTGTTGAAAAATAAAGAGTAATATTAAAATTCCAATAATAATAGGAACCGTATTTAACCCGGGAACCACTGCCTGAACTCCCTCTACAGCAGATGAAACAGACATAGGCGGCGTAATAATTCCATCGGCCATTAAGAAAGCCCCTCCGGCCATGGCTATAAATACCAGCCATTTTCCACTAAACCTTCGTATTAGGGCATAAAGAGAAAAAATTCCACCTTCACCTTTATTGTCGGCCTGTAATGTAATAATGACATATTTGATGGTGGTCTGAAAACAAGAGTCCAGAAAATACAGCTTAAACTACCGAGGGCAATGGCTTCTGTGATAATTTTATTGTGAAAAACAGCATTAAGGGTATACAATGGTGAAGTACCTATATCACCAAATACAATTCCTATTGCAATCAGGGATCCTGCGAGGGTGATTCTCTTATGAAAATCTGAACTGTTCTGTCCGGACATAATGATTTAGTTTTTTATGCAAATTAAATCAAATTCCGAATCGAAATGATACCTAGTGTATCTTTTTAAAGCAATTCTACAAAATTAAAAACAACTAACTAATTTTCAACAACATAAACAACAACACTATTTAAAATAAAACTAATACCAGATACAAGAGGTTCTCTATACTTTAAATGTATAATTAAAAATGAAGTACAACATAAAAAGACAAATCAATGTATAAACTCCATTTACGACCATTAATACAGCCCCTAGTTTCGTTTTTCTTGACATTATGGCTAACATCAAGGCTAAAATTACAACCAGAAAAATCAATAATAATACAGCATTCTCCCAATCATGGGTAAACAATACCTCATCATATTTCATTAAGATCACAGATAAAAGAATATGAGCAATGGTAGCCAACAGGCTTAATTTTGATGTAGACATATGTATATTTTGTAAGCAAAGAAAGTGACAGTTCCGTTTTTCATGGTCAGAATATCAAATATAATACATTCTGTTTCAACAGACATATTTCTAGGGAGTATTACTTATATAATTCATTATACTTGTCTACAATATCACGGATGCTTTTCCATGCAGGGTCGTCATAAGCATTCATTTTGGAAATATCACCAGCAGTTGTTGTGACGATAATACGGGTATCAATACCGTCTACAGGCTGTACGCTGTGTCCTTCCTTTGCGGCTCCAAACATCTTCTGATCAATGGCATCAATCAGATTTTTCCAGTCTTCAGGTTTTATTTTTCTGCTGTATGAAAGGTTATTGGCTTCATTAGCTGCCATTTTCCGATTGTAATGAATAGAATCTTTATCTATCAAAGTAGTGGAAGAAAATCCAAGCTGCCCACCGGCAGAGGTCATTTTCACAGATTGCACCTGCTCAGTATGTACCGCTGTATTTTGCTCTGTATTTCTCTTGTTTTCTTTACAGCTTATAAGAGTGAATACGGATAGGATCATCAACATACTTAATACATAACACCCCATTCTTATATCTGATTTTCTAATATCTTTCATATGATACTGATTTAATTCTCCTAAAGACCAATATACCCGATCATGAGATTATTTTTTAAAAGTATCATTAAAAATACAGACGACAGGGGGTAATGTCGCTAATTTCACTAAAGAAAACACCTCAATCATTAAAAATCTTCAGGATTATATATCCATATTAAAGGAAGAAAATCAGAGGTTGAAGGAAAGATTGAATAAATATGAAAAATAAAAACTCCGTCTCTTTTTTTGGGACGGAGTTTTTTTAGATATGCATTATCGGTCAAAACCTAAGGCATTTTAATAATCATACTCATCTGAAAAGCAATAGTTTATGATATAGATTAACGCTCCCACAAATAGTGGGCCAGTCGATATATTCTTTAAAAATGTGAGAATTGAACACCAATTCGATTTTGCTTTATTGATGCCAAACATGTCATCGCCCACAATAACTTTATTTTCACAGTTAGAACTTTCTAACAGAAAATAAGAGACTACTAAAGTTATTACAGATACTAGGAATATCCAATAAATAAATAAATTAATTTATTTACTTCTTTCATATACTCTATTTGGAATTTTTTTTAGGTCTTTACCCTGGCTTTTCATTAATAAAATGTATTGTTGATAGGATTTTTTAGCCTCATTTTTATTACCCAATTCCCATTGTAAATCAGCCAAATTAAACCATGCCACAATCCTATTAGGGTCTTTTTTAAAATTTCTTTGATTAATAATATTGATTCATTATATGCACCTTTTTCATACAAGTAATAAGCAATATTATTATATTGCAGTATATTACTATTATTTATTGGGAATTTAAGTAATAACTCTTGATACCTTTCAATGCCCGTATAGTTAACTGAATTCTTTATATTTTCTTCAAATTGTCTTAAAGTATCCTCAAACTTATACCTTGATTTACATACCTTATCTCTTACGGTTTCATCAGGCATTGGATGTAATTTTTCTCTTATTTTTTTATCATCTAAAGCGATATTTTGTTGTACATCACAATAGTATTCTTTATTTACATCTGAACGCCAATCTGAAGTTATATAAACGGACCTAGTTAATTTCCATTTGTTGCCTTCATAGGCAACATAATTTATTCGTTGAGCCCCACCTGAACCATCAAAATATGTAGTAATATAAAAAACTTCGTTTGTTGAATTATTAGTAAGAGGCTTTATATCATCAATCACAAACCCGCCATCTTCCGAAAAATTATAGGTTTTTAAAGCAAATTGATATTTTGACTTTTCATTCCCTAAAAAAAATATTAAATCATCACCCATATTTTTTTTACTAGAAACAACTTTATCTTTGAAACCATCCTTATTGATATCAATATCTCTAGTAAAATAATCGTCATTTTTCTCAAAGTAAGAGAAGT